>NZ_JBWKNQ010000003.1:0-657891 GCF_059415645.1 Variovorax sp. GW821-FHT10B04
CCACCGGGCTCGCTCGCGCGAACGACCTCGGGGTTCACGCCATCCATCTCTACAGTCTGGGCGCTCATGCCGTACACATCGTCGGCACTCGGCGCCTGAGGGTCGACATGGCCGGGGAAGTGCTTCATCCGCCAGACGACCTTCTCGAAACTCTTCGTCTTGCCCTTGGTGTCTGCGCCGTAGAAGGCGTAGGTGTTCGGGTGATAGGTCCGTTCAGTGAGCCGCTGATGGAAGCTCTTTGCTCGGCCAAGATATTTGACGTAGTCAATCCAGGTTATCGGCATTCCACCTTCTGGAGCCAACCACTCTTCCTTGACCAGTGCCCACCAACGGTCCCGCCGGCGGTAGATCTCGTCGTACGGGTTCTTTTCATGCAGACACTTCTGCACGGTCTTGCCATCGGCATCGCGCACTTCAAGCCAGCCCTTGTCGTAGCGCTGCGTGGGCAACAGCTCCAGCGCGCCCGGCGCCTGGGCAAACACGGCTGTCACTTCCTGGCCGGTGCCACCGATGACGCGGCCGCCGATCGGGTCTTCCTCGAGCATGCCGACCTTGCAGCGCCGGTAGGCAACCGCCGCGCCGTTCGCCGGCATCACGCCATGCACGATGCCGGCGATCTTCTCCTGTATGCCCGGCAAGGCCTGGCAGGCGCGCGCCACCAGTCCGCCCATGCTGTGGGTGATGACGATGACCTGTTCGCAGCGCGCCCAGGGGCCGTTGTGCTTCGCAATGATCTGCTCGATGCGTTGCTGCAACCGGATGGCGGCCTCTTCGTTGTCGTCGAGCCAGTTGTAGCCGCAGGCATGGACAGGCAACAGCCAGTTGCGCAACTTGGCGAAGTCCTCCGGGGTGGAATCCACGAACGGTTTCTGCGGGCGCCAGGATGAATCGGCGCCGGTGCGTTCGGTCATCAGGGCTGCAATCTGGGCTTCGGCCGCAGTGGCAGGGAGGCCAGAGCGAAAGCCGTTGAGAAGCTTCTCGAGCTTCAGGAGGAAGGCGTGATAGCTGCCCTCGCCGATCTCGCCCCAGCCGCGGTCCTTGTACGGGATGGTGAAGGCGGAGCCGTCGGCGCGGGTGGGGACGTTGCCACCGGCATCGACTTCCGTGCGGTCGGGGTGGAGGAGTTGCTGGCGCTCTCCGGCTTTTTGCGTCAACTTGTCTCTGGCGAGCCACAGCGGTTGACCTTGAATGGTGTCGAGCCGCCAAACGGGCAGCTTCCTGTCTTTCGACATCAGATTCGTCCCCATGATCCCCGGCACGAAGACGATGGGTAGCACATTCATGACATCGACACGGACCTCGACGAGATCCGTGCGACTTCGCTCGGTGAGGGTCCATGTGTATTGCAGGACGTCACCATCCGCAGAGACCGGATGGGCGACACGCGGGAAGCCAGGCACTTTGAATTGGGTCATGGTGAATCACTTAGCGCTGGAGGCCCAGCAGATGGAGGGTTAGTTCGTCCGGGCTGACACCCTTCGCGGCGGGAATGACGCCGTCCGCGCCAGTAACTCCATCAATGAAGCTTCCGTCACGATGAATCAGGCGGTACTTCATCTGCGACATGAGCTCTCCCGAATGGCTCATGAGGACAAATGAGTCATCGAACGCCATCTTTGGAAACGATCGAAGCTCTGTCGCAAGCGCGCCGGGCTCTTCGAAGGCAGTGCCGCCGGACTTCACCGTGAACGGCCCCCGCATGCCGAAGACCACCTTGCCATCTGCCAGGCGCAGGTAGGTTCCGTCCTCCAGCACCAGCGTGATGCTCTTGCCTGCGCGCACGACGACGTCTGCTTGCGTGGACGACAGCGTCAGACTTTTCTCTGCGGTGATCTCGACCTGACCGTGCTGCGCCTGGTGAATGAGGTCGCCCTGGTTCGCGATGCTGCGGATGTCACCTGCCACGGCAAACTGCCCGATGTCTCGGCCTGCGGTCTGCAGGATCGACTCGCCCGCATAGTGCTGCTGATTGCGCCCGGCCACGCTGTCGACGTGGCCGCCCGCGTACTGTGTGTGGTTCATGGGCGTGGCACTGGCGACGCCGGCCGCGCCGCTCATTGCCAGCACAGGTTGACCGCCGGGCGCATGGCCCGTTTGCTCGACGTCATCGCCGGCCATGCCGTGGCCTAACGCCTGTACCGCTTCCTGCAAAGCCTGCTGTGCCGCGGTATCGGGCGTACTGGCCACACAGGTCTTCGCCGCATGTGCCAGTTCCTTGGCGAGCGCCAACGCCCGCTCCAGCTGGACAATGAGCTCATCGCGGCTCAGGATGCCTCCTTCGCCCTGGGGGCGACCATCGGTCGACAGCAGCATCGCCAGGGCGCTGCGGATCGATGCATATCCATCGGTCCTGAGCTCCACTCCTTCTCCCGCCTCAGCCCGCCGCCCCGCGTGGCCCGCCACCCTGGTGATGTGCCCAAGGCTCAGGCTGGAACTCTGGTAGTCGCTCTTCAATTGCGCTTGAATCTTGCCGGCCGTGTCGTCGAGCACCAGGTGGTTGCCGCGCCCCGCCGCAGCGTTGCCGCTTCCGGGTGCGAGCTCCCTGGAGCGGAAGCCGCTGAGCGCAGCCTGCCCGGGCAGTTCCCACGGCGGCTGGTTCAGCGCGTTGTGCACCCGGCCCGTGCAGATCGGCAGGTCCGGGTCGCCACCGATGAAGTCGACGATGACCTCCTGGCCGATGCGCGGCAGCTGGATGCCGCCCAGCTGGTTGCCCGCCCAGGGCGAGCTCACGCGCACCCAGCAGCTGCTGTTCTGATCCAGCCGCCCTTCGCGGTCCCAGGGGAACTGCACCTTGATGCGTCCGAGCGCATCGGTCCAGATGTCGGGGTCGGTCTGCTTCGTTCCTTCCGTCCGGGTGGCGCCAGTCACTCGGGTGACCCGGCCCGTGTCGCCGGCCTCGTTCGATGCCCGGTCTTCCTGCGTCCTCGGCCCGACGACGACGGCGCTCTGCGGGCCGGCACCGACGGGCTTGCGCTGCGTGAGCGCCGGGCGCAGCGCTTCGGTGAGCGGGTGCGCGGTCAGCTCGAGGTCGACGCGCCACTGCTGGCGCCGGCCGGGTGCGGCGTCCTTGATCTGGCTGTTCTGGGCGATGTCTTCGATCAGGAAACGGGTGGCCAGGATCAGGTAGTCGGCGTTGGCGCTGTGGCGGGGGTGGTTCTGCAGCCTGAAGGTGCAGCCCGGCTCCATGCCGCGCAGGTTGCCGCGGGCCTGGGCGCGGGCACCGGCGGTGCGCAGCGCCTGCATGCGCAGGCCGGCCAGCAGGCGGCCTTCGGCTTGGGGGTCGTTGGCTGGGGGGCCGGCGGTGGCGGTGGCGGTTGCCGTGGCGGTCGCGGTGCCAGGGCCGCCAGTGCGTCCGGCGCGCGGCTGGGCGTAGTGGCTGCCGCCGGGATCGGCGTGCCAGGCGTAGACCTCGTCGAGGGGGCGACTGTTGGGGCGACCGGCGGATCGACTGGTGTCCGGGTCATTGCCCTGGCCGTTGCCCCGCCCGTCGGGGCGCGGATCGCGCCGCTCGATGTGCAGGTCGGCCCGCGGCCGGGTGTAGTCGTGCTCGCGCGTGGCGTAGGCGCCGCTGGTGAGGCGGCTCAGCGGGATGAAGCCGTGGAGGTATTCGGCATCGGTCTTCCAGCCGGGTGGGTGGTAGTCGACGGCGCGGTACGCCTCGCTCGGGTTGGGCTGGTAGGCGCCCATGGCGTCGCTGAGCACGAGCCGGTGGGTGCCCTCGCGGTGTTCGAAGTGGTAGCTGATGCCCCATTCCTGGCACAGGCGGGAGATGAAGTCGAAGTCGCTCTCGTTGAACTGGGTCTGGTAGTCGCGCTCGGGGTAGGTCTCGATGAGGCGCCTGGCGACCGGGAAGGCGTAGGCGCCGAGGACGGCGTCCAGGATCTGCACGACGCTCTGGTTCTGGAAGATGCGGCAGTCGCTGCGCAGGGTGGCCTGGTGCAGCCAGGGGCGCAGGGTGAGGCGGTAGAGCAGGTGGCGGCCTTCTTCGCCGACGAAGGCGGCTTCGGTGATGAGGGCGTTGATCTGGCGTTCGCCCGCGCCGATGGCGTGTGTGCTGGCGCCGACTGCGCCGGGGACGAAGGCGCCCATGCCGTCGAGCTGGATGACGCAGCTGATCTCGCGGCCGATGAAGGCGTCGAGGTCGAAGTCGGCGGCTTCGCCGGGGGGCGTGTCGAAGGGATTCGGGGCGTCGGTCGCCTCCGGCGTCTTGAGCAGCAGCTCGTACGCGAACAGGCTGTTCATGCCTTCGCGGCCCGACAGGCGCACGGGCTCCAGGACGGGGATGCCATGGATGAGGGGGAGTGCGGCGCTGGTGATCGATAGCGTGCGTGAAGTCATGCGAATCTCCTCCCGGTCCTCATTTGTCCCGAATGCCCCAGAGCTCCATCTGCAGCCCCGGGAACTCGCCAGCGACGTGCAGCGCGAGGCCGCCGAACTTGAGCAGGTGCTCCCACAACGGCCCGCGCGCGTCCACCTGGAAATAGACGAAGCCGGCGTTGAATGGGATCTGGCGAGGCGGGACGGGCAACGCCTGAAGCGGAATGCCGGGCAAATGGGATCGGATGAGGTCGGCCAATCGATCGCTCGGGCCAAGCTTGGATATCTGCGGAAACTGCGCGGCGATCTGATCCGGCGGCCTGTGGGCAGTGACCGCGAACACGAGGCTCGCAAAGCTCCGGAGATCGGCGGGATCGATGGCCGCAACGCGCATGCCATTGGGCCGATCGGACAAAGGGATGTTCTGTGCACTGCGCACGAGCACATCGTTGAGCAACGATTGCAGGTCGCCCACCAGGTCCTTGAAAGACAGGTAGGGATCGACGTGTTCGTAGTCGGGCAGCTTCCGGGGCCGACGCGTGCTGGGCCTCACGAAGGTGGAAAGCTCACCACCCATCGCTCGCAACGCAGAATAGAGAGTCTCTGGCGAGACCTCCGGCACACGCAGCCAATGCGCCAGCAACGGCTCGTACCGATTGAGGATCTGCAACAGCAGAAAGTCCGACACCTCTGCCGCTTCCGTGGATTGCCCATCGCTGCCACTGAGGCGTCCGGCCAGCGACTGGGCGCGCAATTGGCACAGACCGTGCAGATGAGTCATCCAGTCGCCCAGCAAGCCGCTCGCGCCATAGCCAGTCACGGGAGGAAGCAGGGTGTGATCGATCGTGATGCTGCCATCGGAACGCAGGGCAGTCACACGCGTGAGTGGCAGACCGATCCATGCGTCGGTCAGTTCGCGCTGGGGCAACAGACGCAGGCGCAACCGGGACAACTGAACCGTCTTCGGACCTTGCCCTATCGAGTTGGCATCGCGCAGTTCGGTCTCGAAAACCGAGAAGCGTGCAAGCGACGCATTGGCCAGCAGCGCATCGTCAAAGCTGGTTTCTTCGCCATTGGGGGTGCGGATGGGAACGGCCAGATAGACGATCTGATCCAGGTGCTCGGGACGAATCGTCAAGGGCGCAGGCGGCGATGTCTGGCCCGGCGTATCGAATGGCGTGCCATCCTGAAAGACTCCCGTCGCGCCAGCGAGTACGAGCTTGCCAAGAGACAGCGAGTCGGTGTCGAGACTGTAGTGACTGAAGCCCCAGAAGAACGGACTGAGCACCGAAGCGCGCTTGTTCGCCAGATGCTCGAAGTAGCGTTCCTGCTGCTGAAATAGCTGGGGCCGCAGGAAGAGGCCTTCGCTCCAGGCGACTTTGTTGTACCAACTCATGGGGCAATTTCTCGTAGATGAAGCGTCGAACTACTCGACCGCGGTAATTCGAACGTCATGTGCTTGCAGCTTGATCAGCAGCTTCGTCTTGTTCGCAGGCAGCACACTGCGATACCACGCCGCCTCGGGGGCGGGCTCGATCCTCTGGGTCGCTCGCCAATCGGATCGCGCAAGTTCTCGATAGCCCGCCAGCACGGCGATCACCGCCAGATCGGGATGCGATTTGCGTCGTATGGTTTTGACATCGCCTGGACGAAAGATGAACTCTTCGCGAGTGAGCAGATCGCCACCCAGCAGGGCCTTGTCTCCGCTTTGCAGGGAGAAGTAGTCGGCCGAGTCGAACAGCGCTTCGGACTTCAACTCGTAGATCCGCACCAGGATCGGCGCTGCTCGCCCCTTCTCGTCCACATTGACGTCGGCCGAGGCACTCACGGTGATGTCGAGCTGCGTCTGCTCTTTCGGTCCGAACGAGAATTGCTCGGATGGCGCTGCAAAGCGCGGCAACGTGGTCGACGACGACGCACCGGCCGCATCGGACGTCGGCGTACCGTTGGACGGCGCAGCAACCGCCGACGACCTCTGCTGCGCAGAGACCGATAGCGAAGCCACGCCGACGAGCACGGCGGCAAGCAGCTCGATGGCCGGGTGCGACTTCGGCCGGACTGCCGAGCGCAGCGCGCATCGAATCATCACGTGCAGACGATAGAAACGATCAAAGAACATGACGCAAGCCGGTGAGGTGGTATCGACGTGATCCGCAGGCCGAGCCAGGAGCGGCAGCGATCTGCCACCGACCTGGTGTCCTGGAATCGATTCATGCAACGTGTGGAAGACCGATCGGCCTTCCACCGCCCGTCAGGACTCCTTGTTGCCCTTGATGTCGTACCCTGCCGTGACAGCGCCACCACTGCCGCCTTGTGCGTTCTGTACCGCGTACTCCTGCTTGATCTTGGAGAACGACAACCGCACCCTCTCCTTGACGCGCAGCTCATCGGCGGTCGAGCCGAATGGCTGAACACTCGTGATGATCACATCGGTGAACGTGAACTTCAGGTACTCCAGCGGGTTGCCGCCCGCCTTGCGCACAGTGAGCTTCGCCTCCGGCACATGCTTGCCGGTGAGGCAGTACTTCATGAGGTTGGGGCTCGATCGATCGACGTAATGGTCGAACTCCAGATCTTCCACCGTGGCCTTGCCTGCCCCACCGCCTGATCCGGCGTGCATGGTCGACTCCTGAAGAACCTTCCAATTGAAGGTCAGCACTTCGATCTCGTTCTTGTGGCTCGAATCGAGCGACTCGCCTTCGATGCCATTGATCTTCAGAAAGATATCCTGCGACATGTGAACTCCCTTTTTTATATAGGCACGAAATCCATGCGATGCATGGAAAGAGCAGCGCTCAGGCCACTTCCTTGAGCGACGGCAACTTGGTGACCAACCGCAGCGAAACGGTCAGCCCCTCAAGTTGAAAATGCGGCCGAAGGAAGAACTTGGCGCTGTAGAAGCCGGGGTTCCCTTCGATGTCGTCGACCAGGACTTCCGCCGCAGCCAACGGTCGCTTCGCCTTTGTCTCCTGGGAGGAGTTGGCTGGATCCGCATCCACATAGCTCATGATCCATTCGTTGAGCCAGCGCTGCATGTCGTCGCGCTCCTTGAAGGTTCCGATCTTGTCGCGCACGATGCACTTGAGGTAATGCGCGAACCGCGTGCTGGCAAATAGATAAGGCAAACGCGCGGACAGGTTGGCGTTGGCTGTCGCATCGGCGTCCATGTACTCCTGAGGCTTCTGCATCGACTGTGCACCGATGAACGCCGCGTGATCGGTGTTCTTGCGATGAACCAGAGGAATCAGGCCGGCCTTCGCGAGTTCGGCCTCGCGCCTGTCGGAGATGGCGATCTCGGTGGGGCACTTCATGTCGAATCCACCGTCGTCGGTCGGGAAGGTATGGCAGGGCAGGTTCTCGACCGTTCCACCCGACTCGACACCGCGAATCATGGTGCACCAACCATAGAGATTGAAGCTGCGATTGATGTTGACAGCCATCGCATACGCCGCGTTGTTCCACACGTAGTTTCGATGGTCCGCGCCGTCGGTCTCTTCCTCGAAATCGAACTCGTCGACTGGGTTCGTCTTCACGCCATAAGGCAGCCGGGCAAGGAAGCGCGGCATTGCGAGCCCGACATAGCGAGAGTCCTCCGTTTCTCTCAGCGAGTTCCATGGTGCATGCTCGAGATTCGACGTGATCTTGGCAAGATCTCGGGGATTCGCGAGTTCTTGCCAGGACCCCATGCCCAGCAGCGACGGTGATGACCCGGCAATGAAGGGCGCGTGAGAAGCGGCAGAGATCCGTGCAATTGCGCCCAACAATTCGACGTCGGCAGGCGTATGGTCGAAGTAATAGTCGGCCACGAGACAGCCATAGGGTTCGCCGCCGAGTTGACCGTACTCTTCTTCGTAGATGCGCTTGAAGATCGGGCTCTGGTCCCAGGCGACGCCTTTGTGGCGACGCATGGTTCTGCGCATCTCGTCCTTCGAGATGTCCATGAAACGGATCTTGAGCTTCTCGTTCGTCTCGGTGTTCGACACCAGATGGTGCATGCCTCGCCAGGCCGACTCCACACGGAGAAACTCCTCCTTGTGCAGCACCAGATTGATCTGCTCCGAGAGCTTGCGATCGATCTCGGCAATGATGGCTTCGATGCTGCTGTAGGCGTCGTCAGTCATGGTCGCCGCGTTGACCAGTGCTTGCTCGGCCAGCGTGCGCACCGCCGCCTCGACGGCGTACCGTGCTTCATCCGTCTTGGGCTTGAACTCCCTGTCGAGCAACGATGCGAAATCGATCGTCTCGGCGTGGTGCGTCTGCAGAACCGCAGCGTGGTTGCTGTTGGATTTCATGACGGTCCTCAGACGATCTCTGGAGAACGATGCACTTCCGAAGAGCCCGACGTCTCGTGGGTCTTGGGCAGGGTCGCCAACGATTTCATGAGCGCTGGATCCAGCAGCAGCTGGTTGACCAGTCCTTCGGCACCCGCCTTGCCATCCATATAGGTCTGCAGGTTCGACAGCTGTGTACGCGCCTCGAGAAGTCGTGCCAGCGGCTCGACCTTGCGTGCGATCGCGGCGGGGGAGAAATCGTCGATGCTCTCGAAGGTGATGTCGACCATCAATTGGCCTTCACCGGCCAGGGTATTGGCCACGGCAAACGCCACGCGCGGGCGCACCGCCTTCATCCGATCATCGAAGTTGTCGATGTCGATATCGAGGAATTTCCGATCGCCCACTGGCGGCAATGGCTCTGCAGGCCGTCCCGACAGATCGGCGAGCACGCCCATGACGAAGGGCAATTCGATCCTTTTTTCGGACCCGTAGATCTCGACGTCGTATTCGATCTGGACCCGAGGTGCCCGGTTGCGGGCAATGAACTTCTGACTGCTGCGGTTGCTCATGACAACTCCCTGTTGTTGATTGAGGTGGAGAGGCCGTTGCGGGTTGCGTGACATCACCCCGCATCGGCGATGAATGGGTCATGTGTATTCAACGTGGCAAGCGATGCGTCCTCCTTCTGCGTGAGCTTGGTCGGCATTCACCGGCAGGACGTCCACGAACATCCGGGACACCTTGCGCTGCGCCTGGAGCGCATCCAGCCAATGGCCGGACAACACGGGCAGAAGGTGCTGGTCGATGAAGCCGATGAGCCGGCGCGCGCCGCTTTCGTGGACGCCGCATTGATCGATGACGTAGCGGTGCAGCGCGTTGTCATAGCTGAGCGCAACGCCGTGTTGGTCGCGCATGCGATTCGCCACACGATCCAGATGCAATGCGACGACACCGTCCAGCACGTCCCTGGGCAACGGGAGATAGGGCACCACCGCAAGCCTGCCCAGGAATGCCGCAGGAAAGACGCCGCGCAACGTGGTCTGCAAGGACTCGCGCAATGCGCGCGCATCAGGCACGAAGGCCGCGTCGTCGTGCAGCCGTGCGATCAGTTCCGAACCCGTGTTGCTGGTCGGCAGGATCGTCGTATTCCGAAAGTCGATCCGGCGCCCTTCACCGTCTTCCATCCACCCTTTGTCGAAGACTTGATAGAACAGTTCATGCACATCCGGATGCGCCTTTTCGATCTCGTCCAGCAAGACCACGCTGTGGGGCTTGCGACGCACGGCTTCGGTCAACACACCACCTTCGCCGTATCCCACGTATCCGGGCGGGGATCCTTTCAACGTCGATATGGTGTGCGGCTCCTGGAACTCGCTCATGTTGAGCGTGATGAGGTTCTGCTCGCCGCCGTACATGGCCTCCGCGACCGCGAGGGCGGTTTCTGTCTTGCCGACACCGGAAGGTCCGACCAACAGGAAAACACCAACGGGCCTGCGGGGATCGGTGAGGCCGGCACGGGCCGTCTGGAGGCGCTCGGCGATCATGTCGAGGGCCTGGTCCTGGCCCAACACGCGGCGCCGAAGTGTCGAACGCAAGGCGAGCACCGCCTCGACCTCGTTGCGCACCATGCGGCCCACGGGTATGCCCGTCCAATCGGCCACGATGCCAGCGACGGTGGACTCATCAACCTGAGGCAGGACCCAAGGCGACTCTTGCTGGAGATCAGCAAGACGTTCTTCGAGCGCAGCCAGCGCGTCACACATCGCGGGGTTTGAAACTGCTGAGGCCTCGCCCGCCTCCATTCGCAGGGCATGGATACGTGAAACCAGCTCGAGCTCGTCACGCCATCGCGCCTCGTCGCTGCGCAACCGATCTCGATGGCTCGCCACCTGGCTGCTGATGCTGGCGATGCGTTGCTCGCGCGGCACCCGTCCCTGCGTAATCAGCGCTTCGGTACTGAGCAGGTCCAACTCCAGCTCGAGTGCCAATATCTGCTGGCGCAGGTAAGCCACGGCCGCAGGCGGCGTGTGCAGGGACATCGCCACACGGGCACACGCCGTGTCGAGCAGGCTGATTGCCTTGTCGGGCAACTGGCGGGCGGGAATGTAGCGATGAGACAGCAGCACCGCAGCCCGAACTGCCTCGTCCATCACCGCCACTCCGTGGTGGCGTGCGAAAGTGGGCGCCAAGCCACGCACCATGGCCGTTGCTGCGCCCTCATCGGGTTCCTGCACCTGAAGCACCTGGAAGCGGCGCGTCAGCGCAGGATCCTTCTCGATATGGCGCTTGTATTCGCTCCACGTCGTTGCGCCGATCATGCGCAGGGTCCCGCGAGCCAGCGCGGGCTTCAACAGATTCGCTGCATCGCCCGTCCCGACCTGGCCGCCCGCACCGATCAACGTATGCACTTCGTCCACGAACAGCACCACGGCTCGAGCCGATGCGAGCGCCTCTTCAAGCACACCCTTGAGACGCGCTTCGAACTCTCCTCGCATGCTGGCACCGGCGATGAGCGCGCCAACATCCAGACTCAACAAGCGGACCTGATGCAGCGCCGGAGGAACGCCACCGTTGACAATGGCGTGCGCCAGTCCCTCCACCAATGCGGTTTTTCCGACGCCAGCGTCACCGGTCAGCAGCGGATTGTTCTGGCGGCGTCGCAGCAGGATATCGACGAGCGTCCTGATCTCCTGATCGCGCCCTATCACCGGATCGATCTTTCCGAGCAGCGCTTGCGCCGTGAGGTCGGTGCAGAAGCGATTCAGCGGCGATTCTTCATCTCGCGACTCGGCGAGCATCTGGACGGAGTCGCCAGGAACCAGAAGTGGGCCACCTGAACTGTCATGAGACCGATGAGGCCGCTCGCCGTGTTCCGGCGACTCTGCGACGATCGAGGGAAGCATGTCGGCCAACGCGTCTACCGGAATTCTTCGAAATGCGGGCACCATGTCGAACAACAGCTGCCGCAGTTCCGCATCTCGCAGCACTGCCAGCAGCAACCATGCGCCACGGATGCCGCCGTCGCCGAACTCGAGGCTCGCGACGATCCATGAACGCTCGATGGCGGTCATCACATGCTGAGAAAAATCCTGAAGCGAACTTGCACCGGCCGGCAACCTGGAAAGCGCTGCCGCCAGATTCCGATGCACGACGTCGCGATCGATCCGATAGTGGGCACAGATCCGATGGATGTCCCCATCGTCCAACTGGCAAAGCTGATGGAACCAGTGCGTCAGTTCCACATGCGGGTTGCCTCGCAACTTGGCAAATGCCGTCGCGGATTCGACGGCGCGAAAAAGAGTCGGATTGAGTTTTCCGAAGATCACCCTCCGCAGGGTGCTCATCGAGCAACCCCTGCGTTCAAAATTGACGCACCTGCATGCGCAATCCGACCGCCGCGCACGTTTACAGCGGCAATCCACCTTTCGATGTTCTGCATTTCCTCAACCCTGTTATCTATTTTTGTTGGGCTGGATTCTGAAGCCAAAAACACTCCGGCAACTTTGCCTTGCCGCTTGCCAATCTCTTTATCTTGTGATTTTGTGACTTAAATCACTGGATATTAAAACAGCTGCCAACCCCTTACTTTCATCCTATTGGCAGCTAAACCAAATTAACAAAATTTATATTTTTGTCTGATTTGTTTTGAAATTCAAAATATTGACAATCATGCAGCTTCAATGGATTGAACCGGGCGACCTCCTTCCTCCCGTGACTCGCGCCTGGACCGACAGAGATCCGATCCCGGGCTTGCTTGCCGCCGGCGGAGACCTGCGAGTCTCCACGCTGCTGGACGCCTATGGACATGGCATATTTCCATGGTTCAGCGATGGGCAGCCAATTCTCTGGTGGGCGCCTGATCCACGCATGGCGTTGTCTTCGTCCGATTTCAAGTTGCACCGCTCTTTGAAAAAATCTCTGCAATACTTTCGTTTGTCAAAGAACTGCGAAATTCGCATTGACCACGATTTCCAGGCCGTAATTCAAGCCTGCTCACACGCGCCACGACGCGGCCAATCCGGCACCTGGATCGTTCCAAAAATGATTTCGGCTTACATCGAATTTCATCGCGCCGGCAATGCGCACAGCATCGAGACGTGGATCGATGGAAAATTGGAAGGCGGCTTGTATTGCGTCGCCATCGGCAAGGCGGTCTTTGGCGAGTCCATGTTTGCGCGGCGTACCGACGCATCCAAGATTGCACTCGCGGCCTTGGTCTGCTTCTGCCGTCACCACGGCATCCAATTGATCGATTGCCAGCAGAACACGGCCCACCTCGCCAGCCTGGGTGCACGCGAAATCTCGCGCGCCGACTTCGTTGCACACGTCGCCCGCGTGCGCGAACAAGCAAGCCCCACGTGGCGTTTTGACCCCGTATACTGGAACGAACTCCTGCCTGCGAATCCCTCCGCACTGACGTGACGCACCTCAAGGAACTTCCGCTTCACACGTTGCAGTTCTACGCGACGGCGCCCTATCCCTGCAGCTATCTGCCGGATCGCATGGCTCGCTCGCAGGTCGCCACCCCCAGCCACCTGATCCACAACGACGCATACTCGGACCTGGTGCGCAATGGGTTCCGGCGAAGCGGGATGTTCACCTACCGGCCCTATTGCGACGGATGCACAGCCTGTGTGCCGCTGCGTGTGCGGGTCAACGACTTTCAGGCCAATCGCAGCCAGCGTCGCGCAATGTTGCGCCACGCCAACTTGCAAGTGCGGGTCCTCAAGCTGTGCTTCGTGCCGGAGCATTACCAGCTCTACCTCCGCTACCAGAACGGACGACATGCCGGAGGCGGCATGGACCACGACAGCATCGACCAGTACACCCAGTTCTTACTGCAGAGTCGCGTCAATTCACGCTTGGTGGAGTTCCGGGAGCCGCTGCCAGATGGCAGCCCTGGCGCACTCAAGATGGTGTCGATCCTCGACGTGCTGAACGACGGTATTTCCGCGGTCTACACGTTCTATGAGCCCGACCAAGGTGCCGGCTACGGTAACTATGGCGTGCTGTGGCAGATCGATCAGGCACGCAAGCTGTCGCTACCTTATGTGTACCTGGGCTATTGGATCGAAGGCAGCCCCAAGATGAACTACAAGGCGCGTTACACACCGCACGAAGTGCTGCTGGATGGCACCTGGCAGGCACGAAGCGATTTCACAAGATAAAATTGCAACCCGGCCATTCCGCGTTGCAGCACATGAGAAAAGCACAATCCGACGTCCCGGCTACACCGGTCATCCAGGTCATCGAACGCATGTTCGCGTTGATCGACGTGTTGGCGTCGCGTGAAGAAGCGATCTCGCTGAAAGAGATCAGCGAGAAGACGGGCCTCCACCCGTCGACCACTCACCGCATCCTCAACGATCTCGCCGTCGGCCGGTTTGTCGATCGCCCGGAAGCAGGCAACTACCGCCTTGGCATGCGTCTGCTGGAGCTCGGCAATCTGGTGAAGGGCCGACTGAACGTGCGCGATGCAGCGCTGACGCCGATGCGCGAGCTGCACAAGCTCACGCAACAGCCGGTCAATCTCAGCATGCGCCAGGGCGACGAGATCGTCTACATCGAACGCTCCTACAGTGAGCGGTCCGGCATGCAGGTGGTGCGGGCAATCGGCGGACGCGCACCGCTCCACCTGACCTCGACCGGCAAGCTGTTTCTGGCTGCGGATGATCCGCAGCGCGTACGCAGCTACGCCACACGGACCGGCTTGGCCGGACACACCCGCAACAGCATCACGCAGCTGCCCTTGCTGGAACGAGAGCTGGCAAAAGCGCGCCAGTACGGCATCGCCAGGGACAACGAGGAACTCGAACTCGGCGTGCGTTGCATGGCGGCGGGTATCTACGACGACCAGAACAAGCTGGTCGCCGGCCTGTCGATTTCTGCGCCAGCCGACCGCTTGGACGAAGGCTGGCTTCCCAAGCTTCAGGCCACAGCCAGTGAGATCTCGAGCGCGCTGGGCTACAGCGCTGACGCGCCCGCACTGCGCTGAAGCGCCTCATGCCGCGCAAGGCGGGCTTCCAAAGAAAAAACCACGAACAGCCGTTGGGCTGACCGTGGTTTCTGCATGTGAATACATGCCATCAGCGACCAAGACGTGATGGCTGCAGCACGCGCAACGCCATCACGCTCGTCTCGTCAATCTCCAGCGATGTGCTGCGAAGCGACGTTCTGGATGTTGGGCGCCATGAATTGAGTGGCCTCCACCCAACGACGGACACGCTCCGCATCCGCGATACGGCTGAACTTGCCGGCGGAATCCAGGAACACCATGATCAGCTTCCGGCCGGCGATCTTGACCTGCATGACCAGGCACTGGCCCGCTTCGGAGATATAGCCGGTCTTTTGCACGCCGATCTCCCAATCCGGACTCTTCACCAGGCGATTGGTCGTGTTGTATTGCAGTACGCGGTTGCCGACCTCGACCTGGTAGTTCGGCGACGTGGTCAGCTCGCGCACGGTGGCGTCGGTCGATGCCACGTTCACCAGCAGCGCCAGATCCTGCGCGCTGGACTGGTTATGAAAAGACAGCCCGGTCGGTTCGACGTAGTGCGTGTCGTTCATGCCGATGGCGCGCGCCTTGGCATTCATCATGCTCACGAACGTCGCAAGACCACCCGGATAGGTACGGCCCAGCGCATGCGCTGCGCGGTTTTCGCTGGACATCAGCGCCAGGTGAAGCAGTTCGCCGCGCGACAGCGTGGTGCCGACACGCAAACGCGAGCTGCTTCCTTTTTCGGTGTCGACGTCATCCTGCGTGATGGTGATCATTTCATCCATCGGCAGTTTGGCTTCACTGACCAGCACGCCGGTCATGAGCTTGGTCAGCGACGCAATGGGCAGCACGGCGTGATCGTTCTTGCTGAACAGAACTTCACGGGTGTCCTGATCGATCACCAGGGCAGCACTCGACTTCAGGTCGAGCGCGTCATCGGTGCGGTGCAAACCGGCCATCTGGCCGTAGGAAAGACGCGCGGGCTCAGCCACACGCACAACGGAACGCCGCTGTACCGCCACAACCGTCTTGCCATTCTTCTTGCGGATGGTGGCCACGACATTGCGGCCACCACGAACACTTTTTTCTTCGGCGGCGGCAGCACGCGTGGGCTTGGCGGCGGAAGCAGCGACCTTGCGCTTGCTGTCGCTGCTCGCAACAGACTTCTTGGCAGCTGGTGCTTCGCGCTTGGCCGCCTGGGCCGCAGGCAACAAAAACGCCGCAGTGCACAGAGCGACGGCGGCGAGACGGAATAAGGGAGACACAGGGCTGGAAACTCGGTGAAGACGGGCTTCGGGCATCAAAACTCTCCAGCGGACGAAAGGGGGGAGCCCGCAGTGTATAGAAATCAAAAAAATCGCGCAATAACAGATACTTGCGGCCCTTTCTGAATTCCAAATGAAGGATCGCCCCGTACCTCAACCTTGCGCAGCAACTCTCTCAGCTTGGCTCTGTAACTTGTTGAGCGCACTCAAATAAGCCTTGGCGGAAGCAACCACGATGTCCGGATCCGCACCGACGCCGTTCACGACGCGACCAGCGTTTTGAAGCCGAACCGTCACTTCCCCCTGGCTCTCGGTCGACCCGCTGATCGCATTCACCGAGTAGAGCACCATCTCGGCCCCACTTTGAACGTGGGACTCGATCGCCTTCAGTGAAGCATCAACCGGGCCATTTCCGTCCGACTGGCCCGTGACTTCCTTGCCCTGCACGGTGAAGACGACGCGGGCGTGTGGGCGCTCGCCGGTTTCGCTGTGCTGGGCCAGGGATACAAAACCAAACCGCTCACCAACGTTCGAACCCTCCTCGTCGCTGACCAAGGCGAGGATGTCCTCGTCAAAAATTTCGCTCTTGCGGTCGGCCAACTCCTTGAAGCGCGCGAATGCCGCGTTGATGTCGGACTCGCTTTCCATCGTCACGCCGAGTTCCAACAAGCGCTGCTTGAACGCATTGCGGCCGCTGAGCTTGCCCAGCACGATCTTGTTATTGCTCCAACCCACGTCTTCCGCCCGCATGATCTCGTAGGTATCACGCGCCTTCAGAACCCCGTCCTGATGAATGCCGGACGCGTGCGCGAACGCATTGGCGCCGACGACGGCCTTGTTCGGCTGCACGACGAAGCCGGTGGTCTGACTGACCATCCGGCTGGCCGCCAGGATGTGCTGGGTATCGATACCGAGCGTCAGCCCGAAATAGTCGCGGCGCGTCTTCACCGCCATGACGATCTCTTCGAGCGAGCAGTTGCCGGCACGCTCACCCAGGCCGTTGATCGTGCATTCGACCTGGCGTGCGCCGCCGATCTTCACGCCGGCGAGCGAATTCGCCACGGCCATGCCCAGATCGTTGTGGCAATGCACCGACCACACGGCCTTGTCGCTGTTGGGTACGCGCTCGCGCAGCGTCTTGATGAAGGTGCCGTAGAGCTCGGGAATGGCATAGCCGACGGTGTCGGGCACGTTGATGGTGGTGGCGCCTTCGGCGATCACTGCCTCGATCACGCGGCACAGGAAGTCCATGTCGCTGCGATAACCGTCTTCCGGGCTGAATTCGACGTCGCCGACCTGGTTGCGCGCGAAACGCACGGCCAGCTTCGCCTGCTCGAACACTTCGTCGGGCGACATCCGGAGCTTCTTCTCCATGTGCAGCGGCGACGTGGCGATGAAGGTGTGGATCCGACCATTGGCGGCGCCCTTGAGCGCTTCGGCGGCCCGGGCAATATCGCGGTCGTTGGCACGCGACAGGCCACAGATCGTCGAGTCCTTGATCGCATTCGCAATCAGGCGAACGGCCTCGAAGTCGCCATTCGAGCTGGCCGGAAAGCCAGCCTCGATGACGTCGACCCGCAGGCGCTCGAGCTGGCGCGCAATGCGCAGCTTCTCGTCCTTGGTCATCGAAGCGCCAGGCGATTGCTCGCCGTCACGCAGGGTGGTGTCGAAAATGATCAGCTTGTCGGTCATCGTGGATTTCCTTTTTTTCGGCACCCTGCGCTGCACGCTCAGGCTGCGGCCGCCTCGGATTGTGCGCTGCGTGCGTCGTGCCCTCGCGAGCGCTCGAGCCCCGAGACGATCGCCTTCAGCGACGCCGAGATGATGTTGGCGTCGACACCCACACCGAACAGGGTGCGCGCTTCATCGATGCGCAATTCGAGATACGCCACCGCCTGTGCGTCGGCACCGGCGCCGATCGCGTGCTGGTGGTAGTCGATCACACGAATCACGTGGCCGGTCGACGCGGCAAGCGCCTGGATGAAAGCGTCGATCGGTCCATTGCCACGGCCCTCGATCTTCCGGACTTCGCCATCCCAGGGAAGATCGGCGCGCAACACCACGGAAGCCGTAGCGCCCTCGCCCTGCTCTTCGAGCACCCGATGCTGGGGGCCCGCAGCGGACTTGAGGCGGTATTCGTTCTCGAAGAGCTGCCACAGATCGGCGGCCGTCAATTCCTTGCCCGCGACGTCCATCACACGCTGAACGACCTGCATGAACTCCATCTGCAGACGGCGCGGCATCTCGAGGCCGTACTCGCTTTCGAGCAGGTACGCCATGCCGCCCTTGCCCGACTGGCTGTTCACACGGATCACGGCTTCGTAGCTGCGGCCCACGTCCTTCGGATCGATCGGGAGGTAGGGCATGTCCCAGATGTCGCCGTCCTTGCGGGCCGCGAATGCCTTCTTGATTGCGTCCTGGTGAGAGCCGGAGAACGAGGTGTAGACGAGATCGCCCACGTACGGATGGCGAGGGTGCACCGGAATCTGATTGCAATGCTCGACCGTCGCGCGGATCTCGTCGATGTTCGAGAAGTCCAGTTCCGGCGACACGCCTTGCGTATAGAGATTGAGCGCCACATTCACGAGGTCGAGGTTGCCGGTGCGCTCACCGTTGCCGAACAGGCAGCCTTCGATGCGGTCCGCGCCAGCCATCAACGCGAACTCGCCCGCGGCGGTGCCCGTACCCCGGTCGTTGTGCGGGTGGACAGAGAGCACGATCGAATCGCGCCGGGCCAGATTGCGATGCATCCACTCGATCATGTCAGCAAAGATATTCGGCGTCGAATGCTCGACCGTCGACGGCAGATTGACGATCGCCTTGCGCTGCGGCGTCGGTGTCCAGACGTCCATCACGGCATCGACGACGCGCTTCGAAAACGCCAGGTCGGTGCCCGAGAACATCTCGGGCGAGTACTGAAAAATCCACTGCGTTGCTGGCTGCTTTGCGGCGCATTCATTGAACATGCGCGCGTGCGTCACAGCGAGTTCCACGATCTGGTCCTCGTCCATGCCCAGCACGACGCGGCGCATGATCGGCGCGACCGCGTTGTAGAGATGGACGATGGCACGCGGCGCGCCTTGGAGCGCCTCGAAGGTGCGCGTGATCAGATGGTCGCGAGCCTGCGTCAGCACCTGGATCGTCACATCATCCGGGATGCGGTCTTCCTCGATGAGGCGGCGCACGAAGTCGAATTCCACCTGCGACGCGGAAGGAAAGCCAACCTCGATTTCCTTGAAGCCGATGGCCACGAGGGTTTCGAACATGCGCATCTTGCGATCGATGTCCATCGGCTCGACCAAGGCTTGATTGCCATCGCGCAGATCGGTCGACAGCCAGATCGGCGCCTTGGTCAGAACGGCATCTGGCCAGGTACGGTCCTTGAGGCCGATCGGGGCAAATGCGCGGTACTTGGCTTGAGGTTGCTTCAACATGTCGATTTCTCTGTGGTGATGTGGATTCACCAGCAACCCCAAACAAAACGGCCCGTTGCTGGTGCGAACGGGCCGTGTCAGGGATTAACGCGTGCGCTACCTTCTCCGCCCGAAGGGGATCAGTAGTAGGGCCAGCGAAATCTGCTTCATGAGGACATCGAATTTAGCACAAAGCCGGCGGGAGCCGATCTTCGGGCTTCTACCTACTGCGTTATTTATGCAACCCGCGCTCGTCTGGTTCCTCGGTCGACATGCTGATCACGCTGACCTGCTGGCCTTTCGCCTTGCGCCATCCGTAGACAAAGAATCCACTGAGGCCATAGGCGACGAAAACACCGAACAGTACCGTCGGCGGATGGATGTTGATGACGGCGATGGCCAGCGCGATCAGCACGATCACGGCGAAAGGCACGCTCTTCTTCACCTGGACGTCCTTGAAGCTGTAGAACGGTGCGTTCGTGACCATCGACAAGCCCGCGTACAAGGTGAAAGCGAAGGTGATCCACGTGATCTGCGACCAGGACAGATACAGCACTTCTCCACCACGTTTCCCCCACTCGGTCATCAGCCAGATGAAGCCGGCGACCAATGCTGCCGCGGCCGGAGAAGGAAGCCCCTGGAACCAACGCTTGTCCACCGTTCCCGTGTTCACATTGAATCGGGCAAGCCGCAGCGCGGCGCACGCGCAGTACACGAACGCAGCAATCCAGCCCCAGCGACCCAAACCCTTGAGCGACCATTCATAGGCGATCAACGCGGGTGCGGCACCGAAAGAAACCATGTCGGACAACGAATCCATCTGCTCGCCGAACGCGCTCTGCGTGTTTGTCATGCGCGCCACGCGGCCATCGAGGCTGTCGAGGATCATCGCGGCGAAAACACCCAGCGCCGCCAAATCGAAACGGCCGTTCATGGCCATCACGATCGAATAGAAGCCGCCGAAAAGTGCAGCCAGCGTGAACAGGTTCGGCAGGATGTAGATGCCCTTGCGACGCTTGCGCGGCGGCGCATCGTCCATCACCGTATCGTCATGCATGAAAGTGGCCTCCAGCGCGGGGAAGCGCAGGGAAAAGTGCCGACGGATTCATTGCAGGACGATAGGAGCAGTACATCGGACGAGTGTAGTTCAGGCGCCATGGCGCTCCCAACGAAAAAGGCCACCCGCAAGGGTGGCCTGGTGCATGAGCCGAGGCTCGATCAGTTGCGGGTCTGGTCGACCAGCTTGTTCTTCTTGATCCAGGGCATCATCGCGCGAAGTTGCTCGCCGACGATTTCAATCTGATGCTCGGCATTGATGCGGCGACGGCTGATCAGCGCCGGTTGGCCGGCAGCGGCTTCGAGCACGAAGCTCTTGGCGTACTCGCCGGTCTGGATGTCCTTCAGCACTTGCTTCATGACCTTCTTGGTCTCGTCGGTCACGATGCGCGGGCCCGTGACGTACTCACCATATTCGGCGTTGTTCGAGATCGAGTAGTTCATGTTGGCGATGCCGCCTTCATAAATCAGGTCGACGATCAGCTTTAGCTCGTGCAGGCATTCGAAGTACGCCATTTCAGGCGCGTAGCCGGCTTCAACCAGCGTCTCGAAACCGGCCTTGATAAGTTCGACCGTGCCGCCGCACAGAACCGCTTGTTCGCCGAACAGGTCGGTCTCGGTTTCTTCGCGGAAGTTCGTTTCGATGATGCCGGCCTTGCCGCCACCGTTGGCCGTCGCGTAGCTCAGTGCGAGGTCACGCGCCTTGCCGGTCTTGTCCTGATGCACGGCCACGAGGTGAGGCACGCCGCCGCCTTGGGTGTACGTGCTGCGCACGGTATGGCCGGGCGCCTTCGGAGCGACCATCCAGACATCGAGGTCGGCGCGCGGCTGCACGAAGCCGTAGTGCACGTTGAAGCCATGGGCGAAGACGAGCGAAGCACCTTCCTTGATGTTCGGGGCGACGTCGTTCTTGTAGACGTTCGCGATCTGCTCGTCGGGCAGCAGGATCATGACGACGTCGGCCGATTTCACGGCTTCAGCGACTTCGGCGACTTTCAGGCCGGCCTTCTCGACCTTCGGCCATGAAGCGCCACCCTTGCGCAGACCAACCACGACTTTCACGCCGCTGTCGTTCAGGTTCTGTGCGTGCGCATGGCCTTGCGAGCCGTAGCCGATGATCGCCACGGTCTTGCCCTTGATGAGGCTGAGATCGGCGTCCTTGTCGTAGTAAACCTTCATGATGTTCTCCAGATAGATGCTTTGGTGCAGTGGTTGTTGCCGTTCGTGCTGAGCCTGTCGAAGGGCTCAATGCAGTCCTTGCGCGAGCAAGGGCTTCGACAGACTCAGCCCGAACGAGCGGCGGCTGAGCCCCGATACATCGCGATCAGACCCGCAGGATGCGCTCGCCGCGGCCGATGCCGCTGGCGCCTGTGCGCACGGTTTCGAGGATCGCCCCACGATCGATCGCCTCGAGAAAGGCGTCGTTCTTGCCGTGGTCACCGGTCAACTCGATGGTGTAGCTCTTGTCGGTCACGTCGATGATGCGACCGCGGAAGATCTCCGCCATGCGCATCATTTCCTCGCGCTCCTTGCCCACCGCACGCACCTTGACCATCATGAGCTCGCGCTCGGTATAGGCACCTTCGGTGAGATCGACGACCTTCACGACCTCGATCAGCCGGTTCAGATGCTTGGTGATCTGCTCGATCACGTCATCCGACCCGGCGGTGACGATGGTCATCCGCGAAAGACTTGGGTCCTCGGTCGGCGCCACGGTGAGCGATTCGATGTTGTAGCCGCGGGCCGAGAACAGGCCCACGACGCGGGAGAGAGCGCCGGGCTCGTTCTCCAACAGGACGGCAATGATGTGTTTCATGTGTGCGAACTCCTCTTTTCGCCGCCCTCCCCCACGCACGGTAATGCGCGGGCTCGGCGGACAATAGATTCGTCGAAAAGTGTGGCGAAACCGGGCTATTTTCGAGCCCGGAACTCAGGTATCAGAGGTCCTCGGACCCCAGCAGCATCTCGGTGATGCCCATTCCCGCCTTGACCATCGGGAACACGTTCTCGGTCGGATCGGTGCGGAAATCCATGAAGACCGTACGGTCCTTGAGCTTGCGAGCCTCGCGCAGCGCGGGCTCGACGTCCTGCGGACGCTCGATCAGCATGCCGACGTGACCGTAGGCCTCAGCCAACTTCACGAAGTTGGGCAGCGCGTCCATGTAGCTGTGGCTGTAGCGACCGGAATATTCGATCTCCTGCCACTGACGCACCATCCCGAGGTAGCGGTTGTTGAGCGCGCAGATCTTGATCGGCGTGTTGTATTGCAGGCAGGTCGACAGCTCCTGGATGCACATCTGCACCGAGCCTTCGCCGGTGATGGTGAACACCTCGGATTCCGGCTTCGCAAGCTTGATGCCCATTGCATACGGAATACCCACACCCATCGTACCCAGGCCACCCGAGTTGATCCAGCGGCGCGGCTCGTCGAAGCGGTAGTACTGCGCAGCCCACATCTGGTGCTGGCCGACGTCGGACGTGATGTAGGTGTCGGCGTCCTTGGTCATGTTCCAGAGCGTCTCGACCACGTACTGGGGCTTGATGACGTCCTTGTTGCCACGGTCGTAGTTCAGGCAATCCTTGCTGCGCCACGCTTCGATGGTCTTCCACCAATCGGCAAGCGCACCGGCGTCGGGCTTCTGCGACGCTTCCCGGATCATCGAAATCAGTTCAGTCAGCACGTCCTTCACGTCGCCGACGATCGGGATGTCGACCTTCACACGCTTCGAGATGCTCGACGGATCGATGTCGATGTGGATGATCTTGCGCTCGTTCTGAGCGAAGTGTTTCGGATTGCCGATCACGCGGTCATCGAAGCGCGCACCAACCGCGAGCAGCACATCGCAGTTCTGCATTGCGTTGTTCGCCTCGACGGTGCCGTGCATGCCCAGCATCCCCAGGAACTTTCGATCGCTCGCCGGATAGGCGCCCAGGCCCATCAACGTGTTGGTGACGGGGTAGCAGAGCATGTCGACCAGGGTGCGCAGTTCGTTGGTCGCATTGCCCAACAGAACGCCACCGCCCGTGTAGATGTACGGGCGCTTGGCAGCCAGCAACAACTGCAACGCCTTGCGGATCTGGCCCCCGTGCCCTTTGCGAACCGGGTTGTACGAACGCATTTCGACCTTATCGGGATAACCCGAGTAGGTCACTTTCTTGAAGGACACATCCTTCGGCACATCGACCACCACCGGCCCGGGACGACCGGTGCGGGCGATGTGAAATGCCTTCTTCATGGTCATCGCCAGATCCTTGGGATCTTTGACGAGGAAATTGTGCTTCACGATCGGGCGTGTGATGCCCACCGTGTCGCATTCTTGAAACGCATCCTGGCCGATCGCCGCTGTCGGGACTTGACCCGCGATGATCACCATCGGGATCGAATCCATGTACGCGGTCGCGATACCGGTCACCGCATTGGTCAACCCCGGGCCGGAGGTGACGAGCGCTACGCCCACTTCACCGGTGGCGCGGGCAAAACCGTCGGCCGCGTGCACTGCAGCCTGCTCGTGACGTACCAGCACATGCTGGATGGTGTCCTGCTTGTAGAACGCGTCGTAGATGTACAGAACGGCGCCGCCCGGGTAACCCCAGATGTAGTTCACGCCTTCAGCCTGGAGTGCCTTGACCAGCACTTCAGCACCTGAGAGTTCTTGTGTTTGATTGCCGGCTGCAGATGCTGCAGCCGCGGAAGCGAGTTCCGCCTTCGAGATTTCCATGATGAACCTTTGCGTTTTTTCGGGAACGAAAAACCTTGGGTGCCCCTTGCCAGCCCTTGTGAGACCGCGTCGGGACTTGAGGCCAAAGCCATGGGCGGACTGATGTTCCGCCGGACCGTGACCCGTTTGCCTTTTGACTTGCGGGGCGGATTATGACATCTGTTGCGCAACAACCCCAGGCGGCAAAGCCTTCCACACCACGATGCCATAATTCGCATCGACCTAAAAACGACGAAACGCCCCCACCTGCGTCGCGACGCGCCCCTCTGCTTGGCCACCGAAAAAGAACTCTCCGATTTCCTGAAAAGTGTGGAACGACGCGCATTCAAGCGGTCGGTCTATCACGTGCGGGACGACGAAGCCGCCCTCGACATCGTGCAGGACAGCATGATGAAGCTGTCGGAGCACTACGGGGACAAGCCGGCGGGGGAGTTGCCGATGCTGTTCCAGCGAATCCTCTCGAACTGCACCCTGGACTGGTTCCGTCGGCAGAAAACGCGGCGTGCGCTGTTCTCGAATCTCAGCGATTTCGAGACGGCAGATGGCGACGATGGCGATTTCGATCTGCTCGAGAATTTCGTTTCGCCGACCGACTCTCGTGAATCGGAAAGCGCAGAAGACACCACACGCCGCGCTCAAGTTTTTCATCAGATAGAGGAAGAGATCAGTGCGTTGCCAGGCCGTCAACGAGAGGCTTTCCTGATGCGTTACTGGGAAGACATGGACGTCGCCGAGACAGCCGCAGCAATGGGCTGCTCCGAAGGCAGCGTCAAAACCCACTGCTCTCGGGCAGTCCATGCCTTGAGCAAAGCGCTCAAGGCCAAGGGAATATCGCTATGAACACCTTGCCTTCCTCTAAAGCTGAAGCGCTAGAAGAGCAGTTTGGCCGCCGCGTCGCGGCCCGACTGTCTGCTGGAAACAACGAATTGCCTCACGACATCAGCGAACGCCTCCGAGTTGCGCGTACGCAAGCCATGGCGAAGCGAAAGCTCGCGCCAGAGATGCGGGCGGCGTCTACAGCCCACGTCGCGGGGGGAACGGTGACGCTTGGCGGTGGCGGCTGGTGGTGGACACGCATTGGTGCCGCCTTGCCACTCGTTGCACTCGTTGGCGGCCTGATCGCCATCAACGTGGTGCAGGCCGAAAACCGTGCACGTGAGCTGGCCGATGTCGACTCGGCATTGTTGACCGACGATCTTCCGCCCGCTGCATACACGGACCCGGGCTTCGCACAGTTCCTCAAGTCCGAAGCATCCGCCGACAAGAACTGATTACTGAAAAACGCCGCGACAACACATGCCCCTCTTCTCTGCCACGCCACTGGACGAGCCTGCCGCGCGCGCCAAGGGTCGGCTCACATGGGTCCGGGCACGCGCAATGACACTGTGCGGCTTTGCAGCGGCGTGCACCGTTCTGGCCATGGCGCAGGTGAAGCCAGCAGCAACCGGTGAAAGCGCCACTGCAGACAAGTCGGTACGCAGCGCAACTTCACACCCGCTCTGGAAGGAACTGTCTGCCAGCCAGCAACAGGCCTTGCTGCCGCTGGCGTTGCATTGGGACAGCCTCAGCAGCGGACACAAGCGCAAATGGCTGGCGTTGTCACGAAACCACAACAAGCTGTCGCCAGCAGAGCAAGCCAAACTGCACAGCCGGATGAGCGACTGGGCGGGCCTCAGCCAGCAGGAGCGCGCTCAGGCCAGGTTCAATTTCGACGAGGTCAAGCAGATCCCGAGCGACGAGCGCAAGGCCAAGTGGGAAGCCTATCAAGCGCTCAGTGAAAAAGAACGACGTGCGCTCGCAGAGCGGGCGACCACGGCGCACGCACCTGGCGCAACTGCCACCGCGCGCCCTGTCCCGCAGCAGAAGCTTGCGCCGGTCCCGGCCAATGCAGTCAAGATGCAGCACAGCGCGCGCATCGAGTTGGCCCCGACGCCTGCTGATATCGAATCCACATCGGCAGAGTCATCCTCAGCAGCGACAATCACTGCGCCGTTGACGACGGCCGCGCCTGCATCGGCGCGTACGCCGCCGGTGCCTGTCACCGAGCAACCTTCATCCGCTCCCTGACACAGCCGTCGATGGTCACCAACAGCCCATACGAAGCTTCATCCGCACTCTCGCCGACAGCCTCTGATCCGAAGGCTGCAAACAGCACGACGCCTTTGGCCGTACAGCGCCCACCGACACCCGGCCTGTGGCGCCGGATGGCTTGCTGGCTCTACGAGGGCATGCTCATGTTCGCGGTCGTTTTTATCGCCGGATGGTTGTTCAGCACGCTGGGGCAGATGCGCGATGCGATGGACACGCGACGCCACTTGCTCCAGGCCTTCCTTTTTGTGGTCTTCGGCATCTATTTCGTCTATTTCTGGTCAAAAGGTCAAACCTTGGCCATGAAAACCTGGGGCATTCGCATTGTCGATACGCGCGGCCGCCCCGTTACGCAGGCGCGCGCGCTGTTGCGCTATTTGCTGGCCTGGTTATGGTTTTTGCCGCCATTGGCAGCGCTCGCACCTTTCAAGCTTTCCGGCGGTGAGTCCGTCCTCATGATCTCCGGGTGGATCGCTGTCTGGGCGCTTCTTGCACGATTTCATCCGGAAAGCCAGTTTTGGCACGACGCCTGGGCCGGCACTCGCCTGATTGCGGCGCGCCCAGTCAACCCATGAATTCATGAGCAAACCCGATTCCGCGGTCAATCCGCAAAAGGCCCGCAGCGGATTTGATCGCGTCTGGCACGCAGGGCTCATTTCGCTCGCAGGTCTCCGTGCCGGCTGGAGCGAGCCAGCGTTTCGGCAAGAAGCGATTGCGGCAATCGTATTGCTTCCGGCCGCCTTCTGGCTCGGTGAGCACTGGACGGAAACAGCGCTGCTGGCGGGCAGCGTGCTGCTCGTCATGATCGTTGAATTGCTCAATACCGCCGTTGAAGCCGCGATCGATCGCATCGGGCCGGAATGGCACGACCTTTCCAAGCGCGCCAAGGACATGGGTAGTGCGGCAGTGCTCCTGTCGCTACTCCTTGCAGGCGGCATCTGGGTCGGGGCAATCTGGCAGCACTTCGGCAGCTAAGGTCAGTCCGATCGGGGCATGATCGAGGGATGACTCCAGCATTTTCAGTTTGTGTGTATTGCGGCTCGCGCTCCGGTGAGCGTCCTGAATTCGCGGCTGCGGCCGAAACCGTTGGCCGGTGGATCGGCGAACACCATGGGCAACTCGTCTACGGCGGTGGCCGAACCGGCTTGATGGGAACAGTGGCTGAAGCCACTCGCGCGGCTGGCGGGCGTGTGGTCGGAGTGATTCCCAAGGCGCTGGTCGACAAGGAATTGGCAAACCGACTGTGCGATGAACTCCACATCGTCGACACCATGCACGAGCGCAAGGCCATGATGGGGGAACGCGCGGATGCCTTCGTCGCACTGCCCGGCGGCATCGGCACCTTTGAAGAGCTGTTCGAAATCTGGACGTGGCGACAGCTTGGCTACCACGACAAGCCCATCGGCATCCTCAACGTTGCAGGCTATTACGACGCACTGCTTGCTTTTCTGGGCAGCAGCGTTCGAGATGGCCTGATGAACGATTGGCAGATGGGCTTGATGCGCACCGGCAATGACGCCAAGGACTTGCTCGAAGCCATGGTCGACGAAGCGGCCCGGCGCCCCAAGGGCGACCGGCTCGCCAACATCGTCTAGACCGCTGCTTCGTCCTGCTCGCCTGTACGGATGCGAACCACCCGTTCGACATCGGTGACGAAGATCTTGCCGTCGCCGATCTTGCCCGTACGGGCCGCCAGGATGATTGCCTCGATGGAACGGTCGACGTCCGCCTCGTTGACGACCACCTCGACCTTCATCTTGGGCAGAAAGTCGATGACGTACTCGGCCCCACGGTACAACTCGGTATGCCCCTTCTGCCTTCCGAACCCCTTGGCTTCGGTCACAGTCAGGCCACTCACACCGATGGCGGACAACGCCTCCCTCACATCGTCAAGCTTGAACGGTTTGACGATGACGGTTATCAACTTCATAGACACCTTCCCAAAATGATTGTTTTAAAAGTCCGATTACAGGCTAGGGACAATCGTCGCTCAAAAGCAGCGCTTCGGCTTTCAACGGCCCTCGAAACACGGCATTAGCACACACTGTTACGCTTCTTTTTGTTTCAAGTCGCGATACCTCCCCCGGAGCAAACTTGGCCGCCCCCGTTTTTCGAATTCACAGCGCTCCTTCTGAAATTTCGGCTGCAGCATGGAATGAGTTGCTTGCAACGCAAGCGTCGCAGAGCCCGTTCATGAGGCACGAATACCTGAATGCCCTTCACGAGAGCGGCAGCGCTACGTCCGAATCCGGCTGGACGGCCCAATTCGCAACGCTCTGGCAAGGAAAAAAGATGACAGCGGCGTGTCCGCTGTATCTCAAGAGCCATTCCTATGGCGAATATGTTTTCGACTGGGCGTGGGCCAATGCATACGAACAGCACGGACTGGCTTACTACCCCAAGGCCGTGGTGTCGGTGCCGTTCACGCCAGTTCCGGGCGCCCGGCTTCTGGCGCAGGATGCGGACAGCCGGGCTCTGCTGATTCAGGGGCTTGTCCAGTGGTGTGAACAAGCCGGCATGTCATCGTTGCACCTGCTTTTCGGCGCGGACGACGACATCAGCGGCTGCGAGAGCGCCGGATTGATGCTGCGCCACACCGTCCAGTTTCATTGGACGAACGAGGCGCCATCGAGAAACACGCATGCCCTCCCCGCCGAAGACGCGGCTACCGCCATCCCGGCCGAGCAGGCGCGTTACAGCGATTTCGAAGCCTTCCTTGGCAGCCTGTCCCACGACAAGCGCAAGAAGATCCGGCAGGAACGCCGAAAAGTAGCGGATGCAGGCGTCACCTTCCGATGGTCGCGGGGCACCGACATCGACGAAGCAGACTGGGATTTTTTCTATCGATGCTACGCACGCACCTACCGTGAACACGGCAACGCTCCATACCTGACCCGCGACTTCTTTCAGCGAATGGCAGCCACGATGCCGGAATCGTGGCTGCTGTTCATCGCGCAGCGAGAAGGCCGGCCCATCGCGTCGAGCCTGATCGCGCTGTCTGCCGATGGCTTGGACGACGGCGCACCGGAGGTCGCTTACGGTCGCTACTGGGGTGCGATCGAGCGCGTCGACTGCCTGCATTTCGAGGCTTGCTACTACCAGCCGCTGCAATGGTGCATCGCGCATGGCGTGCGCCGCTTCGAAGGCGGCGCACAAGGCGAACACAAGATGGCTCGCGCCTTGATGCCCGTCAAGACGACCAGTGCACATTGGCTGGCGCACCCGGCGTTTGCCGACGCCGTCGAACGCTTCCTGGAGCGCGAAGGCGCGGGCATCGAAAACTACATCGACCACCTCGGCGAGCGCAGCCCCTTCAAGTCGCAGGGCTGACGGGGCGCCGACGGGCACGCCCCAGCTTGCGCCGCCCGGTCTGCGTCAGCACACGCACACCGTATTCGACGAACGCCCTGGCCAATGCAGGCAATGTGCGCCCATCGAGCGACAGCAGTTGCAGCCGCCGTTGCTGCAACTGCGGGTCGCTGAAAGGCCGGGCAACCAGCGTTCCCGCGTCGATCAGGTGCACCACGGTGTGATGGCCGGCCAGCACGATGTCCGGCGCCTGCATCAATGGCAGCAGCGCAGCCGAAAAATTGCTGACGAAATTTGCACGGTACTGGAGCCCTTGCTCACTGCAGGCGAGATCGAACAGCTGGCGCGTCGTGGTCACCCCACGGCTTCCTACGGCCAGGGGATAGCGCACGACCTCCGCCACCTGCACCACACGCTGTGGCGCAAGCGGGTGGTCCGGTGCCATCACCGCGTAGACAGGCGCGGTCATCGTGCATTCGACGCGAAGCCCGGGCTCCGGTGCCACGACATACTTGAGACCGAGGTCTGCCTCACCGCGCATCAGCAGCGAGCTGACCTCGTCCGGCGCACCGACATGCAGTTCGAACTGGCTGCGCGGATGCGCCGCCTGGAACGCCCGCATCATGCCGGGCATCAAGTTACCGGCGAATCCTTCCGTGCAGGCGACACGGATGCGGCCCGCGCTTTGGTGACCCAGATCCCTCACCTGCTCGATCACTTGCTCCGCATCGAGCAGCGCATTCCGCAGATGCGCGGCCAGCCGCTCGCCAGCGGGCGTCAGCACCATGCCGCGCGTGCGGCGCTCGAACAGCGGCGTACCGAGTCCGTCCTCCAGTTTCGCGATCTGGCGACTGACGGCGGACGCGGCCACGAACAGACGCGCCGCAGCCTGGTTGACCGAGCCGCTGTGCGCTACCTCCATGAAATAGCGCATCGGAATGGCGAGCAAGGGTGTCATCGGCAGGCTCCACGCAGGATTCGGTATTGCTTTCAAGGCAATGGTAGCTTGCCAAATCGATAGTGCCAGCAACGCCGATCCGGCCTTCTACTTGCATGCGTTCCCAGCCAAAAGGAAGCCATTCATGCAACGAACAGACGCGCTGACCGCCGCGGCCAGCTACTTCGACAACGGCAGTTTTCTCGCGGACCTGCGGCGCCGCATCGCGCTGCGTACCGAAAGCGACACGGGCGTCGCGACGCCTGCGCTCGAGACCTACCTGAAGGATGAACTGATCCCCTCGATGACTGCCCTGGGGTTCGACTGCGAGGTGGTCGCCAACCCTGTCGAAGGTGGCGGTCCGTTCCTGATTGCCCGCCGCACCGAGGATGAAAGCCTGCCCACCGTACTGACCTACGGCCATGGCGATGTGGTCAGCGGGCAGGACGCGCACTGGCGCGAGGGCCTCTCGCCCTGGAACCTGACCGTCGAAGGCGACCGTTGGTACGGCCGCGGCACGGCGGACAACAAGGGCCAGCACACCATCAACCTTGGCGCACTCGCGGCCGTGATCAAGGCCCGCAATGGGCAGTTGGGCTACAACTTCACAGCGCTCTTCGAAATGGGCGAGGAAGCCGCATCGCCCGGACTGCACGCCATCTGCACCCAGGAACGTGCCAAGCTTCAGGCCGACCTGCTGATCGCCTGCGACGGTCCACGCGTGCGGGCGCAGCGGCCCACGCTGTTTCTGGGTTCGCGCGGTGCCGTGAATTTCAGCCTTCGGCTGCGCAGTCGTCCGCGCGGCTATCACTCGGGCAACTGGGGTGGCGTGCTGGCCAACCCGGCCACCGTGCTGAGCCACGCGGTCGCCAGCCTGGTCGATGCGCACGGACGCATCCTCGTCGACGCGCTGCGCCCGCCACCGGTCAGCGAAGCCGTGCGAGCCGCACTGGCCAGCATCGAGATCGGCGGCGACACCGACGATCCAGCACTCGACGCGGGTTGGGGCGAACCAGGCTTGAGTCCGGCGGAACGCCTGATGGCCTGGAACACCATCGAAGTACTGGCGCTCGGCGCCGGCTCGCCGCAACGGCCGGTCAATGCCATCCCCGGAGAGGCGGTCGCGCACTGCCAGTTGCGATTCGTGGTCGGAACCCCATGGGAGCGGCTGGAAGAAATCGTGCGGGCACACCTCGATGCGCACGGCTTCCCACAGGTCGACATCCAGATCACGCTGACGGGCGCCGCCACGCGGCTCGACGTCGAAAACCCGTGGGTGAGCTGGGCGCAAGGTTCGATCGAACACAGTGCCGGCCAACGGCCCGACCTGCTGCCGAATCTCGCGGGATCGCTGCCCAACGACGTCTTCGCCAAGCTGCTCGGCCTGCCGACCCTGTGGGTCCCGCATTCGTACCCGGCCTGCGCGCAGCACGCGCCCAACGAGCATCTGCTCGCCTCGATTGCACGCGAAGGGTTGCAGATCATGGCCGGCCTCTATTGGGACCTCGGCGAACCTGGCCATGCGCCATGGCAGACCGGCAAAACGCAGGCCGCCACCTGAAAGCGTCCGGACGTTGTCCGTCACACCGCCTCTCGATTTCCCCTAACGAAAACCTATGAACACCACTCGCCGCGGCTTCCAGGCCCTCACGCTCATCCTGGGCGCCAGTCTTTGCCTCAGCCCTGTCTTCGCACAGGACACCTGGCCCGCCAAGCCAGTCCGGCTCGTCGTCCCCTTCCCGCCCGGCGGTGGCACCGATCTGGTCGCGCGCGCCATGGGCCAGAAACTGGCGGAGCGGCTCGGCCAACCTGTCGTGATCGACAACAGGCCGGGCGCCTCGACCATCATCGGCACCGACGCCGTCGCCAAGGCCGCACCGGACGGCTACACGCTGTTGCTGTCGGGTTCGACGAGCTACACCGTGAATCCTGCGCTGCGCGCCAAGTTGCCCTACGACCCGATGCGCGACCTCGCACCGATCGCGATCGTCGCGCGCACGCCGCTGGTGCTGGTGGTCGGCGGCAACTCGAAGCTGCATTCGGTCAAGGACCTGATCGCCGCCGCCAAGGCAACACCCAAGGGCATCCGCTACGCGACCTTTGGCAGCGGCTCGGGTCCGCATCTCGCGGGCGAGCTGTTCGCGCTGGCCGCCGACGTGAAGCTCCAGGACATCCCGTACAAGGGCAGCAGCCAGAGTTCCATCGCCCTGATCGCTGGCGAGATCGAGATGGGCATCGACACCGTTGCCTCGGTCGCACCACACGTGAAGTCGGGCAAGATGCGCGCGCTCGGCATCGTCGGCACCACGCGGTCGAGCATGTTGCCGGACGTGCCAACGCTGACGGAGCTCAAGCTGCCCGAGGCCACTTTCGATGCCTGGTATGGCTTCGCCGCACCGGCACGCACACCCGCGCCGGTGATCCAGCGGCTGGTGCGTGACGTCGGTGCGACGATGTCCGACCCTGCCCTGCAGGCCCAACTGCGCGCGCAAGGCATGGAACCGGTGATGATCGGCGCCGACCCGTTCCGCAAGCAGATGGAAAGCGAGATCTCGCGCTACCTTGCGCTGGCGCATCGCGCCGGCATCCAGCCCGAATAAGCTCGGAGGATGACCGACCCGAACACCACGCGCGACATCCAGGCGCAGATCGATACCGAGACGCCGCATCGCCATACCCGCACCGAGGATGCACTGGCGATCACCAGCGGCACGCTCATGATTTCGGTCGGCGTCGCCTTCTTCAGCAGCGCCGGCCTGATGACAGGCGGCACGGCCGGGCTGGCTTTTCTGGCGCACTACGTCAGCGGCATAGGATTCGGGCCGGTGTTCTTCGTGCTCAATCTGCCCTTCTACTGGCTGGCGCTGCGCAAGCTCGGCGCAGCCTTCACCGTGAAGACCTTCATCGCGGTGGCCCTGCTGTCGACGCTGACTTCGCTGCAGGCTCATTTCCTGTCCTTCGCGTCGCTGCAGCCGCTGTATGCCGCGATCGCCGGCGGGCTGATCACAGGCACGGGTTTCCTGATCCTGTTCCGCCACAAGTGCAGCCTGGGCGGCATCGGGGTGCTGGCGCTGTGGCTGCAGGACCGCTTCGGATGGCGTGCAGGCAAGATCCAGATGGCGGTGGACTGCGCGATCGTGCTGCTCGCACTGGTCTCCATCGAGCCGATCCGGGTTGCCTATTCGGTGGTGGGCGCGGTGGCGCTGAACATCGTTCTCGCCATCAACCACCGGCCAGGGCGCTATCTGGGCATGTGAGCGTGAGTGCGCGGCGCGGCATCTGCTCCGCCATGCAAAACGCCCCGCAAGCGGGGCGTTCTTGTTTGCGAGGTGTCGCGGCTTACTTGTTGTAGTTGGCGATGCCGTCGAGCACTTCCTTCTTGGCAGCCTCGATGCCTTCCCAGCCCAGCACCTTGACCCACTTGCCGGCTTCGAGGTCCTTGTAGTGTTCGAAGAAGTGGCTGATGGCCTTCAGGCGCATCTGGTTCACGTCGTCGATCGACTTCCAGTGGCTGTAGATCGGCAGCACCTTGGTGGTCGGCACGGCCAGAACCTTGCCGTCGACGCCAGCTTCGTCTTCCATCATCAGGATGCCGAGCGGACGGCAAGGCACCACCACACCGGGCAGCAGCGGGTACGGTGCGATCACGAGCACGTCGACCGGATCGCCGTCGCCGCTGAGCGTCTGCGGCACGTAGCCGTAGTTCGCCGGGTAGTACATCGCGGTCGTCATGAAACGGTCGACGAACAGCGCACCCGACTCCTTGTCCACCTCGTACTTGATCGGGTCCGAATTCATCGGGATCTCGATGACCACGTTGAATGCGTCGGGGACGTTCGTGCCGGGGGAAACTTTGTCGAAGGACATGGTCGATCTCGTTGAGGGTTGGTTTTAGGAGGATTCGGACAAACCCGCAGTTTACTTTCCGCGCACCGCGATGGGCACCACGGAGCCGAGATTTGCCTGTAAATTGCCGTCGTTGGCCAATCCGGCTCCCCGTCCTGTGGCGGGCGGCTCGAGGAAGCAACGCGACGGAAGCACAGTCCCGTGGCGTTGCGCACCAGGACCGTGCTTTCGTCTCCAAAAGTCACAACGAACGAATGGAGACAACGCATGAATGGCAACACCCCCCTCGTCCTGGCGATCGTCTGCGGCCTCGTGGCCGTCGGCTATGGCGTCTGGGCGCGCAGCTGGATCCTGGCGAAGGACCCGGGCAATCCCCGCATGCAGGAGATCGCTGCGGCGATCCAGCAAGGCGCCGCGGCCTATCTGGCCAAGCAGTACCGAACCATCGCCATTGTCGGCATCGTGCTGGCGGTGCTGATCGGCCTGTTCCTCGATCTCACGACCGCGGTCGGCTTCGTCGTCGGCGCCGTGCTGTCGGGCGCCTGCGGCTTCATCGGCATGAACGTGTCGGTGCGCGCCAACGTGCGCACCGCGCAGGCCGCCACGCAAGGCATCAGCCCGGCGCTCGATGTGGCGTTTCGCGGCGGTGCCATCACCGGCATGCTGGTGGTCGGCCTCGGGCTGCTGGGCGTCACCGGCTTCTACTGGTTCCTGGCGAGCTCCGGCAAAGCCGGCGCCAACCTGGCCGTGCTGTTGAATCCGCTGATCGGCTTCGCCTTCGGCTCTTCGCTGATCTCGATCTTCGCGCGGCTCGGTGGCGGCATCTTCACCAAGGGTGCGGACGTGGGCGCCGACCTGGTCGGCAAGGTCGAGGCCGGCATCCCGGAGGACGACCCGCGCAACCCGGCCGTGATTGCCGACAACGTGGGCGACAACGTGGGCGACTGCGCCGGCATGGCGGCCGACCTGTTCGAGACCTATGCCGTGACGCTGATCGCCACGATGGTGCTGGGCGCGCTGATGGTCACGGCGGCACCGCTGAACGCGGTGATGTATCCGCTCGCACTGGGCGGCGTGTCGATCATCGCGTCGATCATCGGCTGCTTCTTCGTGAAGGCGTCGCCCGGCATGACCAACGTGATGCCGGCGCTCTACAAGGGGCTGGCGGTGGCCGGCGTGCTGTCGCTGATCGCCTTCTGGTTCGTCACGTCCTGGCTGATTCCGGACAACGCCATTGCCGCGTCGGGCAGCGTCATGAAGCTGTTCGGCGCCTGCTTCGTGGGGCTCGCGCTCACGGCGGCGCTGGTCTGGATCACCGAGTTCTACACCGGCACGCAGTACGCACCCGTGCGCCATATCGCGCAGGCGTCGACGACCGGACATGGCACCAACATCATCGCGGGCCTGGGCGTGTCGATGCGCTCGACGGCCTGGCCGGTGATCTTCGTCTGCATTGCCATCCTGGCGTCGTATTCGCTGGCTGGCCTCTACGGCATCGCAGTGGCGGCCACTGCGATGCTGAGCATGGCGGGCATCGTGGTCGCGCTCGACGCCTACGGACCGATCACCGACAACGCCGGCGGCATCGCCGAGATGAGCGAGTTGCCCGACAGCGTGCGCGCCGTCACCGATCCACTCGACGCCGTGGGCAACACCACCAAGGCCGTGACCAAGGGCTATGCGATCGGCTCGGCGGGCCTCGCGTCGCTGGTGCTCTTCGCCGACTACACGCACAAGCTCGAGAGCTACGGCCAGGCGATCAGCTTCAACCTGAGCGATCCGATGGTGATCGTCGGCTTGTTCATCGGCGGGCTGATTCCGTACCTCTTCGGTGCGATGGCGATGGAGGCGGTCGGCCGTGCAGCCGGCGCGGTGGTGGAAGAAGTCCGCCGGCAATTCCGCGACATCCCCGGGATCATGGAAGGCACGGCCAAACCCGAATACGGCAAGGCGGTCGGCATGCTGACCGGCGCCGCGATCAAGGAAATGATGATCCCCTCGCTGCTGCCGGTGGTGGTACCGATCCTCGTGGGCCTGCTGCTCGGGCCGAAGGCGCTCGGCGGGCTGCTGATGGGCACCATCGTCACGGGGCTGTTCGTCGCCATCAGCATGTGCACCGGCGGCGGCGCCTGGGACAACGCCAAGAAATACATCGAGGACGGCCACCATGGCGGCAAGGGCTCCGAGGCGCACAAGGCGGCTGTGACAGGCGACACCGTCGGCGATCCCTACAAGGACACGGCCGGCCCGGCAGTGAATCCGCTGATCAAGATCATCAACATCGTCGCGCTGCTGATCGTGCCGCTGGTGGTGAAGTTCCACGGCGGCTGACACGTCCCGTCACCGGACCGCCACAAGGCCCGCTTCGGCGGGCCTTTTTCGTGGTGACCTTTTTCGTGGTGAATTAGTCGCCTTTCGGGTGCCGGATCGGCCACTCTTACGATTCTTACTTCGCCCGCCCTGACATGGTTTCGACTCCTCAATAGGCTGTCATCGGCCGCTGAAGACGATGAGCATCGTGCTGATGGATAGCCATCGCACGCGTCCTCCTATATTCATCCAACTAGGAAGCCATGACCAACTCGACAAACTCCATCGGAATACTCACAAGTCATTTGCTCAGATCGCTCGTGGGTGCGACGCCGATCAACCTGCCCTTGGATCAGCCTGGAACATCCAAATTCCAGCTCAAAGGACTCAGCCAGCTTCAGCTGTATGAGCAAGGTGTGAGACCGGCAGGAATGCTCGAAGGATTGCGCGACAGAACTTATGACCTGGACAACGACTACGAAGATTATGAGGACTACGAAGCAAAGAATTACGAAGACTTCGAGTCCCCGGTAGACGAGGACGATGACGATCAAGCCGTAGAGCCTGATCCCGACTTGCACGATGCACTGCTCTGGGGCCCAGACGTCGAGACAGATTCGACCCCATCGACCGCCGCCGATTCAGTCGGCCCCGCTCGGGCTCGCCGTGAAGATGAGCCGGTGTCGAAAAACCGCACGACCGGCGCAAGACACAAGCAAGTCGGCGACATCGTGGTTCACGTCACGCCCAATGGCACTCGCGTGCATCTACGCGAACTGCTTCCGCGCTTTGCGTATCACTTATGGAATCAAAGACTCGTGATTGCTGCAAACCAGTCCCTGGAAAAATACGAAACGGTTGCCTCACCCCATTACATCAAAGCCTACGCGACCATTTATCTGCGAACGAACGCGCCGCATTTGCTCGACAGAGTGAAGGGAATCTTCAGATCGCTTCGACGCTTCATATTGAAGCTCCACAACGCCATATCTCAATTCGACCGCCACAACCCCGGCTATTCGAACATTTCTCGCATTCACTCAGAGCGCGTTCTCTTCAACACGTTGCCCGTGCTTGCCATGAACAACGTCTCTGATCTTCACCTCAACCAGTTGATGCAACCGTTGACGGATGAAGTCGCCGGTCTTGAAGCGGACAGGAAACGGGCGGGCGCCGACCGGGAGAGGCTAAGGCAGGAGGAAAGCGCCCGACACGCGGAAGAAGAACGCACGAAGGTATTGAACTATCGTCGCCTGGAAATCAAGTCCTTCTACGGAATAGAGTCCGTGCGGGGCGACTATTCACCAGGAGGTACCTCGTATGTATCACCCGAGGAATTCTTGAAATACGTCACAGGGCCGGACAAGGGACACGACTACAGGTACGTCGGACCTCCTCCGAACCTCGGATGGGGCGGAGTGCATGTTACCGACTATCGTGTTTCCGGCGACAACGGCGATCACATCTTCATGGTGACTCCAGGCCTCAATGCGCCGACGGAGCGTTGGTACTTCCGGACATGGCAATGCAGGGAGTACACCACGGACAACGGTGTGAGCTGGCTCAACAACACTTACGCCACCCCTTATGACGAGGAAGGGGATATCCGCAGACAGGAGCTCAATGCGCACATTGGTAATAGACCTCGCATCAACAATCGCCTCCAGCTTCAGCACGAGCGCGAGTACCCAGACCGCTATCAGGATCGAGGCAGAGCAGGAGGACTACCTCTGAACCGTCCGATCGGCGGGCCAGGGCCTCGACTCCTGCGGCGGACCGGCGACACCGATCAGCTGCCAAATAGCGCGACCAACGCCACGACCCCGGCGCCCACCCGATAGTCCTCAACCGTTCCGCTGCCCATCGGGCAGCGGATGTTCGAACAGGTTCAGAGCAGTTCTTCCGGCACCAGCGGCCCGAACACGTCGTTGTAGAAGCGCTGCACCCAGGTCGACTCCGGCTCGGCGTGGAGCACCTTCTCGCCGTCCTCGTCCAGCGTCAGCCATTCGAGGTCGTTGCCGGGCTTGCTCAGCCGCAGCCGGTAGGCGCTCTCGAGCTTGCTGATGTTGATGATGCGCAGCATCTCGCGCGCGAGCTGCGGGCTGTCGACCGCGATGCCGAGTTCGGTGTTCTGCGTGGCCGAGCGCGGATCGAGATTGACCGAGCCGATGAACATCAGCCGCTTGTCCACCACTGCCGTCTTGGCGTGCAGCCGGCCGCGGGAGCTGCCGAATACACCGAGCCGCTTGCTGAGCGTGGTTCGCGCCGGGCTCAGCTCGTAGAGATCGACACCGGCGTAGAGCAACCGCAGCCGGTAGCGCGCATAGCCGCTGTGCACCAGCGGCTCGTCGTTGGCTGCCAGCGAATTGGTGAGCAGCGTGACGTCGACGTTGCGCCGGCGCAGGTCCTCGAAGGCCGCCATGCCGTTCTCGCCGGGCACCAGGTACGGCGAGGTCAGCACCACCTCTTTCTGGGCAGCGAGCAATCGCGTCCAGAAGCGCATCGTGACGCTCGCGGCCAGTGCCTCGTCCGCGGTGACGAAGCGCAGCTTGGCGGGCGGGTCGGCCACGGCATTCGCGGCGCCCCACAGAAAACCGATGCGGCCGGCGTCCATTTCTTCGCCGATCGGGCCATAACCCAGCACGTCCGTCGGCGGAAGGATCACCCGCGGCGGCGGCCCGGCCATGCCGACCGCCTCGTCGAACTCGTCGGCCATCGCCGCGTGCCCGCCATGCGGCTGCACGATGGCCGCGATCGGATAGACCTCTTCGCTGTTCCAGTAGTTGTCGAAGATGGCGCTGAGCTGGCCCAGCACCTTGCCGACGACCACTGCATCCATGTCGATGAAATTCTGCGAACTGTTCAACGTGAAGTACTCGTCGGCGATGTTGCGTCCGCCCGCCACCGCCATCACGCCATCGGCAATGAACAGCTTGTTGTGCATCCGGTGGTTCAGCCGCTGGATATCGAAGGCGGAAGCGACGAAACGCCCCGCCAGACTGCCGCGCGCACAGCAGAAGGGGTTGAACAGGCGAACCTCGATGTTCGGCGTGGCGGCAAGTGCCATCAGCAGGTGGTCGGTGCTCGCGGTGTAGAGATCGTCGACCAGCAGCCGCACGCGCACGCCGCGCTGCGCCGCCTCCTTGAGCGTGCGCAGCAGCAGCCGACCCGCACCATCGTTGGCGATCACGTAGTACTGCACGTCGAGCGTGCGTTCGGCGCGTTTCGCGAGCTCGATACGCGCATCGAGCGAATAGACGCCGAGCGGCATCAACCGGAAACCGGACTCCTCGCCCGGGGGCGTCGAGTCGGCCACGATCTTCGCAAGGGCGGTCGATGTGCTGACCGGCAGCGCCTCGGTCGCCGGCATCTGCTTGTACGGCGGCAGGCTGCCGCAGGCCCCGAGCAGAAAGACCAGCATGACGGAAGCAAACAACCGCACGAATCCACCGGCCTCGCCGGGAATGGAGCTGCGGAATAAGATGTGTGTCATCTTTTTTCAGGATTGAAGACGTGAAGCTGCTCGCAACCAAGGCCCTTGCCGTGCCGCTCATGCTGCTCGCGGGCGTGGCGTCCGCACCCGCTCTCGCCGCGCTGGATGTCGGAGAGAAGGTGCCGAACTTCAGCACGACCGCTGCGCTCGACGGCAAACCCTTCACCTACACGCTGAACGCTGCGTTGGCCAAGGGACCTGTCGTACTGTACTTTTTTCCGGCGGCGTTCTCCGTCGGATGCTCGATCGAGGCCCATGCCTTCGCCGAGGCGATCGACCAGTTCTCCGCCCTCGGAGCCACGGTGATCGGCGTATCGACCGACGACGTCGAGACGCTCTCGAAATTCTCCAGCCAGTCGTGCCAGGGCAAATTCCCGGTGGCGTCCGATGTCGACAAGTCGATCAGCAAGTCCTTCGACGCGCTGATGCAGACCCGGCCGGACTATGCCAACCGCATTTCCTATGTGATTGCACCCAACGGTGCGGTCGCCTTCTACTACCAGAGCCTGAACCCGTTCAAGCACGTCGAGAAGGTGCTGGCGGCGGTGAAGGATCTGCCGGCTCAGTCGCGTCCCAAGAACTGAGCGCCGAGCCGGCGACGGCTCACTCCAGCTTCGCGCCGGATGCGGCGACGATGCCCTTCCATTTGGCGTGATCCGTCTTCACCAGCGCTGCGAAGGCTTCAGGGGAAATCGGCCGTGGCTCAGCGCCCTGCGCCAGGATCGCGGCCTGCACATCCGGCAACGTCAGCTGCTTGTTGATTGCCGCATTCACCGTGGTCACGACATCCTTCGGCGCCCCGGCCGGCATGAAGATGCCATACCAGGAACTCACGTCGAAATCCTTGAGGACGGTCGACTCGGCGATCGTCGGCACGTCCGGCAAGCTGGCGCTGCGGCGCGCCGAGGTCACCGCCAGCGCACGCAGCTTGCCGGCCTTGATCTGCGACATCGCCGACGGGATGGACGACACCATCATCGACACCTGGCCGCTCATCGTGTCGATCACCGCCGGGTTCGAGCCCTTGTACGGCACGTGCGTGATCTTGATGCCTGCGGCCAGCTTGAACATTTCGCCCACCAGATGCGTCGTCGTGCCGTTGCCCGGACTGCCGTAGGTGATCGTGTCCGGCGCGGCCTTGGCTGCGGCGATCACGTCGGCCATGGTCTTGAAGGGCGAGTTGCTCGCGGTGACGATGACCAGCGGCGATTCGGCCACCAGTGCTACCGCCGTCAGATCTTTCGAGGGATCGTAGGTCAGACCGCTGTAAAGCCAGGGCGCGACGGCGAGGTTGTCCTTCTGGCCCATCACCATCTCGTAGCCGTTGGCTGGCTGGCGCACCGCCTCGGTGATGCCGATGGTGCCGCCGGCGCCCGGCTTGTTGTCGATCACGACCGTCCATTTGTTGGCTTCGCTCAGCCGGGTGCCGACGATGCGCGCCAGGATGTCGGTGCCGCCGCCAGGCGGAAACGGGACGATCACGCGGATCGGCTTGGTCGGATAGCCCTGCGCAGGCGCAAGGGCGGGGACGAGCGCCAGGGCCGAGAAGGCCAGGAGCGGAAGCAGTTTGCGAATCATGGTCGGTTGTCTCTGGAATAGCGCGCCATCGCGCGTCGGTTTCACGGGCCCGGGAGTCTACTGCGATCGATCGCCGGCCACAGCCCGGATCAGCCGGGTCGCAGGTGCCACGAGCTCGCGCAACTGCGCAGAACGGTCATGCTCGATCGCTTCGAGGATCAGCTCGTTGATGCCGCCGACCACCGTCATCGCCAGCTCGGGCGACAACAGCGCATCGCCCTCGCCGCCAATCGCAAGCTGGATGAAGCGTGCGATCTGCAGATTCATGCGCCGCCGGACGGCCAGGCCCGGCAGTCCAAGCCCCAGGATTTCGACGAACAGCGTCTTGAGCAACGCCGGGTCCTGCGCCAGGAAATCGAGATACGCCGTGACCGCATGCTCGACCTGGGTCTGCCAGGGCTGCAACGGATTCACCGCCTCGCTCAGCACCTGGAGCGCCTGTCCGCTCGCCACCTCGTACAGCGCGACGAGGCAATCCGCCTTGGTCGTGAAATGCTCGTAGAAGCTGCGCCGCGAGACGGCCGCCTCGCGCACGATGTCGGCAATGGTGAGATCGGCGTAGCCTTTGGTCGCCATGGCTTTGGCCATGCCTTCCAGCAGGCGGTCGTAATGCACGTGGCGCGAAGCGTCAGGAACCAGGGCGGAATCTGCGGCGAAGGAGTTCATGGCAACAGTGTGATGCTGGTACTTGACAGTACCAGACAATGCCAGCACCATGCGGTACGCATTCGTACCAGATATGAATGGATGCCCCCAACCAATGGAATCACCATGACAGAACTCGTCGTTCGCCGCCTGCTGATCGATCTGCAACCACCCTTCGCCCGCAACTGGTGTGGCGGCGACGCATTTGCGACGGCGTTCTTCAACGCGCTGTCGATGAGCTTTCCTTTCGGCGAGCAGTTCTTCATCGACGCGGTGCGCGACACCGTCGCTACGCTGCCCCCAGAAGTTCAGCTCAGCCGCAAGGAAGAGGTCAAGGGCTTCATCGGGCAGGAGGCCACACATCGACGCGTGCACGCGCTGTTCAACGCCCAGCTGGAACGCCAGGGCCTGGTCGATCACTGGACGCCGCGCGCGATGTCGCGCATGAAGCTGCTCGAGGGCGAGGATCCGCGGCATGCCCTGGCGATCACAGCCGCGACCGAACACTTCACGGCGATGTTTGCGGACTGGTTGCTTGCGCATCCCGAAGTGCTCGCGGACGCCGAGCCACGCCTGCGCACGATGTGGCTCTGGCACAGCGCAGAAGAGTCGGAACACAAGAACACGGCCTTCGACATCTATCGAGCGGCCGGCGGCTCGGAGCCATGGCGAACCCGCTGGTTCCGCCGCACGACCCTGATGTTTCTTGGCGATCTGACGCGACAGACGCTCACGAACCTGCGCCATGAAGGCGAACTCTGGAAGCTCGCGACCTGGCGCAGCGCGTTTCGCATCCTGTTCGGGCGCGCCGGGCTGCTTGGCAGCAATCTCAAGGCATGGCGCAGCTATTTCCGCGCGGACTTCCATCCATCCCAGCACGACAGCGGCCTGGCGGTGCGTTGGCTGTCGGAAAACCCGTCGGCCTTCGTTCCGGTGAACGCACCGAGCGGATCTCCCGCTGCGGCCTGAGCACGCGAGGGCTGCGGCTCAGCGCACGTGCGCCCGCGCCCAGCGGACGATGTCCGCCACGCCCATGGCTCCCGGCTGGCGGGCGATTTCGCGACCACCCGAGAAAAGCGCGAGCGTCGGAATGCTTCGGATGTTGAAGCGCGCACCGAGATTCGGCACCGCCTCGGTGTCGACCTTCGCCAGCCGCATATGCGGTTCCAGCTGAGCGGCGGCGAGCTCATAGGCAGGTGCCATCTGGCGACAAGGGCCGCACCAGGGCGCCCAGAAATCCACCAGCACCGGAATCTGATTGCGGGCGATGTGGCGATCGAAAGCCGCTTCGTCCAGCGCCACCGAGTGCGCCACGAACAGCGCCTGATGGCATTTGCCGCAATCCGGCGCGCGCGCCATGTCGGCCAGCGCCACGCGATTCGTCGTCTGGCAGTGCGGGCAGACGATATGCCGCGCGTCTGTCATGGCGCTACTGCGAGGCGAGCAGCTCGTCGAGCGCCTTGCAGGAAGGCGCACAGACGCTCTGGGACTTGCCCAACACCTGGCGCGTGCGCAACTGCGCGCGCGTGCGGTGCTTGCCGCACATGAAGCACGACATGGTCGCGCCGCTGAACGACGCCGAGGCGCGGAAGGGCGAGCCCGAAGGCTTGGATTTGTAGCGGAGGCCGTCTGCAACGACGGCGGTCTTGACTTCAGCTTTGGACATGGGCGTGATCTGGTTTCGGGCGCTGCATGGCGCGGGCAATGGCCTCCTTCGCGCGCAGCTCGGCGCCCAGGGAAGCGTCGAGCGCGGAACGGCAGAGGCCGGCGTGCTGGTAGTTCAGATTTTCGTACACCTGAGCCGCCGCTGGATACGCATCCAGCAATTGGCTCAGCGCAGGCCCCTGCTCGACGTCTGCAAACTCATGGACCAGGTGCTCAACGACCGATCGGTATTGATCGGCGCCGACCGGCACGGAACTGTGCTCCAGTCGCTCGAGCAACTGCGCCAGCGTTTCCGTGATATCGAGATTGGTCTTCGAAGCAGAAGTGTGGGTTGCGGTCATGGACGGAATCTGGGGACGCGTTGCATCGAATGCAAGCGCCGACCCTATTTTGCTACAACTTCGATAGCATTCCAGTCCATCGTATTGTTCCGCAGGCCGCCACCGCACGTTGGCGACCCGACAACATCGGTCGGCGGGCTTAAGATTTCGGGTTTGGCGGGCGCCGCCGCCGCTCGCTCAGTCCGGTGCGCGAACCGCGCATCCATGCGGCCGTCCTCAGCTTTTCGATCATCGAATCCCAATGCAACTCAATTTCATCGCCAATGCCGACGTCCCTTCTTCGTCGGGCCGCACGCTGCCCGTCATCGATCCGTCGGACGGCCAGCCCTTCGACGAGCTCCAGCGCAGCAACGCCGCAGACATCGACGCTGCAGTGCGCGCGGCACGCGACTGCTTCGAAGGTGTCTGGCACAAGGTCAGCGCCGCCGAACGCGGCCGCCTTCTCTACAAGCTGTCGCAAAAGATCGCGGCACACGTCGACGAACTGACGGCCCTGGAGCAACGCGACTGCGGCAAGCCGGTCAAGCAGGCACGTGCCGACGCGCTCGCGCTGGTGCGCTACTTCGAGTTCTACGCCGGCGCCTGCGACAAGCTGCACGGCGACACGATCCCCTACCTGGACGGCTACAGCGTCCTGACCTGGCGCGAACCGCACGGCGTGACCGGCCACATCATTCCCTGGAACTACCCGATGCAGATCTTCGGGCGCAGCGTGGGCGGTGCCCTTGCTGCCGGCAACGTCTGCGTGGTCAAGCCGGCGGAAGACGCCTGCCTGTCGCTGATCCGTGTGGCCCAGCTCGCCGCCGAAGTCGGCTTTCCCGCAGGCGCGCTGAACATCGTGACCGGCTACGGACACGAGGTCGGCGACGCGCTGGCCCGGCATGAAGGCATCGACCACATCAGCTTCACCGGCAGCCCGAAGATCGGCACGCTGATCCAGCAGGTGGCCGCCGAACGCCATTGCCCGGTCACGCTCGAACTCGGCGGCAAGAGCCCGCAGATCATCTTTGCCGACGCCGATCTCGGCGCCGCCATCCCGGCACTGGTCAACGCGATCGTGCAGAACGCTGGCCAGACCTGCTCGGCGGGCTCGCGCGTGCTGATACAGCGCGACATCTACGAACTGGTGCTCGAACGCCTTGGCAATGCGTTCTCGGCGCTGCGCGTCGGCCCGGCGGCCATGGACCTCGATGTCGGCCCGCTGATTCGCCAGACGCAGCAACAGCGCGTGTGGGACTTCCTGTCGGACGCGCAGGTCGCAGGCATCCCGATGGTGGCGCAAGGCGTCGTCGTCGACGAAGCGCCGGAAACCGGCTTCTACCAGGCACCGACGCTGCTGCGCGACGTGCCGGTGAACCATCGGCTCGCGCAGGAAGAAGTGTTCGGCCCGGTGCTCGCGGCCATGCCGTTCACGGACGAGGACGAGGCCGTGGCATTGGCCAACGCCACGCAGTTCGGCCTCGTCGCCGGCGTCTGGACGCAGGACGGCGCGCGGCAGTTCCGCATGGCCAAGCGGGTTCGCTCCGGCCAGGTGTTCATCAACAACTACGGCGCCGGCGGCGGCGTCGAACTGCCTTTCGGCGGCGTCAAGTCGTCGGGTTACGGACGCGAAAAGGGTTTCGAAGCGCTGTACGGCTTCACGACGCTGAAGACCGTCGCCATCAAGCACGGCTGATGGTCCGGACCTGACCCGCCCGGTGGGGCAAGTCAGGTCACGAAAGCGGCTCAGGCCAGCGCGGTGTCGAGCAGCATCATCAGCACGAAGCCGATCATCAGACCACCGGTGGCGAAGGCTTCGTGCCCCTTCCGGTGCGACTCAGGGATGATCTCGTGGCTGATGACGAACAGCATCGCGCCCGCAGCAAACCCGAGCCCCCAGGGCAGCAGTGCGGCGGAATAGCCAACGATTGCAGCACCCAGCACCGCGCCAAGAGGCTCCACCAGTCCCGAGGCCATGCCGAGCGCCACTGCAAACCAGCGGCGATAGCCCGCGGCCAGCAGCGCGACGGCGACGACCAGGCCTTCAGGAACATCCTGGATCGCAATGCCTGTGGCAAGCGCATTGGCACGCAAGCCCTCATTGCCCGCGTAGCCGACGCCGATGGCGAGGCCCTCTGGCAGGTTGTGCAACGCGATCGCAAAAACGAACAGCCAGGTACGGCGCAGCTTCTGTGCCGACTGCCCTTCGCGACCCTTGATGAAATGCTCGTGCGGAAGCACGCGGTCCATCGACAACAGCGCGAGTCCGCCGAGCAGGATCGCGAGTCCCACGATTCCGCCGGCGGCCCAGAGGCCGCCCCCGAAAGTGCCGACGGCGCGGGCGGCTTCGATGCCCGGTATCACCAGCGAGAACGCACACGCGGCCAGCATCACGCCAGCGCCGAAGCCGAACAGCGTGTCCTGCACGCGATCCGACAGGCGCTGCGAGAACATGACGGGCACGGTGCCCAATGCCGTTGCCAGCGCAGCGACGGACCCGCCCAGCAGCGCATTGAACACGACTGCATCGCTGCTGACGAAACGCCAGAACTGCGAAGCCGCCACGGCCAGGCCAGCCAGCACGATCGCCCATCCGAACCACTCCCGCCGCGGTTGCAGCAGGCGGCGCGCATTCGCTCCAACGGTGTCTGCGGCAGTTCGCTGGCGGTCCATGGTGTCGTCCTTGTCAGGCGCGGGAGGCGGCATGGCGCCATGCCACCTCGGCCCAGTCGACGACGTTGTAGAACGCGGCGATGTATTCCGGCCGGCGGTTCTGGTACTTCAGGTAGTAGGCGTGCTCCCACACATCGAGCCCGAGGATGGGCGTGTTGCCCGAACCGATGCCGACCATCAGCGGACTGTCCTGGTTGCCGGTGCTCTCCACCACCAGCTTGCCCTGCCCGGTCACGCTGAGCCAGGCCCAACCACTGCCGAAGCGTGTGAGCGCGGCCTTCGTGAACGCGTCCTTGAACGCATCGAAGCCGCCGAGATCCGCATCGATCGCCTGCGCCAGCTCACCGGATGGCAGTCCGCCGCCGGCGGGCGACATGACGCGCCAGAACAGGCTGTGATTGGCATGGCCGCCGCCGTTGTTGCGCACGGGCGCACGCAGCTTTTCAGGCAGCGATTCGACCTTCACGATCAACTCCTCGACCGGCAGATCGACCCACTCGCTGCCTTCCAGCGCTGCGTTCAGGTTGTTCACGTAGGTCTGATGGTGCTTCGTGTAGTGGATCTCCATGGTCTGCGCATCGATGTTCGGTTCGAGTGCGTCGTAGGCGTAGGGCAGCTTCGGCAGGGTATGTGGCATGGAGTGATGACAGCTTGGTAGTGGAAAAGGAAGATGGGAAGCGGGCTTCAATGCAGCGTATGGCTGCGGGCGATCGGGAACGGCATGCAACCGGCGCGCAGCGCGTCCAGCACGGCCGGATGGCTGCCGTGCTCGCTCAAGTGGGAGAGCAGCGCAGCGTGCGTCTCCCGGCTGTGACGAAACGCGGCTTGCTGCATGTCGTGATCGCCATGGGGATCGCGTACCAATGCCATCAACGTCTCGTGTGCGCCGCACAGGTGCGCCACGGCGGCATGCGTTTCCTCGAGATCGTTGTGCAGATCGGCGAGGTTGAGGTGGGTGACGACGAAGGCTGCGAGCCGGTCGTCTGCGCTGAAGCCGCGGCCCTGGGCCATCAGGCTTTGTGCGATGACCAGCGACTGCTGATAGAGATGCCCGGCCAACGCGGTATTGCCACAGCGGGCGGCATCGCAGCCGCGCCGCATCAGGCTCTGCCACTCAACCAGCCCTGGCGCGAGCGTTGCGTCATCGCGCAGAGACGCACCGGAATACGTATTCATGTGGACACTCCTGTTCAAAACACCCTTTGCGTTGAACAGGACTTACGTACTCGGGCAAATGAATGATAGTCATTCTTGTTTGACACGTCCAATCAGGGCTTTCCAGAAGCCCCGTTGGAAGGTGGCGAGGCGCCGATCAGGTAAATTGCCGCACCCGATGACAGAGACCTTCGTCCCCCTTGCCGCGATAGGCCGCGCGCGCCCCTCGGCGCCTGCGGCGGAGTCGGTCGTGCCTGCATCGGGCCATCTTGCCGACCGCCTGGGTCGGCCGTTGACCGATCTGCGCATCAGCGTCACCGACCGCTGCAACTTCCGCTGCAGCTATTGCATGCCCAAGGAAGTCTTCGACAAGGACTACCGCTACCTCCCGCACAACGCCCTGTTGAGCTTTGAAGAGATCGCGCGGCTGGCCCGATTGTTCGCCGCGCACGGCGTCCGCAAGATCCGGCTCACGGGCGGCGAACCCTTGCTGCGCAAGAACATCGAGTCGCTGATCACGCAGCTTGCCGCGCTGCGTACCACCGATGGCGCGGCCCTCGACCTGACGCTCACCACCAACGGCTCGCTGCTCGCGCGCAAGGCGGCCATCCTGAAGGCTGCAGGACTGCAGCGTCTGACGGTGAGCCTCGACGGGTTGGACGACGCGGTCTTCCAGCGGATGAACGACGTCGACTTTCCGGTCGCACAGGTGCTGGCCGGGATCGAAGCGGCACTGGCTGTCGGGCTCGGGCCGATCAAGGTGAACATGGTCGTCAAGCGCGGCACGAACGACGCCGAGATCCTGCCGATGGCGCGGTACTTCCGCGATCACTACGGCGGTGCCGTCGTACTCCGCTTCATCGAGTACATGGATGTCGGTGCCACCAATGGCTGGCGCATGGACGAAGTGCTGCCCTCGGCGGAGGTGATGGCCCGCATCGCGGCCGAATTCCCGCTGGTGCCCCTGGAGCCCAGCGCGCCGGGGGAAACGGCGCAGCGTTGGGCCTATGCGGACGGCCGCGGCGAGATCGGACTGATCAGCAGCGTGACGCAGGCCTTCTGCCACGACTGCAGCCGCGCAAGGTTGTCGACCGAAGGAAAGCTCTACCTCTGCCTGTTCGCCGGCGGCGGCCACGACCTGCGGCCGCTGTTGCGCGGCGATGCCAACATGCCGCCTGTCGACGATGCCGTGCTTTCAACCCGCATCGGCCAGATCTGGCAGGGACGAGGCGACCGCTATTCCGAGTTGCGCGCGCTACGCGAAACCGTGCCCGGCGACGCCGATGCGCCACGTCGCGTCGAAATGAGCTACATCGGCGGATGACGATCATGGCAAGCGACATCACAGGCCTGGTGTTGGCCGGCGGTCGCGGCACCCGCATGGACGGAGCAGACAAGGGCTTGCAGCCCTTCGCCGGCACGCCGCTCGCGCTGCATGCCGTGCGGCGACTCGCGCCGCAAGTCGGCCAGGTGGTGGTCAATGCCAACCGCAATCCTGCGGCGTACGCGGCGTTCGGCGTGCCGGTCTGGCCAGACGACATTGCAGGCCACGCCGGCCCGCTGGCCGGCCTCCTGGCAGGTCTTTCGCGCTGCGAGACACCCTATCTGTTGAGCGTGCCGTGCGACACGCCCTTGTTTCCGGTCGATCTGGCCGCTCGCCTGGTTGTCGCGCTGGAAACGGCCGATGCCGAGATCGCGATGGCCGAAGCCCCGGAGCACCAGGACGACGGCGTTGTCGCATGGCGTGCGCAGCCCGTGTTCTGTCTGCTCTCGGCGGCACTGCGCGACAGCCTGGCCAGGTTCGTCGAACGTGGCGGCAGAAAGGTCGGCGCATGGACGGCCGAGCACCGGATGGCGCGCGTGCGCTTCGATCGACCCGGCGATGCCGTCGATGCGTTCTTCAACGCCAACACGCTTGCCGAACTGCATGCGCTGGAGCAGCGCACGGTCCAACGATGAGCCGCATCGCCGAAATCAGCGCATCGCTCGCCGCCTACGACCCGGACGCGCTCGGCGTGGACGAAGTGGGAATCTTTCTTTCCCGATTGGTGACGCCGCTGGCCATCACCGAGCGAACCGCCGTGCCACTGGCTGACGCGCTGGGCCGGGTCCTCGCGCAGGACGTCATCCCTCCTTTCAACGTGCCGCCGCACGACAACTCGGCCATGGATGGCTTCGCGTTCGACGGCGCGATGCTCGACTGCCGCGGCGACGAGATCACGCTGCAGGTGGCCGGTACCGCCTTGGCCGGCGCCGCGTGGCAAGGTCGGGCAGGTCCGGGTGAAGCCATCCGGATCATGACCGGCGCGATGATGCCCGCCGGGCTGGACACCGTCGTGCCGCAAGAGCTTTGCACCGTGGCCGAAGGCACCGTGCGGTTCGCGGCCAAAGCCCTGCGCCGCGGCGACAACCGGCGACTGGCCGGCGAGGATCTGGCCACTGGTCGCCCTGCACTGCGGTGCGGCGATCGCCTGACACCGGCCGCACTCGGCCTGCTGGCGAGCCTCGGGCTGCCCCAGGCACCGGTGCTGCGCCGGTTGCGCATCGCCTACTTTTCGACCGGCGACGAAATCCTCAGCCTCGGCGACGTGCAACGCGAAGGCGCCATCTACGACAGCAATCGCTACACCGTGTTCGGTCTGCTGACGCGACTGGGCTGCGAGGTGATCGATCTCGGCGTGGTGCGCGACGACCGAACCGCACTTGAAGCAGCGCTGCGCCGTGCGGCCAGCACGGCGGATGCCATCATCACCAGCGGCGGCGTAAGCGTCGGCGAGGCCGACCACACGCGCGCCGCAATGCGGCATCTCGGCGACATGGCGTTCTGGGGCGTTGCAATGCGGCCGGGCCGACCGATGGCCGTCGGCCTCATTCCCCGGCGTTGCGACATTCCGCCGTCGCCGATCGATGGAGCGGCCGTGCTGTTCGGGCTGCCAGGCAACCCGGTGGCCGTGATGGTGACCTTCCTGGCCTTCGTTCGCCCCGCGCTGCTGCAGATGATGGGGTGCAACACGGCCGCTGCCGCGCCGGCCCCGCTGCTACGCGCACGCAGCGTCGGCGCGATTCGCAAGAAAGCAGGACGCACCGAGTACCAACGCGGCTTCGTGCGTCAGGTGCCCGGGGCGTTGCCCGAAGTGCGCATCGCGGGCAACCAGGGCTCTGGCGTGCTGAGCTCGATGGTCGACGCCAATGGCCTCGTGGTGTTGCGCCATGACCAAGGCCACGTTGCGGCGGGCGACGAAGTCGACGTGATGATGTTCGACGGCGCGATCTAGATCCGCCCCAGCGCGCGCTCGACACCCTTGTTGGCCAGCGCGTCGGCCCGCTCGTTGCCCGGATCGCCCGAGTGGCCCCTGACCCAGCGCCAGTCGATCTGATGGCCGCCTTCGAGTACCAGCTTGTCCAGCCGCTGCCAGAGCTCCACGTTCTTGACCGGCTGCTTCGTCGATGTACGCCATCCTTTGGCTTTCCAGCCATGGATCCATTCGGTGATGCCCTGCCGAACGTACTGGCTGTCGAGGTAGAGCGTGATCTTGCAGGGACGCTTGAGCGCCGCGAGGCCCTCGATCACGGCTTGCAGCTCCATCCGGTTGTTGGTCGTGTTCAGCTCCCCACCGAACAGTTCCTTCTCCATCGTTCCGGACTTCAGCCACGCGCCCCAGCCACCCGGGCCGGGATTGCCCTTGCAGGCGCCATCCGTATAAATCTGTACCTCGGTCAAATCCCGCTTCCTTCACTCGTTTGTTTCGTTGGGTCGCGATGCACGCGACCCGCGATGGGTACCGGTGCGCTGGCGCGCTGCGCCGCACGGCGCCAGTCCGCGCTCAGCAGGCGCATGCCGCGCACGCGCTTCACGGCGACCAGAAAATAGACGGAACCGAAGATCGGCCACCAACGTTCGCCCAGACCATCGAACCAGCTGAAGCGCTCGAGCCAGGCCTCGCTGCGCACTGCGGGCCGGTAGGCACCGAAGCGGCCCGACTCCACCTCGAAACCGAGCAGGCGCAGCCAGTCGCGCATACGCCAATAGCCGATGAAGTCTCCGGTGCCTGGCACGAACGGCTCGCCCAATCCGGCGCGCTGATACAGCCTGCCGCGACGCTGCCGCATGCCCCAGAGGCTCGCAGGATTCAGGCCGCAGATCACGACCCGGCCCTCCGGCACGAGCACGCGTTCGACTTCGCGCAGGGTGGCATGCGGATCCAGGCTGAGTTCGAGCGTGTGCGGCAGCGCCAGCAGATCGAGGCTGTTGGCGGAGAACGGCAATGCGGCGAAATCCGTCACGAGCGCAGCGCCAGGTGCAGGCGCGGCATCGGCCAGTGCGAGCCAGCGATGCGGCATCCGGTTGGTTCTCAGCGCCTCGACCGCCGGCAATCCGAGTTGCAGCGCGTGATAGCCGAATACGTCGGTGACCGCCTGGTCGAACTGGGCCTGCTCCCAGGCCAGGAGGTAGCGCCCGGCCGGGGTCTCGAACCAATCCTGCAAACCTATAATTTGACCGCTCATGACCCTCGTTCCGCTACCCGCCTTCACCGACAACTACATCTGGATGCTGCACGACGGGGCCGCCGCGATCGTGGTGGACCCGGGTGATGCCCAGCCGGTGTTCGACGCACTGGCGCGCGACGATCTTCAACTGGCCGCGATTCTAGTCACGCACCACCACGCGGATCACACCGGCGGGGTCGCAGCATTGCGCGAGGCGACGTCCGCGCCGGTCTTCGGACCTGCCAGCGAGCGCATTCCACAGCCCTGTGAACCGCTGAAGCAAGGCGATCACGTCGACGCGCTGGGCTTGCGATTCAGTGTTCTCGATGTCCCCGGCCACACCGCGGGTCATATCGCGTTCTATCTTCCAGCCGGCGGCGACCAGTCGATGCCGCTCGTGTTCTGTGGCGATACCCTGTTTTCGGGCGGCTGCGGCAGGCTGTTCGAGGGCACACCGGCGCAGATGCTCGCTTCGCTCGATGCGTTGGCAGCGCTGCCCGGCGACACACGGGTTTGCTGCGCCCACGAATACACACTTTCTAACCTGCGCTTTGCACAGGCTGTGGAACCCGGCAACCTTGATCTGACTCAGTACACGGCGCGATGCGAAGCCGTGCGCGCCGTCGATCAGCCGACGCTGCCCGCGCAACTCGCGACCGAACGGCTGATCAATCCCTTTCTTCGCAGCCGCGAAGCCTCTGTTCTTCAAGCCGTGCGTGCGCACGCGGACCTTCCCGCGGACGCGGCCGAAGCCGAGGTGTTTGCAGCCCTGCGCCAATGGAAAAACGACTTCCGATGAAACTATTGAATGCTCTCTGCCTGGCCGGCGCATTGCTGCTGGCAGGCTGCGCGGGCACCACGACCAGCATCCCAGTCCCTTCCTCCGCCGACACGGCCGCCGGCACGCTGCCCTACCCCGTCCCGGTGCCACGCGGCACCGCGGCACCCGTCTACCCCAACGGTTCCCTGACGCCGATCGTCTCTGGCGAGACCGGTTCGCACAGTGTCTTCACCCTGGCTCCGCCCTCCGACATGTGGGACCGCATTCGCCGCGGCTTCAAGATGCCCGATCTTCAGGGCGAGCTGGTGACCGACCGCGAGCAGTGGTACGCGACCCGGCCCGACTACATCCAGCGCATGACGGAGCGCTCCAACAAGTACATCTTCCACATCGTCGAAGAGCTCGAACGCCGCAACATGCCGACGGAGCTCGCGCTGCTGCCCTTCATCGAGAGCGCATTCAATCCGCAGGCCGTGTCGAGTGCGCGCGCCGCCGGCATGTGGCAGTTCATGCCGGCCACCGGCAACGATTTCGATCTGAAGCAGAACATCTTCCGCGACGACCGCCGGGATGTGCTGGCCTCGACCCGTGCCGCACTCGACTACCTGCAGAAGCTCTACAACATGTTCGGCGACTGGCAGCTTGCACTGGCCGCCTACAACTGGGGCGAAGGCAGCGTGAGCCGCGCGATCGCCAAGAACGAACGCGCCGGCCTGCCGACCGGATACGCCGACCTCACGATGCCGGCCGAAACGCGCATGTACGTGCCCAAACTGCAGGCGGTCAAGAACATCGTCGCGAACCCGCAGCTGTTCGGCGTCGACCTGCCGGTGATCGCCAATCACCCGTACTTCCAGACCGTGACGCTCACGCGCGACCTCGACGTCGATCTGGCCGCCAAGCTGGCGGACGTGCGCCTCGAGGACTTCCGCGCGCTCAATCCGGCCGCGCACAAGCCGGTGCTGCTGGCGGCCGGCACGCCGCAGATCCTGCTTCCGTGGGACAACGCCGCCGTGTTCCTGCGCAACTTCGATGCCTACAGTCAGGGACAGTATGCGAGCTGGACCGCCTGGACGGTGCCCGGCACGATGACGGTCGCCGCGGCCGCCCAGCGTTCGGGCATGAGCGAAGCCGACCTGCGCGCCATCAACAACATCCCGCCACGCATGCTGATCAAGGCCGGCTCGACGCTGATCGTGCCCCGCGGCGCGCGTGTCCAGCAGGACGTGGCTGCGCTGGTAGCCGACACCGGCCAGTTGAGCTTCCAGCCCGAGATCGTCACACGCCGCACCGTGGTCAAGGCCGGCCGGAACGAGAGCGTGGCGACCATTGCGCGGAGATACCGTGTCAGCCCAGCCAACGTCGCCGAATGGAACGATGTGAAGCCCAACCACGCATTTCAGCGGGGCTTCCAGGTCGTCGTGTTCTTGCCGGTGAAAGCGGCGGCGGCTGTCACGCGTGTCAGCACGGGCACGCCGCGCGGTGTCGGCGCGAAGGCGCCTGCACGCAAGGGCATCGCGTCCAAGGCTCCGGCCGCGCCGGTGGCGCGCGCGCCACGAGGCGGTACGCCATCCAAGAAGAAGCGCTGATCGCGGTCTAGAGCTTCTCGGTTTCGCCGCTGCGCGGCTGCCATTTCATGAGGCGCTTCTCGACCGCACCGACAAGACCGTCCAGCACCAGGGCAAAAGCCGTCAGCACGACGATGCCCGCGAACACGGTGTTCACGTCGAAAGTGCCTTCGGCCTGCAGGATCAGGTAGCCGACGCCCCGTGCCGAGCCCAGATACTCGCCGACCACCGCGCCCACGAACGCCAGGCCGACCGACGTGTGCAGGCTCGAGAACACCCAGCTCGTCGCGCTCGGCAGGTAGACGGTGCGCAGCAGCTGCCGCTGATTGGCACCCAGCATGCGTGCATTCGCCAACACCACCGGGCTCACCTCGCGCACGCCCTGGTAGACGTTGAAGAACACGATGAAGAACACCAGGGTGACGGCCAGCGCCACCTTGCTCCAGATGCCCAGCCCGAACCACAGCGCGAAGATCGGCGCCAGGATCACGCGCGGCATCGAGTTCGCAGCCTTGATGTAAGGGTCGAGGATCAGGCTTGCGGTAGGCGCCAGCGCGAGCCACAGCCCGCAGGCCAGCCCCATCACCGTGCCGATGCCGAAGGCGAGCACGGTCTCGAGCAGGGTCGTGCCCAGGTGCAGATAGACGTCCGCGTTGCCCTTGAGACCGTCCGGAAACAACGCGTTGGCCGGCACGTCGAACGGCAGGAACCAGCTCCAGATGCGCCCGGCCACCTGCACCGGTTCGCCGACGAAGAAAGCGAACTGCTGGTTGCGCGACGCGAGCTGCCATGCGGCGAGCAGCAGCACCAGCAGGCCGATCTGCCAGGCGCGCGCATTGCGTTCATTGGGCTTCAGCATGCTCAAGCCGCCTTCCTGAGTTGCTGCGCGTAGCCCTTGAGGACCTCGTCGCGCAGCACGTTCCAGATCTGCGTATGCAACTCGACGAAGCGCGGATGCGTGCGCACTTCTGCCACGTCGCGCGGGCGCGGCAGATCGATCGCGAATTCGCCGATCGGGTGCGTCGCCGGCCCCGCCGACAGCACCACGACGCGATCGCTCATGGCGATGGCTTCGTCCAGATCGTGTGTGATGAAGAGCACGGCCTTGCGGCGTGCCGCCCACAGGTCGAGCACCTCGTTTTCCATGAGCTGACGCGTCTGCACGTCGAGTGCGCTGAAGGGCTCGTCCATCAGGATGATGTCGGGGTCCAGCACCAGCGTCTGCGCCAGCGCAACCCGTTTGCGCATCCCGCCCGACAACTGGTGCGGATAGCGATCGCCGAAACCCGACAGCCCGACCCGCGCCAGCCACTGGACGGCCTGCGCCCTGGCATCGGCATCGGGCACGCCGCGGTACTGCAGCCCGACCATCACGTTGTCGAGGGTGCTGCGCCACGGCATCAGCGCTTCGGTCTGGAACATATAGCCCGCGCGGGTGTTGATGCCCTCGAGGGGTTGGCCGAACACCTTGACGCTGCCCGACGACGGCGCCAGCAGGCCGGCGCCGACGTTCAGCAGCGTCGACTTGCCACAGCCCGTCGGGCCGACGACCGAGACGAACTCGCCTTCGCGGATACGCAGCGTGGTGTCGGCGACTGCCGTGTAGCGCTGACCCGGATCGTCCTTGGAGCGGAAGGTGCAGCTGATGTCGATCAGTTCGAGCGCGTGGTCTGGATGGGAAGACATGGTCGGGATCTCGGCATGCAATGCCTCAAGAAAAAAACCCGGCCGCGGCCGGGTTGCGAGCGCTTGCAGCGTCAGGCCTTGAATCTGTCCTTGGCGCGCTTGGCAAACTCGTTGGTGTAGGTCTTCGCAAGGTCGATCTTGTCGGCCTTCACGCTGGTGTCGAAACTGGCGATGGCGGCAAGCGCCGTCTTCGGTCCGTCCGCCGGCACGAGGCCATCGGTCGCGATCGACTCGCGCACCTTGTCGAACGACGCAAGATACAGCGCACGGTCGCCGAGCAGGAAGGTCTCGGGCACGGTCTTGATGATGTCGCCGGGACCTGCGGTCTGCAGCCATTTCAAGCCGTGCACGATGGCATTCGCCAACGCCTGGCAGGTGTTCGGATTTTTCTGGATGAACTCGGCCGACGCATAGAGACAGGCTGCCGGCATCGTTCCGCCAAAGACATCCTGCGTCCCTTTCAGGGTGCGTGTGTCGCTAATGATCTTCACGTCGCCCTTCTGCTCCAGCATCGTCATGACGGGGTCGGTGTTGCTGATCGCATCGATCTGCCCGGAGCGAAGCGCCGTCAGCGCGCCAGCAGCCACGCCAACGCCGATGTAGCTCACATCGCTGGCCTTCAGTCCACCTCGGGAGAGCACGAGATTCGCGACCATGTTGGTCGATGAACCCGGTGCCGACACACCGATCTTCTTGCCTCTGAGATCCGCGATGCTGCTGTAGCTCGCCATGTTCTTCGTCGACACGCCAACGGCGATCTGCGGGGCGCGCCCCTGCAGGACGAACGACTGGAACACCTGGTTCTTGGCCTGCAGGTTGATCGTGTGCTCGAACGCACCCGAACACACATCGGCCGAACCACCCACCACGGCTTGCAGCGCACGGGCGCCGCCAGAGAAGTCCGAGATCTCGACATCGAGGCCTTCGGCCTTGAAGTAGCCCAGCTGTTCCGAGATGGTGAGCGGCAGGTAGTAGAACGCGGCCTTTCCACCGACTGCGATCGAAACCTTCGTCTTTTCGAGCTTGGGCTGTGCGAAGACGTGCGGGACGGCGATCGATGCGGCGCCGAGCGCGGCGACGGCAGAAAAGGTGCGGCGATTGAGCATGAAGCTGGTCCCTTGGACTCGTTGGTCTGATGCCGAACGAGCTTAGGCGGGGCCTGCGTGCGCCTGCATCGGGAACATCCCGCGCGCGGGTTTTCACGTAACGATGACGACGCGTTGAGCGCCGCCGGCGAACCTATCGCCCTGCGAAAACAATCGCGATGTTGACCAGGAAACCCAGCGCCCAGAACGCGCTGCGCAGCGATGACAAGCCACGCACGTACAACGCGATGTACACCAGTCTCAGCAGCACGTAAGCCACTGCCAGGAGGTTCAGCGTGCCCTGCACCGCGCCGAGCTGGTGCGCCATGATCACGGCCCCGATGAAGAAAGGCAGGCCTTCGAAACTGTTGTCCTGCGCAGCGTTGGCGCGAGCGCGCCAGCCGCTCTGGCGCCCCGCCCATTCGCGCGGAGCCAGGTTGTCACGCGGCAAGAACCCGCCACCCAGCTTCGCCAGATAGGCACACAGATAAGGCAACGCCACGGCAACGAGCACGCACCAATAGGCCAGGGTCAGGGAAGGAAAACTCAAGCGTGCCTCCGTTGCGTCGCGCAGACGCCGTTACGTCCCGTCGGGACTCTTACCTTCGGTCAACCAGCGCATGCGCGATGGTTCCGAGATCCACATACTCGAGTTCGCTGCCCGCGGGCACACCTCGGGCCAGCCGCGTCACCATGAGGCCGCGTTGTTTCAGCGCCTCGCCGATGACATGCGCCGTCGCTTCGCCTTCCGCAGTGAAGTTGGTGGCAAGGATCACCTCGGCGACCGTACCGTCGAGCGCACGATCGAACAGCTTCTGCAGACCGATATCGTGCGGACCGATGCCATCGAGCGGGCTGAGCTTGCCCATGAGCACGAAGTAATAACCGCGGAACGCACCGGTGCGCTCGAGCGCGGCCTGGTCGGCCGGTGTTTCGACCACGCAGAGCTTGGTTGCGTCGCGACGCGGATCGACACAGACGCTACAGATCGCCGCCTCCGTGAACGTGTTGCAGAGCTCGCAATGGCGCACGCTGGCCACCGCCTGCTGCAACGCGCGCGCCAGCACCTGGGAGCCTTCTCGATCGTGCTGCAACAGATGAAAGGCCATGCGGGACGCCGACTTCACGCCGACGCCCGGCAGCCGGCGCAGCGCATCGATCAGTGCATCGAGCGAGCTGGCGTCAGCCATGAACAGGCCGCATCAGAAAGGCAGCTTCATGCCGGGCGGCAGACCGGCGGTCAGCTTGCCCATCTTCTGCTCGCTGGTCTCTTCGGCCTTGCGCACGGCCGCATTGAAAGCGGCAGCCACGAGGTCTTCGAGCATGTCCTTATCGTCTGCGAGCAGGCTCGGATCGATGGTGATGCGCTTCACGTCGTGCTTGCAGGTCATCAGCACCTTGACCAGGCCGGCGCCGGATTCGCCCTCGACCTCGATCGTCGCGAGCTCGTCCTGCGCCTTCTTGAGGTTGTCCTGCATTGCCTGCGCCTGCTTCATGAGGCCGGCCAGTTGTCCTTTGTTGAACATCGTTGGTCCTTGGTTCGGTTAAGTATGAGTATGGAAAAGTCAGGCAGGCTTGAGCGTACCGGGAACGATCTTCGCGTCCCACTCCCGCATCATCGCCTGCACTTCGGGGTCATTGCGTATCGCTTCCTCCGCGACGCGCTGCCGCTCGTCCGCCGCCATCTTGTTGCGGCGTGCCGGGCTGTCTTCGACAGACCCGATTTCGATGACGATTTTTATGCCATGGCCGATACCGGCCAATGCCGCCTGAAGCTTCTCGCGGCTCGCCGTCTGGTTGAGCGAGGAGCGTTCCACGCGCAGCATCCACTGGTCCACGTCGCGCGCCACGAGCTGCGACTGCAGGGCCAATTCACGGGCCAAGGCATTGATGGCTTCGGCCATGACGAGCTGCGTGACCGTGGCATGCCAGAAATCACCCTCCTCACTGGAGACGAAGCCGGTTGCGTTCGACTCGACCGGCCTGTCGCGCAAAGAGTCACGGGCACTCGGCGGAGGCTGCACCCGCACCGGCATGGCCATGACACTGGCCTGGGATTCAATCGCGGGCTCCGTTGCGCGCTCGGACTGCGGCATGCGCGGCATCGGCGTGTCGCGCACGGCAAGCCGATGGCCCGGTGGTGCTGCATGCGCGGCAGGTGGCAGTGCAGCCAATGCGACGGATACGGGCACATCGGATGCAGCCACAGCGACCGGATCGGAAGGCGACACCGCCACGGGCGTCGCATCGACCGAAGGCGCAAGACGTGCTGCAGCCCCGGAGGAGGTCGATGTGGCCCAAGCGGTGTCCGCCTCCGCCTCATTCAGAGTTTTTTTTTCCGCGGTGACCGACCGGCCTGGCTTGAATGCGAGCAGTCGCAACAGCACCATCGTGAGCGCAGCGTATTCATCCGGTGCCAAGCCGAGCTCGCCACGACCATGCAGACACAGGCTGTAGAGCAATTGGGTCTCATCGGCGGGCATGGCGGCAGCCAGCCTGGCCGTTTCTGCCGCATCGGGGTCGGCGGGATCGGCGCTGCCAGCGCGGGACGGTACGGCCTGCAGCACGGCCATGGCCTGCAGCACCATGGTCATCTCTTCGAGCGTCGAGGCGGCAGAGAAGCCGTCGCGGCGCAGCGTCTCGGAGGTTTCGACAACCGTCTTGCCGTCGGCCTGCGCAAGCGCATCGATCAACCGGAACACGTGCCCCCGATCGACGCTGCCCAGCATCTGACGGACGCCGGCCTCGACGAGCGTGCCGTTGCCGAAGGCGATGGCCTGGTCGGTCAACGACAGCGCGTCGCGCATGGAGCCGCGGGCAGCACGGGCCAGCAGCCGCAATGCCTGTACTTCAGCCGGCACCTGCTCGGTCTGCAGCACCTGCGTGAGATGCTCCAGCACGGTTTCCGGCGCCATGGGACGCAGGTTGAACTGCAGGCAACGCGACAGCACCGTCACCGGCACCTTCTGCGGATCGGTGGTCGCCAGAACGAACTTGAGATACTCCGGCGGCTCTTCGAGCGTCTTCAGCATCGCGTTGAAGGCGGTGTTGGTGAGCATGTGCACTTCGTCGATCATGAAGACCTTGAAGCGCCCCTGCACCGGCTTGTAGACCGCCTGCTCGAGCAAGGACTGCACTTCATCCACGCCACGGTTCGATGCAGCATCGAGCTCGGTGTAATCGACGAAACGGCCCGCATCGATGTCGAGGCATGCCTGGCAGACGCCGCACGGCGTGGCCGTGATGCCGCCTTGCCCATCGGCACCTTGGCAATTGAGCGACTTGGCCAGGATGCGCGATACGGTGGTCTTTCCGACACCGCGCGTGCCAGTGAACAGATAGGCGTGATGCAGGCGCTGTGTGGTCAGCGCGTTCGAGAGCGCCTGCACCACATGCTCCTGCCCAACCATTTCTTCGAAATTGCGGGGCCGGTATTTACGGGCAAGCACGAGATAGGACATTGCGACGATTTTACGTTGCCGACTTCACTGATTCGTCCCGGTAAAGTGCCATGCCGCAGAAGGAGGGTATGCCGCACGGGTTTACAATCTGGGTTGACGGGCCTCTCCGCATGGTGAAGTGGCCAACCGGGTCAGGTGGGGAACCAAGCAGCCCTAACTGCGTAGCCAGTGCCGGAGGTAAGGCTCGTCAACCTCCATCCATCAGATGCATGCTTCACGTTGCATCTGAATACGTTTCCGGGCACAGGCCCCGGAAACTTCATCGATCGAATCGCGCCATCGCGCTTCAAAGGCCCTGCGACAGAACGCCCCGCGCAGCGGCTGCGCCGCTTGCCATCGCCGCGGTCAGCAAATAGCCGCCCGTCGGTGCTTCCCAGTCCAGCATCTCTCCCGCACAGAACACGCCAGGCAGCACGTTCAACATCGAACGGCTGTCCAGTGCGCCAAAGCCCACACCACCCGCGCTGCTGATGGCCTCGTCGAGAGGACGAGGAGCAACCAGCCGGATCGGCACGGCCTTGATGGTGTCTGCCAATGTGCCTACGTCCAGCATTGCCTCCCGCGACAGGACTTCATGCAACACGCCGGCCTTGATGCCTTCCAGGCCCAACCGACTTTTCAGATGGCTGCTGAGCGAGCGCGCACCGCGTGGATGGCGCACTGCAGCGTGAACCTGCTCCAAAGTGCGCCCCGGCAAGAGGTCGAGGTGCAACACGGCATGACCGCTCGCGGCGATCTCATCGCGCAAGAGCGCCGATGCGGCATAGATCAGACTGCCTTCCACACCGGTGGCCGTGGCCACGAACTCGCCTTTGCGCGAGAACTGGCGCCCCCTTGAATCCGCGAAGGCGATGGCGACGGATTTGAATGGCTGGCCCGCAAAACGCGTCGCGAAGTGATCGCTCCATCCGACATCGAAGCCGCAATTGGCCGGGACCAGCGGCGCCACCGTGACCCCGCGCGCCTCCAGCCACGGCATCCAGGCGCCATCGGAACCGAGCCTCGACCAGCTTGCTCCCCCAAGCGCCAGGATGACCGTCTCGGCCGGCACCAGGACTTCGCCCGAAGGCGCTGCAAAGCGCAGCACCGGCTCGCTGTCCGAGCCCGCATCAGACCAGCCAAGCCAGCGATGCCGCATATGGAATTGCACGCCCATCGCTCGCAACCGATGCAACCAGGCGCGCAACAGCGGCGCGGCTTTCATGCCTTCCGGAAACACCCGGCCCGAGGTACCGACGAAAGTGTCGACTCCCAGCTCCTTCGCCCAGGCGCGCACCGCGTCCGGGCCGAATTCCCGCAGCCAGCGTTCGACATTCGCCCGTCTGTCGCCAAAGCGGCCGGCGAATGCATCGAACGCCTCCGAATGAGTGAGATTCAAACCGCCGCGGCCGGCCAGCAGGAATTTCCGTCCGACGGAGGGCATGGCGTCATAAAGGTGGACCTGGACGCCAGCGGCGCCCAGCACTTCGGCGGCCATCAAGCCAGCCGGCCCGCCGCCAACGATGGCAACGGTTTTTTCAACAGTCATTCGATCTCACAGTTTCAGCCTTCATGGAAAGGCAAGGGGACGGATGGTATGCCCAGACGAGGTCGAAATACGGGGACGGCGGCCTCACGCCAGCAATCCGAGTCGGCATGCCGCACCTGCTCTGCGTCACGGCCCATCTGCTCAATGACGGAAGGGCTTTGGCTATCGTGCCCATAGCCTCACCCATGGCATGCTTAACATTGGTTTCTGTCACAATGACCCGAACTCCAGCAGTACCGAAACTACTCGCTTTTCAAGGACAACATCATGGCCAGCGAACTCATCAAACACATCTCAGACTCCTCTTTCGAAGCCGACGTGCTGCAGTCCGGCAAGCCTGTTCTGGTGGATTACTGGGCCGAATGGTGCGGCCCATGCAAGATGATTGCGCCGATTCTGGACGAGGTGTCCAGCACCTATGAAGGCAAGCTGCAGATCGCCAAGATGAATGTCGACGAAAACCGCGACATCCCGGCCAAGTTTGGCATCCGCGGCATTCCGACACTGATGTTGTTCAAGGACGGCCAACTTGCCGCCACCAAGGTCGGCGCGATGAGCAAGGCGCAATTGACGGCGTTCATCGACCAGCAGCTTTCGTAATTTGGCCATGGGCCGTTCGGCGGTCGACGCGCAATGCGCCGGCCGCCCTGTTTTTCCTGTCATAATCTCTTTCAGATCGCCGGCCAGCCCGGTTTGAGTTCCCCGGTTCAGAGGCACCTCTCGCCTCATCCGAAACCACCCCCCGTTTCCTCCGTTCGACAACATCCCGAACACCCCGCAAGGGGTCGCTCCATGCACTTAAACGAACTCAAGGCACTCCACGTGTCTGAAGTCCTCAAGCAGGCGGAAGCCCTTGAGATCGAAAATACCGGCCGCATGCGCAAGCAGGAGCTGATGTTCGCGATCATCAAGAAGCGCGCCAAGGCCGGCGAACAGGTCTTCGCCGATGGCGTGCTCGAAATCCTGCCCGACGGCTTCGGCTTCCTGCGCAGCCCGGACACAAGCTTTACGGCAAGCACCGACGACATCTACATCAGTCCCAGTCAGGTTCGCCGCTTCAACCTGCATACCGGTGACATGGTCGAAGGTGAAGTCCGCACGCCGAAGGACGGTGAACGCTACTTCGCGTTGACCAAGCTGGACGCCGTCAACGGTGGCCCGCCGGAGCAGAACAAGCACAAGGTGATGTTCGAAAACCTGACGCCGCTGTTCCCCAAGGAGCAGATGAAGCTGGAGCGAGACGGCGTCAAGGGCGAAGAGAACATCACGGGCCGGATCATCGACATCATCGCCCCCATCGGAAAGGGCCAACGCGCCCTGCTCGTGGCGCCGCCCAAGAGCGGCAAGACGGTGATGATGCAGCACATCGCCCATGCGATCAGCGCTAACTATCCCGAGGTCCACATGATGGTGCTGCTCGTCGACGAGCGCCCTGAAGAAGTGACCGAAATGCAGCGCACCGTGAAGGGCGAAGTCATTGCCTCGACCTTCGACGAACCAGCAGCCCGCCACGTGCATGTGGCTGAAATGGTCATCGAGCGCGCCAAGCGCCTGGTCGAGCTGAAGAAGGACGTCGTGATCCTGCTGGACTCGATCACCCGCCTCGCCCGCGCCTACAACAATGTCGTGCCGTCCTCCGGCAAGGTGCTGACCGGCGGCGTCGATTCCAACGCATTGCAGCGTCCCAAGCGCTTCCTTGGCGCTGCGCGCAACGTGGAAGAAGGCGGCTCGCTCACCATCATCGGCACAGCGCTGATCGATACCGGCAGCCGCATGGACGAAGTGATCTTCGAAGAGTTCAAGGGGACCGGCAACTCCGAAATTCACCTGGATCGCCGCCTCTACGAAAAGCGCGTGTTCCCGTCGATCCAGCTCAACCGCAGCGGCACACGTCGCGAAGAGTTGCTGCTCGCACCTGAAATCCTGCAGAAGACACGCATCCTGCGTCAGCTCATGTACAACATGGATGAGATCGAGTCGATGGAGTTGATGCTCAAGAACATGAAGGCGACGAAGACCAATGTCGAGTTCTTCGACATGATGCGTCGCGGGGGCTAGGGTCTTCCCTTGCCTCGGGCAGCGTGACGCCTGGCGTCCGCTGCTTTGGCTGCAGCTGCCCTCTTGGCGGCGGCGGCAACACCCAGAGAAGCGCTGTTCAGCACAAACCTCCCAGCGTGGAATGCCGATTGCATCGACTGGCCTGGATTCGAACCCCATCTTCACGAAAAGGCATCGCTATGCCATAATCGTGGGCTACGCGAAAAGTGCGGCCGAAGATGGTGGGTTGAGTCAGCGTATCGCCCCTCCCGTCGGAACAAGTCATCTCTGATTTGTAGTGCCTGTGGCTCTTGCATCGACCCCAAAGGAAAACACCATGGCAAAAGAAGGCATTCACCCCAATTACCGCGAAGTCTTGTTCGTCGACATGTCGAACGGCTTCAAGTTCGTGACTCGTTCGTGCGCGAACACCAAGGAAACGGGCAAGACCGACGACGGCCGTGAGCTGCCGTTGTTCAAGCTGGACACCACGAGCGAATCGCACCCGTTCTACACCGGCACCCAGAAGTCGGTCGACAACATGGGCGGCCGTGTTGAGAAATTCCGCAACCGCTTCGGCAAGACCACTGGCGCTGCCTCCAAGTAAGGTACGCGTTTTCAGGTCGAGGGCAGCCCGGTTTACCGCGCTGCCCTTTTGCTTTCTTTCGTCACATTGATCCATTGAACAAGCCGACCCCCGCGATCGTTGCTCAGAACGCCGTGCGCCGACTGCCACGGCTGGCGCTCCTCCTGTTGTGTGCCGCCTACCTGCTGCCGGGTCTGCTCGGTCGCGGACCGTGGAAGAGCGCGGATGTGACGTCCTTCGGCTACATGTCCGAATTGTCCCGTTCGGGCACCAGCATCGTTCGATGGTTCGACCCGCTGCTGCTCGACCTCCGTCCCGAATCGCCGGCATTGCTGCCCTATTGGATCGGCGCAGCTGCGATAAAGATCGCGCCGTCGTGGCTACACCCGGATCTTGCCGTCCGGATCGTCTTCGCGCTGATGCTCTGGTGCATCTTCACCGTCACCTGGTACGCGGTCTATTTTTTGGCACGTACGCCGAATGCCCAGCCAGTCGCGTTCGCATTCGGAGGCGAAGCCCGACCCAAGGACTATGCGCGGGCGATCGCCGATGGAGGATTGCTGGCATTGCTCGCCTGCCTCGGTTTGGCGCAACTGGGCCACGAAACCACGCCGGCACTCGCACAGCTCTTCTTTGTCTCTCACATATTCTTCGGCGTCGCCGCGCTGCCCTACAGACCGATCGGCGCCTTCACGGCACTGACGATCGGCACGCTGGGCATGACGCTGAGCGGAGGTCCCGTCGTTGGACTGGCGTTGGGCCTCGGCAGTCTGGCCGTCGTGTTGCTCGACCGCCGCCGCATGGCACAAACGCAAACGTCGGACGAGGCTCGGCCATACTCCCGCGCGGCGCTGCCTGCCATCGCGGGACTGACACTGTTGGCGGCGCTGGTCGCGTTGGGCCTGGGCTTGTGGCATTGGCAGATCGCGCTACCCGGTTCGCATGCAGGCCGAAGCCTGTGGATCGACGTGCGCAGCCAGATCAAGCTCCTGCTGTGGTTCACCTGGCCGACCTGGCCCTTGGCGGTCTGGACACTCTGGCGCTGGAGGCGCCAGCTCATGGCACGGCACGTGGCGCTGCCGCTGTGGTTTGCACTGGTTCCACTGTGCGCCACCTGGACCACCGACTTTTCAGAGCGTTCGCTCTTGCTGGGGCTGCCTGCCTTCGCCACGCTTTCAGCCTTTGCGTTGCCAACGCTGCGCCGCAGCGTGGCCGCGCTGATCGACTGGTTCACGCTGTTGTTCTTCAGCGGCTCGGCGCTGATCATCTGGGCTTACTGGATCGCCATGCAGACCGGCTGGCCACCCAAGATGGCTGGCAGCGTTGCGCGCCTCACGCCCGGCTACCTGCCGAGCATTTCCTGGCTGGGGCTGTTTTTCGCGCTGGCTGCCACGGTGGCATGGTGTTGGCTCGTGCGATGGCGCACCGGCCGGCATCGGTCTGCCCTCTGGAAGACTCTGGTACTCCCGGCCGGTGGTGCAGCGTTGTGCTGGTTGCTGGGCATGACGCTGTGGCTCCCTGCCCTCGACCATGCGTTGAGCTACGGACCGCAAGTGCGCGCCATCGCAGATCGCATCGGCGAGCCGCAACCGGCCTGCATTGCGGAGCTGGGCCTGAGCAGACCCCACATCGCGGCGCTTCGCCATCACGGCGACTTCAACCTGAAACCTGTCGCAGATGGCGCTGGCTGCCCGTGGCTGATCATCAGTGCCGATGCCATCCCGAACTTGCACGAGTCGATCCCGCTCGACCAGTGGCGCCTGATCGGCACCTTCCGCCGTCAGACCAGCGCCAACGACGACCTGCTTCTCTACCAGCGCATCGCCGCCCGCTGAACGCATGACGAGTGAACGGCGCACGATTGCGCGGCACGCCGGCACGGTGTTCGCAGGCCAGTTGGCGGTGATGGGATTCAGCATCACCGACGCGATCGTGGCGGGCCGCTATGACGAGCGCGCGCTGGCAGCGCTGTCGGTGAGTTCGGCCATCTTCGTGAGTGTGTACATCTCGCTCATGGGCATCCTTCAGGCACTGCTGCCCATCTGGGCCGAATCGCACGGCGCGGGCCGCAAAGCCGAGGTCGGCGCCTCGCTGCGGCAGGCCCTCTATCTGTGCGCCATGACCGCCGTGCTGGGCATGTTCGTCCTCTGGGCGCCGGGCCCGTTGCTGCGCTGGACCGACGTGCCACCCGACATGCGAGGCGACGTCGAAAGCTACCTGGGCGTGCTGGCCTTCGCGCTCGCGCCAGCCCTGCTGTTTCGACTGTTCAGCACGCTCAACCAGAGCATCGGCCAACCGCAGTTCGTGACATGGCTCCAACTCGGTTCGCTGCTGCTGAAGCTGCCTCTGTCGATCTGGTTCGCTTTCGGCGGTGCCGGCGTACCGGCCATGGGCTTGGTCGGCTGTGGCTGGGCCACCTTCGCGGTCAACTGGGCGACGCTGGCCGCTGCCATCTGGCTGCTGCGCACTCAGCCCGTCTATGCGGAATACGCGCTCTGGCGTCGGATCGAGGCGCCGGACTGGCGGCAGATCGCCCGCTTCGCGCGGCTCGGCGTGCCTGGCGGCCTGTCCATCCTGGTCGAGGTCACCTCGTTCACCTTGATGGCGCTCTTCATCGCCCGCCTCGGCACCACGGCAACGGCGGCGCACCAGATCGCCGCCAATCTCACCGCGGTCGGCTACATGCTGCCGCTGTCGCTGTCGATCGCCACCAGTGCGCGCGTGAGCTTCTGGCTCGGGGCGGCGAACCCCGCGCAGGCACGCCATGCCTTCCGTTGCGGATTCGAACTGGTTGCGTCATGCGCATTGTTGTATGCAGCCAGCCTGGCCGCACTGCGTGAGCCATTGGCCGCCATGTATTCGGACAATCCCGCCGTGATCTCATCGGCCATTGGCCTGCTCCTGGTCGCAGCGCTGTATCACCTGGCGGATGCGATCCAGGTGCTGTGCGTCTTTGTACTTCGCTGTTACCGCGTGACGGTGCTTCCGCTGGTGCTGTACAGCACGATGCTGTGGGGCGTGGGGCTCGGCGGCAGCTACCTGCTGGCCTATCGCGGACTCGGCCCCTGGCAAGCCATGCGCTCGCCGATGGCGTTCTGGCTGATGAGCGGCGTTGCCCTGGCGATGACCGCACTGCTGATCCTGGCGCTCGCACGCCGCACCGTCCAACACGCGCGCTGACCGGAGGCGCTCCCTGCTCTCAGGTTTCAGCGCAGGTGGGCGCGCGCTTCGCGGACACGGCCTGCCGGGAAGATCAGCGCGAAGCGCGACCCATGCCCCACCGTGCTCTCGATGCGGAACTCGGCACCATGACGCTGCGCCACATGCTTGACGATGGCCAAGCCGAGACCCGTACCGCCCGTCTCGCGGGAACGGCTGCGATCGACCCGATAGAAGCGCTCCGTCAACCGGGGAATGTGCTCCGCGGCAATGCCCGGCCCGCTGTCACGCACCGCGTATTCGCCACGACCGTCCGGCAACGTGCGCCACGTCACGGCCACCTCGCCACCGCCAGGTGTGTAGCGGATGGCATTGCTCAGCAGATTGGACATCGCGCTCTGCAGTTCGGTCGCCATGCCCGCCACCTCGGAATCGGCATCGATGACAAACGACAGGCGGTGGCCCTGCTGCGGTGAAAGCCGCCCCGAAAGGCCGCGTGCCTCGTCCTCGCAATGCGCCATCAGCGCACGCATGCGCGTCCACTGATTGACCGACGGCATCGCGCTCCCTTCGAGGCGGGACAGTGTCAGCAGATCGTTGACGAGGGTCTCCATCCGATGCGACTGCTGCGCCATCAAGCCCAGGTAGCGCGAGCGCTCGGACACATCGAGCGGCAGGGTCTGCAGCGTCTCGACGAAACCCGCCAGCACCGTGAGCGGCGTCCGGATCTCGTGCGACACGTTCGCCACGAAGTCGCGCCGCATCGCCTCCGCCTGCTCGAGCGACGTGACGTCGCGTGTGAGCAGCATGCGGCGATTGCCCGCATACGGATGCACCTGCACCGACAGCCTCAGCGGATGGCTTCGGCGTTGGCTCGACAGCGCCGGGCCATCGATCACGACGTCACGGCTGTAGTTCCAGGAAGCCAGGTAGGCCACGAAGGCCGGGTCGCGCACGAGGTTCACGAGGTGCTGCTGCAGATCGCGCTCGGCATCGATGCCGAACTGCTCGGCGGCGGTCTGATTCGACCATTCGATTCGCCCCTGCTCGTCGATCAACACCACACCGTTCGGCGAGGCCTGAATGGCCGCGAGAAATTCCTGCAGCCGTTCCTCGGCTTGGCGGATCTGCTGGTCGCGCTCACGCAGAAGCTTGCGGACGCGATCGGCCACTTCACCCCACACCCCCGCGCCACGCGTGGGGAGCGCAGCGACGTCGTTGCGCAATGCACGCAGCAGCCGTCCGCCGCGCCAGGCATCCAGACCGAGCCAGGACAACGCGCCGAGCCAGGCGCCCAACCAGATGAAACGCGCTCCACCCAGGCCCCATGCGCCCGCAGCGAACACGATGGAAGCCACGAGAAACGTGGCAATACGAAAAGGCATGGCGCGCGATTATCCGCGGCGGCCCGAAGACGGAAACCGGATCAAACAGTGGCCTGCGTGGTCAGCCGGTAGCCTGCGCCACGGACAGTCTCGACCATCGACGACGCGGCGCCGAGCGACTCGCGCAGGCGCTTCACGTGCACGTCGACCGTGCGCTCCTCGATGTAGACGTGGTCACCCCATACCTTGTCGAGCAGTTGCGCGCGGCTGTGCACGCGCTCCGCGTGCTGCATCAGGTAGCCGAGCAGCTTGAATTCGGTCGGGCCGATCTTCAGCGGCGCACCCTGCCAGGTCACGCGGTGGGTGGCCGTGTCGAGCACCAGTTCGCCGATCTCGACACGTTCGGTCACGGCTTCGGGCGCACGCCGGCGCAGCACTGCGCGAATGCGCGCCAGCATTTCCTGCGTCGAGAACGGTTTGGTGATGTAGTCGTCGGCACCGGCATCGAGCCCTGCCACCTTGTCCGGCTCATCGCCGCGCGCTGTCAGCATCAGAATGGGAATGGCCTTGGTGCGCGCGTCCTTGCGCCAATGACGTGCCAGTTGCAGCCCGCTCTGGCCCGGAAGCATCCAGTCGAGCAGGATCAGATCAGGCAGGAATGCATCGATCTCGCGCTGGGCGGCTGCGCCGTCTTCAGCCCAGATCGGCTCGAAACCGTTGTGGCGCAGGTTGACCGCGATCAGCTCGGCGATCGAGGACTCGTCTTCAACGATCAGGACTCTGGGTTTCTTCATGTTGTTTACTCACTTCCCACTCCCCAAGAAACACTCCCGCAGGTTCCAGCGCAATCCGGTGGATGCCGCGGAACCGGCTCAGCCGGACCGCAGGCATTGCCCCCTCGAAGGGGGTGGCGAAGCGACACGCAGTGCGCGAAGCCTGGGGGAGGTTCATTGCAATGCGGATTCGATTTCCTGCATCGAAGTGTGCCGCACGTCGGCGCCCTTGACGATGTAGATGATGAATTCCGCGATGTTCTTCGCATGATCGCCGATGCGTTCGATGGCCTTGGCCAGGAACAGCAGGTCGAGGCTGGCGGAGATCGTGCGCGGGTCTTCCATCATGTAGGTGACCAGCTTGCGCACGAAACCGTCGAACTCCTTGTCGATCAGGTCGTCGTCCTTCAGGATCGACAGCGCAGCCGACGTGTCGAGCCGGGCGAAGGCGTCGAGCGCCTTGCGCAGCAGGCCCGATGCCATGTCGGCGGCGATGCGAAGTTCGGTCGACGGCAGCGCGCGAGCCGAGCCGCTCTCGATGATCGACTTGACCATGCGCGCGATCTTGTTGGCCTCGTCGCCCACGCGCTCCAGGTTGGCGGTGGTCTTGCTGATCGCGATCAGCAGGCGCAGGTCGCGGGCGGTCGGCTGGCGGCGCGCGATGATCGACGACAGTTCGCGGTCGATCTCGATCTCCATCGCGTTCACGCGCACTTCGGTTTCCATCACGCGGTCGGCGGCTTCGGAGTCGAACTGCGCCAATGCGTAGACCGCCTGCTGAATCTGCGACTCGACCATGCCGCCGAGCTCCATCACGCGCGACGAGACGCCATTGAGCTCGCTGTCGAACTGGCTGGAAAGATGCTTCTCGGTCATGTCTGTCTCCTTAGCCGAAACGGCCCGTGATGTAGTCCTCGGTCTCTTTGCGCTGCGGCTTGAAGAACATCTGTTCCGTCGCGCCGAACTCGATCAGGTCGCCAAGGTACATGTAAGCCGTGTAGTCGCTGCAGCGGGCCGCCTGCTGCATGTTGTGCGTCACGATGACCACGGTGTACTCGCTCTTCAGCTCGGCGATCAGTTCCTCGATCTTGGCGGTCGAGATCGGATCGAGTGCCGAGCAGGGTTCGTCGAGCAGCAGCACTTCAGGCTTGATCGCGATACCACGTGCAATGCACAGGCGCTGCTGCTGGCCGCCGGAGAGTCCCGAGCCGCTCTGTTGCAGCTTGTCGCGCACTTCGGTCCAGAGCGCGGCCTTCTTCAGGGCCCATTCGACGCGGTCGTCCATGTCGCTGGCGCTGAGATTCTCGAACAGCTTCACGCCGAAAGCGATGTTGTCGTAGATCGACATCGGGAACGGCGTCGGCTTCTGGAACACCATGCCGACCTTGGCGCGGATCAGCGCCACGTCCTGCTTGCTGGTCAGCAGGTTCTCGCCGTCCAGCGCGATGGTGCCTTCGGCGCGCTGCTCGGGATAAAGCTCGAACATGCGATTGAAGGTACGCAGCAGCGTCGACTTGCCGCAGCCCGACGGACCGATGAAGGCCGTGACCTTGTTCTCGGGGATCTCGAGATTGATGCCCTTCAGGGCGTGGAACTTGCCGTAATAGAAGTTCAGGTCCTTGACCGAGATCTTCGAGCGCGTCGGTTGTGCGAGGGTGGTTGGCATGTGGATTGCCCTGTTCAGATTTTGGAGCGCGTCAAGACTCGCGCAAGGATATTCAGGCCCAGCACCGCAACGGTGATCAGGAACACGCCGGCCCAGGCCAGCTGTTGCCAGTTCTCGTACGGGCTCATCGCGAACTTGAAGATGGTCACCGGCAGGCTGGCCATCGGCTGCGTGACGTCGGCCGTCCAGAACTGGTTGTTGAGCGCGGTGAACAGCAACGGCGCGGTTTCACCGGCAATGCGGGCCACGGCCAGCAGGATGCCTGTCACCACACCGGCGCGGGCAGCGCGCAACGTGATGCTGATGATGACCTTCCACTTCGGCGTGCCGAGCGCGTAGGCCGCTTCGCGCAAGCCTGGCGGCACCAGTTGAAGCATGTTCTCGGTGGTGCGGATCACCACCGGAATCACGATCAGGGCCAGTGCCAGCGCACCGGCCAGACCCGAGAAAGTCTTGAAGTAGGCGACCACCACGGCATAGACGAACAGGCCGATCACGATGGACGGCGCCGACAGCAGGATGTCGTTGACGAAGCGCGTCACCGACGACAGCCAGCCCTTCGGGTTGTATTCGGCCAGGTAGATACCGGCCATGATCCCGATCGGCGTACCGACGAAGGTTGCCAGCGCCACCATCACGACCGAGCCGAAGATCGCATTGGCAATACCGCCCTCTTCGTTGGGCGGCGGCGTCATTTCGGTGAAGGTGGCAAGCGCGAGGCCGCCGATGCCCTGGCGCAGCGTTTCCCACAGGATCCACACCAGCCAGAACACGCCGAAGGCCATCGCGGCCAGGGAAAGCGTCAACGCGATCTGGTTGACGCGCTTGCGGCTGGCGAATTTCGCGGCGCGCGTGGCGTTCAGGGTCTGAGCCGCCAGGAGTTTTTCTGCCGTGGTCATGACTTCGTTCCTTCGCTCTTCTTCATGCGTTGCAGCAGCAGCTTGGACAGCGACAGCACGACGAAGGTGATGAAGAACAGCACGAGGCCGAGATACATCAGTGCAGCCTGGTGCAGGCCTGCGCCGGCTTCGGCGAATTCGTTGGCAAGTGCCGAGGTGATGCTGTTGGCCGCCTCGAAGACGGACAGCGAATTGAGCTGATTGGTGTTGCCGATCACGAAGGTGACCGCCATGGTCTCGCCCAGCGCACGGCCCAGGCCGAGCATGACGCCACCGACCACACCAGCCTTGGTATACGGCAGCACGACCTTGGAGACGACCTCCCAGGTGGTGGAGCCCAGGCCATAGGCGGATTCCTTGAGCAGCGGCGGTGTCACCTCGAACACGTCGCGCATCACCGAGGCGATGAACGGAATGATCATGATCGCAAGGATGATGCCGGCGGACAGGATGCCGATACCCACCGGCGGACCCGACACCAGGCTACCGAGCACGGGCACGCCGGTCAGCAGCTTCTGCAGCGGCTGCTGCACATAGGTCGACAGGATCGGCCCGAACACCAGCAGACCCCACATGCCGTAGACGATCGACGGCACTGCGGCGAGCAGTTCGATGGCCGTGCCCAGCGGGCGCTTGAGCCACGAGGGCGACAGCTCGGTCAGGAACAGCGCAATGCCGAAGCTCACCGGCACCGCGATGATCAATGCGATCAGCGAGGTGGCGAGCGTGCCGTAGATCATCACCAGCCCACCGTACTCGTCCTTCACCGGATCCCACACCGAGCTGGTGAGAAAGCCGAGGCCGTACTTGGAGATGGCTGGCCATGCGCCGGCGATCAGCGACAGCAGGATGCCGATCAGCATGGCAAGCGTCAGCAGCGCGGCGCCCTTGGCCGCCATGCCGAACAGACGGTCGGTCGCAGCGCCGGTGCGCGGCCGCTTGGCCGGTGGCGGATTGTCGGATGCGCGCTCGCGCTCGGCCTTCAGGTCGAGCGCGGAAGCGTTGGTGGGGAATGTGGATGACACGGGTCGCTCCATGGTCGGCGCGTCGTCGAGCGGGTTGCCCATGCGGCGCGCCGATGTGGCTTACTTGGCGGCAGCTGCCGTGACGACGTTGCCCGAGGTGTCCTTGATCTGACCCCACGACTTGGCAATGGTGGCCTTCACGGCGTCAGGCATCGGGACGTAGTCCAGATCGTCGGCCGTCTTGTCGCCGGTCTTGTAGGCCCATTCGAAGAACTTCAGAACGCTGGCAGCATTGGCCGGCTTGTCCTGCACCTTCTGCATCAGGATGAAGGTCGCGCCGGTGATGGGCCATGCGCCCTTGTCGGCCTGGTTCGTCAGGACCTGGTAGAAGCTCTTGTCCCACTCGGCTGCAACGGCAGCGGCCTTGAACGCCGTGTCGTCAGGCGACACGAAATTGCCGGCGGCATTCTGCATCTGGGCATACGTCATCTTGTTTTGCTTGACGTAGGCGTATTCGACGTAGCCGATCGAGTTCGGCAGTTGCTTCACGAATGCTGCAACGCCTTCATTGCCCTTGCCGCCGGTGCCGACGGGCCAGTTCACGGCCGTGCCTTCGCCGACCTTGCTCTTCCACTCGGCATTGACCTTCGACAGGTAGTTCGTGAACAGGAAGCTGGTGCCGGAACCGTCAGCACGGCGAACCGGTGCGATGGCGGCGTCAGGCAGTGCCAGCGAGCCATTCAGTGCCTTGATGGCGGGGTCGTTCCACTTGGTGATCTTGCCCAGATAGATGTCGCCGAGGACCTGGCCGCTCAGCTTGAGTTCGCCGGCCTTCATGCCCTGGATGTTGACCACGGGGATCACGCCGCCGATGACGGTGGGGAACTGCATCAGGCCCTTGGCGGCCAGTTCGTCGTCCTTCAGCGGTGCGTCGGAAGCGCCGAAGTCGACTGTCTTGGCTTCGATCTGCTTCAGACCGGCGCCCGAACCGACCGACTGGTAGTTCACCTTCGTGCCGGTGGCCTTGTTGAAGTCGCTGGCCCACTTGGAGTACAGCGGCGCGGGGAAGCTGGCGCCAGCGCCGGTCACGTCCTGTGCGAATGCGGGGAAGAAGGCGGCAGCGGCGAGGCCGATGGCTGCAAATTTGAACGTCGTTTTCATGGAAGCTTCCTTTGAAGAGGTACGGGTCATCCCGAATCGGGTTGAAGCGGACTTTAGAAAGCTTGTGTGACATCGATGTGACATCGCGCCCTCCAGTGAAAAGCGGTGATTTCGCCCGGATTCGGGGCCGAATGCTTTATGACGCTGTCACACAATCGTCACAGGCGCGGAATGTGCTGAGCGCTACCATCGCAGCGGCCGTTTTTCCTCTTTCTTTTCCCGCACAGGCCGCCTCACTCAACATGCAAAACGGCACCCTTCTCGCAGCAGTCGACCTCGGCTCCAACAGCTTTCGCCTCGAAATCGGTCGCGTCGACCACGGCCAGATCCACCGCACCGAATACCTGAAGGAAACCGTTCGCCAGGGCAACGGACTCGACAGCGCCCGCAACCTGACACCCGAAGCCATGCAACGCGGCTGGGATGCGCTCGCGCGTTTCGGCGAGCGGCTCGCGGGCTTCAAGCGCTCGCAGGTGCGCGCGGTAGCCACCCAGACGCTGCGCGAAGCGCGCAACCGCGACGAATTCCTGCTGCGCGCCCGCACCGCACTGGGTTTTGGCATCGATGTCATCCCGGGTCGCGAAGAGGCACGCCTGATCTACCAGGGCGTCGCCCACATGCTGCCGCACGACGACGTGTCCGGCCGCGAACGTCGACTCGTCGTCGACATCGGCGGCCGTTCGACCGAAATGATCATCGGCCGCGCACTCGAAGCCCAGGTCATGGAGTCCTACCGGGTCGGCAGCGTCGCCTGGTCGATGAAGCATTTCCCGCAGGGACAGTTCACGGCCGGCGCGTTCCGTGCGGCCGAGGTCGCGGCCAAGGCAGTCCTGGAAGATGCGCTCGGCAGCTACGCCCCAAGCCAGTGGGACGTCGCCTATGGTGCGTCCGGCACGATCGGCGCCGTGAGCGATGTGCTGGTCGCCTCTGGCGCCAAGCCAGGCGTGGTCACGCGCGAAGGGCTGGACTGGCTGCTCGATCGCCTGCTGAAGGCCGGCAACGCCGACAGGCTGCGCATGGAAGGCATGCGCGAGGATCGCAAGGCGGTGATCGGCGGCGGCGTCAGCGTGCTGCGCGCCGTATTCGACCTGCTCGGCATCCGTGAGATGAAGGTCGCGCAAGGCGCCCTGCGGCATGGCGTGCTTTACGAGCTGCTGGAGCGCGACGACAGCGTGGCCGACTTGCGCGCCACCACCGTTGCACGGCTCGCAGCCCGCTTCTCGGTGGACGCGGCGCAAGCGAAGCGCGTCGGCGACACCGCCTCCGCGCTCTTCGTGCAGTTCGTCCCCGCGGCACGGGGTGGCAGCACGCTGAGCAGCGCCGGCCGGGCGTTGCGCAAACTGGGATGGGCGGCGCAATTGCACGAGATCGGTGCACAGATCTCACACAGCGACTATCACAAGCACGGGGCCTACATCCTGGACAACGCGGACGCACCGGGCTTCGCAAGCAACGAACTGCATCATCTGAGCCAGCTGGTGCTCGGCCATCGCGGCAAGCTGCGCAAGCTCGAGACCGCGCTCGACGACGCCACGCTCGCGACCCAACTGCTGTCGTTGCGACTGGCGGTGATCCTGTGCCACGCACGGCGCGAGCCGGAAGTGTCGGCGCTGCGTGTGCAGGCGTCGGGGCGGCTTTTCACGATCGGCTGCCGCGACGGCTGGGCCGATCTGTATCCGCAATCCGCCTACCTGCTGCGCGAAGAAGTGCTGGCCTGGCAGAAGACCAACTGGCGGGTCGAACTCGGCGGCTGCTGAGAACGACCTCGGCGCACCGCCCGGATCAGAGCAGCTCGGGCGCCTGCACCGTCACCACGACGGTCTGCACGTCGCCGTCGCGTTCCCGGGTTCGAATCCACCACACGGCGCCCTTGCGCACCGCACAGCTGTCCTGCTGCAGACCCAGCAACAGCGAGATCGCCTGACCCAGCGCGGGCTGGTGGCCGATCATCAGCACCACCGACTTGCTGTGCGGCCAGCCGGCAGCGGCCAGCAGCGCGTCCGGCGTGGCGTCCGGTGCGAGTTCGGCCCGCAGCTTGTACTTGCGACCAAGCGCGAGTGCGGTCTGCTCGCAGCGCCTTGCCGGACTGCTCACGATGCGCGTGCCCTCGGGCAATTGCCGGTCGAGCCAGCCCGCCATCCGCTTGGCCTGCTTCTCGCCACGCGGCGTGAGCGAGCGCTGCATGTCGTCGCAGCCTTCCGTCCAGTCATCGGCTTCGGCATGCCGCCAGAAGATCAGGTCCATGGTCATTCCTTTCAGCCGCGCGGCGCCACACGGCGCAGCCCGCGCGAGGCATAACGGCCCATCAGCGCAGACTGGGCGCCGTGGGCCTCGATGGTTCTGGAGGCGCCCTCCTCACCCGCATGCGTGTCGCTGTTGACCCGGTGGTAGATGCCGTCGGCACCCAGGTCCCACGCGTCGCGCCCGTCGTGCAGGTAAGCCACCAGGCATTCGTCGATGAGACGCTGGCGAAGCACCGGGTCCGTCACCGGCCAGGCGAGTTCGATGCGTCGCATCATGTTGCGGTTCATCCAGTCGGCGCTGGACAGGTAGAGCGACTCGTCCTTCCCGTTCCGGAAGTAGAAGACGCGCGAATGCTCCAGAAATCGACCGATGACGGAACGCACGCGGATGTTGTCCGTCAGCCCCGGCACCTGGGCGGGCAGCGTGCAGGCGCCGCGCACGATCAGGTCGATCTTGACGCCCTGCTGCCCGGCGCGCACCAGCGCTGCGATCAGCGCCTCGTCGGTCAGCGCATTCATCTTCGCCACGATCCGCGTGGGCTCGCCCGCCGCCGAGGCGGCACCCAGCGCATCGATCTGCGCGACAAGGTTGCGGTGCAGATCGAAGGGCGCGAGCCACATGCGGTTGAGCTTCGGCAGCCGGCTCTGGCTCGCCAGATGCACGAACACGGCCTCCATGTCGGACGTCAGCAGCGGATCGGCCGTCAGGTGGCTGATGTCGGTGTACAGACTGGCCGTGCGGGGGTTGTAGTTGCCGGTCGACAGATGGCCATAGCGCCGAAGCTGCTTGCCTTCGCGCCGGGTCACCAGCAGCATCTTCGCGTGGGTCTTCAAGCCGACCACACCATAGACGACCTGGGCGCCGATCGATTCCAGCATCTCGGCCCAGTTGATGTTGGCCTCTTCGTCGAAGCGCGCCTTGAGCTCGACCACCACCATCACTTCCTTGCCGCGCCGCACCGCTTCACGCAGCAGGTCCATCAGCGCCGAATCGGTGCCGGTGCGATAGATCGTCTGCTTGATCGCCAGCACCTGCGGGTCCTGCACGGCTTCGCGCAGGAAGGACAGCACGCCGTCGAAGCTTTCGAAAGGCTGGTGGATCAGCACGTCGCCGCGCTGCAGCCGATCGAAGAACGACTGGCCCGGCGACAACGTGATCGGGAAGGAAGCCTGGTAGGGCTCGAAGCGCAAGTCCTTCAGACGCGGATCGTCGATCAGGTCGATGACCTGCGTGAAGCGCGCCAGATTGACCGGCCCGTGCACGCGGTACAGCGCCATTGGCGGCAGGTTGAACTGCGCGAGCAGAAAGCTCGCCAGCGATTCAGCGCAACTCGCGGACACCTCGAGGCGCACGGCCTGGCCGTAATGGCGATGCTGCAGCCCCTGGCGCAGTGCGGTGCGCAGGTTCTTGACGTCTTCCTCATCCACGGCCAGATCGGAATGGCGCGTGACGCGGAACTGCGAGAACTCGCCGACCTCGCGGCCCGGGAACATGCTCGACAGATGCGCCCGCACGATGCTCGACAGGGCCACCAGCAGCGTCTTGCCGCCGGACACCTTCGCCGGCATGCGGATGACCCGCGGCAATACGCGAGGCACCTTCAGGATCGCGATCGGGTTCTCGCGGCCGAACGCATCCTTGCCGCCGAGCCGCACGATGAAGTTGAGCGACTTGTTGGCCACCTGCGGGAACGGGTGCGACGGATCGAGACCCACGGGAATCAGCAGCGGGCGCACCTCGCGCTCGAAGTAGTCATGGACCCACTTGCGCTGCGCAGGGTTGCGCTCACCGTGCGACACGATATGAACATCGTGCGTGGCGAAAGCCGGCATCAGCGCGTCGTTGTACAGCGCGTACTGGGTGGCCACGAGCTTGTGCGCGGCAGCCGACAGCTTCTCGAAGGATTCGACCGAATAGTTGCCGACCTGATCGCCGACGCTGTCCGCCACCAGATGCGGCGCGACCCGGACTTCGAAGAACTCGTCGAGGTTCGATGACACGATGCACAGATACCGAAGTCGCTCGATCAGCGGCACTTCGGACCGGCGCGCCCAGTCCAGCACACGCTCGTTGAAAGCCAGGATGCTGTGATCGCGGTCGAGCAGGGACAGCGTGGGCGGCGGTGCGGTGGCGGCAACGCCGACTGAAGACTCGGCGTCGGCGGGTGAAAGGGGCATGGTCACGGATTCTGGCGCATCGCCCTCGGGGACGCGTGTCAGCGGAAACATGACAGTGTCGAAAGGGCTTATGACATCCATGTGACAGCTGTCACAAAGCAGATGACAGACTCATGCACCCAGGAAATGCTTCCGATAGCGTGACGGCAGGTCCTCGATGCGCATCAGCATCGGCAGGTCGGCGGAGTTGAAATCCGGATCCCAGGCCGGCGCGCCCAGCACCTTGGCGCCCAGGCGCAGATAGCCCTTGATCAGTGCGGGCGGCTCCACATCGAGCATGCCGTTCAGGCGCTCGACCGGCAGTGGCAACCGCGGCTGCACCTGATAGCGCACCGGCGCCATGTGCGTCGCCGACAGTTGGCGCCAGATGCTGGCTGCTGCATCGCCGCTGGTCACGCCGTTGTGCCACATCGGAATGCTGGCGCAGCCGATCATCGTGTCGAGCCGGTTGCGGTGCATGAAGCCGGCCAGCGCGCCCCACAGTGCGAGGATCACGCCACCGTGGCGATGGTCCGGGTGCACGCAGCTGCGGCCCAGCTCGACCATGCGCTCGCGCAGGTCGCGCAGGCGCGTCAGATCGAATTCGGTGTCGCTGTAGGTGCTGCCGATGCGACGGGCCTGGGCCGGCGTCAGCACACGGTAGGTGCCGATGACCTGCTGCGTTGCGTCGTCACGCACCAGGAGGTGCTCGCAGAAATCGTCGAACAGATCGACGTCGTGGCCGGCGATGGTGGTCGACAGCCGTGCGCCCATTTCGCCGGCGAACACGTCATGGCGCAGGCGCTGAGCCGCGCGGACTTCGTCGAGGTGACGGGCCCAGCCCACGGTGATGCCGTTGCCGGTGGCCGTCGCTGCGGCGGCCGATGCCGGCACCGCGACCGGCGCCGGCTGCACCGACGCCACGCTGGCGACGCGAGCCGCCGGAGGTGCGCGCCAGAACGCAGAACGCGCGCCCAGCTGCGAAATCGGGAACGTCGGGTTCGGAAGCTCTTTCATGGAAGCCCTTTCTTTGCACGAAAGTCTCGCGAGTCGCCATGAACAACACGTGTCGGTGCCGTGGCAATTGCGTGACGGAGCGCGCATCGTCTTTAATGCAGGCTCCGAGACTCAGGAGCCTGCATGGCCGCCAACGAGAAGATTGAAGTCGAAACCCGGCGCCATCAGATGTTTCCGGTGCTCAGTGACGCCGACATTGCGCGCGTGCGTCGTTTCGGCACGGTGCAACGTCACGCGGATGGCAGTTGTCTGTTCCGGGCCGGCGATCCCGGCCCGGGCATGTTCGTCGTGCTCAAGGGCGCGGTATGGATCACGCAGCGCGATGGCCTCGGTCACGTGGTGCCGATCGATCGCCAGGGCCCCGGCCAGTTCCTGGCCGAAGTCGCGCAACTGTCCGGCCGGCCGGCGTTGGTCGACGGCCATGCGGACGGTGACACCGAGACACTGCTGGTTCCGCCCGCCCAGCTGCGGGCGCTGATCATCGCCGAGGCCGATCTCGGCGAACGGCTGGTGCGCGCCATGATCCTGCGCCGCGTCGCGCTGATCGAGTCGGGCGCGAGCGGCCCCGTCCTGATGGGTCCGCCGCAGTCGGCCGGCGTGATGCGCCTGCAGAACTTTCTCGGCCGCAACGGCTACCCCTACCAGGTCGTCGATTCCACGCAGGACAGCGACGCAGCCGCATTGCTCGAGCAATATGGCGAGAGCGAGCTGCTGGTGGTGTGCCCGAACGGCGCCGTGCTCACGCACCCGACCGACAACGCGCTCGCACGCTGCCTGGGCATGGTCGACACGATCGCGCACGACGAGCTGTTCGATGTGATCGTGGTCGGCGCAGGCCCGGCCGGCCTTGCGACGGCGGTGTACGCCGCCTCCGAAGGATTGCGCGTGATCGTGCTCGACTGCCGCTCATTCGGTGGCCAGGCCGGTGCCAGCGCGCGCATCGAAAACTACCTCGGCTTCCCGACCGGCATTTCCGGCGGCGCGCTGGCCGGCCGCGCCTACGTGCAGGCACAGAAGTTCGGCGCCGAACTGCTGATTCCGGCCGAAGTCGCATCGCTCGACTGCAGCGGCGCCACGTCAGGCGGCGACCTGTCGGTTCTGCTGGCCGACGGCCGACGGCTGCGCGCACGGACGGTGGTGGTCGCCAGCGGCGCCCGCTACCGGCGACCGGAAGTTCCGAATCTGGCGGACTACGAAGGCCGCGGCGTCTGGTACTGGGCATCCGCCATCGAAGCACGGATGTGCAGCCGGCAGGAGATCGCGCTGGTCGGCGGCGGCAACTCGGCGGGCCAGGCGGCGGTGTTCCTGTCGCAGCAGGCCGCCAAGGTCAACATCCTCGTGCGCGGGCCGTCGCTGGCCGCCAGCATGTCGCGCTACCTGATCGACCGCATCGAGGCCACACCGAACATCGAACTGCATCCGCATACCGAGCTCGCGGGTCTGCAGGGTGATCCGTCATCGGGGCTGCAAGGCGCCAGCTGGCGCCACCGGATTTCAGGCGAAACCTACGACTGCCCGGCACGCAACGTGTTTCTCTTCATCGGCGCCGAGCCCGAGACGCGCTGGCTCGACGGCTGCGGCGTGGCCGTCGACCGGCACGGCTTCGTGCTGACGGGCCAGGAGGCGCGTGGCGGCTTTCCCGCGCGCCAGGCGGCGGCGCTGGAGTCCAGCGTACCTGGCGTGTTCGCAGTGGGCGACGTGCGCTCGGGCTCGGTGAAGCGCGTGGGTGGCGCCATCGGCGAAGGTGCGGCGGTGGTGGCGCTGATCCACGCGCATCTCGCCCGGTCACAAGCCGTCGCCTGATCACGCACGACGGGACGGGGCACGATTTCTGCTGCCGGATCTCGGCCCCCGTTGCCGCTTTTCGTCCGACCGGCGCAACGGGCATCTACATTCCATCCAGGAGTGATCCATGCAGAGCAGAACGTACCGCAGCGACTCGTTGTCGGAAGGCGCGCACATCCTCAACCGCGAGTGGTCGCGCCACCAGCTGTCGGTGCCGCGCGGCGATGCCTTGCGGCTGCGCTTCTCGATCCGCGACATCACGCCGCACATGTCGCTGAGCGCGCTGGCCTATGGCGCGCCTGCCACGGTGCGGCCGCAGGACCGCGCCGAGGTGCTGCTGCTGCAGATGCCGCGCGCCGGCAACGGCATCGCGTCGTATGCCGGCGGCAACACGCCGATGGACCACGCGCATTACGCACTGATCGACGTGCCTCACGTGGCGCAGGTGCACTACAGCCGCGACCTGGACGTGCTGGTGCTGCGCATCGCTCAGTCGCAACTGATGGCGCAGCTGGAAGAGCTGCTGGGCCATCGGCCTGCCGATGCACTTCGCTTCGAGCCAGGCATGGCGCGCGGCACCGGAGCCTGGGCTGCCTGGGAGCCCGTGGCGGCGGCACTGGACATGCTGCAACGCAGCAGCCTGGCCGATTTCCCCGCGCCGGCGATGGCGGCAATGGAGCGCATGGTGCTGTCGACACTGCTCCTTGCGCAGCCGCACAACCACAGCGCCGCACTGCTGAAACCGGCCCCGCAGATCGCGCCGCGCCATGTACGCCGTGCCGAGGAGTTCATCCACGCCAATCTCGCGCGCGCGCCCGCCACCGAAGAGATCGCGCGGCACGCACAGGTCAGCGTACGGACACTGTTCGACGGCTTTCGGACCTTCCGCCAAACCACGCCCGCCGCCTACGTACGCAGCGCGCGGCTCGCCGCGGTGCGCGCCGAACTGCAGCGCAGCGCCGATAGCGTCGCCGACATCGCGCAGCGCTGGGGCTTCCAGCATCCGGGCCATTTCGCGGCGCAGTACCGCCGGCAGTTCGGCGAAGCGCCAGCCGCCACGCGGCGCGTGCTCGTGCCGCTGCACTGACTCTTCACGCCATACCAAGGAAACTTCGCCGACATGACCGACATCCAGCACATCCCCTCGCCGGGCCGCTTCAAGACGCCACCGCTGTCCGCCGCCACCCGCTTCGGCGACCTGCTCTTCATCTCGGGCACGCCCGGCTACTACGCCGACGGCAGCATCGACGAGGGCGACTTCGACAAGCAGTTCGACCAGGCGGTCGCCACGCTGCACCAGATCCTCGCCGCGGCGGGTGGCTCGATGCGCTCGCTGCTGAAGGTCAACGTGCTGCTGACGCGCCTGCAGGACGTGCCCGCGATGAATGCGCGCTATGCAGAGGCCTTCGGCCCCGCGCCCTACCCGGCCCGCACGACGTCCATCGTGCTGTCGTTGCCCGATCCGCGCATGCTGCTCGAGATCGAGTGCGTCGCGGTGGCGGACGCTGCCCGATGACGGCGACGAACACGGCGCCGGCGCGCGCACCCTTCCGCATCGGCATGCTGATCTTCCCCGGCATGACCAGCCTCGACTTCGCCGGGCCTCTCGACGTGTTCGCGCGTCTGCCCGACACCCAGGTGCACGTGCTCGCGAAGACGCTGGAGCCGGTCGTCACCGACATCGGCCTGCGCGAACTGCCCAGCATGCGCATGGACGACGCGCCGCCGCTGGACCTGCTCTTCATCGGTGGCGGACCCGGCGTGAACGTGCTGATGGAAGACGCGCAGACCATCGACTTCCTGGCCGAACGGGCACCTCGGGCGCAATGGATCACGTCGGTCTGCACCGGCGCGCTGGTGCTTGGCGCCGCCGGGCTGCTGCGCGGCTACAAGGCCGCCACGCACTGGACTGCGATGGAGGTGCTGCGCCACTTCGGCGCCGAGCCGGTCGCAGAGCGTGTGGTGATCGACCGCAACCGCATCACCGGCGGCGGCGTCACGGCGGGCATCGATTTCGCATTGACCATCGCGGCGCGCCTGCACGGCGACCTGCGCGCGCAAGGCATGCAGCTCGCCATGGAATACGCACCGGCGCCACCCTTCGACGGCGGTTCACCCACCACCGCGCCTGCCGACCTGGTGGCGCGGGTGCGCGCCGCCGTCGCGCCGTCGACGGAGGCACGCATGGCCGCCGCACAGCGGATCGCGCGGCGCCATGGCTGGACGGACGGCATCGGCGACTGAAAGCGGGCCGTGCCGGCAACGGCACTGGCACTGGCACCGGCAACGCGCGCGGCCCGGACAAGATCGCCGCCGGATTGCGGCCCGTCCTGCCGGATCGGGACATGGCCAGCGACAGCCATTCCTAAGCTAAGGCGCATGTTGTTCACGACGTCCTGAAGGAGTTGGCATGTTGCGTCTGGGTTGGAGCCGATGGCTCCGTGCATCGTTCGCGCTCTGCGCGCTGGGAACCGCGTCAGTCTTCGCACAAGACTACAAGGGGCCGATCACGCTGGTGGTCGGCTATCCGGCCGGCGGGTCGGCCGACATCGGCGCGCGCATCCTCGCCGAGAAGCTGCCGGACTTGCTCGGACAGCCGGTGATCGTCGAGAACCGTGCGGGCGCCGGCGGCCAGATCGCGGCACGCTACACGAAGGGCGCGCCAGCCAACGGCTCGGTGCTGTTCTTCACCAACGGCCACACCGTCGTGACCGTGCCATTGATCCTGAAGGCACCCGGCTTCGACACCGCCGTGGACCTGAGGCCGGTCAGCCCCTTCGCGAGCTTCGAGCTCACGCTGGTCGCGAATCCGAAGACCCAGGCACGTTCGATCAAGGATCTGGCCGATTACTTCGCGAAGGTGCCGGCGGACCGGAACATCGCCGTACCGGCGCCGGGCAGTGCGCCTGAATTCATCGTGGGCCGCTTTGCGCAGCTCACCAAGACCGAGGTCCAGCCCATCGCGTACAAGGGCACGGCCCCCGCCGTCCAGGATCTGCTGGGCGGGCAGGTCAGCGCCGCGGTGCTGCCGGTGGCCGACATCCTGCAGTACCAGCGCGCCGGCAAGCTGCAGGCCGTGGCCGTCACTCGATCCACACCGCTGCTGCCCGGCGTGCCCTCGTTCGGCGACGTCGGCCTGGGCGAGCTCGCCGCCTCGGACTTTCTCGCGGTCTACGCACCGGCCGGCATGAGCGACGCCAACGTGGCACGCTTCCATCGTGCGATCCAGCAGGTCGTCGCGATGCCTGAGGTGAACGAGCGGCTGCTGTCGCATGCGCTGCAACCGCAGCACGGAACGCCCGCCGACCTGACGAAAGCCTACGAAGCCTCGCGAACCACGGTCCGCAGCCTGATGAAGGCGGTCGGCTACCAGCCCCAATGACGCCGGCCGCGCCGATGGCGACCACGCAGTGGAGCCGCATGAAGTCCACCGGGTTCGATCGTGCGGCGGCGGCATCGACCGTCGTCATCCTGCCGATCGGCTCGACCGAACAGCACGGGCCGCACCTGCCGGTCGAAGTCGACAGCCTGCTGGTCGGCGAGGTGGCGCAGCGCAGCGCCACGCTGGCCGCGCTCCAGACGCCGGTGCTGGTGCTGCCCACGCTGTGGGTCTCGCTGGCCGAACACCACATGGCCGATGCCGGCAGCCTCACGCTCGACTTCGAGACACTGCTCGGCTTCACGCGCTGCATCGTGCGTTCGCTGCAGCGCCAGGGCTATCGGCGCATCCTGCTGCTCAACGGGCACGGCGGCAACATGGCTGCGCTGACGCTGGTCGTCGACATCCTCACGGCCGAGCTCGACGTGCCGGTGGCGACCGCGACCTACTGGGTGGTTGCGGCCCCGGCCTTCGCCGAGATCCTCGAAGGCCAACCCAACCTGCTGCACGCCTGTGAGGCCGAAACGTCCATGGTGATGTACCTGCGGCCCGAGCTGGTCGACGCCGAAGCGGCGCGCACGGTGGCCGCGTCGGCGAGCGGCTTCCTGCTGGCCGGCGGCGTGCACCGCTGGCGGCCGATCGCGCACTGGTCGTGCAGCGGCGTGGTCGGAACGCCGCGCCTTGCATCGCCCGAGAAGGGCGCACGACTGCTGCACGCGGCAGCGACCGCATTGGCCGATCGGATCGTCGAAGGCGGGATTTGGGGCGACGAAGGAGCGCATGTCCACGGCCAGCCGCACAGCTAGATGAAAGAATTCTGCCGTTCTGAAGCCGAGGCACCGCTTCGGCGGGTTAGAATCGAAGGCTCGTCGGGGTGTAGCGCAGCCTGGTAGCGCATCTGGTTTGGGACCAGAGGGTCGAAGGTTCGAATCCTTTCGCCCCGACCATGAAAAAAGTGAATGCCGGTAAGTACTTAGGTGCTTACCGGCATTTCGCGTTTCTGGGGCCGGCTTTCTGATCGCTTGGCTCTCTTCTGACGACCCGGCCGGACTGAATCGGATTCGCCGACGGACTCGCAGATCAGCGCATGCCTCGCCCGTCCAGCCTAAACGAATGGCTGATGGCAGGACGCCTCTCCGCCGACGTATAGTAATTTTGTACACATTTAGCACTGGACCGGTCTCGGCCCGGGATCGACGGACGGGAGCTGCAATGACACTTTCATGCCACATGGGCCAAGCGTTTGAAAACTGGCAGACGCTGACCGACGAATACGCCCAAGCGCTTTCGGCGCTGCAGCGAGGCGACCTCAGTGCCCGCCCCCGCGTGAATCGCCTGGCCCGCGAAATTCTGAGGCTGTCGCCAAACTCGCCGAAGGCGGTGGCTCCGCCAGTCGCGCAAGTTGGACCTTTCAGCGACAGGCCAAGCAGGCCATGAAGCGCCCTGTTTCGCCCATCCCTCACGTTCAAATTACCCAAGGAATCGCACCGGTCAGACGGCCTGGCAACACCCGTCAACACGCTGCAGAGAGCTGGATTGGGGCGCGATGAATCTTTCCCCGATTCCCACAAACTCGCCAATGGCCGGTCCCGAATGGACGATGGAGTTCGCCATCCAGAAGGTCAACTCTTCTTCCCAATGCACCGCCGTGGTCCTGAAAAGCGGAACAGGACTTTGTCATATCTCGATGACGAGCCAGATTGCGGATCCCAATGCAGTGCGGATGGAGCTCCTGGAAAAAGCACGCGCCTGGATCGCTGAATACGAGAAGCGTCACACGGCTTGAGTCGATTCGACGGCAACGGCACCCAGCAGGCTCGAATCCTTTCGCCTCGACATCGAGCAGGTGAATGCCTGCAAGGACTCCGGGCCTTGCAGGCGTTTTGCTTCCCGTGGCGCCACCTGCTTTTATTCCAAAGGAATTCCCCAATCCTCTCGCTCATGAAATCCGGCATAACCTGAAAGTGAGCACGACGAAGCGCGCTGGATGGCCATACCGCTACCGCGCCGCACACAACCCAGGATGGAGCGCGAGCCATGAGAGAGATTCGCCTGATCTGGAAATCCGAGCCTGCCGAAAAGTCGGATGAGCCGCGGGGCCGCACGCCCTGGCATCCCGACTCGCCCGAGTGGCGCGACATGCTGACGACGCTCGCCGAGGCAGGTACCGCCGTCTTCGGGCGCGGTACGCACTGGGTGGAAGAGCGCGATAAATGAATCAACAAAGTTTCATATGTAAACCTTTGCCTTCTTGACGACAGGTGCTGGACATCCAGAATGGGCGCCCGTAGGAGATGTCCTTCATGCCCATGGAACTGTTGCAATCGCTTGCCACGCACCCCCTGCCCGTTGAGATCGCCGACGATGAAATCGTCGACAAACTCATGGTCTTGCAGGAGGCCCATCTGATTGCAGCGTCCATCCCGCAACCAGAACAGCTGCCTTCCGGATTGCGCAGCTACAAACCAGCCACCGTTCTCGCGGTCACGCCCGAAGGCATGCGTGCAGCACACCTGGCGCCCCATACCGAGGAGATGGCGGCTTCGGTTTCACCCAGCCAAGCCTCGTGATCTTGACGACGCGCCGCCATCAGCGAGACATGCCGAGACACGCCGATACATCAGGCACCTCCCTCACTGAAGTTCGGTAAAAATGAATGCTTTAGCATTCAATTTATAAACTAACCTTTCCATCGCCGGACTACACGCACCGGCACTTCAACACCCGCGTTCTCAGTGCCGCAGTGCCGATCAGCACGGCTCGCGACGCCGACCGAACAGCCAACTGCTTGAAACATCCCTAGAGCGGGCAACTGGTTCCGTCACCGCGGAATGCCCCTCGTCGCCCTGCTTCAAGCGCTTCGGCATCCCCTTCCCGCTCACGGACCCCCGCTGTTGTTCTCCACAACAGCCGACATGTCGAAATATTGACAACTGCAAGCGCTACGCCAAAATGCAACACACGCAGCAACACACGAAAGCTTTCGTTACAAGCTTTGCGTTTTCTGCGAAATACACCCCAACAAGCTTGCCGCGGGTCAGGTCCGCGTCGTGCAGAGAATGTCTTGAACCTCCGGAGCCAGCGATGAGAATGCTGACCTCAATGTGTGAATGCGCGCTGCCCGATGTGGTTGCAGCAGGGAAAACTCGTCTCTGGATGCGCCTTTTTCCGTCCCGCCGGCTTTACCACTGCTGCAACTGCAAAGCGGACATGTTCCTGCCACGAGAGCTCGGCGAGGAAGCTGTCGGCCGCAACGGCGCGGCGCGTTTCTTCGAGATGACCGGCCCGGCCGATCTGGCGAGCCGGCCACGCAACTCGCTCTGGTAGCGCACTGACGCTACACGCCGGCGAGCCTCCGGCGGCAATGGCCTGGCCGACTTTTCCTACAAACTCGGCGCACCAGGACTCCTAGGTTGAGTCTCCACAGCGCGCGATCGCCGATCACCAGCGCAAGAAGAGGAGCCGACATGAAGCCATTCACACTCGACCCCGGCATGACCGCCAAGATCGGCGGCGCCTTTTATCCGACGGGTTATTCCTTCGTGATGTTCCCGAAACCCGACGACGCCCGGCAGATTGCGCAAGCGCTGATCGACGGCGGTTTCAGTGGCGACGACATCTACCTGATTCCAGCCGAGACCGTTCTCTCGCAGATCACGCCCACCGTGAGCGACGCCGACAATCCCTTGCCCTCGGCGGGCACCGAAGGCGCGACCGTACGGGCTTACACCAAACTCGCGCGCGAAGGCCATGCGGCGCTGCTGATCCGGACGGAAGACGGCGACGACGCGGATGGCGTGATGGCCATCGTGAAAACGGTGCCCTATTCGATCGCCCAGCGTTACCGCATGCTGGTCATCGAAGACCTCTGAAGCGGCGCCCGCTCGCCATCAGGCGGGTACCGCGCGGCGGATCACGTCATGCGCCATGGCTCTTGCGAGCTCCTGCTCGCCGAGGAACACCGTGGCCGTCGTCTCTTGCGCCAGCAGCCGCGCTTCTTCCTCGTTGTGGCTGCGCACCACGGTTTCGATGTCCGGATTGAGCGTGCGCGCCACGCTGATCATCTGGCGCACGTTCAACGTGTCGGGCGTGGCGATCACCAGCACACGCGCCCGCGCGATGTGCGCCTGAATCAGCACGGCCGGGTCGGCGGCATCACCCCACACCGCCGCAACGCCATCGCGGCGCAGCTTCTCGACCAGCTCGCGATTCTGTTCGGCCACCACGAAGGGCATGTGCTGGGCATTCAACTCGGCGGCAATGCTGCGGCCCACGCGGCCATAACCCACCAGCACGACCTGGCGCGACAGGTATTTCGCGTCGGTGGTCATCGGAAGCTCGGCCATGGGGTCGTCGCGGGTCGACAACCGCCGGCCCAGTCTCGAATGGGTCTGCAGCCATTTCTGCAGCGGCGCCGTCAGCGTGAACCACAGCGGATTCGTCGCGATGGAAATCAGCGCGCCAGCGAGCACCAGGCTTTGCGCCTCTTCCGGCAACAGCTTCAGCGACACACCGAGCCCGACCAGGATGAACGAGAACTCGCCGATCTGCGCCAGGCTGGCACTGACCGTCAAGGCGGTCCCGAGCGGATAGCGGAAGGCCAGCACCAGCACGCTCGCTGCAATCGACTTGCCGACGACGATCACCAGCACCACCGCCAGCACCTGCAGCGGCCGATGAATCAGCACCGACGGATCGAACAGCATGCCGACCGAGACGAAGAACAGCACGGCGAAGGCGTCGCGCAGCGGCAGCGATTCCTCGGCCGCACGGTGGCTGAACTCCGATTCGCGCATCACCATGCCGGCGAAGAAGGCGCCCAGCGCAAACGACACGCCGAACAGCGCCGCGGATGCAAACGCGATGCTGACCGCAGCCGCCACGACGCACAGCGTGAACAGCTCGCGCGACCCGGTACGCGTGACCTGCCAGAGGATCCAGGGAAAGACGCGCCGGCCGACGATGAGCATCAACGCGATGAAGGCGCCGACCTGCAGCAGTGTCCAGCCGAGCGTGACCCAGAGCGACCCGGCATCGGCGCCGTTCGACTGGCCGCCCAGCACGCCGGCCAGCGGCGGCAGCAGGACCAGCACGAGCACCATGGCGAGGTCTTCGACGACGAGCCAGCCGACCGCGATGCGGCCGGTATACGAGTCCAGCAGGCCCAGGCTTTCGAGCGCGCGCAGCAGCACCACCGTGCTCGCGACCGACAACGCCAGCCCGAACACCAGGCTCGCCCCTGCGCTCCAACCCCACCACAGCGCGAGCCCGCCACCCAGCGCCGTCGCCACGACGATCTGCACCAGGGCACCCGGCACGGCGATCTTGCGCACGGCCAACAAGTCGTCGAGAGAGAAGTGAAGGCCGACGCCGAACATCAGCAGCATCACGCCGATCTCGGCCAACTGCGCCGCGATCCCCGCATCGGCCACGAAGCCCGGCGTGAACGGCCCGATGATCACCCCGGCAAGCAGGTAGCCGACGAGCGCCGGCAACCGGATGCGTGCCGCGAGAAAGCCGAGCACGAGCGCCAGCCCGAGGCCGGCAGCAATGGTGTTGATCAATGAAACGCTGTGGGGCATCCGGAATGACGTCGAACGAGGGAGAAGCCGAGGAACGATGGACTTTAGCGTTCAAAACCGCGACGGGCTTGCGGGCATGAAAAAACCCGCCGAAGCGGGTTTCCTGTGGGGCTTGGCGGCACCGCGTGGGTGCGCCGATGCGGCCGATCAATGCATGTGCAGTCCGCCGTTGACCGAGAAGTCGGCACCGGTGGAATAGCCGCCTTCATCGGTGGCCAGCCACGAGATGATCGACGCGATCTCGCTCGGCTCGCCGAGGCGCTTCACTGGAATGGTCGCGACGATCTTGTCGAGCACTTCCTGCCGGATCGCCTTGACCATGTCGGTGCCGATGTACCCGGGGCTCACGGTGTTGACCGTCACGCCCTTGGCGGCGAGCTCCTGCGCCAGCGCCATCGTGAAGCCGTGCATGCCGGCCTTGGCCGCCGAGTAGTTGGTCTGGCCAGCCTGGCCCTTTGCGCCATTGACCGAGCTGATGTTGACGATGCGCCCCCATCCCTTTTCGACCATGTCGCCGACCACCTGCTTGGTCACGTTGAACATGCTGTTGAGGTTGGTCTCGATGACCGCGCTCCAGTCTTCGGGCGTCATCTTGAGGAACATGCGGTCGCGCGTGATGCCGGCGTTGTTGACGAGCACGTCGATGCTGCCGTGTTCCGCCTTGGCCTTGCCGAAGGCCTCGACGGTGGAATTCCAGTCGCCGACATTGCCGACCGACGCGTGGAACTCGTAGCCCTGCGCCTTCTGCTCGGCGAGCCATTTCGAGAAGTCCCGGGTCGGTCCGCAACCGGCCACCACGGTGAAGCCGTCGCGGTGCAGGCGCTGGCAGATGGCGGTACCGATGCCACCCATCCCACCGGTGACGTATGCGACTTTCTTGCTCATGAATATTCCTTGATTTTGACGAAGCTGGACAGCGAGAACACTGTACCGAAATTTGGCACCGCCGCCGTCTGAGGAAAACACTGACTGCTGCACTGCAACAGAACTGTCACGTTGCATTTCTACACTTTGTCATGTCTTCCATTGCGCTCCACGGCGCCGCCAAATCCTGGGGCGACAGCATTGCGCTCCATGCGATCGATCTGCAGATCCAGTCGGGCACCTTCTGCGTGCTGCTCGGTCCGTCGGGCTGCGGCAAATCGACCACGCTGCGCATCATTGCCGGCCTGGAAAGCGCTACCGCCGGCCAGGTGCTGATCGACGGCCGCGACGTGACGAACCTTCCGCCGGCGCAGCGCGGCATCGCGATGGTGTTCCAGAACTACGCGCTGTTCCCGCACCTGAGCGTCGCCGACAACATCACTTTCGGCCTGTCCGTGCGCAAGGTGCCGGCCGCCGAAAGCGCGAAACGCCTGAAGGAAGCCGCAGCGCTGCTCGGGCTCGGCGCCCTGCTCGAGCGCCGGCCCGGCCAGTTGTCGGGCGGCCAGCAGCAACGCGTCGCGCTCGGCCGCGCGCTGGTGGCCCAGGCGCGGGTCTGCCTGATGGACGAGCCGCTGTCCAATCTCGATGCCCAGCTGCGCCAGGAGATGCGCCGCGAACTGCGCGAGCTGCAGCAGCAGCTCGGGCTGACCGTGGTCTACGTGACGCACGACCAGACCGAAGCGATGAGCATGGGCGACCAGGTCGTCCTGCTGAACCAGGGCCGCATCGAACAGGCCGGCACGCCGCGCGACCTGTATGCGCGGCCGGCCACCACCTTCGCGGCGCGCTTCATCGGCACGCCGCCGATGAATCTCGTCGTGCTCGAACACGGACGCATCGCGGGCAGCGACGTCGCCACCGGGCTGTCCGCCGCCACGCTGGGCGTGCGCCCCGAAGCGATCGCGCTCGACCCGCAAGGCATTCCGGCCGTCGTGCGCAGCGTTGAATACCTCGGCGCCGACCTCGCGCTGCGCTGCGGCGTCGGCAGCCAGACGCTGCTGGTGCGCGCCGCCGGCCAGCACCTCGCGGCGCCGGGCGACCACGTCGGCCTGCGCTGGGCCGCGCACGATGCGCACGGCTTCGATGTCCAAGGCCGCCGCGTCGCCGGCTGACGAGCGATCCACGAATTTCCCCTCCCGAAGAGAAGTCCCTCCCATGCAACGCAAACGCTTCATCCATACCCTGGCCGCGCAACTGGTGGCCGTCAGCGCCGCCATCGCCGGCCTGCCCGGCCTGGTTCAGGCCCAGACACCGGTCGACCTGCAGTTCTACTACCCGGTCGCCGTCGGCGGCCCGATCGCCAAGACGATCGACGGCTTCGCGGCCGGCTTCATGAAGGAAAACCCCGGCATCAAGGTCAGCCCGATCTACGCCGGCACTTATCAGGAAACGATCGTCAAGGCGCTGACCGCGCACAAGTCCGGCACGCCGCCGGTCACTTCAGTGCTGCTGTCGACCGACATGTTCACGCTGATCGACGAGGACGCGATCGTGCCCTTCGACGACTTCGTGAAGACGCCGGAGGACAAGGCCTGGCTCAACAGTTTCTACAAGGCCTTCATGGCGAACAGCCAGACCGGCGGCAAGACCTGGGGCATTCCGTTCCAGCGCTCGACCGTGGTCATGTACTGGAACAAGGAACTGTTCAAGGAAGCCGGCCTCGATCCGAACAAGCCACCGACGACCTGGGCCGAACTCAAGGACGCGGCCGCCAAGCTGACGAAGAAGGACGCGAGCGGCAAGGTCGTGCAGTACGGCGTGCAGATTCCGTCGAGCGGCTTCCCGTACTGGCTGTTCCAGACGCTGACCACACCGAACGACACGCTCCTCGCGAACGACGCCGGCACGCAGGTGAAGTTCGATGACCCGAAGGTGATCGAGGCGCTGCAGTTCTGGGTCGACCTGGGCAAGTCCGGCGTGCATCCGGCCGGCGTCGTCGAATGGGGCACCACGCCCAAGGACTTCTTCGAGAAGAAGGCCGCGATCATCTACACGACCACCGGCAACCTGACCAACATCAAGGCCAACGCGAAGTTCGACTTCGGCGTCGGCATGATCCCGGGCAACAAGCGCAAGGGCTCGCCGACCGGCGGCGGCAATTTCTACATCTTCAAGAAGTCGACGCCGGCTCAGCAGGAAGCGGCCTTCAAGTTCGCCAAGTGGATCACGCAGCCCGAGCGCGCGGCGCAATGGAGCATGGACACCGGCTACGTCGCCGTGTCGCCGGCCGCCTATGAAACCGACACGCTCAAGAAGTACGGCAACGACTTCCCCGCAGCGCTCGTGGCGCGCGACCAGTTGCCGGTGTCGGTCGCGGAGTTCTCGACGCACGACAACCAGCGCGTGACCAAGGCCCTGAACGATGGCCTGCAGGCCGCGCTGACCGGCACCAAGCCGGCCGCCCAGGCCATGCAGGACGCGCAGAAAGAAGCCGACCGCATCCTTCGCAGTTACAGGTAACTCGCCCCCAGGCTGCGGCGCACTCCGTGTCGCCTCCGCCAACCCCCTACCGGGGGCAACACCAGCGGCCCGGCAAAGCCGGTTCCGCGGTGTTTCACGAAAGGATCCTGTCGACATGAATGGTCGTGGTCATAACCATGCCGCCTGGCTGTTGCTGCTGCCTGCACTGCTCATCCTGCTGGCCTTCACGCACTGGCCGACGGTCGCCACGCTGATCCACAGCTTCCAGTCGACGCCCAAGGGCGGCCGGCCGCCGCTGTGGGTCGGCCTGGAGAATTACCAGGTCATGCTCGACGACCCGGTGTTCTGGCAGGCGGCCGTCAACAACCTCTGGTTCGCGGCGGCGACCATTCCGTTGTCGATCGGCCTGGCGCTGGCGATGGCGCTGTGGGTGAACGAGCGCATTCCCGGCCGGACCTTTCTGCGGATGGCGTACTTCACGCCCACCGTGCTGCCGATGATCGCGGTCGCGAACATCTGGCTGTTCTTCTACACGCCGCAGTACGGCTTGCTCGAACAGGTCTCGGGCCTGTTCGGCCTCCCTTCGCACAACTGGCTCGGCGACCCGCGCACCGCCCTGGCCTGCGTGACGCTGGTCGCGGTATGGAAGGAAGCCGGCTTCTTCATGATCTTCTACCTGGCCGCGCTGCAGTCGCTCAACCCGAGCCTGCGCGAAGCGGCCGCCATCGAAGGCGCGTCGCGCTGGTTCTTCTTCCGGCGCGTGCAATGGCCGCTGCTGATGCCGACCACGCTCTTCGTGCTCATCAACTGCGTGATCAACGCCTTCCGCATGATCGACCACCTGTTCGCGCTCACGCGCGGCGGGCCCGACAACGCGTCCACGCTGCTGCTCTATCACCTGTACGAGGTCGGCTTCAAGTTCTGGGACACGGGCTACGCGTCGGCCATCACGGTCGTGCTGATCGCCGCACTGGTGGGCGTCACCCTGCTGCAGTTCTTCGTTCTCGATCGCAAGGTGCATTACCAGTGAGCTCACGACGCATCGCCTACAACGCGCCGACCTGGATCGATACGGCAGCAGCCTGGCTGCTGGCGCTGCTGTGGATTCTCCCGCTGGTCTACACGCTGTGGACCGCATTCCATCCGTCCGAGTACGCGGCGCGGCTGGCACTCGGCGCACCGCTCACGCTGGACAACTTCGCACGCGCCTGGGACGCCGCGCCCTTCGCACGCTACTTCTTCAACACGACCGTGCTGGTCGTGATGATCCTGGCGGCCCAGCTCGTGCTGAGCACGCTCGCCGCCTATGCGTTCGCGCGCTACGAATTCCCCGGCCGGAACATCGCCTTCGCGCTGGTCCTGGTGCAGCTCACCGTGATGCCCGACCTGCTGCTGGTCGAGAACTACCGCACGATGGCGCAGCTCGGCATCGTCGATTCGCTGTTCGCCATCGGGCTGCCCTACTTCGCGTCGGCGCTCGCCATCTTCCTGTTGCGCCAGACCTTCCTCGGCATTCCGAAGGAGCTCGACGAGGCCGCACGGATGGAAGGCGCCAGCGCGATGCAGATTCTCTGGCGCGTCTACGTGCCGCTGGCCCGCCCGATCTACGTGGCCTTCGGGCTGGTGTCGGTGAGCTACCACTGGAACAACTTCCTGTGGCCGCTGATCGTCACGAACAGCGTGAACGCCCGTCCGCTCACGGTCGGGCTGCAGGTGTTCTCGTCGGTCGACCAGGGCATCGACTGGTCGATCATCACGGCCGCGACGCTGATGACGTCGGCACCGCTGCTGGTCGCCTTCCTGCTCTTTCAACGCCAGTTCGTCCAGAGTTTCATGCGCGCGGGGATCAAGTGAAAGATCGCATATGCAAGCGCGCGATCGTTCCTTCTTGCCGCGGCACGCATCGCGAACAATCGTTCGCGCATGACAAACACCATCTCCCCATCTTCCGACACGACCCATCCATGGGGTGCGCCGCCCAGTTCCCGCTATGAAGCATTGGCCGCGCCGCTGCGCCCGGTCTTCGCGCGCATTCGCGAGGGCGCGGTCGAGCGCGATCTGACTCGGCGCCTGCCGCACCAGGAAATCAACTGGCTGCGCGAGGCCGGCTTCCCGCGCATACGCCTTCCCCGCGAATTCGGTGGCCAGGGCGCGACGCTCACCGAACTCTTCGGCCTGCTGGTCGAACTGGGCGCCGCCGACACCAACGTGGTCAATGCGCTGCGCGCGCATCTGGGCTTCGTCGAAGACGTGTTGAACTCGCGCGAGCAGACCTGGCGGGCACGCTGGCTCGACAAGCTGGCGCAGGGCGATCTGATCGGCTCGGGTGCGTCCGAAGTGGGCGAAGCCAAGGTCGGCAGCTTTTCGACCCGGCTGCGGCGTGACGCGCGCGGGCTGCGCCTGGACGGGCAGAAGTTCTACACGACGGGCTCGCTCTTCGCCGACTGGATCAACGTGGTCGCCGACGACGATGCTGGTGAGGTGGTCTACCTCCAGGTGCCGCGTTCGGCGCCCGGCGTCGAAGTGGTCGACGACTGGAACGGCTTCGGCCAGGCGCTGACGGCCAGCGGAACCGCACGCTTCGTCGACGTGGCGGTCGATCCGGAATGGATCAACCCGGTGAATACGCGCTTCCCTTACGCCACGCCCTTCTTCCAGCTGGTGCACCTGGCTTCGCTGGCCGGCATCGGCCGCGCGCTCGCCGACGATGTGGCCGAACGCGTTCGCCAGCGCGAGCGCTCCTACAGCCACGGCAATGCAGCGCGCGTCTCGGAGGACCCGCAGATCCTGCAGGTGGTGGGCCGTGTGCGTGCCGCAGCCTTCGGCGCCGGGGCGATCGCGCAGCTGACCGCTGCTTCGCTGCAGCGCAGCCTGGAAGCCAACACGCGCGACGACGCGAGCCCGGAAGAGCGCGAGCGCGCCAACATCGAAGCGCACGTCGAAGTCGACCAGGCGGTGAGCGTCATCACGCGGCTGGTGCTCGAGGCGAGCACCGAGCTCTTCGACGCGCTGGGCGCCTCCGCTGCGCTGCGGCCCGCCGGCCTGGACCGCTACTGGCGCAATGCGCGCACGATCTCCTCGCACAACCCGCGCGTGTACCGCGAACGCCAGATCGGCGCCTTCGCGGTCAATGGCACGCCGCCGCCCACGTACTACCGCGTCGGCAAGGCCTGAGACCGCGAGAGCGGACGCGTCAGCCGGCAGGCGGCGCCGTCATCCAGCACAGATCGGCGAACATGCGGGCATCCGTCCACTCTCCCGATCCGAGAAGGCAATGGCGCCATCCGCACCGCACGATCTCCTGAACACCCTCGCCGGCCCACGCATACGGCTGCGGCCCCTGCAGGAAGAAGATGCCGATGCGCTGGTGCGCGCGGCGTCGGACGGCCGGCTGTGGGAGCTGCCCTTCACCGTGGTGCCTTCCGCAGAAACCGTGGCGGACTATCTGCGCCAGGCGATCGCCGGCCGGGAGCACGGCAGCGTGATGCCCTTTGCCACCGTGCTGGCCGACAGCGGCGAAGTGATCGGCTCGACCCGCTTCTGGAAGATCGACCACAAGAACCGGAAGCTCGAGATCGGCAGCACCTGGCTGGCCGCCCGCTGGCAACGCAGCTTCGTGAATACCGAGGCCAAGTACCTGATGCTGCGGTATGCGTTCGAGACGCTGGGATGCGTGCGCGTGCAGTTCACGACGGACGAGATCAACACGCGCTCGCGCAACGCCATCCTGCGCCTGGGTGCCCGGCAGGAAGGCATCGTGCGGCACGAACGCATCATGCCGGACGGCCGCAAGCGCAACTCCGTGCGCTTCAGCATCATCGACGACGAGTGGCCCGAGGTGAAGGAAAGGCTGATCGCGCTCGGCTGACCGCGGCTGAATGCAAGCGTTCAGGGCGACAGGCGCATGCTGGACGTCAGCGCCTCGGCCTCCACCGCGCAATCGGCCGCCGGTCGCACACCGTTGCTGCGCGCAACGGCCACCTCGTGGCGGGCCGCATCCAGTTGCGCCACGAAGGCCGGATTGCCGTGCAAGCGGGCCACGGTCGCCGCACCCACCAGGCGACCGGCTTCGATGTCGCTCTTCCAATGCACGCCGCAGATCGCACGGCTCTGCGAGTAGGCACGACCACGCTGCAGGATGGCGTCGCTGCGTTCCGGCGCGACCTCGGCCAGCACCAGCGCCCAGGTCCAGCCCACGGACGCATGGCCCGAGGGATAGGAGCCATCGGTTGCGAGCGAGGCTTCGTCGCCCGGCGTGCAGCTCGCCGCCTGCAGGGTGACGAAGGGCCGAGCCCGCTTGTAGTGGTCCTTGGCCGCATAGGGCGCAAGACTCGCATCGCCTTGCGTTCGACGCATCAGCATCGCCAGGCTGGGCATCCGCGTCGCGGAAATCTCCACGCCCAGGGCGCAGGAAAACGCGCCGAGCGCTTCGGGATAAGCGTGCTTCGCGTCCTGCCTCGCCAGGTTCCCGCGTGGGGTCGGCTGCAATGCCGTGAGTTCGACGAAGCTGGCACGGTCGTCCGCGAACGCGGCGCTTCCTTCGGCCGGTGGCGCAGGCAGCAGCGCCAGGCTGTCGGGCAGTTCCGAAGGCGCCAGATAGCCCTTGAGGACGCCATAGCCGGGCCAGATCTCGCCGACTTCGGCCGGGTCGGTCGTCGGTGCCTTTCCTGCGGGGCCCGCCGCACAGGCCGTCAAGACAGCCGCGAGCACAGCGGCCCCTGCAACGCATGCCGCCCGGGCGACGACTGCCCCGTCCTTCGAACACATGGCCGTTTTCTTCATTCACATCCTCGAGAAAAGGTCAGTCTAGACGCCGGACGCCATCCTTCTGCATCGCTGGAAAGGCGTGCGATGAAGACCTCATTTGCTTACTTGGACAAAGTCGTTTGCCGATGCGGCCTCGACCGGTAACTTGGCGGCCGCGATTCGACGGCCGCGCCGTGGATCGCGCCCTCACGCGCCTTCCCATGACAGCAACATCCCCGCCTCGCCAACTCCACCTCAACGTCAACGCCTGGCTCTCGGGCTTCGCGGCCTCGGCCTGGTGCACGCCGAACAGCGACCCACGCGCCTTCACCGATGTGCAGCACTACGTCCGCATCGCGCGCATCGCGGAAGCGGGCAAGTTCGATGCGGTCTTCCTGGCCGACAGCGTGTCGACCGACGGTCTCGGCACCGGTCCGGTGACCGCGCTCGAACCGACCGTGCTGCTGGCGGCCATGGCCGGCGCCACCTCGCATGTGGGCCTGATCGCCACGGCCTCGACCAGCTACAACGAGCCCTACAACATCGCGCGCCGTTTCGCGACGCTGGACCTCATGAGCGGCGGCCGCATCGGCTGGAACGTGGTGACCACGGCCGACCCGGGCTCGGCGCGCGCCTACGGCCTGGACGCCGTGCCCGACCACGCGACGCGCTACCGCCGCGCGGCCGAGTTCACCGGCATCGTCAAGTCGCTCTGGAACAGCTGGGACGACGAGGCCTTCATCGGTGACAAGGCCGGCGGCCGCCTCGTCGACCTGGCCCGGCTGCATCCGACCACGCACCGCGGCGAGTTCTTCGCGGTGCAAGGCACGCTCGGCCTGCCGCGCTCACCGCAGGGCCAGCCGGTGCTGGTGCAGGCCGGTGGATCGGCGGACGGGCGCGAACTGGCGGCACGACACGCCGAGGCCGTGTTCTCGGCCTCGCAATCGTTCGACGAAGCGCTCGCCTACGCCCGCGATCTCAACCAGCGCGCCGAGGCGCACGGACGCGGCAAGAACGCCATTCGCGTGTTCCCCGGACTCGGTACCTTCCTCGGCGGCACCGAGGCCGAGGCACGCCGCCGGCACCGCGAGCTGATCGAACTGATCCCGCTGGAACAGAGCCTGGGCCGCCTGGCCGCCCGACTCGGCGTTCCGCCCGACCGGCTCGCGCTGGACGACCGGTTGCCCGACGACCTGCCGCTGCCCAACAACGGCAACGGCGGCCACACCTTCTTCCATGCGATCGTCGGCCGGGCACGGCAGGGGCGGCTCACCGTGCGCCAGATCCTGCGCGAACTGGCCGGCGGCGGCGGGCACCGAGAGATCGTGGGCACACCCGAGCAGGTTGCCGACGACATCGCGCACTGGTTCCATGCCGGTGCCGCGGATGGCTTCAACCTGATGCCGGGCGTGCTGCCCGACGGACTGCAGGAGTTCGTGGACGAGGTCGTGCCGCTCCTCCAGCGGCGCGGCATCTTTCGCACCGACTACGACGGCAGCACGCTGCGCGGCCATCTTGGCCTGGCGCGGCCCGCGCACGCCGCAGGACTCCCGCAGCCTGTGCGCGTCGCCGCCTGACACGTCCGGAAAGAAAGCGCTCGATTCTCGGAACCCACGAATCCAGGGTTCGCAAGCCATGCCAGGCATCGCCACCGACGTCCTGGTCGGCGCGCGTCACCGCCACGACTTACATATTTGTTGAAGACAATGTTTCGCTGATACATCAACGAGCTCATGGGTCTATGCAAGTTGTGACTTGGAACACGCAGTGGTGCTGCGGCCTCGATGGCCAGGTGAGCGTGCAGCGCATCGTCGAAGGCGCACGTGCCATGGCCGATTTCGACGTGCTGTGCCTGCAGGAGATTGCCTCGGGCTACGCGCACATGCCCGGCGCGCCAGGCGACCAGCCGGCCGAACTGCAGGCGCTGCTGCCCGGCTTTCAGTTGTTCTTCGGCGCCGCAGTCGACGAGTTCGATGGCCAGGGCCATCGCCAGCGCTTCGGCAACCTGATCGCAACGCGCCTGCCCGTGTTGCAGGTGCAGCACCATGCACTGCCGTGGCCGGCCGACGCGGGCGTGCGCAGCATGCCGCGCATGTGCACCACCGTGACCGTGCAGGACCCGTCGCTCGGCGCCGTCCGGCTGATGACGACGCATCTCGAGTACTACTCGCGCGTGCAGCGCATGTCGCAGGCCTGGGCCCTGCGCGAGCTGCATGCGGAAGCCTGCGCACGCGCCGCGGCGCCGCCGCTGGACGACGACAGCCGGTCGCCGTTCCAGCGCAAGACGCACACGCCGCATGCCATCCTCTGCGGTGACTTCAATCTCGGTCCGGCCGAACCCGAGTACCTGGTGCTGCAGCGGCCGTTCCCGGTCGAAGACGCGCCCAGCGCCACACCGGCCGCCCACCAGAGCCTGCACGATGCCTGGCCGCTGGTGCACGGCCGGACACCGCATGCGCCGACCTTCCGACTCTTCGATCGCCAATACGGCCCCGAGCCGGTCGCCTGCGATTTCGTCTTCGTCAGCGACACGCTCGCACCGCGCGTGCGACGCGTCGAGGTCGACGGGCAGACGCGCGCCTCGGACCACCAGCCGGTGTTGGTCGAGCTTCGCTAGGCGGCGTGACGGGCGCACACAGCGCCCATGAAAAAGCCGCGACGACGCGCGGCTTCCCGGTCAGCGGCGCACTCGCGACATGGCGAGCGACATCGCGAGTGCGCGCAAGCTCAGCGCTCGATCGTCAGCGCCACGCCCATGCCGCCGCCGATGCACAGCGATGCGATGCCCTTCTTGGCATCGCGGCGCTGCATCTCGTGCAGCAGCGTCACCAGGATGCGGCAGCCGGACGCACCGATCGGGTGGCCGATGGCGATGGCACCGCCGTTCACGTTGACCTTGTTCACGTCCCAGCCCATCTCGCGGTTCACCGCGCAGGCCTGCGCCGCGAAGGCCTCGTTGATCTCGAGCAGGTCGAGGTCGGCGGCCTTCCAGCCGGCGCGCTGCAGCGCCTTGGTCGAAGCCGGCACCGGGCCCATGCCCATGATCGCGGGATCGAGACCCGCCGTCGCATAGCTCGCGATGCGGCCGAGCGGCGTGAGGCCGAGCGACGCGGCCTTCTTGGCCGTCATCACCAGCACTGCCGCCGCGCCGTCGTTCAGGCCCGACGCGTTGCCGGCCGTCACGCCACCGGCCTTGTCGAAGGCGGGGCGCAGGCCGGCCAGCGCTTCGGCCGTGCTCTTGCGGTTGATGAACTCGTCGGCATCGAAGACGAGCGGGTTGCCCTTCTTCTGCGGAATGCTCACGCCGACGATCTCGTCCTTGAACCTGCCGGCGTCCTGCGCGGCAGCGGCCTTGGTCTGGCTGCCGAAAGCCAGCTCGTCCTGCGCGGCGCGGCTGATCTCGTACTTCTTGGCCACGTTCTCGGCCGTGATGCCCATGTGGTACTGGCCGTAGACGTCCCAGAGGCCGTCGACGATCATCGTGTCGACCAGCTTCCAGTCGCCCATGCGCTGGCCGTTGCGGGAGTTCGGCAGCACGTGCGGCGCCAGGCTCATGCTTTCCTGGCCACCGGCGACCACGATCTCGCTGTCGCCGGTGGCGATCGCCTGTGCCGCCAGCATCACGGCCTTCAGGCCGGAGCCGCACACGGCGTTGATGGTCAGCCCCGGCGTCTCGCGCACGATGCCGGCTTTCAGCAGCGCCTGGCGCGCCGGGTTCTGGCCGACACCGGCGGTGAGCACCTGGCCCATGATGACCTCACCGATCTGGTCGACGCCCACATTGGCGCGACGCAGCACTTCCTTGATGACGGTGGCGCCCAGTTCGGTGGCCGGGATGCCGGCGAGCGATCCGCCGAACTTGCCGACGGCCGTGCGTGCGGCCGAAACGATGACGATGTCTTCCATAACGATCTCTCTGTGTTGCTGACGCGAAAGGCGTCGGTTGTCTTCAGGCGCGCACCTTGACGTAGCGGCCCGGTGCCGGCTCGGCAGCCTTGTAGCGGCGCGCCTTGCCGTAGGTCTTGGGGGCGGCGATCAGCTTGCCGCCGTGCCCCTTGAGCCAGTCGGACCAGTCGGTCCACCAACTGCCCGGATGCTCGGTCGCGCCAGCCAGCCATTCTGCCTGCGCGGCCGGCAGCCGGCCGTCTGCGCGGATCCAGTGGCTGCGCTTCTTGTTGGCCGGCGGATTGATCACGCCGGCGATGTGGCCCGACGCACCCATCACGAAGCGCCGCGGCCCCGACAGCAGCTGCGTCGAGGCGTAGGCGCCGCCGATCGGCACGATGTGGTCTTCGCGCGAGCCGTAGATGTACGCCGGCACGTCGATCCGGCCGAGGTCGACCTTTTCGCCGCAGACCGTCACCGCGTCCGGCTGGGCCAGCTTGTTCTCGAGGTAGGTGTTGCGCAGGTACCAGGCGTAGAACGGGCCCGGCAGGTTGGTCGCGTCGCTGTTCCAGTAGAGCAGGTCGAAGGGTGGCGGCGTCTCGCCCTTGAGGTAGTTGCCGACGACGTAGTTCCAGACCAGGTCGTTCGGCCGCAGGAAGCTGAAGGTCGAGGCCAGGTCGCCGCCGGGCAGCATGCCGCCCTTGCCCATCTGCAGTTCGCGAAACGCCACCATCGGCTCGTCGATGAAGATGTCGAGGATGCCGGTGTCGCGGAAGTCGAGCAGCGTGGTCAGCAGCGTGACCGACGCCGCGGGCTTCTCGCCGCGGGCGGCCAGCACGGCGAGGGCGGTGCTCAGGATCGTGCCGCCGACGCAGAACCCCAGCGTGTTGATCTGCTCGGTGCCGCCGATCTCCTGCACGACGTGGATCGCCTTGATCGCGGCGTTCTCGATGTAGTCGTCCCAGGTGGCGTCGCGCAGCGAGTCGTCGGGATTGCGCCAGCTCACGACGAACACCCGGTGCCCCTGCGACACCGCATAGCGGATCAGCGAGTTCGTCGGCTGCAGGTCGAGGATGTAGAACTTGTTGATGCAGGGCGGCACCAGCAGGAACGGCCGCTCGTGGACCTTGGCCGTGAGCGGCTTGTATTCGAGCAGCTGGAACAGTTCGTTCTCGAACACCACCGCGCCTTCGGTCGTCGCCACGTTGCGGCCGACCTCGAACGCGCTTTCGTCGGTCATGCTGACATGGCCCTGCTGCATGTCCTTCAGCAGGTTCTGCATGCCCTTGGCGATGCTCTCGCCCTGGGTGTCGAGTGCTTTCTTCTGTGCGTCGGCATTGAGCGCGAGCGAGTTGCTGGGCGCGGTGGCCGCCATCCACTGCTCGACCGCGAAACGCAGGCGCGCGCGGGTCTTCGCATCGGTTTCGACGGCATCGACCATGCCGAGCAGCGTGCGCGCATTGAGCAGGTACGCAGCCGCGGCGAAGGACGACATCGGGTTGCTGTGCCAGGCTTCGGCCGCGAAGCGCTTGTCGCCCGCAGGCTTGGCCGCAAAGCCCTGCTGCCAGAGTTCGGCGGCATCGGCCAGGTACTGGTCGCGGATGCCATCGAGCTTGTCCTGCGCGAACGAGAACTTCGGCATCTGCGGCGGCGCGCCCCAGGCACCGGCACCGGGCATGTCCGCATTCATCGATCGGAAGGACTCGAGCGCCTTGCCCCATCCCTGTGTCAACGCCTGCTGGAACGGCGCAAAGGCCTCTGCCATCTTGGCCTGCTGTGTCATGGAGTCTCCTGTTCCTCGCCTGGGTCTGGACTGTTTTTGAGTATGCTGCATTCGTCTGACGCCCACAACGCCGAAACCTCGTTTCTCCCTCTATTTCAACCCCGTTCCAACCCTGGTTCCGCGCCCATGTACATCGTCGTGATCGGCTGGCTTTACGTGGCCTTGATGATGGCCGTGGCCGAAGCCACGAACACCACCGGCACGGTGCTCGGCGCGATCGTCACTTTCGTTCTGTACGGTTTGGCGCCGATGGCGCTGGTGCTGTACCTGCTGGGCACGCCCGCCAGGCGCCGCGCGCTGAAGGCGCGGGAACTCGCGGCACAGGAGGCCGCACGCCGCAGTGCGGCTTCAGGCCAGCCAGATGCAGGCAGCGAAGCGCCCGCTGAGCCGGTCGCGCCGGTGGGAAAAGAAACGTAGCGGATTGCGCACGGTGCACCAGGCGTCGCTGCCGTCATTGCCATGGATCTGCGTCACGCCCGCTGCATGCAGGCGTTGCCGGGCGAGTGCAGGCAGATCGGCCCACCACTTGCCTGGCGAACCGGTCGGCCGGAAGCAGGCCGCCGCTTCGGCGGATCCGGATTCGAATGCGGCCTTGACCTCGTCGCCGACCTCGAAGGCGTTCGGCCCGATGCACGGCCCGAGCCACGCCATCGGCTGCGCGCCAGCCCGGTCGAAACTGGTCAGCGTCTGCTCCAGCACGCCCGCCGCCAGGCCGCGCCATCCGGCATGCGCCGCCGCCACGCGTGCGCCCGAAGCGTCGGCGAACAGCACCGGCAGGCAGTCGGCCACCATGATCGTGCAGGCCACGCCCGGCCGCGTCGCCGTGCACGCATCGGCGACGGTGCCATCGGGCGTCGGCAGATCGAGCATGGCCACCGCGGTGCCGTGCACCTGCTGCAGGAACACGGGATCTGCGCCCATCGCCTCGCGCAGCCGCGCGCGGTTGGCGGCGACATGCGCCGGCCGATCTCCCACGTGATCGCCGAGATTGAAACTGTCGTAAGGCGCCGCGGACTGCCCGCCGCCGCGCGTGGTGCACAGCGCGCGCACGTTCGGCGGCGCAGGCCAGTCGGGCGTCAGCCAATCGACCGATGCAACTGATGCAACCGATGCGACCGCCATCAGGCTTCGACGTCCGGACAGCGCGACGGATGGGCGCGCTGGAAGGCATCGAGCTGGCTCGCGGCCTCGTAGGCCGCCATGGTCCGCGGGAAGGGGCTCAGGTCGCAGTTGAAGCGCTGGGCATTGAAGATCTGCGGCACCAGGCAGCAGTCGGCCAGCGTGGGCGTGTCGCCGTAGCAGTAGCGGCCCGTGGGCAGCAGCGCGAGTTGGCGCTCGAAGGCGGCCAGGCCTTCGCCGACCCAGTGGCGGTACCACGCGTTCTTGGTCGCATCGTCGACCTTGAGTTCGCGCGTCAGGTATTTCAGGACGCGCAGGTTGTTGACCGGGTGCGTCTCGCAGGCGATGACCTGCGCGAGCGCACGGACGCGGGCGCGGCCCAGCGGATCGGCCGGCAGCAGCGCCGGCGCCGGATGCAGCTCGTCGATGTATTCGATGATGGCCAGCGACTGCGTGAGGCGCGCGCCGCCATCGGCTTCGTCCTCCTCCAGCAGCGGGACCAGCAGGTCCGGCGACAGCGCCGAGAACGGTTCGACCAGGTGCTCGCCGCGGGCGATGTGCACCGGCACGTAGTCGTAATCGAGCCCCTTGAGGTTCAGCGCGATGCGTACGCGGTAGGAGGCGGACGACCGGAAGTAGTTGTGCAGCTTCATCATGCGGCGAGCATAGCGCCGTCACGTCGATGCAGCATCGGCCCGCGCCCTCTGGCACACTGCCGTTCTCGCTTGAAAAAAGGACCGAACGCGATGTCTCCCGAGTACGTTTTCCCCCCGCCGGCCGTGGTTTCCATTCCGGTCGCCGGCCAGAAGGCCCGTTTTCCGGTGCACCGGATCTACTGCGTGGGCCGCAACTACGAAGAACACGCGAAGGAGATGGGATTCACCGGCCGCGAGCCGCCCTTCTTCTTCATGAAGCCGGCCGATGCACTGGTCGTGGTCGATGACGGCGCCACGGGCGAGATCAGCTATCCCTCGCTGACCAAGAACCTGCACCACGAGATCGAACTCGTGGCCGCGATCGGCACCGGCGGCAAGGACATCTTGGCAGCCGACGCGCACAAGCATATCTTCGGCTACGCCGTCGGCCTGGACATGACGCGCCGCGACCTGCAGAACGACATGAAGAAGCAGGGCCGCCCCTGGGAAATCGGCAAGGCCTACGAACAAAGCGCGCCGATCGGCCCGATCGTCCCGGTCGCGACGGCAGGCGACGTCGAAAGCGCCGAGATCTCGGTGCAGGTGAACGGCACGGACCGCCAACGCAGCACCGTGGCCAAGCTGATCTGGAACATCGCCGAAACCATCGAGCACCTGTCGGCCGCCTGGGAGCTGCAGCCGGGCGACCTGATCTACACCGGCACGCCCGAAGGCGTGGCCGCGGTGGTCGCCGGCGACACGCTGGTCGGCGAGGTCAAGGGCCTGCCGGTGCTGACCGTCAAGGTCGTCTGAGCGAGAGCACCCTTGCACGTCCCGATCAAGCATTGCAAGAACTGCGGCACGGCGGTGGTCTACCGCGTGCCGGACGATGGCGACACCAAGGAACGGGCGGTCTGCCCGGCCTGCCACACCATCCACTACGAGAACCCGCTGAACGTCGTCGGCACGATTCCCGTGCTGGGCGACCGGGTTCTCCTGTGCAAGCGCAACATCGAGCCGCGCTGGGGCAAGTGGACGCTGCCGGCCGGCTTCATGGAGTTGAACGAGACGACGGCGCAGGGCGCAGCCCGCGAAACCGACGAGGAAGCGGGTGCCGAGTACGAACTCGAGGGCCTGTATTCGGTGATCAGCGTGGTGCGGGTCGGGCAGGTCCACCTGTTCTATCGCGCGCGGCTGCTCAGCGACAAGTTCGACCCCGGTCACGAGACGATCGAAGCGCGGCTGTTCACCGAAGAAGAAATTCCGTGGGAAGAGATCGCCTTCCGCACCGTCAAGGAAACGCTGGAGCACTACTTCGAAGACCGCCGCCGCGGCAGCTTCGACCGCGTGCACGAGATCGACATCGCCTGAGGACTCCATGACCCATCGCCCGGCCTTCCTGGCCCTGTTTTTCTGCTGCATCGCCTTCGCCACCCTGGCGCGGGCCGAACAGGTCGGCGAGGTCGACACCGTCTTCAAGCTGATCGGCCCCGATCACAAGATCCTGATCGACGCGTATGACGACCCGAAGGTCGGCGGCGTGACCTGCTACGTGTCGCGCGCCAAGACCGGCGGCGTGAAGGGTGCCTTCGGCCTGGCCGAGGACAAGGCCGAAGCCTCGATCGCCTGCCGCCAGGTCGGTCCGGTGTCCTTCACCGAGCCGCTGCGCCAGCGCGAGGAGATCTTCAGCGAGCGCCAGTCGATCATGTTCAAGCGCCTGCGTGTGGTGCGCATGGTCGACCCGAAACGCAACACGCTGGTCTACCTGACCTATTCCGACCGGCTGGTCGAGGGCTCGCCGCAGAACAGCATCACGGCCGTGCCCGTCGACCGCGGCACGCCGATCCCCGTGAAGTGAGCCGATGACGGCGGAGAGCAAGGCACCCGGCAACGCGATCCTCGAGCTCTATCGGGCGCTGTGGCACTACGCCGCCGGCGCGCGGCGCGAATTCATCGGCGCGACCGCGCTGCTGACCAGTTCGCAGCTGCTGCGGCTGACCATGCCGTGGCTTGCGGCGCAGGCGATCAACGCACTGCAGACCGGCAGCTTCGACGGCGCGGGCCGGTGGATCGCCGCGCTGGGCGGGGTCTACCTGCTGTCCTGGCTGGTGCACGGGCCGGGACGCATCCTGGAACGCAACGTCGGCCTGCGCGTGCGCGAGTCGCTGGCCGACGACCTGTACGGGCGCATCGCCGCCGCGCCGCTGGCCTGGCACGACGGCCACCATTCGGGCGAACTGCAGCACCGCGTCCACCAGGCGAGCAAGGCCTTGTCGGACTTCGCGCAGAACCAGTTCATCTACCTGACGAACGTCGTCAACTTCATCGGGCCGCTGGTGGCGCTGGCGCTGCTGTCGCGCACCAGCGGCGCGCTCGCGATCACCGGCTACGTGGTCATCGCCGCGATCATCCTGCGCTTCGACCGCGCGCTGATGCGGCTGGCGCGCACCGAGAACGACGCCGACCGCCGCTATGTGGCCGCCCTGCTCGACTTCCTGGGCAACGCGTCGACCGTGATCGGGCTGCGGCTGTCGGCCGCCTCGCGGGTGCTGCTGCACAAGCGGATGCAGGCCATCTCGCTGCCGCTCAAGCGCACCGTGGTGCTCAACGAGGGCAAGTGGTTCACGGTCGATGTGCTGGGCCTGACGCTGACCTGGGGCCTGGTCGTCATCTACGTCTGGCAGTCCCGCACGCCGGGCCAGGCCGTGCTGCTGGGCGGCGTGTTCATGATCTACCAGTACGCGCAGCAGGCCGCCGGCGTGGTGTCGTCGATGGCCGCCAACTTCCAGTTCTTCGCGCGCATGCACACCGATTACGGCAGCGCCGCGCCGATCTGGGACGCGCCGTCGCGGACCCGGGCGCCGGGCGACGAGCGCATCGACGTCGGCGCCGATTGGCAGGCGCTCGAAGTGCGCGGACTCGACTGGAACTACCGTCCGCGCGGCGCGCCGACCGGCACCGAAGGCGGCCAGCGCAGCGGGCTGCACAACGTCGCGCTCGACCTGCGCCGCGGCCAGCGTGTCGCGCTGGTGGGCCCGAGCGGCGGCGGCAAGAGCACGCTGCTGCGCGTGCTGGCCGGCCTGTATGCACCGCAGGGCGGCACGCTCGCCTTCGACGGCGTCGCCGCACCGTGGCCGCAACTGCGCCATGTCGCCACGCTGCTGCCGCAGGAGACCGAGGTCTTCGAGGCCAGCGTGCGCGAGAACCTGAGCTTCGGCGAGCCGGTCGACGACGCCGCGCTGGACGCCGCGCTGCACGTGAGCACCTTCGACGAGGTGCTGAAGGCCACGCACGGCGATCTCGACACGCCGCTGTCGGAGCGCGGCTTCAACCTGTCGGGCGGCCAGCGCCAGCGGCTGTGCCTCGCGCGCGGCGTGCTCGCGGCGCAGGGCAGCACGCTGCTGCTGCTCGACGAACCGACCAGCGCGCTCGATGCGGGCACCGAGGCACGCGTGCTGGAACGCATCGCACAGGCGTTTCCCGAAGCCTGCCTGATCGCATCGATCCACCGGTTGAGCCTGCTCGACCGCTTCGACACGGTGGTGCTGATGGACGCGGGCCGGGTGGTCGATGCTGGGCCGCGCGACGCGGTGCTGGCACGCCAGCCGCTGCTGCAGCGGCTGGTCGCGCCGGCCGGCCAGGCGCCCACGCCGGGAACCTGAACCCGCAACAGCCTTCCAAGTGCCATGCAAGCCAGACACACACGCACCTCACTCCCGCTGATCCGCACCGGTCTGATCGCGCTGGCGGTCGCCGGACTTGCCGCCTGCACCACCACGCCGCCACGTGGCGCATCGGGCCAGGCGGCACCCAGCGCGAACCCGACACGGCCGCAGCAGCAGTTCATCCGGCCCGCAGCGGGTGCGACCATCGCGCGCTTCAACGGCCAGGGCAACAAGGGCATCGACATCGGCGGCAACGCTGGCGATCCGGTGCGTGCATCGGCCGACGGCCGGGTGGTCTACGCGGGCGGCGACATGCGCGGCTACGGCAACATGATCATCGTGAAGCACAACGAGACCTTCCTCACGGCCTATGCGCACAACCGGAAGCTGCTGGTCAAGGAACAGGACGTTGTGCAACAAGGCCAGCAGATCGCCGAGATGGGCAGCAGCGGCACCGACAAGGTGAAGCTGCACTTCGAGATCCGCAAGCAGGGCACCGCCGTCGACCCCGAGCCGTACCTGAGCGGGCGCGCGCGCTGACGCTGCAGACGCGACGACATATCGATGTCGCCGCGGGCCACGCCTGCCATGCGTGGCCGGAGAATGTCGGTCTCTCGAACTCGCGCGGAGCCCACAGGCCCGCACGCCCAGATCACGCCGCATGACAAATCCAGCGCCACCTTCGCCACCCCTTCCCGCCGATCTGCTGCAGGCGCTCCGCCAGAAGACGCCGCTGCTCTGGCTCAACGCCGACGCCGCTGCGGCCGATCTGCCCATCAACCCGTCCCCCGCGGACATCGAGCCCGCACGCGCGCGCCTGGCGCGCTGCGCCGGCCTGCTGCAGGCGCTGTTCCCCGCCTTGGCCGCCACGCAGGGGCGCATCGAATCGCCGTTGCTGCCCTTGGCCAAACTGCAGGCGCGGCGCGGCAGCGATCCGGCCAGGGACGGCACCTGGCTCCTCAAGGCCGACCATGCATTGCCCGTGGCCGGATCGATCAAGGCACGCGGCGGTTTTCATGAGGTGCTCGCCTTCGCGGAGTCGGTCACGCTGCGGCACGGCCTGATCGGCGACGGCGACGACCGCACCGCGCTGGCGTCCCCGGCCGCACGCGACTGCTTCGCGCACTACACCGTCACGGTCGGCAGCACGGGCAACCTGGGCATGGGCATCGGACTGATGGCGGCTGCGCTCGGCTTTCGCGCCGTCGTCCACATGTCGACCGACGCCAAGGCCTGGAAGAAAGACCGGCTGCGGCGCCACGGCGTGCAGGTCGTCGAGCATGCGGGCGACTATGCCGAAGCGGTGGCGGCCGGCCGCGCCGCCGCGCTGGCCGACCCGCACACGCACTTCGTCGACGACGAACATTCGCTGCAGCTCTTTCTCGGCTATGCGGTCGCGGCGCAGGAACTCGCTGCGCAACTGACAGCCGCCGGACGCCAGGTCGACGCCGTGCATCCGCTGTTCGTCTACCTGCCGTGCGGGGTCGGCGGCGCACCCGGCGGCATCGCGTCCGGGCTGAAGGCGCTGTTCGGCGAGCACGTGCATTGCTTCTTCGCGGAACCCGTGGCCTCGCCGTGCATGCTGGTCCAGCTTGCGGCAGGCACCGATGCGCCGGTGTCGGTGTACGACATCGGCCTGGACAACCGCACCGAAGCCGATGGCCTGGCCGTGGGCCTGGCATCGCCGCTGGTCGCACCGCTGATGGCGCGCCAGCTGGCCGGCGTCTACACCGCCAGCGATGCGCAGCTGTTCGACGCGCTGCTCGACCTGGTCGACAGCGAAGGCATCGAGCTCGAGCCCTCGGCTGCAGCCGGCATTCCCGGCCCCGGCTGGATCACCGGCTCGGACGCCGGCCGACGCTACCTGCGTGCACACGGCCTCGATGCGTACTTGCCGAACGCCACGCACGTGATCTGGTCGACCGGTGGTTCGTTGGTGCCGGCCGAGGCCCACGCGCGCTTCCAGGCCGAAGCGCGGCGGCTGCGCGGCGCCGGCTGGCTGGACGACCTTGCGCGCGCCACCTGGCCCGCGCCCGCATCGCCCGGCATGCCGCTGGCGGCCGTCGACACGCCCGCGCTGGTGATGGACCTGGACGCCTTCGAGCACAACCTCGCACGCATGCGCGACATGGCCGCCGCTGCCGGCGTGTCGGTGCGGCCGCACGCCAAGGCGCACAAGTGCCCGTCGATCGCGCTGGCGCAGATCGCGCACGGCGCGGTCGGCATCTGCTGCCAGAAGGTGAGCGAGGCGCTGCCCTTCCTGCAGGCCGGCGTGCGCGACATCCACATCAGCAACGAGACCATCGCCGGGCCGAAGGTCGACCGGCTGGCCGAGATGGCGCGACACGGCCGCTTCAGCATCTGCGTCGACGACCTTGCGCAGGTCGACGACCTGGCGCGCGCGACCGCCGCGGCCGGCAGCACACTGCGCGTGCTGGTCGAGATCGACATCGGCCAGAACCGCTGCGGCGTGAGCGATGTCGCATCCGTCCTGATGCTGGTCGACGCCATCGCGGCGCACCCGCAACTGCGCTTCGGCGGACTGCAGGCTTATCACGGCGGCCTGCAGCACCTGCGCGGCCATGCCGAGCGCCGTGATGCCGCCCGGGGCGCCAGCGAACGGACCGCGGCCTTCGTCGATGCGTTGGCGCAGCGCGGCATCCGCTGCGAAACGGTCACCGGCGGTGGCACGGGCAGCGTCGAGTTCGACCTCGAGAACGGCGTCTACACCGAGCTGCAGCCGGGCTCGTACGTCTTCATGGACGCGGACTACGCGAAGAACGAGTTCGCCGCGCCGAGCCGCTTTGCGCACAGCCTGTTCATCGCGACGCAGGTGATGAGTCGCACGCACGCCACGCGCGCGGTGGTCGACGCCGGACTGAAGTCGATCGCGGTCGATTCCGGGCTGCCGACGGTCCAGGGCGGGCGCTTCGTCTACACCGCGGCCAACGACGAACACGGCATCCTGCAGTTGCCGGACGACGGCTCGGCGCCGCCCGCGCTCGGCAGCCTCGTGCTGCTGGTGCCGGGACATTGCGACCCGACGCTGAACCTGCATGACGAACTGGTCGTGTTCCGCGATGGCCGTGTCGAAAGCCTGTGGCCGATCGCGGCGCGCGGGCTGAGCCGCTGAGCAGGCGCCGCACCCGGCGGCTCGACGACGGGGCCTAGCCTCGCGCGATGCGCTTGGCCATGCTCCAGCGATGCACTTCCGACGGGCCGTCGTAGACCCGGAAGGCGCGCATGTCGCGGAAGATGCGCGCGACGATGGTCTCGTCCGACACGCCGCTGGCGCCCAGGATCTGCACCGATCGATCGACCACGCGCCACTCGGCCTCGGAGCACAGCACCTTGGCCTGGCTCGACTCGTGGCGGCCCTTGCCGCCCTGGTCGAGCACCCACGCGCAATGCCAGATGGCCAGGCGTGAGACGTGCAGGTCCATCTCGTTGTCGGCCAGCATGAAGCCGACACCTTCGTGCTCCACCAGGGGCTGCCCGAAGGCGTGGCGCCCGCGTGCATAGGCACTCGCGGCGTCGTGCGCGCGCCGGGCGGCGCCGAGCCAGCGCATGCAGTGCGTGAGTCGCGCGGGCGCCAGCCGCACCTGGGCATAGCGAAAGCCCTCGCCGAGGGCACCCAGCACGTCGGTCGCCGGAACGCGCAGGCCGTCGAAGCGGACCACCCCATGGCCGCCGGTGAAGCAGCTGTCGAGCGCATCGATCTGCCGCTCGACCACGATTTCCGGCTGGTCCATGTCGGCCAGGAACATCGTCGCGGTGCCGTCCTCCATGCGCGCCATGATGATCGCGAAGCCCGCACCGGTGGCGCCGGTGATGAACCACTTGCGGCCGGTGATCACGTAGTGGTCGCCGTCGCGCACCGCGACGGTCTGCATCATCGAAGGGTCCGAGCCGGCACCGGGCGGCGGCTCGGTCATGCAGAAACAGGAACGCACGTGGCCGTCGATCAGCGGCTGCAGCCAGCGCTTCTTCTGCTCGGCCGTCGCGACCACTTCCATCAGATGCACGTTGCCTTCGTCGGGCGCATGGATGTTGAGCGCGACCGGGCCGAGCGGCGAGTAACCGGCCTCCTCGAACACGATCGCCTTGTCGACGTGCGACAGGCCGAGACCCCCGTGTTCCTTCGATGCATGCGGCGTGAGCAGGCCATGGCGACGAGCGCGCGCCACCAGGTCGTCACGCAGTTCTTCCGCGGGTCCATGCGAGGACTGGCGCGGGTCCGACTCCATCGGAATCACCTCTTCGGCGATGAAGCGCCGGGTGCGTTCCTGCAATTCCGACTGTGCGGGGCTGAGACTGAAATCCATGGGACCTTCCTTGAACGCATCGCTGAGATGCGCGTGATGAGAGCAAGCGTCGGATCGTGCCGCGCGGGCGGCGCCACGGCAGTCGTGAACGAGACATCAAGCAGCGCCCCCATGGCAGCCCGCACGCAACCTGACTGGCGCATTCAGGGTCGTTCAGGCTCATTTCAGTTCCGTTCACTACGCTCAGGCCATGGTTTCAGCCCGCCTGCGTCGACGCATCACCTCCAGCCTCATCGGCTGGTGTGTCTGGGGCATTCTGCTCGCGGCGCTGCAACCGTTCATCGCGACCCACTTCCGCCAGGACGGCTGGGAAGACGAGCCGGGCTTCCGAATCCGAAGCGTGAGCGCGACGGCCGAATTCGAGCCCGACGAGCGCAGCGACCACGCCAACTGGCACGAGACCACGCTCTTCGTGCCCGCGGCCGCGAACATCGATCTGCCCAACGCGCTGCAGCATGGGCTCGACCGCCTGCTGGCGCTGGTGCTTGCCGCACTGCCGCTCACGGTTCTGCTCGCCATGCTGATGCCGCGCGCGACACAGCCATTGCGCATCCGGCGCATTCCCAACCCGAGCGGCGCACCGCCGCCTGCGGCCTGCTGGCGCCGGCAGCCGCCTTCGCAAGCCCCTCCCTCGATGCACTGACCCGCGGCGCCGAACGGCGTCGACCGTTCCTGCTGCGCATGGCGCTGCAGGCGACCTTGTCGTGCTCGAGAGATTTTCATGAACCACTTTTTCAGGGTGCCGCACGGCGCCCGGACGGACTGCGGCCGTCTGCCGTCAACCCGCGTGCCCACGGCGCCACGAACCGTGTGGAGGTCGCAGTGAGAGCACTGGACCTGATGCTGTTCGGATGGATCGGTGCAGGCATGCACCCGACGCCGTGGCTGTTGCCGCCCGCCATCGCCATCGCCAGCCAGGGCGCCTGGATGAGCGTGCTGATCCTGGCGTGGGCCGCGTGGCGGCATCCCGCCGATCGCGTGTACCTCACGGGCACGCTGGCCGCCTGTGGGGTGACGGCCATGCTGGTCCACGCCCTCGCTGCGGCGATCGATCTGCCGCGCCCCTTCATGCTGGGACTGAGCCCGCCCTACCTGCCGCACGGTGCGCGCGGATCGTTTCCGAGCGCGCATGCGGCGGTGATGTCGACGGTTGCGGCGATCCTGCTGATGCGCCCCACGTTGCGCCGGGTCGGCATGGCCGCTGCAGCCGCCGCCGCGCTGACGGGCTGGGCACGCATCTACGTCGGCGTGCACTTTCCGCTCGACATCGTCGGCGGCGTGGTGCTCGCCCTGGCCATCGCCGGTGTGTTCCAGGTCGCGCGCCAGTTGCTGCGGCAATGGAGTGCGGCACCTGCAACACCGGCACCCATGGATGTCGGCACGGACGCCGACCCGATCGACCCAAGCTCAAGGAGATTGCCATGAACATGCCATCGAGATCCCTCACGCATGCCATCGACATCGGCCTGCACATGGAACCGCGCCACCTGAGCGCCGCACAGCATCCCAGCGAACGGGTGCGCAGCATCTCGTGCGTGATCCCGTGCTTCAACGAAAGCGGCAACCTGAACGCGCTGCTCTCGCAGCTCGAAGAGGTTCTCGGCGAGACCGGCCTCGACTGGGAAATCATCGTCGTGGACGACGGCAGCACCGACGCGACCGTCGACGTGGCCGCGCAGTGGTGTTCGCTCGCGGGCTTTCGCTGCATTTCGCTGTCGCGCAACTTCGGCAAGGAGGCCGCGCTGACCGCCGGCCTGCAGGCTGCGCGCGGCGACGCCGTGGTGCTGATGGACGGCGACCGCCAACATTCGCCTGCACTCGTCAAGGTGATGGTCGACGAATGGTTGCACGGCGCGCAGGTGGTCCACACCGTGCGGCGCGAACGCAAGGCCGAGACGCCGGCCAAGCGGCTCGGCGCACGGCTCTTCTATCGGCTGATGAATTCCTCGCACCGCTTCAAGCTGGCCGAGGACGCGGGCGACTTCAGGCTGATGGACCGCAAGGTGGTGAACGCGCTCCTCAGCCTTCCGGAACGCACCCGCTTCATGAAAGGGCTCTACGCCTGGGTCGGCTTCCGAACGGTCGCGCTGCCCTACACGCCCGAGCCACGCGCTGCGGGCCAGAGCACCTTCAGTTTTCTTCGCCTGGTCGGGCTGGCCGTCGACGGGCTCACGGCCTTCACCACATGGCCGCTGCGCATGGTGAGCATCGTGGGCGTGCTGCTGGCGGCGCCCGCCTTCGCCTACGGTCTCTTCCTGATCATGAGCCACCTGCTGGTCGGCAACACGGTGTCGGGCTGGACCACCATCGTCGTGAGCCTGATGTTCTTCATGGGCATCCAGATGATCTTTACCGGCGTGCTGGGCGAGTACGTCGCGCGCATCTTCGACGAAGTCAAGGGCCGTCCGCTTTACGTCGTCGACAGCGAATGGGGCGAAGGCCTGGCGGCGGACGAACGATGAACACGCGCCGTCTGCCTCCCCGGGTCCGCACGTGGGGACCCATCTTCCTGCTGTTCGCATGGTTCGCCGCGACGGCCTGGTTTCGAACGCTCACGGCGCCGGACGAAGGCCGCTATGTGGGCGTCGCGCTCGCCATGCTGCGTTCCGGCGACTGGCTGGTGCCACGGCTGGATGGCATGCCCTTCTTCCACAAGCCACCGCTGTTCTACTGGCTCGGTGCCGCATCGATGTCCGTGTTCGGCGTGTCGGAATGGGCGGCGCGCATGCCGTCGCTGCTCGGCGCAACGATGGTCGCCGCGTCCATGCTTCTGTTTCTGCGGCGATGGGCACCGGGCACGGCCACGCCGCGCAACACGGCCGTCGTGCTGGCCACGATGCCGTTCTTCTATGTCGGCGCGCAGTTCGCCAACCTCGACATGCTCGTGGCCGGCTGCATCGGTACCACCGTGCTGCTGGCAGCGCACGCCGTGCTGGCTCAGGAGGCGGGACAACCCTTCCGGGCTGCGCTGGCCGGCGCCTTCGGCATGGCCGCGCTGGGCGTCCTCGCCAAAGGGCTGATCGGTCCGGTGCTGCCGGGTCTGATCTTCTGTCTCTGGTGTGCGAGCACACGCCGGCTCGGCGCCTTGTGGCTGCTGGCCTGGTGGCCCGGCTGGCTGCTGTTCTGCGCGATCGCCCTGCCATGGCCGCTGCTGATGCAGGCGCGCTACCCGGGCTTCTTCGACTACTTCGTGGTGACGCAGCATTTCCGCCGCTTCGCGCAGGCCGGGTTCAACAACGCGCACCCGTTCTGGTTCTATGTGCCGGTGATCGTGGGTCTCACGCTGCCCTGGTTCACGCTGCTGGCCACGGCCGGATGGCGCGCCAGACGCGCGCGCTGGCCGCTGAACGACGTCGACTGGCTGATGCTCATCTGGCTCGCGACGATTCTGGTGTTCTTCTCGATCCCCAGATCGAAGCTGATCGGCTACGTGCTGCCGATGCTGCCGCCACTCGCCTATTTCGTTGCGCGGGCACTGGCGCACGGCTCGACGCTGGCCGCGCGCTTTCCGTCCGCATTCCGCTGGGGCGCCGGCGTGTCCGCGGTGCTCTGTGTCGGGAGCATCGCCGCCGTCGGCCATCTGGCCGTGGCGCCAGCCACACGCGTCGCTTTTCCGGCGGGCCTGCGGATCGCACCATCCGACCAAGTGTTCATGCTCGACAGCTATCGGTATGACGTCCCGTTCTACTGGCATCTGTCGCAGCCCATCGGCGTCATCGCCGACTGGACGCCCGCCGCGGCGCAGGCACGGGACAACTGGCGCAAGGAGCTCTTCGATGCCGGCGTGTTCGATGCCGTCCGCCAGAAGCAGGCGTTGATCTCGCCGCAGGACGTGCGTGCACGGCTCTGCGCTGCAGGCACGAGCTGGGTGATCGGCGCACCGGAAGACGCGAAGTCGACGGCCTGGTTGTCCACGCAGACGCCGGTCGTCACCGAGGGGCCGATCGCCGTCTGGCGGCTCACCTCGGCCAGCGCGGGTTGCACCGAGGCGCCTGCACGGCTGGCAGGGAGCGCGCAGCCATGACCGCATCCGTTGGCCCGCGGCGGCTCTGCATCTGCGCCGACGACTACGGCATGAGTGCCGGCATCAACGCGGCGGTGCTCAATCTGGCGGAACGTGGCCGGATCTCGGCGACGGGCTGCATGGTGTTGCGGAGCGCCTGGAAGGCCGGCGCGCAACGCCTCGGCGCGCTGAGCCCGCTGCTGCTCGACACCGGCCTGCATCTCGACCTGAGCCACCTGCCCGGCCGCGACGGCGCAGACAGCAGCCTCGGCCGACTGATCGCGGCCTGCTACGCGCGCGCAGTCGACCGCACCTGGCTGCGCGAGCAAGTCCGCATGCAACTGTCGATGTTCGAGGACGCCATGGGCCGCGCGCCATCCTTCGTCGACGGCCACCGGCATGTGCATCAGTTGCCGGTCGTGCGCGACATCCTCGTGCAGGAGATGTCGGACCGCTATGCCAGCCAGCCGCCGTGGCTGCGCAGCACGGCGCCGGAACGCACGACACGCTGGCTGCGCAAGCAGGACCTGATCTACGCGCTCGGCGGCCGGGCGCTGCGGCGGCTGGCGCGGCAGCATGCGATGCCGACCAACCGGCGGCTGCTCGGCGTCTATGCCTTCGACGATGCCGTGCCCTACCGGCGCCTCCTGGGTGGCTGGGTCGACGCATGCGCAGACCGCGACGTGCTGATGTGCCACCCGTCGCTGAGCCGGCTGCCGTCGGATCCCATCGCCGAAGCGCGGTGCCGCGAATACCGCGCGCTGAACGTTTTCGATGCTGCGGCATACGCCGCCGAGAGCCGGCCGGTGACGATCTCGCCGCTGTCCCGGATCCTCACGCAAGCCGCAGGCTGACGCGCGGCGGCGGCCGGGCGGTACCATCCGGCTGGCACGCCAAGCCGGACCGGACGTGTCCGAGGCGATCAGCACCGATACGAACGGAGATGCACGTTGGCCCGAGTGGATTCCCGCAACAAGTCCCGCTACTGGCATGCGCCCAGCGTGCCGGGGATGGACCTGCTGCACGCCGACTTCACGAAGCACGACTACGCGCCCCACGTGCACGACTCCCTCGTCGTCGCGGTGACCGAAGTCGGCGGCTCGGAATTCAAGAGCCGTGGGCGCACCGACATCGCCCGTCCGCAGGCATTGCTCGTGTTCAACCCGTCCGAGCCCCACTCGGGCCGGATGGCCGGCAGCGAGCGCTGGCGGTACCGGTCGTTCTATCTGGCCGAGCCGGCCATCCATGACGTCCTGAACGCCGTCGGGATCGACCGTCCGGGCTACTTCACATCGAACGCCGTACCCGACCAGGATCTCGTGGCGCGCTTCCTGGCACTCCACCACATGCTGGACGACGAGCCGCAGGACGCGCTGCTGCATCGCGAGTCGCTCGTTCGCACCTTTGGAGACCTGTTCCTGAGACATGGGCAGGCGGCGCGCCGCATTCCCAAGCCCCCCGGGGATGCGGCCGCACTGGCGCCTGTTCTCGAACTCGTGCGGGATTGCTACGTGGACAGCCTGACGCTCGAGCAGATGGGCACGGCGGCGGGGCTGACGCCGTTCCAGTTGATCGTCGCGTTCAAGCGGACGCTGGGCCTGACGCCGCATGCCTATCTGACGCAATTGCGGCTCCGAAGCGCGCTGCGCCATCTGCAGTCGGGACAGTCGGTCGCCGATGCGGCACTGGCCTCGGGCTTCTATGACCAGAGTGCGCTGAACAAGCACTTCAAGCGCACCTTCGGCATGACGCCGCTCCAGTACGTCCGCGCGAACGCCATGCAACCGGTCGTGCCGCCCTTCATCAATTCCGACCAATAGCATTTCGAGCCGTCCTGCCATGCTGGTGCCCATCAGCAAGGCAACCCATGACGCGATTCTTCTGCCAAGACAATCCTGAAATCCTGACATTGGACGCGACGGTCATCCGATCGCGTCCCGGCGCTGTTCTCCTTTCGACGCATCCGCTTTATCCGGGCGGTGGCGGGCAGCTGCCGGACAGGGGCGTCATCCGCTGGCAAGGCGGGGAAGCCCCGGTCACCGGGTTCTCCGAGCACGGCGGTGCGGTCTGGATCGAGGTCGGCGGCGACGTGGAGATCGCGGGTGACGTCCAGGTGGCTGCCGACCCCGTCTTTCGCCAACTCATGCGGGAACTCCACACCGACCTGCACCTCCTGAATGCGCTGGTGTTCAGGGACTTCGACGGCGCACTGGTGACGGGCGTCCAGATGAACGAAGACGGCACGGCGCGCATCGACTTCGATCTGCCGGATGCCGACAACGACCGCCTGCGGGCGCTGGAGCCGGAACTGAACGACGTCATCGCCCAGGATCTCGCTGTCGAAACGAGCTACGTGTCCATGACCGCGGCCCATGCCGAGAAGGGCCTGCTGCGTTCTCGCTCGGTGGCGCCACCTCCGTCTTCGGAAGGCCTGATCCGCATCGTCGAGATCGCCGGCCTCGATCGGCAAGCCTGCGGTGGCACGCATCTGGGTTCGACGGGTGCATCGCGGCCGATCCGGATCCTCAAGATCGAGAACAAGGGCCGCAGCAACCGCCGGGTCCGCATCGGCCTGCAGGGCGTGTGATGCACAAGGCGTTCCTTGCCGTGTGGGCACGGCCCGTCTGGCTGCTGTGGCTGCCGCCCGCCTTCTGGGCCGGCAACCTCGTGCTCGGGCGGGCGCTCGGGGCGGTGTTTCCGCCGGTGTCGCTGGCGGTCGGCCGCTGGGTCGTGGCACTTGCCGTTCTGGCACCTTTCGTCTGGCGGCAGGCCTGGCATCAGCGCGCGCTGCTGGCGAAGCACTGGGTGCTGATCGCCGCCTGCGGCGCCTTCGGGATAGCCGGCTACAACGCACTCGGCTACCTGGCGCTGCAGACCGTACCCGCCGCCAGCGTCGCGTTCCTCAATTCGACCTTGCCGCTCATGGTGCCGCTCGCGGCGGTGGTCCTCGGCGTGGAGCGCATCACGGCGAAGGCGCTGGTCGGCATCGCCATCTCGTTCATGGGCGTCGCCTGGATCGTGGCACGCGGCGACATGGCCAGCCTCGCCGCGCTGCGTTTCGACGGCGGCGAACTGCTGGTGCTCCTGGCCGTTGCCAACTACGCGGTGTATTCGGTGCTGCTGCGACGCAAGCCGGCCGCGATCCATCCCCTGGTGTTTCTGGCGGCAACCATGGCGGCAGGCTTGCTCGTGCTGATGCCGTTCTGGGCCATCGAACTCGTGCGCGGCGCGCACATTCCGACCGACCCGGCGTCGATGGCCGCCGTCCTGTACATCGGCCTCTTCGCCTCGCTGTTCGCCTTCATCCTCTGGAACCGCTGCGTCGCGACGCTCGGCGCGACAGTGACCGGCGTGTCCTTCCATCTCGTCGCCCTGTTCACCGCGCTGCTGGCCTTTCTCGTGCTGGGCGAACCCGTTCGCGCTTTCCACGTCGCCGGCATCGCGCTCATCCTGCTTGGCTTCTTCGTCACGACGCTCCGGACCGCACGGCGCCCGACGGCAGTGTCCGAGCCGTCGCGCTCTTGACCGACAGGATCACCCGGCCATGGACACGATCGAGATTCTCCGGGCGCTGATCGCATTCGACACGACCTCTCACCGGTCCAACCTGGATCTCATCCACTGGATCGCCGCGTATCTGGACGGGCACGGCATCGAAGCGCAGCTGATCCACAGCGACGATGGCGCGAAGGCCAATCTGCGCGCGACGATCGGGCCGGACGTGGCGGGCGGCATCGTGCTGTCCGGTCATACCGACGTGGTGCCTGTGGCCGATCAGGCATGGGACTCCGATCCTTTCACGCTGGTCGAGCGCGACGGACGGTTTCACGGGCGAGGCGCGGCAGACATGAAGGGATTCATTGCGGCATGCCTGGCCGCGGTGCCGCGCTGGCGTCGCCCGGATCTGCGCCGCCCGATCCATCTGGCGTTCTCCTATGACGAAGAGGTGGGGTGTTTCGGCGTTCCCCGCCTGATCGACGACCTGCGGATGCACGTGCAGTCGCCAGCCCTGGCCATCATCGGCGAACCGACCGGAATGCGCATCGGACTGGCACATCGGGGCGTGTACTGCTGTCGGACGACGTTCCGCGGCCGTCCGGCGCACTCGAGCGACCCGAGCCTGGGCGCCAGCGCCATCGAGCCGGCCGCGCTGTTGATTGCGCAGTTGGCGACGTTCGGGCGCACGTTGTCGATGCAAGGCAATCGCACCACCTTCAACATCGGACGCATCCGTGGAGGAAGCGCACTCAACATCGTGCCCGGATGCTGCGAGGTGCTGTGGGAGTTCCGGCCAACGGACGAGGCCAGCGCGGCAGCCGTGGAGGCCGAGGTCCGTCGCCTGCTGGCGGCCACACCGCCAGACGTCGCGGTCGAGATGGCGAACATTGCCCGCATTCCTTCCCTCGCAGGCCGGCATGACAGCGCCGCCGTGAGCATCGCGAAGGCATTGGGTGCCCATTGGCCACCGAGTGAGGTTCCGTTCGGCACCGAAGCGGGCTTTTTCGAACAGGCCGGGATCCCGTCGTTGGTCTGCGGGCCTGGCGCCATCGCACAAGCGCATCAACCGAACGAATGGATCGCCGCGAGTGAACTCGGATCCGCCGATCGATTCATGGCGGGCATTGGCGCATGGGCCACGGCGGCCGCAGCACATGGCGGCGGAAAGAGAAAAGCCCCTGCAGGTCAATGACTTGCAGGGGCTTCGATCTGGCGGAGTGGACGGGACTCGAACCCGCGACCCCCGGCGTGACAGGCCGGTATTCTAACCAACTGAACTACCACTCCTGGTAGACAACGTTCGCTCCTTGCGGAGCCAAGTGCTGACGACTTGTGCCTGCTTCACTTGCGTGAAACTGGCGACCCTACGGGGATTCGAACCCCGGTAGCCACCGTGAAAGGGTGGTGTCCTAGGCCTCTAGACGATAGGGTCAAAACCTTCGGAACCGCGCTGCGATCAGCGCTTTTCTCTTCTCGACAACCAAATGGTGGAGGTAAACGGGATCGAACCGATGACCTCTTGCATGCCATGCAAGCGCTCTCCCAGCTGAGCTATACCCCCTCTGGGTGTCGAGCCATCGATTATAGCAAGCGAATTGAAGCCCAAAGGAGGCAAACGCGCATCGAATGCAAGATTTTTTCACACGAGCGCCATCGGGATCTGCTTTGCAGCAAATGTTGCAGCACATGGCGGCGGAAAGAGAAAAGCCCCTGCAGGTCAATGACTTGCAGGGGCTTCGATCTGGCGGAGTGGACGGGACTCGAACCCGCGACCCCCGGCGTGACAGGCCGGTATTCTAACCAACTGAACTACCACTCCTGGTAGACAACGTTCGCTCCTTGCGGAGCCAAGTGCTGACGACTTGTGCCTGCTTCACTTGCGTGAAACTGGCGACCCTACGGGGATTCGAACCCCGGTAGCCACCGTGAAAGGGTGGTGTCCTAGGCCTCTAGACGATAGGGTCAAAACCTTCGGAACCGCGCTGCGATCAGCGCTTTTCTCTTCTTCTCGACAACCAAATGGTGGAGGCAAACGGGATCGAACCGATGACCTCTTGCATGCCATGCAAGCGCTCTCCCAGCTGAGCTATACCCCCGATTGTCGAGCCTCAGATTATATACAGAACTTCACGCCTCTCGCAAACGGGAGACGATCTTTTCCTTCGGGAACAGCGCCAGCACTGCGTCGAGCGATGGCGTCTGCGGCGTGCCCATGACCAACACGCGAACCGGCATCGCCAGCACCGGCATCTTGATGCCGTGCTGCGCAAGGACTTCCTTGATCACGGCGGCAATTGCGGCCTTGTCCCAGGTGCCGAGCGATGCCAGCTTCTCGGCGAGCGTCTGGATCGCGGGACGCACAGCATCGGTCACGTGCTGCGCCAGATCTTGCGCATTCGGCTTCACGTCGCCGTAGAACGCCGCAGCCCAGCCGGCCAATGCGACGGTCGTGTCGCAGCGGTCCTTGAACAGCCCGCAGATCGCCGGCAGACGGTCATCGCTCGACAGCCCCTGCTTCTGCAGTTGAGCCGCGACCAGCGGCGCCAACGCGTCGTCGGCCATCGCCTTGAGGTGCTGTGCATTCACCCAGCGCAGCTTGGCCTCGTCGAACTGCGCGGCACTGCGGCCGAGGTGATCGAGGTTGAACCACTCCAGGAATTGCGCACGGCTGAAGATCTCGTCGTCCCCATGGCTCCAGCCGAGGCGCGCGAGATAGTTGACCATCGCATCGGGCAGGAAGCCTTCGTCGCGGAACTGAGTGACCGGCTTGGCCCCATTGCGCTTGCTCATCTTCTCGCCCTGCTCGTTCAGCACGGTGGGCAGATGCGCATAGACCGGCGGCTCCTTGCCGAGCGCCTTGAAGATGTTGATCTGTCGCGGCGTGTTGTTCACGTGATCGTCGCCACGGATCACGTGCGTGATCGCCATGTCGATGTCGTCCACCACCACGCAGAAGTTGTACGTGGGTGTGCCATCGGGACGGGCGATCACCAGGTCGTCGAGTTCGTCGTTGCCGATCTCGATGCGGCCCTTGACCTTGTCGTCCCACACGACCGCGCCGCCCTGCGGGTTCCGAAAGCGCAGCACCGGCTGAACGCCTGCCGGCACCGGCGGCAGCGTCTTGCCGGGCTCCGGGCGCCAGGTGCCGTCGTAACGAGGCTTCTCCTTGGCAGCCATCTGCTTCTCGCGCAGCGCGTCGAGTTCGGCCATGCTCATGTAGCACGGGTAGACCTGACCTGCCGCCTGCAGCTCGGCCAGCACCGCCTTGTAGCGATCCATGCGCTGCATCTGGTAGTAAGGGCCTTCATCGTGGTCGAGGCCGAGCCAGGCCATGCCTTCGAGGATCACGTCCACGGCGGCCTGGGACGAGCGTTCGACATCGGTGTCCTCGATGCGCAGGACGAAGTCGCCACCGGTGGAACGCGCGAAGGCCCATGGATAGAGCGCCGAACGGATGTTGCCCAGGTGGATGAAACCGGTGGGCGAAGGAGCGAAACGGGTACGGGTCTTTTGCGTCATGCGAGCGTGTCCAGGCCGCGCAGCAGGTCGGCCTTGATGTCTTCAATGTGGTCGAGGCCGACCGCAAAGCGGATCAGCCCCTGGCCGATGCCGGCAGCCTGGCGCTGCGCTTCGGTCAGGCGTCCGTGCGATGTGGTACCCGGATGGGTGATGATGGATTTGGTGTCGCCGAGGTTGGTCGCGATGCTCACGACGCGCGTGCTGTCGATCACGTGGAAGGCATTCTGGCGTGCCGTTTCCGGATCGCCTCCGCGCACGTCGAAGGACACCACGGCGCCACCCAGCCCCGACTGCTGGCGCATCGCCAGCTCGTGCTGCGGATGCGACGCGAGACCGGGGTAATGCACGCGCGTGACGGCCGGATGGCCTTCCAGCCATTGCGCCACCGCCAGTGCATTCGCCGACTGCGCCTGCATGCGGATGCCGAGCGTTTCCATGCCCTTGAGCACGACCCACGCATTGAACGGCGCCAGCACCATGCCCGCAGTACGGACGACCGGACCGAACACGTCGACGATCAGCTTCGACGGACCACAGATCGCGCCGGCCATCACGCGGCCCTGGCCGTCGAGGTACTTGGTGCCCGAATGGATCACGAGATCGGCACCCAGCTCGGTGGGCCGCTGCAGCGCCGGCGAGCAGAAGCAGTTGTCGACCGCGAGCAGCGCGCCAGCGTCGTGCGCCAGATCGGCCAGCGCCCGGATGTCGCAGATCTCGGTCAGCGGGTTGGTCGGCGTCTCGGCGAAGAAAAGCTTGGTCTTGCCTGGGCGCACGGCGGCGCGCCACTCGGCGATGTCGGTCTGGGAGACAAAGCTCGTCTCCACGCCGAACTTCGCGAACTCCTTGCCGAACAGGTTCAGCGTCGAGCCGAACACCGAGCGTGAGCAGATCACATGGTCGCCGGCGCGCAGCAGGCCCATGCACATCATGAGGATCGCGCCCATGCCGCTCGACGCGGCGATCGCGGCCTCGGTGCCTTCGAGCGCAGCCAGGCGCTGCTCGAAGCTCGCGACCGTCGGGTTGGACGTGCGCGAATAGGTGAAGCCTTCCTCGGTGCCCGCGAAGCGGCGTGCAGAGGTCGCGGCATCGGACTGGACGAAGCCGCTGGTGAGGAAAAGCGCCTCGGAGTTTTCGCCGTACTGGCTGCGTTCGAGCGCAGTGCGCACCGCGAGCGTGTCGCGATGCAGGCCGGGCGGCAGGGATCGATCTGTCACGGAAGGCCTCAGCTCAGGTTGGGCAGTGCAAGACGCGAGGAGTCCTCTTCGGTTTCCTCGACACGCGGCCGGCTGCCGTTCATGCGCAGGATCGCGTCGGTGTCGATGTCGCCGGTCACGTAGATGCCGTCGAAGCAGGAGGAGTCGAAGCCGTCCAGCTTCGGCGAGCCGGGCGTGGTCGGCATGGCCTTCATGACCGCGCGCTTCATGCCTTCGACATCCTGGTAGATCAGCGCATCGCAGCCGATCAGTTCGCGGATCTGTTCGATGGTGCGATCGTGCGCAACCAGTTCGTCCTTGGTCGGCATGTCGATGCCGTAGACGTTCGGGTAGCGCACCGGCGGCGCCGCGCTCGCCAGGTACACCTTGCGGGCACCGGCGTCACGCGCCATCTGCACGATTTCCTTGCTGGTCGTGCCGCGCACGATCGAATCGTCGACCAGCAGCACATTGCGGCCCTTGAACTCGCTCGCGATCACGTTGAGCTTCTGGCGAACAGACTTCTTGCGCACGCCCTGCCCCGGCATGATGAAGGTGCGGCCCACGTAGCGGTTCTTCACGAAACCTTCGCGGTACGGCACGCCCAGCAGATGCGCGAGTTGCGTGGCGCTCGGGCGGCTCGATTCGGGGATCGGGATGATCACGTCGATGTCGCTCGGGGGCACCGTCGACACGACGCGCGTCGCCAGCGTTTCGCCGAGGTTCAGACGCGCCTGGTACACCGAGATGCCGTCGAGCACCGAATCGGGCCGCGCGAGATAGACGAACTCGAACATGCAGGGGTTCAGCGTCGGCGATTCGGCGCACTGTTCGGCGTTCACATTGCCCTGGAGGTCGATGAAGACCGCTTCGCCCGGCGCGATGTTGCGCTCGAACAGCAGGCCCGAGCCTTCCAGTGCGACGGATTCGCTGGCCACCATCACGCTGCCATCGGCGCTGCGGCCCATGGCCAGCGGACGGATCCCGTACGGATCGCGGAACGCCAACAGCCCGTGCCCCGCGATCAGCGCCACCACGGCATACGAACCGCGAACACGACGATGCACGTTGCGCACGGCGGCGAAGACGCTCGCCGAATTCAGCGTGCCGCCGCGGGTGGCGCGCTCGATCTCGTGCGCCAGCACGTTGAGCAGCACTTCGGAGTCGCTCTCGGTGTTGGTGTGGCGATGGTCGGTGGAGAACAGCTCGGCGCGCAACGCGTGTGCGTTGGTCAGGTTGCCGTTGTGCACCAGCACGATGCCGTAGGGCGCGTTCACGTAGAAAGGCTGCGCCTCTTCCTCGCTGTAGGCATTGCCCGCAGTCGGGTAGCGGACCTGGCCCAGTCCCACGTCGCCCGGCAGCGCACGCATGTTGCGCGTGCGGAACACGTCGCGCACCATGCCCTTGGCCTTGTGCATGAAGAACTTGCGCTCTTGCAGCGTGACGATACCCGCCGCATCCTGGCCGCGATGCTGCAGCAGCAGCAGCGCGTCATAGAGCAACTGATTGACGGGAGCGTTACTGACGACGCCGACGATTCCACACATGAAAAGATCCTCTCAGGGCAGGTAGCTTGCCAACTTCTCAGGCAGTGCAGGCTTGAGGGCCTGCAGCGCCGCATCCAGAAAAACCGCGCTTTGCGACGTCTGCCACCAGGCAACGTCGGTCCACGCCATCAAATGCATCGCGATGGCCAGCACCAGCAGCGCCAACGCGCCGCGAAGCGCGCCAAAACCGGCACCCAGCAGCCGATCCACGGGTCGCAGGCCAGCCACGACGATCAACCTGCGCAACAGCGAAGCGATCAAGCCCACGCCGAACGCCACGCCGATGAACACCAGCGCAAAGGCCAGCGGATACCGCCAGACGGCATCCACCTTCCCGAACGGCAGCCACGTGGCCACATCCGTCGCCAACCATTGCGCCACGATGAATGCCGCGACCCACCCGGCCAGAGACATCACCTCGAATATCAGTCCGCGCGACAAACCCACCAGCGTCGATAGCACCAGTACCGCGACAACGATCCAGTCGAACAGGACCACGTAGAACGACGCCGATTACAAGGTAAGGACGGCGGCAGGCAATGACAAGCCCTTGACCCGACTCGCGGCACGGTCGGCTTCCGCACGTGAACTGAACGGACCGACACGCACACGCGTGCGCTCGCCATCGGCCGTCTTCGCCACGTGCGTGTATGTCTTCAACCCTGCGCGCTCGAGCTTCTGGCGGACTTCGCGTGCTTTGTCGGCATCGGCGAATGCCCCCACCTGCACGACGAACCGGCCGTTGTCTTCGCTGCCCGCAGCGGGTTTGGCCGCTGCGGCTGCCGCCGTCGGCGCCTTGCCTTCGAGTAATGCGCGGGCGCGCATGCCATCGTCGGCCGGCGCTGGCTTGGCGGGCGCTGCGGGAGCAGGCTTCGCATCGGCGCGATGGTCGTTCTTTTCCGGCGCGGATGTCGCGACCTCGGGCCGCGGTTCGGGCCTGGTTTCCGGACGGCGCTCCGACGCTGGTGCCGGCTCGGGCACTGCGGACGCGCGCGGCATTTCAGGAGGCGGCGAGAGAACCGGCTTGTCGGAAGGGATCTCCGTACCATCTGCGCGCTCGGTGATCATGCCGCCAGACGCTGGGGCGGCAGCGACGCGCGATCCGGCATCGGCGTCTTTCGCCACTGGCGCTGGCGGCACGGTCAACGGCTTGCTCTTGGCGCGGTCCGGAATGTCGATGGGAATGTCGACGGCGATCGGCCGCGGCTGCGTGTCGAACAGGAGCGGGAAGCCGATCACGCCCAACAGGACCAGCACGGCGGCGCCGAGCAGTCGATGGCGCGCCCTGCGCCGCATCGCTTCGACACTCTCGGCCGGCGCAGGCGGGACGCTGGCGTTGCGTCCTTCATTGGCTGGCTGGCCGCGGGCGCGGAACTTGAAAAACGCCATGAAATTCGATCCCTGAGAGAGCAGCGTGGTGTGTCGAGAAGCGCTGGCGACGGGGCTTGGTCAGGCCGATCCGGCGCCTGGCAGCAGGTGCTTTGCCTGCAGACGGGGCGTTCCGTGCTCCAGCACGCCGCCCACTGTGAAGAACGATCCAAAGACGACGATTCTATCAGCGGGGTCCGCCTGCTCGATGGCGGCCCGAAGCGCCGCCATGGGATCCGGGTGAACGCTGGCAGCCGCGTCGGCACGCTTGTTCTGCGCCTGCCAACGGGTCAGCAGGTCGTGCGCCGCCGCGGCGCGCGGCGTCGGCAGATCGGTGAAGTACCAGCGGTCGATCAACGGGCCGATGCGCGCGAAGATCGGATCGAGGTCCTTGTCCGCCATGACCCCGAAGACGGCATGCGTGGTCGGGTAGAAACCCATTGCATCGAGGTTCTCGGCCAGCGCCGCGACGGCATGCGGGTTGTGCGCCACGTCGAGCACCAGCGCCGGCTCGCCGGGAACGATCTGGAAACGCCCAGGCAATTCGACCATCGCGAGACCGGTGCGCACGGCTTGCGCGTTGATCGGCAACTTCGGCCGCAGCGCCTCGAGCGCCGCCAGCACGCCGGCTGCATTGATCAGCTGATTGGCACCGCGCAGCGCGGGATAGGCCAGGCCGCTGTAACGCCGGCCGCGGCCGCTCCAGCCCCACTGCTGCTTGTCGCCGGAGACATTGAAGTCGTGGCCGAATCGCCAGAGGTCCGCTCCGATGTTGCGGGCGTGATCAATCACGCTCTGCGGCGGCATCGGATCGCTCACGATGGCCGGCCGGCCGGCGCGCAGGATGCCTGCCTTCTCGAAGCCGATGCTCTCGCGGTCCGGCCCGAGGAAGTCCATATGGTCGAGGTCGATGCTGGTGATGATCGCGCAGTCCGGATCGACGATGTTGACCGCATCGAGCCGGCCACCCAAACCGACTTCAAGGATCGCGACGTCGGGCTTCGCCTCGGCGATGCAGCGAAGGATCACCAGCGTGGTGAGTTCGAAATAAGTCAGCGACACCTCGCCGCGCGCCGCGTCGACGGCCTCGAAATGGGCGATCAGGCGCTCGCCGTCGACCGCCTCGCCCAGCAGGCGCAGGCGTTCCTCGAAGCGAACGAGATGCGGCGACGTGTAGACCGCCGTGCGGTAGCCCGCGTGCGCGAAGATCGACTCGAGCATGGCGCAGGTCGAGCCCTTGCCATTCGTTCCAGCGACAGTGATGACGGGGCATTCGAATGCCAGCCCGAGGCGTTGTGCGACGGTGCGCACGCGGTCCAGGCCGAGTTCGATGTTCTTGGCGTGCAGTCGCTCGGCATGTGCGAGCCAATCGGCGAGGGTCTTCATGGAGGGCAGGATTGTCGCCGACCCGGGCAACCGGCATCATCCGCGCATGACAACCACCCTTTACGGCATCCCGAATTGCGACACGGTGAAGCGCGCACGAACCTGGCTCGACACGCAAGGCGTCGCCTACCGCTTCCACGACTTCAAGAAGGAAGGCGTCCCCGAGGCCGAACTCGACCGCTGGCTGGCCTCCGTCGGCTGGGAAACGCTGGTCAACCGGCGTGGCACGACCTGGCGGCGACTCGACGACGACACCCGCGCTGCCGTGGTCGACACTGCATCGGCTCGTCGGGTGCTGATGGCCAATCCGAGCCTGATCAAGCGCCCCGTGGTCGAATGGGCCGGCAAGAATGACGTTACAACCGGTTTCGATCCCGAAGCCTGGAAAAGCCGCACCGTGTAAACGGTTGAACCCGGCACGGGCGTTCGTATCCAATCGACGATGCGGCGCCGTACGCCGCGTCGACCTTCCAGGAGACCCGACATGCACATCCTCAGATCCAGAATCGCCGCCCGCCTCGCTCTTGCTGCCGGCCTTGCCGTGCTGGCCGCCGGCGCGATGGCACAGAGCCAGCAAGTACAGGCCCGCGTCATCTCGACATCCCCGGTGACCGAGGCCAATGGCAGCACCAGCTTCAACGTCACGTACGAATACGACGGGCGCCAATACACCACACGGACCACCACCCCGCCCGGCGCGACCTTGCCCATCGAGGTGAACGCCTATGGCGTGGCGACCATGCCCGTGACGCCCCAGACACCGTTGGCGCCCGCAGCAGCAAACGACCAGGCACGCTGGCAAAGCGTCACCCCGGAGCCAGGCGTGGTCGTCTCGGCCGGTGCACAGCAGGCGCCGACCTACTACCCGGCGCCCGTCTATGCACAGCCGGTGTACACGCAACCGGTGTACGTCCAGCCTGCCTATGCGTACCCCTACGCCTACGCGCCGGCCTATTTCCCGCCGATCGGTTTGTCGCTCAACCTCGGCTACTCGCGCGGCTGGGGCGGACACCGCGGCTGGCGCTGAGTCGACGCCTGGCGTCGATGGCCCGCGGCAAGCCCTAAAATCGAGGGCTTTCCACCTCATTTCCCGCACGGGTGCGCCGAAACCGGCGCCGGGCCTTTTCAAATGACGATTACCGAATCCCTCAGCTGTACCGCGGTCGCGACCAAGGCCAACGTGTATTTCGACGGCAAGTGCGTGAGCCACGGCCTCACGCAGGCCGATGGCACCAAGAAGTCGGTCGGCGTGATCCTGCCGGCCACCCTCACCTTCAGCACCGGCGCGCCGGAAATCATGGAAGGCGTCTCCGGCCGCTGCGAATACCAGTTGACCGGCACCACCGAATGGATCGCATCGGGCCCTGGCGAGAAGTTCAGCGTGCCGGGCAATTCGAGCTTCCAGATTCGCGTCGAAGGCGAACCCTACAGCTACATCTGCCATTTCGGTTGAACGGGAAACGCGACATGTCGACCATCCTGCAACACGTACCCGCCGGCCAGAAGGTCGGCATCGCCTTCTCCGGCGGCCTCGACACCAGCGCCGCACTGCACTGGATGAAGGGCAAGGGCGCGATCCCCTACGCCTACACCGCCAACCTCGGCCAGCCCGACGAGCCCGACTACGACGACATCCCGCGCAAGGCGATGCAGTACGGCGCCGAGAAGGCCCGGCTGATCGACTGCCGCAGCCAGCTCGCGTCCGAAGGCATCGCCGCCCTGCAGGCCGGCGCATTCCATGTGACGACCGCCGGCGTGACCTACTTCAACACCACGCCGCTCGGCCGCGCGGTGACGGGCACGATGCTCGTGAGCGCCATGAAGGAAGACGACGTCCACATCTGGGGCGACGGCAGCACCTACAAGGGCAACGACATCGAGCGTTTCTACCGCTACGGCCTGCTCACCAACCCCGCGCTGAAGATCTACAAGCCGTGGCTCGACCAGTTGTTCATCGACGAACTCGGCGGCCGCGCCGAGATGTCGGCGTTCATGACGGCTGCCGGCTTCGGCTACAAGATGTCGGCCGAGAAGGCGTATTCGACGGACTCCAACATGCTCGGCGCCACGCACGAAGCCAAGGACCTCGAGCACCTGGACAGCGGCATCAAGATCGTGAACCCGATCATGGGCGTCGCGTTCTGGAAGGACGAAGTCGAAGTCAAGCGCGAGACCGTCTCGGTCGGCTTCGAGGAAGGCCGCCCGGTCTCCCTGAACGGCGTGCGCTTCGACAACCTGGTCGACTTGATCCTCGAGGCCAACCGCATCGGCGGACGCCACGGCCTGGGCATGAGCGACCAGATCGAGAACCGCATCATCGAAGCCAAGAGCCGCGGCATCTACGAAGCGCCTGGCCTGGCACTGCTGTTCATCGCCTACGAGCGCCTGGTCACCGGCATCCACAACGAGGACACGATCGAGCAGTACCGCGACAACGGCCGCAAGCTCGGCCGCCTGCTGTACCAGGGCCGCTGGTTCGATCCGCAAGCCATCATGCTGCGCGAGACCGCCCAGCGCTGGGTCGCGCGTGCGATCACCGGCGAGGTCACGGTCGAGCTGCGCCGTGGCAATGACTATTCGATCCTGAACACCGTGTCGGCCAACCTGACGTACAAGCCCGAGCGCCTGAGCATGGAGAAGGTCGAAGGCGCCTTCACGCCGCTCGACCGCATCGGCCAGCTCACGATGCGCAATCTCGACATCGTCGACACGCGCGACAAGCTCGCGATCTACAGCAGCGTCGGCCTGCTGTCGCAAGGCAGCGGCGCGTCATTGCCCAAGCTGACGAACGACGAAGGCAAATAAGCCCGCCGAGCGCCAGAAAAGAGCCACCGCAAGGTGGCTTTCTTGATTCCAGAAACACCGCAGAACCGGCTCGGCCGGGCTGCCGGTGTTGCCCCGGAAGGGGGTTGGCAGCTACGCGAAGCGAGCAGGCCTGGGGGCGAACTAAATGACCACGGGCTCCGGCTCGAGGCGGATGCCGAAGCGCTCGTAGACGCTGGTCTGGATGGCCTTGGCCAGCGTCATGACCTCGCCGCCGGTGACGGGGTTCGCGTTGCCGCCGCGATTGACCAGCACCAGCGCCTGTCGTTCATAGACGCCTGCATTGCCCACCGACTTGCCCTTCCAGCCGCAGGCATCGATCAGCCAGCCGGCCGCGAGCTTGATGCTGCCGTCGTCCATCGGGTAATGCACGATCTTCGGATCGCGCGCGATGATGTCAGCGCACTGCTCCGGCGTGACCGTGGGATTCTTGAAGAAGCTGCCGGCATTGCCGAGAACGCGCCAGTCGGGCAGCTTGGCGCGGCGGATCGCGCAGATCCAGTCGAAGATGTCACGCGCGTCCGGCGTGAAGTTGCCGGTCTCTTCCATCTTGCGTTCCAGATCGAGATAGCCGACGACCGCCTTCCATGGCTTGGGCAGCCGGAAGCGCACCCGGGTGATGAGCGCGCGCCCCGCCAGGCCGAAGTCGTTGACGCCACCTGCGACATGCTTGAACACCGAATCCCGGTACCCAAAGGCGCATTGCGCTGCATCGAGCGTGAAGCTGCGACCGGTCTCGAGATCGATCGCATCGAGCGACTCGAAGCGATCCTGCAGTTCGATGCCATAGGCACCGATGTTCTGCACCGGCGCACCGCCGACGGTGCCGGGGATCAGCGCGAGGTTTTCGAGACCGGGGTAGCCGCTCTCGACCATCCACTGCACGGTTTCGCTCCAGTTCTCGCCCGCGCCGGCCTCGACGATCCAGGCGCGCGGCGTCTCTTCGACCAGCCGGCGCCCCTTGATCTCGACCTTGAGCACCAGCGGCTTGACGTCGCCCGTCAGCACGATGTTGCTGCCGCCGCCGAGTACGAAGCTGGGCTGCTTCGCCCATTGCGGATCGGCCAGCAGCGTGGCCACATCGGCCTCGCTGGCGATGCGCACGAGCTGCTGCGCACGTGCGACGATGCCGAAGCTGTTGTACGGCTGCAGCGGGACGTTGGACTCCATGATCATGGGAGAATTGTCGCACTCACATCGAGCTGCACGGCGCCCCAGCCGCAGTCTCACATCCGTTCCATGCCCCCCCGACACGGGGCGCATTCGCCTCCGACGAGGCGACTCTCCAGGAGACCTACATGCCATCTTTCGACACCGTCTGCGAACCCGATCTGCCCGAAGTCAAGAACGCCGTGGAAAACACGTCCAAGGAAATCGCCACGCGCTTCGACTTCAAGGGCACGGCTGCGTCCGTCGAGCTGAAGGACAAGGAAATCACGCTGATCGGCGACGCCGAATTCCAGCTCGTGCAGATCGAGGACATCCTGCGCAACAAGCTGACCAAGCGCAACGTCGACGTCCGCTTCCTCGACAAGGGCGACGTCCAGAAGATCGGCGGCGACAAGGTCAAGCAGGTGATCAAGGTCAAGAGCGGCATCGAGAGCGAGCAGGCCAAGAAGATCACCCGCCTGCTCAAGGACAGCAAGATGAAGGTGCAGGCAGCGATCCAGGGCGACGCCGTGCGCGTGACTGGCGCCAAGCGCGACGACCTGCAGGCCGCGATGGCACTGATCCGCAAGGACGTGCCGGACATGCCGCTGAGCTTCAACAACTTCCGCGATTGATCGATGATCGCTGCGTCAGGCCCTGGCCTGACGCTTTCTGGATGACTGCAGCGCCGTGATGCGCGCCGCCTGCCGTGCTCAGGCCTGCGCGGCGGTCACGACCACTTCGATCTTGTAGGCCGGGTTGGCGAGCTTCGCCTCGACGGTCGCGCGCGGCGGCGTGTTGCCGGCCGGGATCCAGGCGTCCCATACCTCGTTCATCGCGCCGATGTCCTGGATGTCGGTCAGGAAGATCTGCGTCATCAGGATGCGTGACTTGTCGCTGCCGGCCTCGGCCAGCAGCCGGTCGATCATGCCGAGCACCTGCGCGGTCTGGCCGCGAATGTCCTGCGTGGTGTCGTCCGGCACCTGGCCCGCGAGGTAGACGGTGCCGTTGTGCACGGCGGTCTCGCTCAGGCGTGCGCCGACGTGGAATCGTTTGAATTCAGCCATGTAATCCTCAATCCTTCTTTTTCGAGCCCAACCGGGACTCGGTGCCCGCCGCGAGGCGACGGATGTTTTCACGGTGCCGCCAGACCAGCAGCAGGCTGATCACGATCAGCGCGACCAGCGTGGTGCGGTCGAGCGGCCAGACGATGTTGCCGCCCACCAGGTAGTAGGCCGGCGCGAAGAATGCCGCGACGATGGACGCCAGCGACGAATAGCGAAAGAAGACCGCGATGAGCAGCCAGGTGACGCCAGTGGCGAGTCCCAGCAGCCAGGCGATACCCAGCAAGGCGCCTGCGGCGGTCGCCACGCCCTTGCCGCCACGGAAGCCGAAGAACACCGGGTACAGGTGGCCCAGGAAAGCCGCCAGACCGGCCACGGCCGCAATGCCGGGCCCCATGCCGAGATCGGCGCCCACCTGCCGCACGACGAACACCGGCAGCCAGCCTTTCAGCGCATCGAGCAACAGCGTCGCAAGTGCCGCCTTCTTGTTGCCCGAACGCAGCACGTTGGTCGCACCCGGGTTGCCGCTGCCGTAGCTGCGCGGATCGGCCATGCCGAGGAATCGACTCACGATCACTGCGAACGACAGCGAACCCACGAGATAGGACAACACGATCGCGACGACCGATGGAAGATGAAAGCTCAACGCGCGCTCCGCCCGAAAAAAAGGTCGCTCATTCTGCCAGCGCGCACTGCACCGGCTTGGCACCCAGCAGCGCAACGCAGGCCTGTGGATCGATGCCGACGAGGTAGCCGCGCCGGCCGCCGTTGATCAGTATCTTCGGCAGCTCGAGGATCGTCGACTCGATGTAGACCGGCATCGCACGACGCACCCCGAACGGCGACGTGCCGCCAACCAGGTAGCCGCTGTGCCGGTTCGCCACCTCCGGCTTGCAAGGCTCGATCGACTTGGCGCAGACCTGCCGCGCCAGGTTCTTCGTCGACACCGTGCGGTTGCCGTGCATCAGAACGAGCAGCGGCTTGGCGTCCTGGTCCTGCATCACCAGCGTCTTCACCACCATGAACGGGTCGAAACCCAGCACCGCCGCGCTGTGCTGGGCGCCGCCGTGTTCCAGGTACTCGTAAGGATGCTCCGTGAAGACCACCCCGTTCGCCCGCAGCAGTTGCGTGGCCGGCGTCTCGGATACATGCGCCTTCTTGGCTGCCATCTATGCGTCGCGGCCGATCAATTGGCGGGGTCGCGGATGTCCCAGCGAATCTTGTCGATCGCGGCCAGGAGTTCGGGCGACAGCGTCGTGCCCCATGCGTCCAGGTCCTCGTCGAGCTGGGCGACCGAGGTCACGCCGATGATGGTGCTGGCGACCTGCCATTTCGTGTAGCAGAACGCGAGCGCCAGCTGCGTCGGCGTCAGGCCGTGCTCGCGGGCCAGCGCGTTGTACAGCCGCGCAGCCCTCAGCGCATCCGGACGTCCCCAGCGCTGCTTGCGCACCGATTCGTAGCTGGAAATGCGCGCGCCCTTCGGCGCATCCGGCCCTTCGATGCCGCTCTGGTCGTACTTGCCCGTCAACAGGCCGAAGGCCAGCGGGGAATAGGCCAGCAAGGACACGTCGAGCCGGTGCATGGTTTCGTCCAGGCCGTTCTCGGCGCCGCGGCTCAAGAGGCAATAGACGTTCTGCACGGTCGCGACGCGCGGCAGTTGATGCTGCTCGGCCAACCGGACGAATTCGTGCACGCCGTAGGGCGTTTCGTTCGACAAGCCGATGTAGCGCACCTTGCCTGCCTTGACCAGCCCGCTGAACGCCTCGAGCTGCTCGTGGATCGAGGTGACAGACGTCTCCTTTTCCGGGTCGTAGTACAGGTTGCCGAAGGCCGGCACATGGCGTTCCGGCCAGTGAATCTGATACAGGTCGATCACGTCGGTCTTCAGCCGCTTCAGGCTGGCATCGCACGACGCCACGATGTCGCTCGCCGTCATGCCCTTGCCCTCGCGGACCCAGGGCATGCCGCGCGACGGGCCGGCGACCTTGGTGGCCAGCGTGAGCTTGCCGCGGGCGCCGGGGTTCCTGGCGAACCAGTTGCCGATGATGGTTTCCGTCGCACCGTAGGTTTCCTTGCGCGCCGGCACGGCGTACATCTCGGCGGTGTCGATGAAATCGATGCCGCGTTCGAGCGAACGATCGAGGATGGCATGCGCGGTGGTTTCGTCCACCTGCTCGCCGAAGGTCATGGTGCCAAGGCAGATCGGAGTGACGTGCAGATCGCTTTGGCCGAGTTGGATTTTGTTCATGCGCGGAATGCTACCGTCGTCCCTCGACCCGTGCACGACACGGCATCGGATCGGCGCCGCGCTGTCCCGCGGGTGGCGGCGAAGGTCCGCACTGGCTTCTATGATTCGGCGCATGTACCAAGCCCTCCGCCCCTCGCGCACCGAATTCGTGCCTGTCCGCAAGCTCAGCTACCACGTGCGCCTGTGGGGTGAGCCGTCGTCCACGCAGCCGCCGCTGGTGTTGCTGCATGGCTGGATGGACGTCGGCGCGTCGTGGCAGTTCGTGGTCGACGCCATGGCGCAGCAGCGCTTCATCGTGGCACCGGACTGGCGCGGCTTCGGTCTCACGCACGGCGGCGACGTCGACAACTACTGGATGCCCGACTACCTCGCCGACCTCGACTGGCTGCTCGACCACTACGCCGGCGACCGGCCCGTCGACCTGGTCGGCCACAGCATGGGCGGCAACATCGCCATGCACTACGGCGGCGTGCGGCCGCAGCGCGTGCGCCGGCTGGTCAATTTCGAAGGCTTCGGCATGCCGAGCCGCGCGCCCGAAGAAGCGCCGAGCCGCTACGGCAAGTGGATCGACGAGCTGAAGCGGTTGCACGACGGCAAGATGGCACTCGCACGCTACGACTCGGTCGACGGCGTTTCCCGTCGCCTGAGGAAGACCAACCCCCGCCTCACGCAGGACAAGGCGGACTGGCTGGCGAGCCACTGGGCGGCCAGCGACATCGACGACGCGGATGGCAGCCAGCGCTGGGCGATCCTCGGCGACGCGGCCCACAAGATCATCAACGCGAACATCTTTCGCGTCGACGAAACGCTGGCGCTGTATGCACGCATCAGCGCGCCGGTGCTGGCGGTGGAAGCATCCGACGACAGTTTCAAGGGCTGGTGGGGCACCAGCTACTCCCTGGACGAATACCACGAGCGCCTCAAATCGGTACCCGACGTGAGGCTCGCCCGGGTCGATGACGCGGGCCACATGCTGCACCACGACCAGCCCGCGCAGGCTGCGGCGCTCATCGAGGAGTTCTTCGCCCGCTGAGGACCGCCACGCCGGAGCGCCGGACGGGCGCGGCGTTATCCGACAGAAACAAGCTGACACATCGGGCAGACTCGGCGGGTTTTGCTTCCCGAGCCTTCCCAATGAAAACAGCGACGACCATCGACCCCCGGGATTTCCAGCGACTGCTGAGCCGCAACGTGAAGCTCCCGCTCGCGGGCGGGCTGATCGGCGCAGTGGTGTTCGTGTCACTGATCTTCTATCTGCTGTCGGTGATCGGCTGGGTCGAGCACACCGACCGCGTGACGCGCACGGCGGCGGAGATCCAGCGCCGCAGCATCGACATGGAAAGCAGCATGCGCGGCTTCCTGATCAGTGGGGACGAGAGCTTTCTGGTGCCCTACGACCGCGCCGAGATCCGCATCGTCGGCGACCTCAACGGCCTTCGGACGCTGGTGTCGGACAACGGGCAGCAAGTCGAACGGCTCAATCGCATCCTCAACCTGCAGAACACGTGGATCGCCTACGCACGCGAGCTCATCACGGCCAAGCGCAACTCCGGCGACTACGCAAGCGCGGTGGTCCGCGGGCGCGGCAAGAGCCTCACGGACGACATGCGTTCCGAGTTCGCAGATTTCATCGACACCGAACAGACGCTGCGCTTTCAGCGCAACAACGACGCCAACCGCACGAGCATCCTGGTCATCGGTCTGTTTCTGGTCTTCACTTTCACGCTGACCGGGCTGCTGGCGTTCTTCGGCCGGCGCCAGCTGGTACGGCTCTCGGGCAGCTACGACACCGTTCTTCGGGAACAGGAGGCGCACGCCGAAGTCCTGCAGCGGCAAGCCTGGCTGCGCAGCGCCCAGACCGAGCTGGTCGGCGACCTTGTCGGCGAACTCAACGGCCAGGACATGGGCCGCCAGATCCTCGAGTTCTTCGCACGCCACATCGGCAGCGTCGTCGGTGCGGTCTACACGCGAGAGCGCGACGGCTCGCTGCGGCGCACGGCCAGCTATGGTTTTTCTCCCGAGGCCGAAGCTCGTCCGCAGGTTCTGGGCCCGAACGAAAGCCTGGTCAGCCAGGCCGCTGCCGACAAGCGGCTGCTGCTGATCGAACCCGTGACCAGCGACTATCTGCGCGTCAACACCGGCCTCGGCGACATGGCGCCACAGGCTGCGGTGATGCTGCCGATCCTCAACGACGGGCGCGTGAATGCCGTGATCGAACTCGGCCTGCTGCAGTCACCCGACGAACGCACACGCGCCCTGCTCGACCTGGTGTCCACCAACATCGGCAATTCGGTCGCCGCCGTGCGCTACCGCGAGCAATTGCAGGACGTGCTGGCCGAGACCCAGCAGCTCAACGAGGAACTGCAGGTTCAGCAGGAAGAGCTGCGCACGGCCAACGAGGAGCTGGAGGAACAGTCGCGTGCGCTGCGCGAATCGCAGGCCACGCTCGAGAACCAGCAGGCCGAGCTCGAACAGACCAACAGCCAGCTGTCGGAACGCACCGAAGCGCTGGACATGCGCAACGCAGCGTTGCGCCGGGCACAGACCGATCTGGAAGAACGCGCCGAAGAGCTTCAACGTGCCAGCCGTTACAAGTCGGAATTTCTTGCGAACATGTCGCATGAGTTGCGCACACCGCTCAACAGTGCGCTGATCCTGGCCAAGCTGCTGAGCGGCAATCCACAAGGCAACCTGAGCATCGAGCAGGTCAAGTTCGCCGAGTCGATCTACTCGTCCGGCAACGACCTGCTCGTGCTGATCAACGACATCCTGGACATTGCCAAGGTCGAGGCCGGCAAGCTCGAAGTCGTGGCCGAGGACATCGGGCTCTCGCGCCTCACCGACAGCCTGGCCATGACCTTCACGCCGCTGGCACAGCAGAAGCAGCTGAACTTCCGGGTCGAACTGCGGCCGGGCACGCCGGCCACGCTCGTGACCGACCGGCAGCGTGTCGAACAGATCCTCAAGAACCTGTTGTCCAACGCACTGAAGTTCACCGACCGTGGCGAGGTCTCGCTCACCGTGTCCGCGGGAGCGGCTGGCGGCGCCGTGTTCGAGGTCACCGATTCGGGCATCGGCATCCAGCCAAGCCAGCAAGAGGTGATTTTCGAGGCCTTCCGCCAGGCGGACGGCACCACCAGCCGCCGCTACGGCGGAACGGGCCTCGGCCTGTCGATCTCGCGCGACCTGACGCGCCTGCTGGGCGGCACGCTCAAGGTCGACAGCACGCCCGGCAAGGGCAGCACCTTCCGGCTCGAACTGCCGGCGGAAGCGCCGCAGGCCGTGCCGCCTGCGCCGGCCGGCACGGCCTACCGTGCGCCGGTTGCGCCTCGCACGACATCGGCGGCGCCAGCGCAGAACGTGCCGCAGGCGGTGCCCGCCGTGGCACCACCGCCACCGCTCCCTCAGTTCTCCGACGACCGCAACCTGCCGCGCGATCATGTGCGCCGCGTGCTGGTCATCGAGGACGAACCCCAGTTCGCCCACATCCTGTACGACATGGCGCACGAGCTCGGCTATCGCTGCCTGGTCGCGCACGGTGCGACGGACGGCTTCAACCTCGCGCTGCAGTTCGTGCCGGACGCCATCCTGCTCGACATGCGGCTGCCCGACAGTCCCGGCCTCGGCGTGCTGCAGCGCCTGAAGGACGAGCCCCGCACGCGCCACATCCCGGTGCACGTGGTGTCCGCGCAGGACCACAGCGAAGCCGCGCTGCACATGGGCGCCATCGGCTATGCGCTCAAGCCGACCTCGCGCGACCAGTTGAAGGACGTGTTCCGCAAGTTCGAGGAGAAGCTGACGCAGAAGGTGAAGACCGTGTTGCTGGTCGAGGACGACGCGCTGCAGCGCGAGTCGGTCATGCGGCTGATCGGCGACGACGACGTCGTCATCACCGCCGTCGAATCCGGCGAGGAAGCGCTGGAACTGCTGCGCGCCCGCGTCTTCGATTGCATGATCACCGACCTGCGCCTGCCCGACATGCAGGGCAGCGAACTGCTCAAGCGCATGGCGACCGAGGAGATCTGCTCGTTCCCGCCGGTCATCGTCTACACCGGGCGCAACCTCACGCGCGACGAGGAAGCCGACCTGCTGCGCTATTCGCGTTCGATCATCATCAAGGGCGCTCGCTCGCCCGAGCGCCTGCTGGACGAGGTCACGCTGTTCCTGCACAAGGTCGAGGCCGACCTGTCGAGCGAACGCCAGACCATGCTCAAGACGGCGCGTGGCCGTGACCGAGCCTTCGAGGGCCGGCGCATCCTGCTGGTGGACGACGACGTGCGCAACATCTTCGCCCTCACCAGTGCGCTGGAGCAGCGCGGTGCCACCGTCGAGATCGGCCGCAACGGCCGCGAGGCGCTCGAAAAACTCGACCAGGTCAGCGACATCGACCTGGTTCTGATGGACGTGATGATGCCGGAGATGGACGGCCTCGAAGCCACGCGACGGCTGCGCCAGGACCCTCGTTTCGAGAAGCTGCCCGTGATCGCCGTCACCGCCAAGGCGATGAAGGACGACCAGGAGCAGTGCCTGGCCGCGGGTGCGAGCGACTACCTCGCCAAGCCCGTCGACCTCGACCGCCTGTTCTCGCTGCTGCGCGTCTGGATGCCCAAGATGGAGCGCCTGTGAAGACACCCGTGGCGCGGGTTCCGCCCAGCGCGACCGAAATCGAACTGCGGCTGCTGATGGAGGCGATCTACCTCAAGTACAGCTACGACTTCCGCGACTACACCGGCGCGTCGCAGAAGCGGCGCGTGCTGTATGCGCTGACGCAACTCAACGTGCCGAACATCTCGGCGCTGCAGGAGCGCGTGCTGCGCGACCCCGCCGTCTTCGGCCGGCTGCTGCAGTTCCTCACGATCCCGGTCAGCGAGATGTTTCGCGATCCGGGCTACTTCCTCGCGCTGCGCGAGCAGGTGATACCGGTGCTGCACACCTACCCGTCGATCAAGGTCTGGGTGGCCGGCTGCAGCACCGGCGAGGAAGCGTATTCGCTGGCGATCCTGCTGCGCGAGGAAGGCCTGCTGAAGCGCACGCAGATCTATGCGACCGACATCAATCCGGCTTCGCTCGAGAAAGCCCGCCAGGGCATCTTCCCGCTGGAGGCCGTGCGCGGCTACACCGCCAACTACCAGCGTTCCGGCGGCCGGCAGGCCTTCTCCGACTACTACACCGCGGCCTACGAGGCCGCGCGGTTCGACAGCTCGCTCGTGCAGGACGTGATCTTTGCCGACCACAGCCTGGCGACGGACAGCGTGTTCGCCGAGACGCACCTCATCTCGTGCCGCAACGTGCTGATCTACTTCAATCGCCAACTGCAGGACCGTGCCCTCGGCCTGTTCCACGAGTCGCTGTGCTACCGCGGCTTCCTGGGCCTTGGCTCGAAGGAAAGCATCGATTTTTCCGGCTACGCCGACCGATTCGATACGCTGGCACGCGCCGAACGCATCTATCGCAAGGTCTGAGCATGAAAGCTGCGCGCGCAACCACCGTTCCGCAAGTCGACGCCGTCGTGATCGGCGCGTCGGCCGGCGGCATCGACGCGCTGATCGTGTTGCTGGGTGAACTGCCCGTGGGATGGCGGCTGCCGGTGGTCGTGGTGCTGCACCTGCCCGAGGCCTACGACAGCCGGCTGGCCGAGGTGTTCCAGCATCGGCTGCCGATCCCGGTGTGCGAGGCGGCGGACAAGGCGGCCGTCACGCCGGGCACGCTTTACTTCGCGCCCTCGGGCTACCACCTGTCGATCGAGCGAACGCATGTGTTTTCGCTGAGCTGCGAGGCGCCCGTGCGCTGGTCGCGTCCGTCGATCGACGTGCTGATGAGCTCGGCCGCCGATGCCTACGGCGCCCGGCTCGCCGGCATGCTGTTGACCGGCGCCAACGACGACGGCGCCGAAGGCCTGCTGCGCATTCACGAGGCCGGCGGCCTGACGGCGGTGCAGGAACCGACGGAGGCGCAGGTCGATGTCATGCCGCTCGCCGCCATGCAGCGGCACGCGCCAGACCACGTGCTGCCACTCTCCAAACTCCGCGCTTTGCTGTTGCAACTGGACGCCATTCATGCAATTTGAAGTCGAAAGCAAGCTGCTGATCGTCGACGACCTTCCGGAAAACCTGCTGGCACTGGAGGCGCTCATCCGTGCGCCCGCCCAGCCGGTGTTTCAGGCCAGCTCGGCCGAACAGGCGCTCGACCTGCTGCTCGAAAACGAGTTCGCGCTGGCCATCGTCGACGTGCAGATGCCGGGCATGAACGGCTTCGAGCTCGCCGAGATGATGCGCAGCACCGAGCGCACGCGCCACATTCCGATCATCTTCGTGAGCGCTGCGGGCCGCGAGATGAACTACGCGTTCAAGGGCTACGAAAGCGGCGCCGTCGACTTTCTGCAGAAGCCACTCGATCCGCACGTGGTCATCAGCAAGGTCAACGTGTTCGTCGACCTGCATCGCCACCGCAAGGCGCTGCGCCACGAGATGGAGGCCCTGGCCGAGGCGCACCGGCAGCAGGCGGCTCTGGTCTGCCAGTTGCAGACCACGCAGCGCGACCTCGAGCGCGCAGTGCGCATGCGCGACGACTTCATGTCGATGGTTTCGCACGAGCTGCGCACGCCGCTCAATACGCTGTATCTCGAAACGCAGGTGCGCAAGCTGCATCTGTCGAAGGGCAACATGGCGCCCTTCGCCAACGAGAAGCTGCCGGCCATGATCGAGCGCGACCAGCGCCAGATCCAGAACATGGTCCGGCTGATCGACGACATGCTCGACGTCACCCGCATGCGCAGCGGCACGCTGTCGATCAAGCCCAAGCTGGTCGACCTGGCGGCGCTGGCGCGGCGCGTGGTCGAAAGCCTGGCGCAGCAGGCCGACGCGGTCGGCGCAGTGCTGCGGCTGGATGCGCCTGCGCCGGTGCATGGCATCTGGGACGAATTCCGCATCGAGCAGGTGCTGACCAACCTGCTGACCAACGCGCTGCGCTATGGCGGTGCGCACCCGGTCGACATCCGCGTGGCCGCGCAGGGCGTTCACCATGCGCTGATGTCGGTGCGCGACGGCGGCATCGGCGTCGCGCCGGAAGACCAGGCGCGCATCTTCGAGCAGTTCGAGCGCACCGACGACAGCCGCAAGCACGCGGCCGGGCTGGGCCTCGGGTTGTTCATCACGCGGCAGATCGTGCAGCTCCATGGCGGCGAGATCCACCTGCAAAGCGAGCCGGGCAAAGGCGCGCTCTTCACTGTCGAACTGCCGCTTCAGTCGCCTGCGCCCACGGAGTGAGTTGCGTGCATTCCTTGCGCCGCCAAGGCAGTGGCAGAGCATGAGAAAATCGACGTTTTCCCCGAACACCGTCAGGACACCCCATGGATGCAGAGCAAATCAACCAAATCGGCGCCAACCTTGCAGACCTGAGCGTTCGCACGGTCGATTTACGGAGGTATCTTTGACTACGATGCCAAAGCCGAACGCCTGAGGACGGTCAACGCGTCGCTCGAAGACCCGAACGTCTGGAACGACCCGAAGAAGGCCCAGGAACTGGGACGCGAGAAGAAGTCGCTCGACGACGTCGTCGTCACGCTCGACCGGCTCACCAGTGGCCTCTCCGACAACACCGAGCTCTTCGAGATGTCGAAGGAAGACGGCGACATGGATGGCCTGCAGGCCATCGCCGATGACGCCGCCGTGCTCGAAGCCGACATCAAGCAGCTCGAGTTCCGCCGGATGTTCAACAACCCGGCCGATCCGCTGAACGCCTTCGTCGACATCCAGGCGGGTGCCGGCGGCACCGAAGCCTGCGACTGGGCCAGCATGCTGCTGCGCCAATACCTGAAGTACGCCGAGCGCAAAGGCTTCAAGACGCAGATCGAGGACGAGACCGCAGGCGACACGGCCGGCATCAAGGGCGCGACCATCAAGGTCGAAGGCGACTACGCCTTCGGCCTGCTGCGCACCGAGACCGGCGTGCATCGGCTGGTGCGCAAGTCGCCCTTCGACTCGTCGGGTGGGCGCCACACCAGCTTCGCGAGCATCTTCGTCTACCCGGAAATCGACGACTCGATCGAGATCGACATCAATCCGTCGGACGTGCGCACCGACACCTTCCGCGCGTCCGGCGCTGGCGGCCAGCACATCAACAAGACCGACTCGGCCGTGCGGCTCACGCACATCCCGACCGGCATCGTGGTGCAGTGCCAGGACGGCCGCAGCCAGCACAGCAACCGCGACGTGGCGTGGAAGCGCCTGCGCTCGCGCCTGTACGACCACGAGATGCGCAAGCGCCAGGAAGAGCAGCAGAAGCTCGAGGACAGCAAGACCGACGTGGGCTGGGGCCACCAGATCCGCAGCTACGTGCTGGACAACAGCCGCATCAAGGACCTGCGCACCAACGTCGAAGTCTCGGCAACGCAGAAGGTGCTCGACGGCGATCTCGATGTGTTCATCGAGGCATCGCTGAAGCAAGGCGTCTGATGGCGCGGATCGAGGCGTTCATCTTCGATATGGACGGCACCATGATCGACTCCATGCCCTGGCACGCCAAGGCATGGGTCGAGTTCGCGCGCCGTCGCGAGCTTTCGCTCGACGTACCCGACCTGATGCGCCGCACGACGGGGCGAAACGCCTTCGAGTGCGCCTCGGCGCTGCTGGAGCGTGAAGCCACGTTGGAGGAAAGCGCCGAGATCACGCACGAGAAGGAATCGATCTACCGCGAACTCTTCGGCGCGGCCTTCGCCGAAGTCGCCGGATTTCGCGTGTTCGCCGCGCGTGCGGCTGCGCGTGGCCTGAAGATTGCTGTCGGAACGGCCGGTGATCAATACAACGTCGAATTCGTGATGTCGCGGCTCAACATGGAGCCGCTGCCGCTGACCATCGTGCGCGGCGACGAAGGCCTTCCCGGCAAACCGCAGCCCGCCATCTTCCTGGAGGCAGCCCGCCGCATCGGCGTGGCGCCAGAGCGCTGCGTCGTGTTCGAGGACGCGCCCTTCGGCATCGAAGCCGCACGACGCGCCGGCATGCGTGCCGTCGCCGTCTGCACCACCCATACCCCGGCGGAACTCGCGGGGCCGCATGTGATTGCGGCCGTCCGCGACTACGAAGAACTCGCCCTTACGAATTTTCTGGAGACACTCGATGTTGCGACTGCGTGATGGACAAGGACAGCCGATGGCGATCCGCCGCGAGGATTACGTCGCCCCCGCATGGTGGATCGACACGGTCGAACTGACCTTCGATCTCGACCCCGCCAAGACGCGCGTGCTCAACCGCATGCGCCTGCGCCGCAATCCCGAGCAACCCACCGGCCCGCTGCGGCTCGATGGCGACGAACTGAACCTCGCGCGCGTGCTGGTCGACGGCCATGGCGCCTCGTTCCGCATGGAAGCCGGCCAACTGGTGATCGACAACCTGCCCGACGCCTTCGAGCTCGAGATCTTCACCACCTGCTGCCCCGCGAAGAACACCAAGCTCATGGGCCTGTTCGTGAGCGAGAACACCTTCTTCACGCAATGTGAGGCCGAAGGCTTCCGCCGCATCACCTACTTCCTCGACCGTCCCGACGTGATGGCGAGCTACACCGTGACGCTGCGCGCCGACAAGGCTGCCTATCCGGTGCTGCTGTCGAACGGCAACCTGGTCGAAAGCGGTGACCTGCAAGGTCCGGGCAACGAAGGACGCCACTTCGCCAAGTGGGTCGATCCGTTCCGCAAGCCCAGCTACCTCTTCGCGCTGGTCGCGGGCAAGCTGGTCGCACGCGAACAGCGCATCACCACGCGCGCCGGCAAGGAACATCTGCTGCAGGTCTACGTGCGCTCGGGTGACCTCGACAAGACCGAGCACGCGATGAACTCGCTCGTCAACTCGGTGCTGTGGGACGAAACCCGTTTCGGCCTGCCGCTCGACCTCGACCGCTTCATGATCGTCGCAACCAGCGACTTCAACATGGGCGCGATGGAAAACAAGGGCCTGAACATCTTCAACACGAAGTACGTTCTCGCCAACCAGGCGACCGCCACCGACGCCGACTACAGCAACATCGAAAGCGTGGTCGGCCACGAGTACTTCCACAACTGGTCGGGCGACCGCGTGACCTGCCGCGACTGGTTCCAGCTCTCGCTCAAGGAAGGCCTGACCGTCTTCCGCGACCAGGAATTCAGCATGGACCTGTGCGCCGACGCGTCGGCACGCGCGGTCAAGCGCATCGAGGACGTGCGCGTGCTGCGCACCGCCCAGTTCCCCGAGGACGCCGGCCCGATGGCGCACCCGGTGCGGCCCGACAGCTACATCGAGATCAGCAACTTCTACACCGTCACGATCTACGAGAAGGGTGCCGAGGTCGTGCGGATGATGCAGACGCTGGTCGGCCGCAAGGGCTTCGAACGCGGCATCACGCTGTACTTCGAACGCCATGACGGCCAAGCCGTGACCTGCGACGACTTCGCGCAGGCGATTGCCGACGCCAACCCGGACTCCGATCTGGCGCGACTGCTGCCGCAGTTCAAGCGCTGGTACAGCCAGGCCGGCACGCCGCGCCTGGCCGCCGCCGGCCGCTACGACGCCGACGCACGCACCTACACGCTGAGCTTCACGCAGAGCTGCGCGCCCACCCCGGGACAGCCGAACAAGCTGCCGTTCGTGATCCCGGTGAATCTCGGCCTGCTCTCCGAAGACGGCCGTGCGCTGCAGATGCGCCTGGCCGGCGATACCGACGCCGTGCACGGCACGCGGACGCTGGTGCTGACCGAAGCCACCCAGGAATTCGTCTTCGTCGACGTCGACGCCCAGCCGGTACCGTCGATCCTGCGCGGCTTCAGCGCACCGGTGGTGCTCGACTTCAGCTACACCGACGCCGAGCTGCTCACGCTGCTGGCCAACGACCTCGACCCGTTCAACCGGTGGGAAGCCGGCCAGCGCCTGGCGCTGCGCAGCGCCATCGCAGCCGTCGGCGCGCCGTCGACCATTGGCACGCCGGTGCTCGGCGAGGCTTATGTCGATGCGATGCGCAGCGTGCTGCGCGATCCGAAGCTCGATGCGGCATTCAAGGAACTGGTACTGACGCTGCCGTCCGAAACCTACATCGCCGAACAGCTCGACGTGGTCGATCCGCAGCGCGTGCACGCCGTGCGCGAAGCGATGCGCGCCCAGTTGGCGGCAGCGCTCTTCTCCGATTGGGAGCAGGCCTACGAAGCCAACCAGGACACCGGTGCCTACACGCCCGATCCGCTGTCGGCCGGCCGCCGCGCGCTGGCCGGCATGGCGCTCACGCACCTGTGCCTGGCGGCGCGCGAAACCGGTGACGCCGTGTGGCCCGGCAAGACGCTGCAGCGCTTCAAGGACGCGGGCAACATGACCGATCGCTTCAATGCGCTCAGTGCGTTGGTGGCTTCGGGCAATGCGCTCGCCGGTCAGGCGCTGGCGCGTTTTCACGCGATCTTCAAGGACGAAGCGCTGGTCATCGACAAGTGGTTCTCGCTGCAGGCCGGCTCGCCGGACCGTGGCGGCAACGTGCTGCCGCTGGTCAAGCAACTGATGAAGCACCCGGATTTCTCGTTGAAGAACCCGAACCGCGCGCGCAGCGTGATCTTCAGCTACTGCAGCGCCAACCCCGGCGCGCTCCACCGCCCCGACGCCGCCGGCTACGTGTTCTGGAGCGAGCGCGTGATGGAACTCGACGCCATCAACCCGCAAGTGGCTGCACGCCTGGCACGCGCGCTCGACCGCTGGAGCAAGCTGGCCGAACCCTACCGCAGCGCTGCCCGCGAAGCCATCGCCCGCGTGGCCGCCAAGCCCGACCTCAGCAAGGACACGCACGAGGTGGTGACCCGCGCGCTGGCCGGCTGATCGGCACGACCTGAATTCTTCCGAATTCGTATTTCAAGAAAGCAACCATGGCCCAACCACCCAAGATATCCCTCACCCGCTATCTCGTCGAGCAGCAACGCGCCGACGGCCTCATTCCCGGACAGCTGCGGCTGCTGCTCGAAGTCGTCGCCCGCGCCTGCAAGAGCATCAGCCAGGCCGTCACCAAGGGCGCCCTGGGCGGCGCGCTCGGCACCGCCGAAAGCGAGAACGTGCAAGGTGAAGTCCAGAAGAAGCTGGACATCATTGCCAACGAAGTGCTGATCGAGGCCAACGAATGGGGCGGTCACCTGGCCGCCATGGCCAGCGAGGAAATGGACACGATCTACGTCGTGCCCAACCGCTATCCGCAAGGCGAATACCTGCTGCTGTTCGATCCCCTCGACGGCTCGAGCAACATCGACGTGAACGTCAGCATCGGGACGATTTTCAGCGTGCTGAAGAAGCCAGATGACCATCCTGGCGTGCACGAGGCCGACTTCCTCCAGGCCGGCGCGAAGCAGGTGGCCGCAGGCTATTGCATCTATGGCCCGCAGACCACGCTGGTGCTGACGGTCGGCAATGGCGTCGCCATGTTCACGCTCGACCGCGAGCAGGGCTCCTTCGTGCTCACGCAGGAAGACATCCAGATCCCGGCCGACACCAAGGAATTCGCGATCAACATGAGCAACATGCGCCACTGGGACGAGCCGGTGAAGCGCTACATCGACGAATGCCTGGCGGGCAAGGACGGCCCGCGCGGCAAGGACTTCAACATGCGCTGGATTGCCAGCATGGTGGCCGACGTGCACCGCATCCTGATGCGCGGCGGCGTCTTCATGTACCCCTGGGACAAGCGCGAACCTGAAAAGCCGGGCAAGTTGCGGCTGATGTACGAAGCCAACCCGATGAGCTGGCTCGTCGAACAAGCCGGCGGCGCTGCCACCAACGGCCGTGAACGCATCCTGGACCTGCAGCCAGGCAAGTTGCATGAACGGGTGAGCGTTGTTCTGGGTTCGAAGAACGAAGTCGAGCGACTGACGGGCTACCACACGGCGTAACAAGTGCGGGCAGGCTCGCCCTGCCCGCTGCCGGAGCCGCCGGCCAAGAACCGGGAACACGATCTTGCATCGTCCTCATTCTTCCGGCGGGTGTTGTGGCACGTAGGTTGACAACGTTTTGAGCAATTTGAAACAGAAGTTCACGAATGAATTTCTTTTTGAAACTGCACAAAATTGGTGAATTCAGCTAATTCGACAATTAATTCTGCAGATTACCGCATGCGACGCATTTGCCTTCACCCTGAAAAAATGCACCAATTCAGGTCACTTTGACGGCTCTCGGGGATTGTCATTAGGCATAAACCCGGCGGGATTTCTACCGTATTGCGAAGAAATAGGCGGTGATAGTCTTACACGCATGCGAAATAAATCGCATCTGCGAGAAAACTATCCGAGAACGCCATGTTTGCACTGATCCTCACCGCCGCCGCCCTGACTTACATCTTCTTCGGGCTCAGCGCCTTCAGCATGATGAAGGTTGCGTCACTGGCCGACGAAGCGGATGAGCTGCTAGGCAGACGTACACAGCGACCGCGCCGAGTCCGCGCTCCCGCCCGCAAGATGCGATTCCGGGCCCAGCGCGAAAGAAATTCGCACTTCGGCCCGCACCATCACGCCTGATTCGCGCAATTTCAGAATCAAAGACCGGATGTGAGATGACGCCACACGACATGGCGTTCGTCCGCCCAATTCGGCTTTGAACCGCCGAAGCTCGCACTTTTGCGCCATGAGTTGTAACGCGGCGGCGTAGGCGCTGCGCGGTTGGCAACACCCATGAACACGAATACCGACGACACGAGATCATCGAGTCCATAGTCGGAAGGAAGCGAGCCCATGGCCATTGCAGCTGTCCGCTGCGTGCAGCCACAACGCCATTGCAGCCATTCCTTCAAAAGGCGAGAAGCAAAGCTGTTTTCCCGAGAATCGGCTTTCCACTTGCTGAAGCGGGTCTGACCCAAGTCGTCCTTCATTTCGGCACCCTTCCGTCACGCGAATGACGGCTTCATGGATGCAGAACCCATGCCGCCCATCGCGATCACCGTTGATGGAAGCAGCCAGCGAGAGGCTGCTAAGGGTTTACCTTATGCACTTTTCATGTGACATGCGTTCATGCGTAACTATCTGTTGCGATTTGCACCAGATCGCAGCCGCATGCTCAGGGCGGCGGAGTCGCCTCGATGATCCGTGCCGCGATGGCGTCGTAATCGCCACCCAGATGGTGGCCGCCTGCCGTCGTTAGCACGCGAACGCCGGGGTTGGCGGCGATGTCAGGACACAGGGCCGAATCTTTTTCTTCCACGCCGTAAACGCACAGGGTTGCACCGGTAAGCTTGCGCGCCTCGGGTTCGATCGGTTTGTCGCCGCTCGCACCAATCCAGTTCGAAACGTGGAATTCAAAAGCCGCTTTCTTGCCAGGCGCGAGCAACGCGGTCAGGCGCACGCTGGCCCGGGTCGAGGCAGGCAGCCGATTCAGGGCAAAAGGCATGACGTCGGCGCCTTGGGAAAAGCCAATCAGCATCACGTCGGGGCGCTTCCAGCGCGCCGCGTAATAGCGGATCACGCGGTTCAGATCGGCGGCGACACCGTCCGGTGTGCGTGCAGTCCAGAAATAGCGAAGGGAATCAAGGCCGACCACGGGAATACCGCTCTTTGCCAACGACGCAGCGAGCCGCTTGTCGATGCTGGCCCAGCCGCCATCGCCGGAAATGAGCACGGCAAACCTCGTCGGGTTTTCGGTGCCCGTTGCCGGCACTTCAACGACAGGGATGTCCGCGAGCTGGGTGGGCGCAATATCGAGTGCAGCGCGGCGGGCAGCGAGCTTGGCATAGGCCGCTTCAAAGCCTGCCGGAATCTCGCCGGTATCGCCGGCCGCACGCGCGATCCAGCTCGCCTGCGGCACCCGTTCGGTGAAACTTCGGGGCGATGCGTTGCAGGCGGCAGCGGCGCTTCCGGTGTCGAGCACGGCCCAGGGAGAAGCCAGCTTCGGTGCAGGCGCCAGATCGATACCGCCGGCCGTTGCCTGCCACTGGAGCGCATTGGCCGCACAGAGCGGCATGTCCAGCATCAGCCGCGGGCAGTAACCGACGGAAAGCGCGCCGGTGAACGTGTCTGCAGGGGCCTGTGCCATCAGCGCATAAACGAACGATCCCGCCGTGCCCGTGCCGACCAGCAAGGGCTCGATGTAGGTGGGTACCTTCTCGATCGCCTGGATGTAGCGCGCGGTGTTCTCGACCGTTCCGGCCGCGTAGACGCATCCCTTGCTCAAGGGAATATTGCGTCGGTAGAACGGCGGGACCAGAACCGCAGCCACCATCGCGCCCTTGGCCGCCATGGATTGCGCCAGTTGCCGATCGCTCGCGGTCAGTGTCTCGCTGCCCGACATCAGCAGCACGAACTGCTGAACCGGCCCGTTCGGCCGATACACCTGGATGTCGTCGAACTGACCGTGCGTCATCTTCACCGGCGCAGGCAGCGCCTGGGCGTTCACGCGCGGCGCCGCCCAAGAGAAAGTCAGCGCGCACAGCAGCGCTGGTGCCCAACGGCACCAATACATCAACCAGCCTCTCATTTGGATACTGCGCCCTTCACGCCACCGCCAACCAAGGCAGCCAGATCGACCATCAACAGCACGGGCGCAACACCGCCCGGTGCGGCCAGATAGCGCGCCTCCCAGACCGGCTCGAACTTGTCCTTGAAACTGTGAAGCCCGCGGAAGCCGTAGAAACGCTCGCCATGGTCGAACAGCAGCCGGCACAGCCGTTGCCAGCGCGGCGCATGGCTGCGCATGGCCATGCCTGCCATCGGCGACATGCCCAGACCAAAGCGCTTGTAGCCCTCGGCCTGGAGATGGAGCAGCGTCTTGGCGAACAGGAAATCCATGGTGCCGGGTGGCGAATCCGGCGTGTACCGCATCAGATCCACGCTGGCGTCTTCACGGGCATCCGTGACGAGCAGATTGGCAAAGGCAATGACCTTCCCTTCGCGCCGAACCACCACCACGGGGCCACGCAACAGGTAGTCGGGATCGAAACGGCCAATGGAGAAACTCTTCTCCCGCGCTTTCTGCCGCTGCAGCCACGCGTCCGATACGGCACGCAACTCGGGCAACACCGCTTCCACCTCGGCGGGCTGGAGCACCTGAAACACCAGTCCTTCGCGGTCGCCACGGTTCATGCCCGAACGCAGATTGGCGCGCTTGGCACCCTTGAGGCTGAAGTCGGCCAGCTCGATGTGCGCATGCTCACCCAGCTTGTACGCCCGCAGGCCGCAGTCCAGGAAAAGCGGCAGGGTCGATGGACGCACCTGGTAGAACGCCGCGCGGCCGCCGTGCGCGGAAGCCAGCTCGACGAAGCGCCAGACAAGATCCGCCCATTCGCGGCGATCACCAAAAGGGCCGAACAGCGATATCCACGAACGTCCCTGCTTGCCGAACATCAGGAAGCTTTTGCCCGATGGAGAGAAGAGCATGTGCTTGTCGCCGGTGAGCGCGTAGCAGCCCTCGGAGGCAGGATTGGCGCGCACGATCGCGGCGGCATGGTTGATGTCTTCCTTCGACGGCACCGGCAATGCGCCAGCCGGCGGACGCAGCAGATGCCACATGCCGAATGCAAGACCACCCAGCGCTACGCCGAGCAGCGCACGCAGGGAACGCGGCGCCTCGGCGTCAAGCTCGAATTGCCACCACAGGCGGTTGGCATATCCGACCTCCTGGTAAGCGAAGAACAGGATCCAGACCGTCGCGGCAAACACGCATGCCAGCATCAACAGCCATTCGGGTTCGAGCCGCTGGGAGAACAGCGAAGAAGGCCGATCGAACTGGTGGCGGGAAATGACGAGCAGGACGACGATCACGGCCAGCAACGCCGCCTCGTTGAGCGCGATGCCTTTCGGCAGCGCCAGGACCGCCGCGACAACGGACAGGCCGAGCGCAGCCCACCATGCGGCGTCGAGCCGGTGGAACAAACCGCGCGCCACGAGCAGCATGCCCAGGCCCGCTACGCTGCCAAGAAACAAGGAAGCCTCGACCAGCGGCAACGGCACCCGCAGCGCATGCAAGATCTCTTTCGCGTCCTCGGTCAGCGGCGTTGCGCCCGACACAAGCAGCCAGAGCCCGGCAATCAGCGCCAACGCTGCCATCAGCCGCGGACTCAGCCGCACCGCCGCGCGACCGATCGGCGCGGCAACGCCGGAACGCGACTCGTGCGTGATGATGAGCGCAGTCGCAAGAACCAGCGGCAGCACGTAATAAATTCCGCGATACACCAGCAGTGCGCCGAGCATTGCTTCGGTCGGCACCTGCGAGCCGCTGGCGAGCAACATCACGGCCTCGAACACACCGACGCCACCGGGCACGTGGCTCACGATGCCGGCCGTCACGGCGATCGCATAGAAAGCCAGAAAAGTCGGAAGCGGGATGCGGTCGCCAGGCAGCAGCAGCCACAGCGCGATGGCGGAAGCACCCAGTTCCAGCGCGGAAATCACCAGTTGCTGAACCGCGAGACCCACCGTCGGCAAACGCAGTGTCCAGCTCGAACCGAGATGCAGCTCGCGCCGGCGCGCGCAGAGCCACAGAAAAGCACCCAGGCCCAGCAGCAGCGCAAAGGCGCCGGCACGCAGCAGCCCGGCAGGCACGTGCAACAGCGGCGCCACGTCAGCGGCGCCCCAAAGCAGGCCGAGTGCGCCGAAGGCAGAGATGCCGAGGCCGAACGCAACGGCGTTGAACACGATCACTTGCGCGATCTGGCCCGGTTCCAGGCCCGCCGCTGCATACATGCGGGTGCGCACGGCACCACCGGTGAGGGGCCCGAGGCCAATGGTGTTGGCAAGTGCATAGGCGACGAACGAGGTCAGCATCACCGTCGTGCGGCCAACGCTCGCGCCGGCGTAGCGCAACGAAGATGCGTCGTAGCTGGTGAGCGCGATGTAGCTGGCCGCAGTGGCAAGCAGCGCCAGCACGATGTCGGAATCAGGCGTCAGCTTGACGGCGCTCATCACGTCTTCGTAGTGAACCTCGCGCAGCAAGCCATGCAGCGCCTGGCCGAGCGCGACGGCAAGCAACACACCCAGGGCGATCAGGACCCAGGTCTTGGCCCGCGGCCACCAGATGGACGCCATGGCGCCGATGGTGTCCGGACCGCTGCGTTCCAACGCGCGCGGCAACGGGGGCGTGCCGATGCCTTCGATCTTTCCGACGGAAGGAGCCAGGGTGGATTGCACAGAAAACCTCGAGAACCGAATAATGGACGGCCAGTACTGCGCCGGTCCCACCAGAGCCCCGGCGCCAGCCAGAGCTGCAGGATTAACGGTCAAAAGACACAAACGGATGACAATTTCGCGTGACCCGTTTTGGCGCGAACCAAAATCCCCAGGCTCCGACATGCGCACCAGGCAAGCGAGCGCGGACTACGGGCCGTGCCAGCAGCAAGCCCAGGCGCTGAAAACGTCAGTATTCAGGCGAGCGAGCCGGATCAACCTCGATGTCGGTGCGTGGTCGTGCCAGCCACTCCTCGACCTTCGAAAACAGCAGTTCCGCGGCAACCGGCTTGCCCAGATGCGCGTCGAACCCTGCTCGCTTGAGCTCCCCCACGCGGTCCTTTGACAGGTAGCCCGTGACGGCGATCATGGGTGTCCGTTGGTTCGCACCTTCGGTATCACGAATATTTTGCGCAGTTTCGATACCGGTCATGCCAGGCATCTGAATGTCCATCAAAATCAGATCAAAAGGCTGGCCTGCGCATTGGACCATCGCCTGTGCGCCGCAATCCGCCTGGGTGACCACACAGTTGCGGGACGTCAACAGTCTCCCGAGAAACTCGCGGATATGGAAATCGTCATCGACGACCAGAATCCGGCGCCGATTTCCAATCAGAACAGGACTGGACGGGCTCTGCAAAACCGGCTCATCGACGGCACGCATTGGAACTTCAAAAGAAAAAGTGCTGCCATTGCTTCCATCGCTGGTGACATGCAGCGAGCCACCCATGAGCTCGGCCAATGCCTTGGAAATGGTGAGCCCCAGGCCTGCACCGCCAAAACGCCGCGCAACGGATCCATCCGCCTGGTAGAAACGGTCGAAGACGCGTGCTTGCTGGTCTTGCGTGATGCCGATGCCCGTATCAGTCACATCGACGCGAAAGCTGAAAGTCCTGCGGTCCGCCAGGATGGATGCAGCCACCTTGACGGACACCGCACCTCGATCAGTGAACTTGATTGCATTTCCGACAAGGTTCAGCATGATCTGCAGCAGCTTTTCGGCGTCGCCGATCAGCCGGCGCGGGATGCCGGGCTCATCCCAGACACTGAAATGCAGCCCCTTCTTTGCGGCACTGTCGCGCATCACCGACGAACAGCGTTCCAGCAGCCATTGCACATCGAATGCATCCTCCTGGATATCCAATTGGCCGGCCCTCAGCTTCGAGACGTCCAGCAGATTGTCGATGCGCATGAGCAGCACGCGGCTTGCGCGTGCGAGGTAGCTCACGGCCTCGCGTTTGTCCGGAGGCAGTTCGGACATGCCTTGATCCAGAAAAGCGGCATAACCCATGACGCCGGTCAACGGCGTACGCAATTCGTGACTCACGTTCTCGAGAAACTGGTTGCGCGCAATGATCGCCGCCTCGGCGTTGGCCAGCAGTTCGGCACGCTCTGCGGTGATGGCGGTGATGACCTGAAAGCTGCGCCAGTTGGCCAGCGTTATCCACGCTACCCCCGCGGCCATGAGAAGGATCAGCAGTGATAGCTCGAGCTGCGACGCATGCGGAAAGGTGACGGTGACATACAGCGAAGCCAGAAACATTGGCGTTGCATAAGCCGCGCTAGCCCACGGAATCACGTAGAACGCGGCAGCAGCACCGGCCGCCAGGAACGCACATCCCATGACGAGAAAGGCCAGGATGTCGAAACTGACGCGCGGCAGGTAATACAGCATGCACGCCGCCCAAGTCAGCCCGATCAAGCCGGAATACGCAACGAGCTTGCGAATTCGGGCCGGCGACACGCGGCTGGGTCGAGCTCGGCGTCGCAGGCGGAGCCAGCCGAATATCACCGGAAGAAGCAGGCCCCACATGACCACGATCATGGGCAACGCATCACGCCAGGACTGGCTCCCGCTCACGGCCATTGCGCCGATGATTGCACCCAGGCCGTTGCCAAAGATGACCATCGGCAGTTGCCTCACGACTGCAACCGACTGCGCAATGCGCAATTCCGCAGAATAGAGTCCCTCAATTTTCGGCTCAGGCGTCGTCATCCGCACTCTTGCCCTTCATGGAATGGCCCACCAAATCGCCCGTGTCGAAACCGGTCACTTGAATTCAAAACGGCGCTGGCGCTGTCAAGCACGTTTATTCAACCTCCTCGCCGACCAGACAGAGTGTTTGGCGACAAGAAATTAGATCAGAACTATTCTTCGATACTGATATAAATGTCACAAAAATGAATGAATTTTCAGTGCGAATGACTGAAACGGCCCTTCGATAGAGCATGAGAAAAATTTGAATTTGAAAACAAAAATGGTATCCCCCGGATATCGACCATCAAAATGTAAGAGAAAGTATGGAGATCAATGAAAACTTCCGATTGATGAAATACCCACTCACCAACCGGTTGCGCAGTGGAGGCATGTCGAGCGCATGCACCAAAAATGAGCTACGCCACGCGACGGCTGCAGACGAACTCTTTCGGAGGCGTATTTCTCGTACTAGTTGGTGTTTCTTTTGGATTCGATGGCAGTCTGTGTCCAATCCAGTGCGGCGATAGATACTGGCTCGCCCGGCAGCGCCACAACCGACGCCACCGGTCACCGATGCCCCCGTCTGCCGACGCCCAACACGCCAATGACTTTCCCCAGCGCCACCCTGCACTTCGCCGCAGAACCCGACTCGCCAGGCTATGAATGGCCTGCGGTTCCGCTCGAAACATTTCTGAGGCAGAACGCAGAGCGCGAGGATCCGGGCTTCACGCGACTCATCCTGGCGGCCTACGACGATTGGAGAGCAACGACCGGCACCGGCGAGGCATCGATCCAAGCGGTGGATGCATCAGACGCGTCACCAGATGTGCGCCCGACAGCGGGGAGCGCTGCGAACGCCAGTCCCTTCGATGCTTTCGCCCATGTGGCCGACGCCACCATGCGAGCGTTCGTTCGGCTTCTCCCTCACCGGATCTCCTTCGCCACGGCCATGGTCCTGACCGGCATGGAGCGATCGGAACTCGAAGCACTCACGACCAGCCTGCGGTCCTGGCTGGCGGCAGCACAGTCGCAACAGGATCTTCAAAGCCGTATTCAACTCGGATTCGATCCTCTCGCATCCGAACTGACCTGCCCCCACTGCGCCAGCAGCCATGCACCGGTATTCTTCGGCCTCAGCTGGCATCACATCCAGGTCTACCGATGCGACGCCTGCGGCCAACTGTTCGAGGCACACCAGGGGCTGCCCGGGCGGGCAAGCAGCATGCGCGACACGGACGGCCTCTCGCATACGCATCGTTAAAGGAGCGGCCGGCATCCCACGCGACCGGACGGGGGGAGCGCGGGGCTTCGTCACCCGGTCGCCCCGAAACACAACGAAGGAGCAAGACATCATGCCCATCCACATCGTGCGCCTTGGAAGTGAGCGCCATGCCGGCGAAGGCCTGCGCGTCGGCACCGTGCGGAGGCCGCCGCGTGGCGTACCGAAAACCGAATTCGCGAGCGGGAACTGGTACGACGTCTGGTATCCGAATCTGGCGCCGTCGGCCGAAACCATGAAGCTCGGCCAGGACGCGCAGACGCCCGCCGACTGGACGAACTTCACGCGCAAATACAAGGCCGAGATGAACCAGCCCGATGCAAGCCGCAGCATCGACTTGCTGGCCGCTCTTTCGCACACTGCGGCCTTGGCTGTCGGCTGCTATTGCGAGGATGAATCGCGTTGCCACCGATCGCTGTTGCGTGGGCTGCTTGCCGAACGCGGCGCCGATATCGCCAACTGAGTCCGGCACACCACGTGCCGACGCATCAGGCCGGCTCGCAGCACACCGGACGGACAATCTTGCTTCGATGCAATCATCCCGGACCGAATCATGCAGAGCCCCGTGACATCCTCGCCTTCCGCAGCACCGCTGGCCGCCCTGACCGGCATCCACATCCTCAGCCTGGCGCTGAACCTGCCCGGCCCCGCAGCGTTGATGCGCTGCCAGGCGATGGGTGCGACCTGCACCAAGCTCGAACCCGCTTCGCCCGACGGCAGGCCGACCGACCCGATGGCGCAGTACGCGCCCGACGCCTACAAGGCGATGCATGAAGGCATCGCGCTCATGCAGGCCAACCTGAAGACGAACGAAGGCCAGCGACTTCTGCACGCCGAACTGGCACGCACGGACGTGCTGATCACTTCGTTCCGGCCGTCAGCGCTGGCCAAGCTGGGACTGTCCTGGGAAGCGCTGCACGCGCGTTATCCGCGGCTCTCGCTGGTTGCCATCGTGGGCGCGCCCGGCACCCGTGCAGAAGAACCGGGCCACGACCTGACCTATCTCGCCGAAAGCGGACTGGTCACCGGCACCACGCTCCCGTCCACGCTGTATGCCGACATGGGCGGGTCGCTGATGGCGAGCGAAGCCGTGCTGCAGGCTCTGTTGCATCGCAGCATGCACCAGACCGGCGTTCGGATCGATGTGGCGCTGTCGGACGCGGCCCATTACCTCGCCCTGCCTCGGCAATGGGGGCTGACTCAGCCTTCCGGCTCCGTCGGTGGCGCACATGCGGGCTACCGGGTCTATCCATGCGCCGATGGCCGCGTTGCTGTGGCCGCGCTGGAGCCACATTTCGCCGATGCGCTGAGCGAGGTCGCAAGCCTTCCTTCGCGCAACATGTTCTCGTCGGTGACACATGCGGCACTGGCTGGGTGGCTGCTGGACCGCACCTGCGAAGAGCTGGATGCGCTGGCCGTACAGCACGATATTCCGCTACACACGTTGGCCGATATCTGAGAGCCCCTGGCGGCTCCGGCGTGTCACAAAACTGTCATATCAAGGTTGCGACAATCCATGCATTCGGTGCCTGCGGAAGTCTTTCGACCTACTGCGTGCCAGCGCACCGCCATCGCAGCAACAGCACCGGCGCCGTCCAAGGAAACCTCTCATGAATGCCATCAAATCCGCCCGCAAGTTCATCGTCGCCAACCCCGCCAGCAACTCCGCACGGACTCTGGCGCAGCTGGTTCTGGCGCTTGAATCGGAAAGCAATTTCGACGTGACGGAGCTCTACAAGCTCGATCTTGAAACCTTCGACATCGCGATCGACATCCTCAAGGAATGGCGCATCGACCGCTACTACGCCGGCAAGGCCAAGCTGTTCGATCTGTCGCTGCAGGTCAGCACGCTGCCGGCCGCCGAATAAGAAGTCTTCGATCAGCGCACGCCGTCACGCACACGGTCTTCGCGCTTGAGATCGAGGTAGGTGGCACGATCGATCTCGTGGAGTTGCCTGGGGTATTTCTCGACCGATGAGAACCAGGCCTGCAGCCGCTCATCACCCTGCTGCGCAGCAGGCGCATCGACTGCCGACAGGTAGGCATCGACTGCCAGGAAATAGCGCATCGCATTGCGTTCCACCAGCCCTCGCGTGCCGCGGATCCAGTCGGGTTCGCCGCCAGGCAAGGTGCCCAGCACGGTGAAGCCGACCTTGTCGCGCCCGAACGTCGCCAGATAGGCTTGCGTGGCGATTCGCGCCATCAGGTTGTGGTCGTAGGCGTAGCTGAAGTGGAGAAAGGTCCGGCCGGCATCGACCGGGATCGCTTCCAACATGACGTGGTAGTTGCTGGTTCCGAACGGGCCCGCTTCGGCACTCATGTGCACGGCCATGTAATCCGGCGTCGCGCTGGTCATGCGATAGACGAAGGGCAGCAGAAAAGCGCTGTCGACAGGCTTGTCGTAACGCCCCACCACGCTGAGCGTCAGCAGCGCCCGCCCTCGCTCTTCCGTGACCTGACAGCGTCGGTTGTTGAGATGCAGCAGCAACGCCTCGCACCAGCGCTCCGGCGTGCGCAGGGCCTCTTCCATGGTGTGCAACGGATGGTCGACGACGGCGTAGACGTCACCCTTCAAGCCTTCGGGCAACTCCAGGGAATCGAGCACCACAGGGCGGCCGAACGGGCTGCTGGCGAGCCGCGCGGCGATTGCCTGGTGCTGCGCCACGAGCGAGCGGGCAGCGGTCGAGGGGATCGCGTCGGCGGCGACCGCACCACCGGACCATGGCAGCGCCAAGGTCAGACAGACTTGAAGGATGAAACGCGCGATGGGTCGTGCAGGCACAGGCATGACACGCACGATAGCGCGACCGGGCGCCGCGTGTGCAAGATCGCGCTGCCGCGCGCAGCGCGCTCAGCCGTTCAACGCCCCTTGCGGATCGGCTTGCGCTGCGAAGGCTGCGGCGCGGAGCCGTTGTCGCGCGGCGGCAATCCGGTGTGCTGCGTCAGCAGGCGCCCCTTGGTCGGTGAACGCGGCGCGCTCGTCTTGACGACCTCGGCCGATGCACTGGAATTCTTTCGACGCGCGCTGGTGTAGCTGCCATCGGTCAGCGGCTGCCAGGTCGGGATCAGGTGATGCTTGCCATTGCCGATCAGGTCGGCGCGCCCCATCGACTTGAGCGCCTCGCGCAGCAAGGGCCAGTTGTTGGCGTCGTGATAGCGCAGGAAGGCCTTGTGCAGCCGGCGGCGCTTGTCGCCGCGCACGATGTCCACCGTCTCGCTCTCGCGCGTGATCTTGCGCAGCGGGTTCTTGTTGGTGTGGTACATCGTCGTGGCCGTCGCCATCGGGCTCGGATAGAAGGTCTGCACCTGGTCGGCGCGGAAACCGTTCTTCTTCAGCCAGATCGCGAGGTTCATCATGTCCTCGTCGCTCGTACCCGGATGCGCCGCGATGAAGTACGGAATCAGATACTGCTTCTTGCCCGCTTCTGCTGAGTACTTCTCGAACATCTGCTTGAACTTGTCGTAGCTGCCAATGCCCGGCTTCATCATCTTGCTGAGCGGGCCTTGCTCGGTGTGCTCGGGCGCGATCTTCAGGTAGCCGCCGACATGGTGCTGCACCAGTTCCTTGACGTACTCCGGCGACTGCACGGCCAGGTCGTAGCGCAGGCCGGAGCCGATCAGGATCTTCTTGATGCCCTTGAGCGCGCGCGCGCGGCGGTAGATCTTGATCAGCGGATCGTGGTTGGTGCCGAGGTTCGGGCAGATGCCCGGATACACGCAGCTCGGCTTGCGGCAGGCCGCCTCGATCTCGGGGCTCTTGCAGCCGAGCCGGTACATGTTGGCGGTCGGCCCGCCCAGGTCGGAAATCGTGCCGGTGAAGCCCTTGACCGAATCGCGGATCGCCTCGACCTCCTTGATGATCGAGTCTTCGGAGCGGCTCTGGATGATCCGGCCTTCATGCTCGGTGATCGAGCAGAAGGTACAGCCGCCGAAGCAGCCGCGCATGATGTTGACGCTGAAGCGGATCATTTCCCACGCGGGGATCTTGGTCGCGCCGTCGTGGCTGCCATTCTCGTCGGCATAGCGCGGATGCGGGCTGCGCGCGTACGGCAGATCGAACACGTGGTCCATCTCGGCCGTGGTCAGCGGAATCGGCGGCGGGTTGATCCATACGTCGCGCGCAGTCGTCCCTTCGCCGTGCGCCTGCACCAGCGCGCGCGCATTGCCAGGATTGGTCTCGAGATGCAGCACGCGATTGGCATGCGCATAGAGCACCTGATCGCTTCGCACCTGTTCGTAGGCCGGCAGGCGGATTACCGAGCGATCGCGCGGCGGCACCTTGATGCGCGCACGCACGGCCAGTGCCGGATTCGGCACGAAATTGAGTGGCTTGATCGCCGGATTGGCGGATGACCCCGGCGTCGGCTTGGCGCCGCCGGCTTCGGCAGCCGCGGCGACGGCCTGCGCCTCGTCCTCGCGGGCGCAGCTCGCACCGTTGGCCTTGGCCTGGTCCGAAACCATCAGATAGGGGTTGACGTGCGCCTCGACGCGGCCGGGCTCGTCGACGCTGGTCGAGTCGATCTCGAACCAGCCCTGCGCCGATTCGTCGCCGCTGCGCCGGACGAAGGCGGTGCCGCGCACGTCGGTGATCTGCTGCACCGGCTCACGCGCCGCGATGCGGTGGGCGATCTCGACGATCGCGCGCTCGGCATTGCCGTAGAGAAGCAGGTCGCATTTCGAGTCGACCACCACCGACCGGCGCACCTTGTCGGACCAGTAGTCGTAATGCGCGATGCGGCGCAGCGAGCCCTCGATGCCACCGAGCACGATCGGCACGTCGCTCCAGGCTTCCTTGCAGCGCTGCGAATAGACGATGGCGGCACGGTCCGGCCGCGAGCCACCGACGTCGCCCGGCGTGTACGCGTCGTCGCTGCGGATCTTCCGGTCGGCGGTGTACCGGTTGATCATCGAATCCATGTTGCCCGAGGTCACGCCGAAGAACAGGTTCGGCTTGCCGAGCACCTTGAAAGCGTCCGCGCTCTGCCAATCCGGCTGGGCAATGATGCCCACGCGAAAACCTTGCGCCTCCAGCATGCGACCGATCACGGCCATGCCGAAGCTTGGATGGTCGACGTAGGCGTCGCCCGTGACCACGATGATGTCGCAGCTGTCCCAGCCGAGCGCGTCCATTTCCTGCCGCGAGGTTGGCAGGAACTTCGCGGTGCCGAAGCGCGCAGCCCAGTACTTGCGGTAGCTGGTCAGCGGTTTGGCGGCGCGCGCGAAAAAGGAAACGTCGACAGGGGCGTTCATCGCGGGTAGTTGTTTGGGGGTGGCCGTGGGTGGGGCCGGAAATGCAGGGGAACCGGCGATTGTAAGTGGCTGCTCCCTCCCTGTCGCCTGCAAGGGTAAGCAGCGGAAACAGCGCCGATCGCTTGCAGACGACGTCCATCGGCTGGCCATGCCCATCATTGAATCGACAATGGCACCCATGTCGTCATTGCCTCATCTCGATTCGATCCCGAACACCGCGGCCACCTCGGCAGCGCCGCGCGCCGCCTCGCTGCGCGAACTACGGCCCGGCGACATCGGCTGGGTCGTTCAGCAGCATGGCGAAATCTATGCGCGCGAGTACGGCCTGAACGGCGAGTTCGAGGCGCTGGTCGCGGAAATTGCAGCGAAATTCGTGCGCAAGTTCCAGCCGGCCTGGGAGAAATGCTGGATCGCCGAACTCGACGGCCAGCGCGTCGGCGCCGTGTTCGTGGTGCGGAAGTCGCCGACCGTGGCGCAGTTGCGCCTGCTGATCCTGGCGCCGGAAGCGCGCGGTCTCGGGCTGGGCGGCCGGCTGACCGACGAATGCATCGCCTTCGCGCGGCGCAAGGGCTACCGGAAGATGACGCTCTGGACCAACAGCTGCCTCATCGCGGCCCGCGCGATCTACGCGGGCCGTGGTTTCAGGATGGTCAAGTCCGAGCCCTACGAAGGCTTCGGCCAGGCCATGGTCGGCGAGACCTGGGAACTGAAGCTGCAGTAGCCCTTACTGCATGAACCAGCCGTGGCTGACCACCAGCGACTGGCCGGTCAGTGCGTTGGTCGGGAAGGCCGCGAACATCAGCGCGACCTGGGCGACGTCGTCGGTGGTCGTGAATTCGCCATCGACCGTTTCCTTGAGCATCACGTTCTTGACGACCTGCTCCTCGGTGATGCCCAGCGTCTTCGCCTGCTCGGGAATCTGCTTCTCGACCAGCGGCGTGCGCACGAAGCCAGGACAGATGACGTTGGCGCGCACGCCGTATTTGGCGCCCTCCTTCGCCACCGTCTTGCACAGGCCGATCAGACCGTGCTTGGCCGTGACGTAGGGCGCCTTGAGAACCGAGGCCTCCTTGGAATGCACCGACCCCATGTAGATCACGCTGCCGCCGCGGCCTTGCGCATACATGTGCTTCAGGCAGGCGCGCGTCGTGAGGAAAGCGCCGTCGAGATGGATCGCGAGCATCTTCTTCCAGTCGGCAAAAGAGAACTCGTCGACCGGATGAACGATCTGGATGCCGGCGTTGCTCACCAGGATGTCGATGCCGCCGAAGGCCTTGGCTGCTTCGGCGACGGCGGCGTCGACCTGCTCTTCGCTCGTCACGTCGACGGCCACGCCGATGGCCTGCGCGCCGGTCGCCACCAGTTCGGCGGCCGCGGCGTCGGCAGCGGCCTTGTTCAGGTCCGCGATGACGATCTTCGCGCCCTCCCTGGCGTACACGATGGCGATCTCCTTGCCGATGCCGCTGGCCGAGCCCGTGATGAAGGCGACCTTGTCCTTGAGTTGCATGCCTGTTCCTTGTGTGTTGAATGAAAACGAAAAAACGGTCGGCCAGCGGGGCCGCAATCAGCGTGCCCGCTTGGGCAGCCGCGTCGCACCGCCATGCAGGTCGAGCGCGGGCCGGCGCACCTGCGGCGCGTCCGCGACGGCCATGTCGTACGTGGTGACGCCGTTCTCGGTCGCGCTCTCGAGCCATTCCGGGTGAGCGAGCGTGTGCCGCATGTCGCGCATGCCGGCTTCCCAGTGCTCGATCACGGTGCTGCGCGAAAACTCGTAGTCCTTAGATTCGAGCTCGTACGGCTTGTTGCGGTAGATCAGGTGGACGATGTCGATCGGCTGGTGCGTCATGTGCGCACTCAGCGCGGCCACGCTCGGGTCGTCGCGCAGCTGCGGCGGCAGCCTGGCGATCAGGTCGGCCAGCGCCTGCTGCAGGTTGACGTTGGCCGACAGCGCGTCGGTGTTCATGCGCGTCCGGCTGGAATAGATGATGTCCTTCTGCCGCTGCGCGACCTCCGACAGCGTGTGCGGCATGGCGCCGCGCGCACTGAACAGGTCGACCTGCAGCACCACCAGCGGACGCGTGCGCGGATGCTCGTCGAGCACGTACTGCAGCGGCGTGTTCGAGACGATGCCGCCGTCCCAATAGTCCTCGCCATCGATGTGCACCGGCGGAAAGCCGGGCGGCAGCGCGCCGCTGGCCATGATGTGCTCGGGGCCGATCGACTGCGTCATGTTGTCGAAGTAGATCGAGTTCCCGTTGCGCACGTTCACCGCGCCGACGCTCAGCCGCATTTCGCGGCTGTTGATGCGGTCGAAGTCGACCAGGCGCTCGAGCGTCTCCTTGAGGGGTGCCGTGTCGTAGTAGCTCAGCACCGGCGCAGCCCCGCCCAACAGCAGCGACGGGTCGAGCCGCGGCTTGAAGAAACCCGGAATGCCGAAGAGCGCGGCCGACGTGGCGCTCCACTGATTGAGCGCACTCCGATCGCCCAGGCCGGCCGGCACGCGCTGCCCCATGCCCGAGGACACCTGGTGCCAGAACTCGCGCAGCCGTGCGATCCGGTGTTCGGGCGCATTGCCGGCGATGAGCGCGGCATTGATCGCGCCGATCGACACGCCAGCCACCCAGTCCAGCCTGGGCTGGCGCTCGAAGAAGGCGTCGTACACACCGGCCTGGTAGGAGCCGAGGGCGCCGCCGCCCTGCAGCACGAGGGCACGATCGGCGCTGCGCATCGCGGCACCGGAGGCCGGCAGCCGCTTGGCCGCACGTTTTGCTGAAGTCATCCCTCTATTGAACACCCGGAAGATGTCGGCTGCCCGCCGCGGGACATCCTCACATCTTCGGCAGCAGCTGTCCGCGGATCTCGCCGCCCGGATTGGCGGCGGTATGGACATTGGCGTACCACTTGCCGGCGAGCAGATCGGCGGCCTGCGCCGGCGTGAGCGTCGCCGTGCCTTCGATCGGGCTCGCCGGGCTCAGGAAGGGCACGACCACACCGGCATTGGCGCCCGCGATCGCCGGGCCGTGGAAATGCGCCATGGTGGCCGGACCGGTCAAGCCGGAATAGGTGATGCGGTACTTGAGCGTGTTGCTGCTCTTGTCGAACCAGGCCTCGGCCGTGCCGGTGCCACGGCTCGCGTTCGGCGGAACTTCGTTCGACGCGCTCATCGTGCCGATGAAAGGCGCCGTGCCGGGAGCGCCGGGCATCATGCCGCAGCCAGCGAGCGCAACGGTGGCGGCGCCAGCCAGCAGGGCGGCGCGAAAAAGGGAGCGAGTTCGGTTCATGTGGTCGATGAGACAAGGGTGGGTCGGACCTGCAGCATAGGACGGCGGCGGCGCATCCGGTTGTCGGTTTTCGCCCCGAAATGCCGGCGCGCCCTTGTCTTGCCCGGGTCTCGCCTTCACTTTTAAGCGCGGCCTAAGGAAAGGCTGGTCCAGTGCTCTCGTGCACGAATCCCGATGCGCTTGAAAGGAAAGATTCACATGTACATCCAACGCCATGCCGCCCGGTGGAGCCTGGTTCTGGCCCTGGCCATTCCTGCCCTCGCGCTCGCGCAAACCGGCAGCCCGTCCGCCGCATCCGCCCACGAACCAACCATCGACGAGGTCTACCAGGCCGCAGAAAGCGGCCGCCTTGGCGAGGCCGACGCCATGATCGCCCGCGTGCTGAGTGCGCACCCGGACAGCGGCAAGGCGCACTTCGTCCATTCCGAGCTGCTCGCCAAGGAAGGCCATCTGGCGGCAGCGCGGTCCGAATATGCGAAAGCGAACGCGCTCGCGCCTGGACTGCCCTTCGCGAAACCGCAGGCGGTGGCCGGCCTGCTGCAGCGGATCGATGCGCCCGCATCAGCCCCTAACCGCAACACGCAAGTGCAGACGCAGACACGCGCTGCGGAGCCAGCGCCGCAGGCGGACGCCTCCGGCGGCCTCGGCCTGCCGGGCAAGATCGGGCTGGTGGTTCTGATCGCCGCCGCCGCGGCATGGCTGTTCCGTCGCCGTCCGATGCCTGCGAGCCCGGCCATGAACTCAGCGCCCGCCTATCCCGCGGCGCCTCCCGGCGGGAACGGCTATGCGGCGCCCTCCTACGCCGGCATGCCAACCGGCTATGCGCCCGCCGCGCCCAGCTACGGCCCGGCACCCGCCGGCAGCGGACTCGGCGGCGCCCTGATGACGGGCGCGGCCATGGGGCTCGGCGCCGTGGCGGTCGAAGAAGCGGTGCGGCACTTCACCCATCGCGACGACAGGTCCGACAACGTGGTGGTGAATGATCGTGCGGCCCCTGCGGGCTTTGGCAACCAGCTCGGCCCGGACGCCAACGCCGACATGGGCGGCAACGATTTCGGCCTGCTGGATTCGGGGTCGTGGGACAGCGGCGGCGGCACCGACGACAGCAACGGCTGGTAGCCCCGTTCCGCGGGACGGCTAGCGTGAACGCCGGGGCACCGCCGGCGAGCCGTCACGCGTCGGGGACGCATCGGCCGCTCCCGGCTGCGGAGCCGATTTCAGCGAGCCGTAGGCATGTGCGTAGACCCAGGTGAATTCCGCACCGAGCAGGAAGATCTGGGCCGAGTAATACACCCACACCAGCACGACCACCAGCGAGCCGGCAGCACCATAGCCCGAGGCCACGCTGCTCTTGCCGATGTACAGGCCGATCAGGTGTTTGCCGATCGTGAAGAGCAACGCCGTCACGCCGGCGCCGACCCACACGTCGCGCCACTGCACGCGCACACGTGGCATCAGCTTGTAGATCATCGCGAACACCACCGTGACCATCGCGAAGCTGAAGATGAAGTTGACGGCCTGCGCCAGCGTGGCCCAGCCGCCGAACACCGGCGACCACCACTTGCCGAGCGCCGCCAGCGCCGCACTGGCGACCAGCGACACCATCAGCAGGAAGCCGATGCCCATGATCATGCTGAAGGACAGCAACCGAACCCTCAGGATGCCCATCACGCCGCCGCTCTTGTCGAGCGCGGGCGCGCGCCAGATGCGGTCCATCGCGTCCTGCAGCTCGCCGAACACGGTGGTCGCACCGACCACCAGCAGCACGATGCCGACCACGGTGGCGATCAGCCCCTCGGTCGGCTTGTTGACCGCTTCGAGCATGCCCTGGACCGCCAGCGCGCCCTGCGCCCCCATCAGGCCGGACAGCTGCGCGAAGATTTCGCCGCGTGCAGCCTCCTCGCCGAACACCAGGCCGGCCACCGAGATCACGATCAGCAGCAGCGGCGCCACCGAAAACACCGTGTAGTACGCCAGCGCCGCACCCATGCTGGGGGCGTAGTCGTTCTTCCAGGATGACAAGGCCTGCCGGGACAGGTCGAAGAGTTCGCGTGGCTTCATGTGCAGAGTGTGGCAGCGCCCGCCGAACCTCGACTGTCGGCGCAACGCCCGGCGAATTGCCGGGACGCCGCCGATAATCCGCAGCCATGCACACGGCCCCTTCCGCTGCGGCGGTTCCCACCGACCGCCCCCGCCCCGAATCCGTCCGTGATCTCTTCTTTTCCTTCACATGGCTGGCACTGCAGGGCTTCGGCGGCGTGCTGGCCATCGTGCAGCGCGAGATGGTGGAAAAGAAGCGCTGGCTGACGCCGGAAGAATTCCTCGAGGACTGGGCCGTCGCACAGGTGATGCCGGGCCCGAACGTGATCAACCTGTCGCTGATGATCGGCGACCGCCACTTCGGTCTGCGCGGCGCCCTGGCGGCGCTCTCCGGCATGCTCACGTTGCCGCTCTTCATCATCGTCACGCTGGCGCTCCTGTACGCGCATTTCGCCGGCAATCCGCAGGTCGCCGGCGCGCTGCGGGGCATGGGCGCGGTGGCCGGCGGACTCATTGCGGCAACGGGCGTCAAGCTGATTCCGCCACTGCGCAAACACCCGCTCGGCTTCGGCGTCTGCCTCGCGATCGTGGCCCTGGTGTTCGGCCTGATCGCGCTGGCACGGGTGCCGCTCGGCTGGGTGCTGATCGTGGTCGGCGGCTGCGCCTGCGGTGCCACCTGGCGAAGGATCCCCCGATGACCATCGTCATGCACTGGCACGACTGGCTTGCGCTCTTCGCGCAGTACACGATGCTGTCGCTGCTGTCGGTCAGCGGTGCCATCACCACCGTGCCGGACATGCACCGTTTCCTCGTCGACCGGCACGGCTGGCTGACCGACGCGCAGTTCAGCTCGTCGATCGCGATCGCGCAGGCGGCCCCCGGGCCGAACGTGCTGTTCGTCGCACTCATGGGCTGGAACGTCGGCCTCAACGCGGGGGGCGGCATCGGCGCCGGTCCGCAGGCCTGGATCCTCGGGCTGTTCGGACTGGTGGTCACGATGCTCGGGATCATGGTTCCCAGCACGACCCTGACGTACTTCGCGACGCGCTGGGGCCATCGCAACCGCACACGGCGCGAGGTGCGCGCCTTCAAGCAGGGCATGGCGCCCGTGGTGATCGGACTGCTGATTGCCACCGGCTGGGTGCTGGCCTCGGGTAACCATGTCGGCAACGCGCCTGTCTGGCACATCTGGCTGCTTACGGGCGTCGCCGCCTTTATCGTGTGGCGCACCCGCATCCACCTCTTGTGGCTGCTGGGCGCCGGTGCGCTGCTTGGCGCAGCCGGTTTCGTCTGATCCTTTTCCCTCCTGGACTTTGTCACCCATGCAACTCCGCCCGCTCGGCCGCTCCGGCCTCGATGTCTCCCCGCTCGCTTTCGGCGGCAACGTATTCGGCTGGACCGTCGACGAATCGACGTCGTTCCGCCTGCTCGACGCCTGGCTTGACGCCGGCTTCAACTTCGTCGACACGGCCGACGTCTACTCGGCCTGGGTGCCGGGCCATGTCGGCGGCGAATCCGAAACCATCATCGGCAAGTGGCTCAAGCAGACCGGCAAGCGCAACCGCGTGGTGCTGGCCACCAAGGTCGGCAAGCCGATGGGTGAAGGCAAGGTCGGCCTGTCGCCGGCGTACATCCGTGAAGCCGTCGATGCATCGCTCAAGCGCCTGAACACCGACCATATCGATCTCTACCAATCGCACGACGACGACGCCAACACACCGCTGGAAGATTCGCTGGGCACCTTCGCCGAGCTGATCAAGGCCGGCAAGGTGCGTGCCATCGGCGCGTCCAACTACACCGCGCCGCGACTGGCCGAAGCGCTCGACGTGTCGGAGCGGCTCGGCCTGCCGCGCTACGAAAGCCTGCAGCCGCTCTACAACCTGTACGACCGCGCCGTGTTCGAGGACGCGCTGGAACCGCTGTGCCTGTCGCGCGGCGTCGGCGTGATCAACTTCTATGCGCTGGCGGCAGGCTTCCTGACCGGCAAGTACCGCACGGCCGCCGATGCCCAGAAGAGCGCGCGCGGCGCCAACACCACGAAGAAGTACCTGAACGAGCGCGGGCTCGCCATCCTGGCGGCGCTCGACATCGTTGCCGCCAAGCACGGCGTGACGCCGGGCCAGGCTGCGATTGCCTGGCAGATCGCGCGGCCGGCCATCACGGCGCCGATCGCCAGCGCCAGCTCGATCGCGCAGCTGAATGAACTGACGACGGCAGCGACGCTGAAGCTGGACGCCGAATCGATCGCCGCGCTGGACAAGGCGAGCGCCGAGACCACTGCGACGGCTTGAACGAACTGAGCGAGCACAGGCGCAGGCGCCTCGCAGGCACGGCGCCGGTAGGCTCGCTCCCACAACGATTGGGCACGCCGGCCGCCCGGGCCGACGCACGAGGCATGCGACATCTCCAGCATTGAAATTTCCGGAGAAGTACATGTCCTTTGCGCTCTACATGGTCGGGTTCGTGATCTTCCTGGCGGGTTTGGTCTGGGGTGCTTCGGTCGCCGGAGTGCCCACGCTGTACATCGGCATCGGCGCGCTGATCCTGCTCGGGATCGGCATCTTCAGCGGCGTCGGCCGTACGCGGGGCAAGGACCCATCTCAGTAGTCGCAGTTCTGCATGGCGGGCGACCGGCCGTTCAGGCCGGCGGCCGCAGCATCAGTGCGAAGAGCTCGTTCTTGAAATGAATGCCGAGCTTCGTGAAGGCGCGGTTGCGGTAGGTCTTGACGGTCGGCAGGCCGAGGCCCATCTGGGCGGCGATGCCGTCGTGCGTCATGCCGTCGAGGATGAGCGCACAGACTTCGAGTTCGCGCGGCGTCAGGTCAGGCTGAAGCGCCTGCAGGCGATCCACCGGCTGCTTCGATGACTGACCCGGCGCGAGTGCGAGATGCTTGCGCGTCATCGCCATCAGCATCGCGCCCAGCTGCCCGAAATCCGCCAGCTCAGCATCGCGCAATGCGCGCTGGTGCGTGTGCCGATAGACGTTGAGCGCGAACAGCCCGCCATCGTCCTCACTGCTGACCACCGACACGCGCTCGGACACGCCGTGGGCGTCATACACCTTGGTGCGATGTTCCAGCGGTACTTCGGCTGCCGTGATGTGGCACACCCGCAAGCCGTCGACGCCGGCGCGTGGCGCCGCGCCGAAGCTGCGGTCGCTGCCGACCGGCCCCGACAGGTAGGCGCGCCAGCAGTCGCGGGTCGTGTCGGCCACGCCCAGGCTGGCGGAAACGAAGATGGCCGGCCGCGGGCCCGTGCGGTAGACCGAAAGCGATGCGGCCGGCAAGGTTCCGCGCAATGCACCCAACAGCGTGCGTCCGAAGGCCGGTTCCCCCAGCGACGGGATGACTTCGGTGACGCATGCAGCAAATGCGGCGTCACTCGAAGAGGCGGGCGAAGCGGACCAGGTTCTCATGGCATCGGGGATTTCCGTCATCTTCAGGGATGACAACGCGCATCCGACACCGGATTTACGCTAGCCAGATGCCTATATTTCATAACGATCCGCTCGCTGCGCCGGCGCTCTCGTACTTCGCCGATCTCGCGGTCGATGTCGGCACGCCGCAGGTACTGGGCCATGGTCCGCGCGGCACACGCCGGGTCGTGCCGATCCATGGTGGCACCGCGCGCGGCGAAGGCTGGACGGCCCGCGTGCTGCCCGGCGGCAGCGATTTCCAATGGATCGTCAGCGACACGCTGTCCGAACTGGATGCCCGCTACGGGCTGGAAACCGATGCCGGCGATCTGATCTACGTGCAGAACCGCGCCATGCGCGCCGCGCCGGCCGAGACGATGGCCCGGCTGCTGCGCGGCGAGCCGGTCGACCCGTCGCAGATCTACTTCCGCTGCCAACCCAGTTTCGAGACCCATTCGCCGACCCTGCGCTGGACGACCGAACGCATGTTCGTCGGCGCCGGCGTCCGGCATCCCGAGCAGGTGGTCATGCGCTTCTTTGCGCTGGCCTGACGCGTCCGGCGGCCGTCGGGCCGACGTTGTGATCCAGACAAGAAACGGAGACAGAACCATGAACCGAATTTCCCCTTCGCACCGCATGCTGCAGGTGACCTGCGTGGTCGCTCTGGCCTGCCTCGGCACCGCTGCGCTCGCCCAGAACGCGGCCTACCCGACGCGGCCGGTGCGCCTCATCGTGGGCTTCCCGGCAGGCACCGGGCCGGACATCGTCGCGCGGCTGCTCGCGCAGAAGCTGTCGGAGGGCTGGGGCAACGTGGGCGTGGTCGTCGACAACAAGCCCGGCGCGGGCGGCCTGATCGCCGCGAGCGAAGCCGCGCGCGCGACACCCGATGGCTATACGCTGATGCTCGGCGAGACCGGCCAGCTCAGCATCGCGCCAAGCAGCTACACCAAGCTGCCCTACGACCCGGCACAGGACTTCGTGGCCGTCAGCCAGGTCGTGACGTCGGACTTCATGCTGCTGGTCAATCCGCAGAAGGTCCAGGCGCGCACCGTGAAGGACTTCGTGAGCTGGACGCAGCAGCAGAAGGGCCTGTTCATGGGCACCTTCGGCGCCGGGACGCCAGGCCATTTCGGCGCCTACATGTTCGGCGACGCGGTCGGCCAGAAGCCCGAGCCGGTCCACTACAAGAGCACCGGCGACGCGCTGGGCGGCATCTTCAGCGGCGACGTCTCGGGCGTGTTCGCCAGCGTCGGGCTGGCAGCGCCGAACGTGAAGGCCGGCAAGCTGGTCGCACTGGCATCAAGCGGCGAAACGCGCAGCGCGTCGCTGCCGGACGTGCCGACCTTCAAGGAACAGGGCTATCCACAGCTCGTCTTCAACTCGTGGTTCGGCGTGGTGGCACCGGCGAAGACGCCACCAGCGATCGTCGCCAAACTGGGCGCCGACATCCAGAAGGCCGTCCGCTCGCCCGAAGGCAGGGCGAGGATGGAAGAAGCCGGCTTCGCCGTGACGGGTACCGACGGACCGGAATTCGCCCGCATCATCGCGGCCGACACCCGGACCTGGGGCAAGGCGGTGGCGGCGACCGGGTTCAAGGCCGACTGACCGGGCTCACCCGACGCAACGGACCGGCCGGCGCATTCAGCCCGCGTGCGCCCAGCCGGCTTCGCACCAGTCGGCCATCAAGGACAAGGCGTCGGCACTGGCGCCCTTCAGTTCGCGCGCATCGAGCGCACGCTGATCGGCCAGCCTGCGCATCAGCGTCGCGTCGCGGCCACCGGCACGAAAGCTCTCACCGTTGATGTAGATGTGGCGCGCGTCGTAGAGCATGCGCGTGCGACGGTCCAGCGCGACGCCCTGCCGCGGCATCGCGTCGAGCGGCTGCGCCGGCTCGAACCAGATGTTCGCCTTGGGTTCGGTCATCGACTCGCCCAGCGCGCGGTCGATCGCATCGACGTCGCGCAATGCGGCCTCGACGGCGCGCCGCGCGAAGGCTTGCAGGTCGGCCGGCATGGCCGCCGAAGCTTCGACTGCGGCCTGGCCCGCGTCGCGGTAGTGCACGGGCGGCCCGCCCTCGCCATCTTCCTGCGACTCGGCATGCGCCTCGGCGATGCGTGCCAGCAGATCGGCACCGAGCGCTGCCGATGCCGGCGAGCGCAGCCCGATCGAATAGGTCATGCAGTCGTCGCCGACGGCCACGCCGTCATGCGCATAGCGCGGCGGCAGATAGAGCATGTCGCCGGCTTCGAGCACGAAGGTCTGTTCGGGCTCGAACCGGCTGAGGATCTTCAAGGGAACATCCGGCTGCAGGCTCAGGTCGCGCTGCCGGCCGATCGACCAGCGCCGCGTGCCGTGCGCCTGCAGGAGAAACACGTCGTAGCTGTCGAAGTGCGGGCCGACGCCACCGGTGTCGCTCGCATAGCTGATCATCAGGTCGTCGAGCCGCGCATCGGGCAGGAAACGAAACTCGCGCAGCAACGCGTGGGCGCGTTCATCGTGCAGGTCGACACCTTGCACCAGCATCGTCCAGCCCGGCCGCTTCAGCGGCGGCAACGTGCGGCGCGCCAGCGGCCCGTGCTTCAGCGTCCAGCCTCGGGGGCCTCGACGGATCAGGCGGGACTCGACGTCCTCGCGGGCGGCAAGTTCGAACAACTCGCTTCGATCGATCGGTGGCGCCATGGCAGGAATGGCCTGCCGCACGAGCAGCGGCTTCTTCTGCCAGTGGCGCCGCATGAACTGCGCGGGGCTGAGCCCGCCGAGCAGTGTGAGCGGTTGGTGAATCTCCATGGGAGAATTCTGCAATGGAAATCTCTCAACAATGTGTGGTCGGCCTGACCTGGACCATGAAAGACACGCTCGGCGACGTGCTGGACGTGCTGGAAGAACCGGTGGAATTCCTGGTCGGCGGAAGCGATCTTTTCGACGCCATCGAAGCCGTCCTGCAAGGCCATGAGCCCGGCGCACGCGTGCAATTGCAGCTCGAGCCTGAGCAGGCCTTCGGCGATTTCAACGACCAGTTGCTGTTTCTCGAACCCCGATCGCTTTTCCCCGAAGGCATCGAGACCGGCATGACCTTCGAGGGCATTGCGCTGCCCGCAGGCGTCAACCCCGACATTCCGCGCGATGCGCTCTACACCGTCGCGGAAATCTATCCCGACCATCTCGTGCTGGATGGCAACCACCCGTTGGCGGGCATTGCGCTCCGCCTGGACCTCACCGTTCGCTCCGTCCGTGAAGCGACGGAAGAGGAAATCGGCCGCGGAACCGCCGGTACCGGCTTCTTCAAGCTGCCGACGGTCGCTCCGGGCAACGACCTGTTGCACTAGGACCTTTCTCGCCATGAAAAAGCCGAGCATTGCCCGGCTTTTTCATTTCCAGCGCCACCGGTCTTGCCCCGGCAGAACATTGGCGAAGGCGACACGATGTGCGTGGCGCCTGGACGTACGCTCAATACCTGGAGATCTGCCCGTTGTCCAAACGGACACGATCCCCGATGCGCAGGTCGCCAGGGCTCGCCACATCGAATGCGCGATAGCCGCCGTTCTCGGTTTGCACGGAGATGCGATAGCTCTCGGCCACGCGAGGACGGTTGTTGTTGGCCTCGATGTTGTTCCCCAGCAGCGCACCGCCCACCACGCCCAGCGCGGTTGCCGCGGCACGTCCGCCACCATGGCCGATCTGATTGCCGAGCACGCCACCGATGACGCCGCCTGCCACCGCGCCGCCGCCGCCCGGTGCATAGCCAGGCGTTTCGGTGCGGATCACCTCGATGTTGGCAACCCTGCCGTATTCGATGTAGGAGCTGCGAATGGGCTGTACCGGCGGCGCCTGATAGGGATAGCTCGTGGTATAGGCCGGAGGCGGCGCAACGCAGGCCGTGAGGCTCACCAGCGCGAGCGCGCCAGCGCCCAGGGAAAGATAGCGAAGCTGTGTCTTCATGTGTCGTGACTCCTCAAAGCAAGATCGGTGCACCCGATGCACCTGATGTCCATCCAACGCGTCATTCGCTGATGCGATGACCAGATGGACATGGTGCTTGTTTCGATATGTGGCGGCCGCTCCAGTTCCGGACTTTACCTGTGGGAAACCTGGCCGCATGTGCCGAGGTCGCGGACTACAGGGCGGCCTGCGTGGGGCCTCAGTGCTTGCCGGTCGAGCCGTAGCCGCCGGTGCCACGCTCGCTGGGCGCGAAATCCTGCACGACCTGGAACTGCGCCTGCACGACCGGCACGATCACCAGCTGCGCCAGCCGCTCCATCGGATTCAGCACGAACGCCGTCGTGCTGCGGTTCCAGGCGCTGACCTTGAGTTCGCCCTGATAGTCGCTGTCGATCAGCCCGACCAGGTTGCCCAGCACGATGCCATTCTTGTGACCGAGACCCGAGCGCGGAAGGATCAGTGCCGCATAGCCGGAGTCGCCCAGATGGATCGCGATGCCGGTGCCGATCAGCTGGCAGGCATTGGGTTCGAGCGTCAGCGGCGCGTCGAGGCAGGCGCGCAGATCGAGCCCCGCGCTGCCCGCCGTGGCATAGGCCGGCAATTGGTCCGCCATGCGCGGATCGAGGATACGGACGTCGACTTTCACTTCTTTTTCCCTGTCTGTTGTTTCTGTTGGGCCTGCTTGCGCGCCGCTTCATCGGCCCAGGTGCGCAGTCCCTGCGCGGCCACCGCCGCGAATCGGCGCACGATGTCCGCCACACCCAGTGCCGCCGGCGCGCCGTTGGACTGCATGCTGCGGCGCAAGGCAGACGCCGCCGCTGTCGCGGCCGCCGTTCCGGGAGAGTCGGACGACGGCGTCATGCCGACGTCGAGCGCATGCTCGCCCTGCTCCGCCGCACGCCGCGGGAGCGCAGCCTGGGCGGACAGGCGCTCGACATAACTCGCGAAGTCGCCGTTCGGCGGCGTGTTCCATTGCGGATTCATTCGAGCGTCCTTTCGGGCAAACGGGCGGCAATTTCGAGCATGAGCTCGCGCGCCAACTGCAACTTGGGCGCCCGCGGCAGCTCGCGCACACCGTGTGCGTCGACCAGCAGCAAGCTGTTGTCATCCTGCCCGAAGGTCAACGGACCGATGTTGCCGACCAGCAGCGGGATGCCCTTGCGCTGGCGCTTGGCCTTGGCGTGCTCGATCAGGTTTTCGCTTTCGGCCGCAAAGCCGACGCAGAACAGCCGGCCGCTCTGCGCCCGCTCGCCCTGCGCGACCGTGCGGAGGATGTCCGGGTTCTCGACGAAATGCAGCACCGGCGGATTGCCGCTGCCGTCCTTCTTGATCTTCTGCTCGCTGTGCGACGCGGGGCGCCAGTCGGCCACGGCGGCCGTGGCGACGAACACGGTCGCCGCCTGCGAGGCGGCCAGCGTCGCGGCGAGCATGTCGTCGGCCGACAGCACGTCGATCCGGCGCACACCGCGCGGTGTCGGCAGGTGCACGGGGCCCGCCACCAGCGTGACCTCGGCGCCCGCATCGCGCGCAGCACGCGCGATCGCAAAGCCCATCTTGCCGGACGAGTGGTTGGTGATGCCCCGGATCGGGTCGAGCGACTCGAATGTCGGGCCTGCCGTGACCAGCACATGCTGCCCCGCCAGCGACTTCGGCTGGAAGAAGGTCGTGATGTCCTCCAGCAATTCGGCGGCCTCCAGCATGCGGCCGTCACCGGTCTCGCCACAGGCCTGCAATCCGCTGCCGACGCCCAGCAGCACCGCGCCGTCGGCCTGGATCTGCGCCAGATTGCGCTGGGTGGCCGGATGCGCCCACATCTCGCGGTTCATGGCAGGAGCGACCAGCAGCGGCACGCGGCCGATCGGGCGTGCCAGGCACATCAGGCTCAGCAGCTCGTCGGTGCGCCCTTGCGCCAGCCGTGCCGCGAAATCGGCACTGCAGGGCGCGAGCACGATCGCATCGGCCTCGCGGCTCAGGTTGATGTGCGGCATGTTGTTGGGCTCGCGCACATCCCACTGCGAGGTATAGACGGGCCGCCCGGACAGCGCCTGCATGGTGACCGGTGTGATGAACTGCGCCGCGGCATCGGTCATCACCACCTGGACCGTTGCGCCCGCCTTGATCAGCAACCGGCACAGCTCCGCCGACTTGTAGCAGGCGATACCGCCGGTGAGGCCCAGAACGAGGTGTTTGCCTGCGAGATCTTGCATATGCGCCGAAGTGTAATGACCCACGCATGCCCATGCGCCGCACATCGTCCCCCGTTCGACAAGACGCCATTTGTCCCGCCACCGAGAAGGCGAAAGCACCACCGTGGACACGAAGCCGGGGGTCGACCCGCCTATAATCCCGATTTCCCACTGCCCGGACTTCTGCGTCCGGAACTGGCATGACCAAATTCGTCTTCGTCACCGGCGGTGTGGTGTCTTCCCTTGGCAAGGGAATCGCCTCCGCATCGCTCGCCGCGCTCCTTGAATCCCGCGGCCTCAATGTCACCCTCATCAAGCTGGACCCCTACATCAACGTCGACCCCGGCACGATGTCGCCGTTCCAGCACGGCGAGGTGTTCGTCACCGACGACGGGGCCGAAACCGACCTCGACCTCGGCCACTACGAGCGCTTCATCAACACGCGGATGCGCCGCGCCAACAACTTCACGACCGGCCAGATCTACAAGTCGGTGCTCGAGAAGGAACGCCGCGGCGACTACCTCGGCAAGACGGTGCAGGTGATCCCGCACATCACCAACGAGATCCAGGAATACGTCAAGCGCGGCGCCGGCATCGACACGCCGCATGAAGTCGACGTGGCGATCGTCGAGATCGGCGGCACGGTCGGCGACATCGAGTCGCTGCCCTTCCTCGAAGCCGTGCGCCAGATGAGCCTGCGCAACGGCCCGAACAACACGGCTTTCGTCCACCTGTCGTACGTGCCCTGGATCGCCGCCGCCGGCGAGCTCAAGACCAAGCCGACCCAGCACACCGCCAAGGAGCTGCGCGCCATCGGTATACAGGCCGACGTGCTGCTGTGCCGCGCCGACCGCCCGATCCCGGACGACGAACGCGCCAAGATCTCGCTGTTCTCGAACGTGCCCGAATGGGGCGTCATCAGCATGTGGGACGTCGACACCATCTACAAGGTGCCGCGCATGCTGCACGAGCAGGGCCTGGACGGCCTGATCTGCGACAAGCTGCGCATCAACACGCCGCCCGCCAAGCTCAAGCGCTGGGACGACCTGGTCTATGAGGTCGAGCATCCGCAGCGCGAAGTCACCATCGCGATGGTCGGCAAGTACGTCGAGCTGTCGGACAGCTACAAGTCGCTGAACGAAGCACTGCGCCACGCCGGCATGAAGAACCATGCGCGCGTGAAGATCGACTACATCGACTCGGAAACCATCACGCCGCAGGACGTGTCGCGGCTCGCCAAGTACGACGCGGTGCTGGTGCCGGGCGGCTTCGGCGCGCGTGGCGTCGAAGGCAAGATCACGGCGGCCAAGTTCGCCCGCGAGACCAAGGTGCCCTACCTCGGCATCTGCCTGGGCATGCAGGTCGCGACCATCGAGTACGCGCGCAACGTCGCCGGACTGAAGAACGCCAACAGCACCGAGTTCGACGCCACGACGCCCTATCCCGTGATCGCGCTGATCACCGAGTGGAAGGACAACGACGGCACGGTCAAGACGCGCGACGAGAAGTCCGACCTCGGCGGCACGATGCGACTGGGTGCGCAGAGCTCCGACGTGGCGCCCGGCACGCTGGCGCAGACCATCTACGGCGACGTGGTCACCGAACGCCATCGCCACCGCTACGAAGCCAACGTCAACTACCTCGACGACCTGCGCAACGCCGGCCTGGTGATCTCGGCACTCACGCAGCGCGAGCAACTGACCGAAATCGTCGAACTGCCGCAGGACGTGCACCCGTGGTTCATCGGCGTGCAGTTCCACCCGGAATTCAAGTCGACGCCGTGGAGCGGCCATCCGCTGTTCAATGCGTTCATCAAGGCCGCGCTGGACCACCAGGGCACGGACAAGAAGGCGCTGAAGGTCGTCGCTTGACGCGCACGGCACCGTCAGCAGCCCACAAGGAGACACCATGAAACTCTGCGGATTCGACGTCGGGCTGGACAAGCCCTTTTTCCTGATCGCCGGCCCCTGCGTGATCGAGTCCGAGCAACTGCAGATGGACACCGCCGGCACGCTGAAGGAAATCACTTCGGCGCTGGGCATCCCGTTCATCTTCAAGAGCAGTTTCGACAAGGCGAACCGCTCGTCGGGCACGACCTACCGCGGCCCGGGCCGCGAAAAGGGGTTGGAGATCCTGGCCAAGGTCAAGCGTGAGCTCGGCTTGCCGGTGCTGACCGACGTGCACACCGAAGACGACATCACCGAGGCCGCCAAGGTGGTCGACGTGCTGCAGACGCCCGCCTTCCTGTGCCGCCAGACCGATTTCATCCGTGCCGTGGCGCAATCGGGCAAGCCGGTGAACATCAAGAAGGGCCAGTTCCTCGCGCCGCACGACATGAAGAACGTGATCGACAAGGCGCGCGCTGCTGCCAGGGAAGCCGGGTTGCCGGAAGACAGCTTCATGGCCTGCGAACGCGGCGCGAGCTTCGGCTACAACAACCTGGTGTCGGACATGCGCTCGCTTGCGATCATGCGCGAGACCAAGGCGCCGGTGGTGTTCGACGCGACGCATTCGGTGCAACTGCCGGGCGGCCAGGGCACGAGCTCGGGTGGCCAGCGCGAGATGGTGCCCGTGCTGTCGCGCGCCGCCGTCGCGGTCGGCGTGGCGGGCCTCTTCATGGAAACGCATCCCGATCCCGCCAAGGCGCTGAGCGACGGCCCGAACGCCGTGCCGCTCAAGCACATGAAGGCGCTGCTCGAGACGCTGGTCGCGCTCGACGCCGTCACCAAGAAGAACGCTTTCCTGGAGGAGATCTTTCAATCATGAGCGGTTACGTCATTGCCCACGTCGAGGTCACGAACCCGACGCAGTACGAGGAATACAAGAAGTTCTCCAGCGCGGCCATGCAGGCCACGGGCGCCGAAGTGTGCATCCGTGGCGGCAAGGTCGAAGTGCTCGAAGGCGACTGGTCGCCCACGCGCGTGGTCTTGCTGAAATTCCCGACCTTCGAGCAGGCCAAGGCCTTCTACGATGCACCCGAATACCTGAAGGCACGCGAAGCGCGTGCCGGCGCCGCCGTCATGCGGATGATCGTGGTCGAAGGCTTGTAGTTTTTTTGTTTTAAAGGAAAGAAACGCAAATGAGTGCAATCGTAGACATCGTCGGGCGAGAGATCCTCGACAGCCGCGGCAACCCCACCGTCGAATGCGACGTGCTGCTGGAATCGGGCACGATGGGCCGCGCCGCCGTGCCTTCGGGCGCGTCGACCGGCTCGCGTGAGGCCATCGAGCTGCGCGACGGCGACAAGAGCCGCTACCTCGGCAAGGGCGTGCTCAAGGCCGTCGAGAACATCAACACCGAGATCTCGGAAGCCGTGCTCGGCCTGGACGCCAGCGAACAGGCCTTCCTCGACCGTACGCTGCTCGACCTGGACGGCACCGACAACAAGGCACGCCTGGGCGCCAACGCCACGCTGGCCGTGTCGATGGCCGTGGCACGTGCCGCAGCCGAGGAATCGGGCCTGCCGCTGTACCGGTACTTCGGCGGCATGGGCGGCATGCAGCTGCCGGTGCCGATGATGAACGTCATCAACGGCGGCGCCCACGCCAACAACAGCCTGGACCTCCAGGAATTCATGATCATCCCCGTGGGCGCCAAGAGCTTCCGCGAGGCCGTTCGCTATGGCGCCGAAGTGTTCCACGCACTGAAGAAGATCCTCGGCGACCGCGGCATCAGCACGGCCGTGGGCGACGAAGGCGGTTTCGCGCCCAGCGTCGAGAGCCATGAAGCGGCGATCCAGCTGATCCTCGAAGCGATCGACAAGGCCGGCTACACCGCCGGCGAGCAGATCGCCCTGGGCCTGGACTGCGCAGCCAGCGAGTTCTACAAGGACGGCAAGTACGTGCTGTCCGGCGAAAACCTCTCGCTGTCGGCCGAAAGCTGGACCGACATGCTGGCGACCTGGGTCGACAAGTACCCGATCATCAGCATCGAGGACGGCATGCACGAAGGCGACTGGGACGGCTGGAAGCACCTGACCGAACGCCTCGGCAAGCGCGTGCAGCTGGTGGGCGACGACCTGTTCGTCACCAACACCAAGATCCTGCAGGAAGGCATCGACAAGGGCATCGCCAACTCGATCCTGATCAAGATCAACCAGATCGGCACGCTGACCGAGACCTTCGCGGCCATCGAGATGGCCAAGCGCGCGGGCTACACGGCGGTCATTTCGCACCGTTCGGGCGAAACCGAAGACTCGACGATCGCCGACATCGCGGTGGGCACCAACGCCGGCCAGATCAAGACCGGCTCGCTGTCGCGCTCGGACCGCATCGCCAAGTACAACCAGCTGCTGCGCATCGAAGAAGACCTGGGCGACATCGCCGTGTACCCGGGCCGCAGCGCGTTCTACAACCTGCGCTGACCGCGTTGCGCCCCCGGATCGTTCCCGTCGTCCTGGTCCTCCTGCTGCTGTTTCTCCAATGGCAGCTGTGGACCGGTCGCGGGAGCGTGCCCGACGTGGCGCAGCTGCAGGACAAGCTGGCACGCCAGCAGGAGGCCAACGCGCATGCGGCGCTGGCCAACGAACGCCTGTCGTCCGAGGTCAGCGACCTCAAGGAAGGCCTCGAGATGGTCGAGGAACGTGCCCGGCAGGAACTGGGCATGGTCAAGCCGGACGAAGTGTTCGTCCAGATGACGAAGTAGGTTCTCCCCCAGGCTTCGGCGCACTTCGTGTCGCCTTTCGCCAACCCCCTTCCGGGGCAACACCGGCGGCCCGGCGGAGCCGGTTCCGCGGTGTTTCTGGTGGTCTGCGGCTCGCGCACTTCGTGCGCATTGCCTTGTGCGGATACCGCAACGGCGTTTCTTTTGGCGCTTGGGGCGCCTGGCACTTCATACCGAGGCGTGAGTGGCGATTTCGGATCTTCTTTCTGCAACGGCCTTCGTGCTGTGGGGCTCGCCGACCAGCTGGCTGGAAGTCGTCGCGGCCGCGCTCGCGATCGTCATGGTCGGATGCAACATGCGCGAACTGCACTGGGGCTGGCCGCTCGGCATCGTGAGTTCGCTGCTCTATTTCGGCGTGTTCGCCCAGGCCCGGATCTACGGTGACGCGTCGCTGCAGATCGTGTTCGCCGTCGTCGCATTCTGGGGCTGGTTCCAATGGCTGCGCGGACATCGTGCGGACGGTGCCGCGCTGCGCGTGGCGCGCCTGTCACGGCGCGGTGTGGGCATCACGCTCGCGGCCAGCGGGCTGGCCTGGCTCGCCGTCGCGCTGTTCCTGCGGCGCTTCACCAACACCGACGTTCCCTGGTGGGACGGTTTCGCGACGGGCGTGAGCCTGGTCGGTCAGTTCCTGCTGGGTCGCAAATACATCGAGAACTGGCTCGCGTGGATCGCGGTGAACGTGGTCAGCGTCGGGCTGTTCATCCACAAGGGGCTTTGGCTCACGGTCGGGCTCTACGCGCTCTTCGCCCTTCTGGCCGTGGCGGGCTACATGGCCTGGCAACGCCGGCTCGAAGGCCGCGCGGCATGACACCCGACCTCCCATTCGGCACGGTGATCGCCGTGCTGGGCGCCGAGTGCACAGGCAAGACCTCGCTCGCGCGGGCCGTCGCCGCCCGCCTCGCCCAGCGCGGCTTGGCCGTCCGGCTGGTGCCCGAATACCTGCGCGAATGGTGTGACCGCGAGCAGCGCACGCCGGCCGCGCACGAACAGGCCGCGATCGCCGCCGAGCAGACCCGGCGCATCGCGGTCGCCGCCGCCAAGGGCATCGCGGTGGCCGACACCACGGCGGTGATGACGGCCGTCTACAGCGACATGCTGTTCGACGACACATCGCTGTATGCCGAGGCCTTGGCAGCGCAGCGCGGCTATGCGATCACGCTGTTGACGGCGCTCGATCTGCCCTGGGTGCCGGACGGGCTCCAGCGCGACGGCGCGCACGTGCGCGAGCCGATCGATGCGCGGGTGCGCGACACCCTGCAGCGGGCGGCGGTGCCCTATGCAGTCGTTCATGGCAGCGGCCCGCAACGCCTGGCGAGCGCCTGGAACGCCATCTTCCGGACCGCCGAGGCATCGGATGGCGACGGCCATCCGGCCGGCAATCCGCAGGCGTCGGCATCCGGCTGGCGCTGGTCGTGCGACAAGTGCTCCGATCCTGTGTGCGAGCATCGGCTGTTCAGCGACCTCGTCGCTGGCCGACGCTAGCCGGCCAGGAGACCCGATGCATCCGTCCAGGATTTGCGCCGCCGCAATCTGGTTGGCAGCCTGGACGGTCTGCGGCGGCGCGATGGCTGTGCCGGCGCCTCTGGCGGTGCAGGTGGAGAACCGCACGCGCACCACGGTGTGTGCGGAAGAAGACAACGTGTCGCTCGTGCTGCGCGGTGCGCGAGTCGGGCGCTTCACGGTGGAAGCAACACAACCGGCCTACCTCGCGTCCATCGTCGAAGACATCACGGCACCCGATTTCTCCGGCTGCGACTTCAGCGGCAGCGGCCATCCCACGGATCCGGCATTCAGCTTCTCGCCACGGCGGGTCGTGCTGCATGACGGACCGCGGTGGAAGATCGTCGCGCTCACGCTCCCCAGCTTCTGGCGCCCGCACGAGGTGCCGGTGCAGGTCGGGCCGGTCAAGGACCGTGGCTTTCACCTGATCCAGGTTTTCGCCAAGGGCGCCAAGGGGAGCAAACCGAAGGAAGCCATCGTGCTCTATCCAGCCGACGGCTACTGGCGCCTCAAGCCGCTGCCATTGCCGCGTTTCGGCGACGGCGTCTACGGCTCATCCTTCATCATGGGGCCGATCGAGGAGCGCGGACGGCCGGCCGCCAACATCACGTCGATCGTGATCGTGCCGCAGCCCTTGTCGTTCCGGCTGACCTTCGGGAACGGCAGCGAGGCGCGCGTGCGGGTTGCCGAGATCAGCATGCGGCGCACTGCGCTGGAAGTCACGATGAAGCCTGCCACCAGCGATGTGCAGCCCTTTGCAGTGCTGCGCTCGATGTACATCGCCCACGACAACGCGGACATGAGCGAGGTGAGCTGGCGCAGCAGCCCGAAAGGCCCGCGGCAGACCCTGGCGCTGCCGGACCTGTCGACGCTGCAGGCGCCCGACCTGCGCTTCGGTCGCTCGGTGCCTTCACGCCACAACACGAGCGCACCGGACATCCGCTTCAGCGGTTTCGTCGCCAGCCAGCCGCACTGAAGCGGCACCCCGCTCGCAGTGCCTACTGCACCACGGAACTCGCAGGCAGCTGGTCGCCCGGCGGACGGAAGATCTGCGCGGCATCGACCACGTCGAAGCGGTACTGCTTGCCGCAGAAGTCGCAGCCGACCTCGATGTCGCCGCGCTCCGCGATGATCGACTCGGCCTCTTCCACACCCAGGCTGCGGATCATGCCGGTCACGCGTTCGCGGCTGCAGGTGCAGGCGAAGTGCGGCCCCAGCATGCCGGCCTGAGGTTCGAAACGCAGCACGCGCTCTTCCCAGAAAAGGCGGCGAAGAATGGTTTCGACGTCGAGCTGCAGCAGCTCGTCGCGCGTCAGGCTCGATGCCAGGATCGAAATCCGGTTGTAGTCCTCGTTGCGGCCGATCTGGTCTTCGTTGGCCGCATCGTGTGCGGCGCCGGCTGCGCCTTCGAGATTGCCTTCGCCCTTCACGGGCAGGCGCTGGATCAGCAGGCCGGCTGCCGTCTTGTCGTCCGCGGCCAGCACGAGCGTGGTGTCGAGCTGTTCGCTCTGCAGCATGTAGTGCTGCAGCACCTCGCTGACCTTGCCGAGCTTCTCGCCGCGGTCGCCGAACAAGGGCACCACGCCCTGGTAGGGCTGCTGGCCGGGCACTCGGTTCTTCGGGTCGAGCGTGATCGCGCAGCGGCCCTTGTTGTTGACGTTGACCATGTCCGGCAAGCGCGCGTCGTCGGCGACCTCGCCGGTGATCGTCGCGGTGGCGCGCAGGCTCAGGTCGGGCTTGACCTCGGCCACGGCGACCTTGACCGGGCCATCGCCGAAGATCTGCAGGATCAGCGCGCCATTGAACTTGATGTTCGACTGCATCAGCGTGGCCGCGGCCGTCATCTCGCCGAGCAGCTCGGCCACCGCCGGCGGATAGGCTCCCGTCGCCGTGTTGGACGCGCGCCGCGCGAGGATCTCCTGCCAGGCATCGGTCAGCCGCACGATCATGCCGCGCACCGGCAGGCCGTCGAACAGGAACTTGTGCAATTCGCTCAAAACATCATCCTTTCAAGTTCCCCCGCCCGATGGCCCGGTGATCCGGGGTTCGGCGCACTCGCGCGAATGCCTGGGGATGTCAGATCTTCTTCAGGCCCTTGGCGAAGCGCCGGGCGTTGGCCACATACCCTTCGGCGCTGGCCTTCAACTTGGCGGCGGCCGCGTCATCCAGCGTACGCACCACCTTGGCGGGCGCGCCGATGATCAGGGAATTGTCCGGAAACTCCTTGCCCTCGGTCACCACGCTGCCGGCGCCAACGATCGAATTGCGGCCGATCCTCGCCTTATTCAAGATCACCGCCTGGATACCGATCAGCGAGTTGTCGCCGATCGTGCAGCCGTGCAGCATGACCTGATGGCCGATGGTGACGTTGTCGCCGATCGTCAGCGGGGCGCCGTGGTCGGTGTGCAGCACCGACAGGTCCTGCACGTTGCTGTTGCGGCCGATGGCGATCAATTCGTTGTCGCCGCGCAGCACCGCGCCGAACCAGACGCTGGCGTTCTCGGCGAGCGCCACCTGGCCGATCACCTGCGCGCTGTCGGCGACCCATGCGCCTTCGCCCATCTGCGGCGCCTGGCCGTCGAGTTCATAGAGTGCCATCGTGGGGTCTCCAAATGTCGAAAGAAATGTCGGAAAACTAGAATTGTAGGGATGCATCTCCGTCTCGCCGCCCTCGACGCCCTGCGCCTGGACGCCCCCGAAAGCAAAGTCGACGCCACGCGCGCACTGGCTGCGCGATCGCTCGAACAACCGATGCCGCTCGAGCCTGTTCGCACGGACGGCGACGACATCGGCGTCCCCGGCCGACCGGCGCGGCCGGAGCATGTCTCGGCGATGGCCGTCGGGAAACGCTCGCCTTTCGTTCCGGACGGCCGCGCGGCGTTGATCCATTCGATCTGCCACATCGAGTTCAATGCCATCAACCTCGCCCTGGATGCCGTCTGGCGCTTCGACGGCATGCCGGAGGCCTACTACCGCGACTGGCTGCGCGTGGCCGACGAGGAGGCCCAGCACTTCGCCATGCTGCACACGCACCTGCAGACCATGGGTTTCCGCTACGGCGACTTCACCGCGCACGACGGGCTCTGGTCGATGTGCGAGAAGACGAAGCACGACGTGCTCGCGCGCATGGCGCTGGTGCCGCGCACGCTGGAGGCCCGCGGTCTCGACGCGACGCCGCTGATCCAGGCGCGGCTGCGGCGCGTGAACACGCCGGACGCGCTGCGGGCGGTCGAGATCCTCGACGTCATCCTTCGCGACGAGGTCGGTCACGTCGCGATCGGCAACCACTGGTACCGCTGGCTGTGCGACCGCGCAGGCCTCGACCCGATCGCCGAGTACCGCGTGCTGTACCGGCGCCACGAGGCGCCACGGCTGAAGGCGCCGTTCAACCTCGAGGCCCGCGCGCGCGCCGGCTTCAACGACGAAGAACTGCGCGATCTCCAGCAGACCTGAGGCTCGGGGTCCGGCTTTGCGCCGTCCAGTTCAGGCCGGCCGGCGCGACACCACCAGCTTCGGCGTGAAACGCTGCAGCACCTCGCCGCGCTGATTGAGGGTTTCGCAGCGCATCTGCACCATGCCGCGGTTCGGCTTGGACCGAGACGGAATCACCTCGACCACCTCGCCTTCCACATGCAGCACGTCGCCGGGTCGCGTGGGCTGCGGCCAGTGGATCTCGCCGCCCGAGCCGATGATGCCGTCGGCCAGCGGGATGCCGCCTTCGACCAGCAGCTTCATCGTGAGCGCGGCGGTATGCCAGCCGCTCGCCGCCAACCCCTGGAAGAACGTCGCTTGCGCGGCCTCCGGATCGGTGTGGAAAGGTTGCGGATCGAACTGGGCCGCGAAGGCCAGGATCTGCGCCGCATCGAGCACGTGCTCGCCGCTCGTGAAGCGATCGCCGGGCTTCAGGTCGTCCAGGTACAGCAGGGGTTGGGCAGCGGTGGCCGGGGTCGTCATGGATGTCTCCTCAATGGCTCGACGGGTATCGGGTTTGGACAGGTGGCTCGGCGTCGATCTTGTCACGCCATCGCCCGAACGTCAGACACGTTCGAGGATCGTCGCAATGCCCTGTCCGCCGCCGATGCACTGCGTCGCGAGCGCATAGCGCACGTTCTCGCGCACCAGCAGCGCGGCGGCCTTGCCCGTGATGCGCGCACCGGTCGCGCCCAGCGGATGGCCGATCGACAGCCCGCCACCGTCGAGGTTGACGGTCGCCGGATCGAGCCCCAGGTCGCGGATGCAGGCCAGCGCCTGCGACGAGAAAGCCTCGTTGATCTCGACCACGCCCAGGTCCTGCACCGTGAGCCCGGCGCGCGCCAGCGCCTTGCGGGTCGCCGGGATCGGACCGATGCCCATCACTGCCGGATCGACCCCGACCGTCGCGAACGAGCGGATGCGCGCGAGCGCCTTCAGCCCGTGCTTCTCGGCGAAGGCGTCGCTGGTGACCAGCACCGCGGCGGCGCCATCGGTCAATGGCGACGACGTGCCGGCCGTAACCACACCGTCGGGCCGGAACACCGGCTTCAGTGCGGCCAGCGCCTCCAGCGACGTCGCGGGGCGGATGCAGCCGTCGCTGTCGACCATGTCGCCCGAGGCGGTGCGGATCGCGACGATCTCGTCGCGCAGGCGGCCCTGCTCACGCGCAGCCGTGGCCTTGCGGTGCGACTCGACGGCCAGCGCCTCCTGGTCGGTGCGGCTCACGTTCCAGCGAGCAGCCACGTTCTCGGCGGTCTCGCCCATCGAGATGTAGGCGTCGGTGCCGGCCAGTTCGGGGCTGGTCGAAAAATTGAAGCCGCCCTGCGGCACCATCGTCATCGACTCGACACCCACGCACAGGAAGGCCTCGCCCATACCGGCCTCGATCTGTGCGGCGGCGATGTGCACGGCCTGCATCGACGAGCCGCAGAAGCGGTTGACGGTCATGCCGCCGACCTCCTGTGGCAAGCCGGCCAGCAGTCCGACGATGCGCGCCAGGTTGTTGCCCTGCGAGGCTTCCGGGTAGGCACAGCCGAGGATCACGTCCTCCAGCAATGCGGGGTCGAGGTCGGTGCGCTTCAACAGCCCGCCCACCACCTGGGCGGCCAGCGTGTCGGGGCGGGTACCGGCCAAGGCGCCCTTGCGCGCGAAATGGAACGGCGAACGGGCATAGGCGGAAATCACGGCTTTCATGGAACGGCTCCTTGGTCTTCGGTTTCAAACTACCGACCAATCGGTAGTCTTTGGGGTGAAAAATGAGGACACGCGGACGTGCCCTCGGCTCGCTTCGTTCAGTACGTCAGGTGATCGACAACGATTGCCTGAGTTGTGCCACGACGGCGTCGAAATCTTCCGTGCGGCCGGTCATGCGCGCCGACAGCAACGCGCCCTGGCAGATCGCAAACACGGTGCCGGCGACCGTGTCGACCGGCGCGCCCAGCTTCAGCTCGGGTGCCAGTGCGCCCAGCACGCCGGTGAGCCAGAGCACCTGCACGCTGCGCAACTCGCGCACCGCATCGCGCAGTTCGTCGTTGATGCAGTCCCAGCCTGGTGCCAGCGCACCGGCGGGGCAGACGGCGGAACCGGCCTTCAGCGTACGGCTGTACATCCGGAAATAGGCCTCGAGCCATTCCCGCGGCGTGCGCTGCTTCGCCACGGACCAATCCCGAAAGCCTTGCGTCGCCTCCCGCAGCACCTCGACGCCGAGCGCCTCCTTGGTCGGGAAGTGGTGGTACAGGCTCGCCTTGCGGATGCCGACCTGGTCGGCCACGTCCTGGAAACTGAAGCCGAGGTAGGAGCGCGTCTGGATCAGTTCGCGCGCCACACGCACGATCTGGTCGCGCGTGCTGCCTGCCGGAGGCGCTGTGGAACGGTTGGAGGATGCGACTGACATCTACCTACTATAAGGTAGGTTCGATTGGATTTCAACCCATCGACGCATCGTCGGCACTCCCCCGCTGCTCAGTCGGCCTTGATCCCGGCTGTCTTGATGATCCGGCCGTTCGACTCGTACTCGCTCGCAATCTCCTTCGCGAAGTCGGCCGCGGTGCCGCCGGTCGGCACGTTGTCGGTGGCAGTCAGCCGGGCACGCAGCTCCGGGCTGGCGAGTGCCTTGTTGATCTCGGCGTTGTAGCGCGCCAGCAAGGCGGGCGGCGTTGCCGCTGGCGCGAAGATGCCGAACAGCGACGACAGGTTGGCCGCGCCGTAGCCCAGCTCGCCCAGCGTCGGCACCTGCGGCAGCGATTCGAGCCGCGTTGGCGCGCCGACGGCGAGCGCACGCAACTTGCCGGCCTGCATGTGCGCCGACAGCACCGGCCCGGCGTTGGTCGACAGGATCTCGAACTGGCCGCTCAGCGCGTCGTTCATCTGCTGGCCGCCGCCCTTGTACGGCACGTGCGTGATGTCGACCTTCGCCGACGCGCGCAGTTGCTCCAGCATGATGTGGCCGAGCGAAGCCGGCCCGGACGTCGCCCAGCGCACCGCGCCGGGATTCGCCCTGGCCTCGGCGAGCAGGCCGGGGAAATCGCGGCTCTTGCTCGCCGAGGTCGCCAGCAGCAGCACCGGCGAATACATCACGCTGGCCACCGGTGCGATGTCCTTGAACGGGTCGTAGGGCACCTTGCCGAGATGCGGACTCAGCACGAGCGGGCTGATCGCCGCGAAGCCCAGCGTGGCACCGTCGGGCTGCGCCTTGGCAACGGCGTCCACGCCGATCGCGCCGCTGGCACCGGCCCGGTTGTCGATGATCACTGCGCTGCCGAGCTGCTGGGACAGCTTGTCGGCCAGCGCGCGCGCCACGACGTCGCTGACACCACCGGCCGGGTAGGCGACGATGATCCGGATCGTCTTGGGGACGGTCTGCGCACCGGCCGACATGCCCAGCATCGCCGCGGCGCAGAACGCGAGCACGGTGCGTCGCGAAGGAAGGAAGACAGGATTTTTCATGGCCGTCATTGTCGACTCGGCCGGCTGCATGCGCTCAAGCGGCCGGTGGGTCGCCATGGACGTCGCGTGCAAGCGCCAACGCATTGCCGATCGCCTCGCCACCCGCCGTGTTGTCGAAGATGCACCAGCAGGAAATCCCCTCTTCCTGCGCACGCCGCAGCCGCCGGCCCAATTGCGCCAGCACGTCGCTGTCGTACGGCGACCAGTAGGTCCGCGGCGCCCCATGCAGCCGCAGATAGACCAGGTGAGGCCAGCCGCCCGGCGCCATGCCGGCGGCGTGCAGCACCGGATCGGCGAGCACGCGAGTCACCTGGAAGCGCGCAAGAAGCGCATCGGCCGGCGCTTCGAACCAGCTCGCATGCCGCGGCTCCAGCGCCACCGGACCCGCATACCGCTTGCGAAGGGCGCGCAGAAAGGCACTCGCCACATGCGCATCGAACGCATGGCTCGGGGCCAGTTGCACGACCAGGCAACCCAGCTTCTCGCCGAGGCCACCCGCCTGCGACAGGAACGCATCGAGCGCCGGCATCGATCCAGCCAGTTTCTGCACGTGCGTGATGGTCTTCGGCAATTTCACCGCGAAGCGAAAGTGCCCGGGCGTGCTGGCGGCCCATCGCTCGTAGGTCTCACGCCGGTGAGGACGATAGAACGATGTGTCGATCTCGACGGTATCGAAGCGCGCGGCATAGCGTTCCAGGTGCGACCCCGCGGCCGGAAACTGCGGCCATTGCGCGCGCGGCAAGCTCCAACCCGCACAGCCGACACGCACGATCGGCACGCAGTCAACCTCTCGGATGGTGGTGCGCATGCAACTGCTTGAGCCGCTCGCGCGCCACGTGCGTGTAGATCGTGGTCGTCGAGATGTCGGCATGGCCCAGCAGCAGCTGGACCGCACGCAGGTCGGCGCCATGGTTGAGCAGGTGCGTGGCGAAAGCATGCCGCAAGGTGTGCGGCGACAGCGGCGAGTGGATGCCGGCCGCCTGCGCTTGCTTCTTCACGATGATCCAGAACATCACCCGCGTCATGCCCGCGCCGCGCGCCGTCACGAACAGGTCGGGCGTCTGCTGGCCGCCGAGGATCTCGGGCCGCGCGTCTTCCAGATAGCGCTCGATCCAGCGCCGAGCCTCGCCGCCGAACGGAACGAGCCGTTCCTTGTTGCCCTTGCCCAGCACGCGCACCACGCCGTCGTTCAGGCTCATGTCGAAGACCTTGAGCGACACCAGTTCGCTCACGCGCAGGCCACTCGCGTACATCAGTTCCAGCATCGCCCGGTCGCGCAGGCCGAGCGGCGAATCGACGTCGGGTGCATTCAGCAGGTCGTCGACCTGCTTTTCCGACATGGTCTTGATGGCGCGCGGCGCCTGCCTGGCGGGCGCGAGGCGCAGCGTGGGGTCGGCCACGACACGTTGCTCCCGCAGCGCCCACCGGAAATAGCGCTTGAACACCGTGAGGCGCCGGTTGGCCGACGTCGCCTTGCCCTTCTCGATCAGGCGCGCGCCCATGTAGGCCTGCAGATCGGCTTCCTGCGCCGCCATCAGCGCCTTGCCGCGCTGCGCCTGCAGCCAGTGCGCGAACATCGCGAGGTCGCGCCGGTATGCCGCCAGCGTGTTCTTCGACAACCCGTCCTCCAGCCACAGTGCATCGACGAATTCATCGATCTCGGGCGTATCGGGCGCGGGTGTCTCAACAGCAGGCATGGCGGCAAGATAACAGAGGCAGAAATGAAAAAGCCGCCCGGCAGGGGCGGCTGGAAGCTTCGGGAGCGCGGACGGCGAACGGGGCATGCCGCCGCGTTCGGCCGCACTCAGTCCAGTTGCAGCTTCTGCTTGGCGACGACCTGCTTGTAGATCTCGAACTCGGCCTTGATCTGTGCGGCGAACTGCTCGGGCGTATTGGCCACGATGATCGAATCGGTGTCCTCGATGCGTTTGCGCACCGCCGGGTCGGCCAGCGCCTTCTTCACGCCCTCGTTGACCTTGTCGACCACGTCCTTCGGCAGGCCCTTGGGGCCCAGGATGCCGTAGTAAGCCATGCGGTTGACCGGCTCCAGACCGACTTCCTTGAAGGTCGGCACGTTCGGCAATGCGGCCACGCGGGTGGGCGCGCTCACGACGATGGGAATCAGCTTGCCGGCCTTGATGAAGGGCAGCGCCGACGGCAGGTTGTCGAAGATCATCGGCACCTGGCCGGCCACGGTGTCGTTCAGCGCCGGGCCCGCACCGCGGTACGGGATGTGGGTCACGAAGGTGCCGGTCAGGCTCTTGTAGAGCTCCATCAGCAGATGCCCGATGCCGCCGGTGCCCGACGACGAATACGAGTACTTGCCCGGATTCTTCTTGAGCTCCGCGATGAACTCGGCGTAGTTCTTGGCCGGAAAGCTCGGATTCACCGCGATGATGTTCGGCGTCGCCGCGATGTTGATGATCGGCGTGAAGTCGTTCACCGGGTCGTACGGCGTCTTCGGGTTGATCGCGGGGTTGGCGGCCGTGCTAGACACGGTGGCGATGCCAAGCTTGTAGCCATCCGGCGCGGCACGCGCCGTTTCGGCCGCGCCGACGATGCCGCCGCCGCCCGCACGGTTCACGACGATCACCGGCTGTCCCAGCACCTTGCCCAACGGGTCGCCGACGACCCGCGCGACGATGTCGGTGGTGCCGCCGGGCGCGAACGGCACGCTCAGTTCGATCGGCTTGGTGGGATAAGCCTGCGCGAACACGGGGCCGGCCATCACGGCCAGCGCCGAAACAGCGGCGAGGGCGCTCCATTGACGTCGTTGCATCGACACACTCCTGTAGTTGAAGTCAGGTTGAGATCAGAAAATCCAGGCTTCGATGCTAGCGTTTTCCCCTCATTCCGCCGCCCTGGATAACCCATGGTCGCCGACGGTTTCCTCGAATCGGGGACTCGCGCGGCGGCTCGTCGGCGGCGGCCTCCTCCGGTGTGAGCATCAACCCGTCGCGCGCCTTGACCAACAGCGCCACGAGCTGCGCATGCTCGGCCTCGGTGAGCGCGGCCAGAGCCCGGGTCTGCAGCGCATCGCTGATGCCGAGGGCGGCGTCCAGTGCCAAGGCAGCGCTCGGCTGCAACAGGATCTGGTTCACGCGGCGATCGCCCGGATGCGGCCTGCGCCGCAACCAGCCGGCGGCTTCGAGGCGGTCGCACAAGGTGGCGATCGACATGGCACTGAGCGCGAGACGTTGGGCCAGTTCGGCCTGCGACAAGGGCTGCTCGTCCCCCTGCATCGCCAGCACGCCGAGCAATCGGCACTGGCCGCGCGACAGGCCCAGGCGCTGACGGGTCATCCGGTCGAACTGTTCGCCATAAAGCTTGGCGACATCGTTGACGAGAACACCGAAACGCCGGGTTAGATCCACATTCATACTGGCGGAATTGTAAGTAGCGTTGTTTGTCGTATGCGGACGAAACCCCGGCGCACGGGGGCGCATCCGTCATCGCCTACGCCATCGTCCGGCCTGGACCGACGGGCCATCCGCGTGCACCGATGCTCACTGAATCGAGCGCAAGTCGGGATTGCCACCATTCGATTCGATGAGCACGAGGCACTGCACGATGCGCATCGGAGCAACGAAACATGCGGCAAGCGACGGAGACCATTCAGCCTGGCTTCTCGCGGTGGCAGGCGCTCACCGACGAGATGGCCGAGCAACTCGAAGCCATGTGGCGAGGCGACGCTCGCGCGCGGACGCGTGTGGGCATGCTGTCGCGGGAGCTGCAGCGCCTGGCCCACCAGCAATCGAGCGATCCTGCACGGGCGATCCATCAAAGTGTCGACAGGCTGGCCTAATATATGCAAAGTCCATTGCAGAGTCCGTGCACGCCGCCCCACATCTCCGGGGGCGCACTCTCATGAGGAGATGAGTCATGAATCGCTTGATTGTCCTGCTGTCGGCCGCCGCCCTTGCGGGCTGTGCCGCAGTCCCTGGCGTGAAATCGTCCGCAGAAGATGTCGAGGCCTCGCAAGGCCTTCAGTTTGCGGCGACCGGCAAGCCCTGGGACGTCGCAGGCTGCGTCGATCGCAATGTGAAGAAGTCACTGGCGCCGATGTTCGTGTCTCGCACCGCGGAGGATGGCCGCGGCATGAAGCTGACGGTGAACTCCGACGTGGGCACCGCAGGCATCGTCAGCATCCAGCCCGCCGCAACCGGTTCGCGCGTGTTCGTCAAGCTGTCGCCGTATTACATCTTCAAGGGCTCGATCGCCGGCAAGATGGTCAACGACTGCTGACGGCACGCGTCCGCCGCATCAAGGCTTCTGCGCGATCCAGCTGGCGAGTGCTTCCGCCGGCATCGGCCGCGCGATGAGGTAGCCCTGCAGTTCGTCGCAGCGGGCGGCGCGCAGCGTCGCTGCTTCCTTTTCGTTTTCCACACCTTCGGCCACCACGCGCAAGCCGAGCGCATGGCCCAGCCCGATGATGGCCCGGGCGATCGCCATGTCGGTCGGATCGTCGAGCATCTGATGGACGAACGAGCGGTCGATCTTCAGCTTGTCGATCGGAAAGCGGTTCAGGTAGTTCAGGCTCGAATAACCGGTGCCGAAGTCGTCGATCGACAGCAGCACACCGAGCGACTTGAGCGCGCGCAGTTGCGCCAGGGTCTGTTCGCCGGCTTCCATCAAGGTCGATTCGGTCAGTTCGATCTCGATGTCCGATGGCTCCACGTCATGCTGCACCAGGGCGTCGCGCAGGACGCCGACGAGGCCCTCGTCGCGCAACTGGAGTGCGGAAACGTTGACCGACAGCGGCACGCAGCCCACGCCGTCGCGGCGCCAGGCCGCCTGCTGCTCGCACGCACGGGCGATCACCCAGCTGCCGATCGCAACGATCTGCCCCGACTCTTCGGCGATCGGAATGAACTGGGCCGGTGCGACCGGCCCAAGCTCCGCGTTGTGCCAGCGCAGCAGCACCTCGGCGCTGATGAGCTGGCCGCCATGGGCATCGACCCGCGGCTGGAAGCAGAGGCTCAGTTCGTTGCGTTCGATCGCATGGCGCAGGTTCGATTCGACGAGCAGCCGCCGCTGCGCGCGCTCGTTCATCTCCGGCGTGAAGAAGCGCGCCATGTCGCGCCCGCTCGCCTTGCTCTGGTACATCGCGACGTCGGCGTGGCGCATCAGCGTGTCGATGTCCTGGGCATCGTCCGGAAACACGGCGATGCCCACGCTGCAGGACACGTGCAGCTCAGCGCCGTCGATGTCGTGCGGGCGCCGGATCAACGGCACCAGCCGGCGCTCGACAATCGACAGGATCTCGTCGCTGTCGGCCACGCCGTTGAGCACGATCACGAATTCGTCACCGCCCAGGCGGCTGACGGTGTCGACGGCGCGGACGGCTTCGGTCATGCGTTTGGCCACGGAACGCAGCAGCCCGTCGCCGACGTGATGGCCCAGCGAATCGTTGATGTTCTTGAAGCGGTCCAGGTCGATGAACAGCACGCCCACGCGCTGCCCGGTGCGCTGCGCCTGCTGCATCGCCATGCGCAGCCGCTCGATGCACAGCGAGCGGTTGGGCAGTTCGGTCAGCACGTCGTGGTGTGCCAGGAAGCGGATGCGCTCCTCGCTGCGCTTGCGGTCGCTGATGTCGATCGACGTGAAGATGTAGTGCGAGATGCGCTCGGGGCCGTCGCGCACCACGCTCGCCACCAGCCAGGCCGGATAGCTGGTGCCGTTGCGCCGGCTGACCTGCACCTCGCCCTGCCAGGCGCTGCGCTTGTCGAGTGCCGGCCACAGCGCATCGAAATGCACGCTGTCGTCGGCGATCAGCCGTTCGGGCATCTCGCCGGCCAGCTCCCTGAATTCGTAGCCGGTCTGGCGGCACAGCGCACGGTTCACCGACAGGATGTGGTAGTTGGCGTCGATGATCATGATGCCCTCGGACGAGGCCTCGAACACCTTGGCCCAGAGCTCGAGGCGCTGCTCCATCAGCTTGAGATGGTTGACCGGGGTGAAGGCCGTGAGCACGGCATCCTGGCCCTGGTAGGTCAGCCGCCGTGCCGACAGGACCGCCCACGAAGGCTCGGCACCGCCACGCCAGCGCACCTCGAATTCGTCGACGCCCCGGCGATCCGCCAGCTGCTGGAAGAAGCGCGCGCGCACCGCCGAATCGAGGCCGTGCGCCCAGGGGTCCTCGGTCCGGCCGCCCAGCCATGCCTGAGCCGGAGAGTTGGCATTGAGCACTTCATGGCCCGGGATGGCCGTGACCATGAGCGGGATCGGAATGGCTTCGACCAGGTCGCGCTGCGCTTCGGCCGCGCGTGCGCTCGCCGCCAGTTCCTGCTGGATGCGGCGCTCGCGGTCGAGCTGCGCGAGCATGTCGTTGAAGCCCAGCACCAGACGCCCGATTTCGTCCCCGCTGTCCCAGTAGGCACGCAGGCTGTGGTCGCCCGTCTTGCGCACGGTGTCGACGACGTTGGACAGGCGACGCAGCGGCAGCGAGATCTGCCGCGCCACATAGAACACGGCCGAAAGAATCATGAGCAGCAGGAACAACGCGGTGCCCAGATGCAGCCACATGCGCGAGAAGAAGCCGTGTTCGCGCACGTGCAGCATGTCGTCGAGCTCGCGTCCGGCCAGCAGCCAGGCCTGATCGAGGTCCGCAAACAGCGATTGCTGGGCTTCGTCGAACACAGGCAGGCCGCGGCCGCCGCCCTCCAGAACGGCCCGGGACGCGCGGCGGAAGCGGTCGACGGCCGCCGCCAGCCGCAGCCGCGAAGCATCCAGGTTGGCGCGCAACGGGCCCTTGGCCGCGACGAACGCCTCGGAATAATCGCTCTCGATGCCCGCCGCGATCGCGTCGATCCGGCCTTCCAGGATGAAGTACTGCGTGCGCGCCTCGGTCGACGGCGACTCGCCCGTTCCCAGCGAACGCAGCCTGGCCTCCATGGCCGACCCGAGCTCCATCAGCTCCGGAAAGCGCAGCAGCACCAGCGACATCGTGTAGTAGCTGTCGAGATCGGGGTCGAGGATCAGGTTCGACTGGTTGCCCACGCGGGTGACCAATGCGCGGCCTTTTTCCACGGCGGCACGGGCCTGGGCTGGCCGGTCGGCCGCGGAGGCACCGACCGTGCGCTCGAAGGCGGTACGAAACGCATCGTTCAGTTCGCCGCTCTGCATGTCGGGGCCGAAATCCTGCTCGGCCTGCGCGATCGTGGAGGCCTGCGGCACGCCCGCACCGCGCCAGCCGGCCACGGCCATCAGCGCGGGCCGCAAGCGCTCGATGTACGCCATGCCGGCCATTTCCTTGCGCCCGAAGTCGATCGCGATGAACTTCTCGTTGATCAGGATGCCACTGATGAAGATCACCGCCGTGAGGTCCAGCAGGTAGATGACGAGCAGCTTGCGACCGACGCTGAGCCGGCCGAGCCGGCGGGAAAGAAATTGCAGCATGTGACTCCAGGATCGGCCCGTCCGCATGCAAGCTGCATGCCCCGGATGCATCGACACCCTCCACGATAATGCGCTGTTGCGCCTTCGAGCGAACCGGCCGCCAGACGGTCAAGGCCGATGCGGCGCAGACATGACACCTCAGTCCAACGGAATTCACGGCGTGCCAAAGACGAGCGACACCAGCGATATCAACGAACCAGGCCAGGGGCCATCCATCGGCGAGCTCCAGGGGCACACCCCGATGATGAGCCAGTACTTCCGCCTCAAGGTGGACCATCCCGACACGCTGCTGTTCTACCGGATGGGCGACTTCTACGAGCTGTTCTACGGCGATGCCGAAAAGGCCGCGCGCCTGCTCGACATCACGCTGACGCAGCGCGGCCAGTCGGCGGGCCAGCCGGTGGTGATGGCCGGCGTGCCCTTCCACGCGGTCGATGCCTACCTCGCGCGGCTCATCAAGCTCGGCGAATCGGTCGCGATCTGCGAGCAGGTCGGCGAAGTCGGCGCGTCCAAGGGGCCGGTCGAGCGCAAGGTGATGCGCGTCGTCACGCCCGGCACGCTGACAGACGCCGAGCTGCTGAACGACAAGAGCGAATCGCTGTTGCTCGCGGTCCACGCGGGCGCGCGCAACTTCTGCGGCCTGGCCTGGCTCAGCGTGACCGGCGCCGAACTGCACCTCGCCGAATGCCCGGCCGAAGCGCTCGAGGCCTGGATCGGCCGCATCGGACCGAGCGAACTGCTCTACAGCGCCGAGGTCACGCCCGCCTTCGAGAACAGGCTCAAGGCGCTGCGCGCCACGACGCCGTTCACGCTGTCCGTGCGGCCGGCCTGGCAGTTCGACGGCGGCCTGGGCGAGCGCAAGCTGTGCGAGCAACTGGCCAGCGCCAGCCTCGCGGCCTGGAACGCCGAGTCGCTGACCAACGCGCACGGCGCCGCGTCCGCCCTGCTCGGCTATGCCGAACACACGCAGGGCCGCGCGCTGTCGCACGTGCAGCGCCTGGTCGTCGAGCGCGACGGCGACCTGATCGAACTGCCGCCCGCCACGCGGCGCAACCTCGAACTCGTGCAGACCCTGCGCGGCGAGGATTCGCCGACGATGTTCTCGCTGCTCGATACCTGCATGACCGGCATGGGCAGCCGCCTGCTGAAGCGCTGGCTGCTCGCACCGCGGCGCGACCGCGGCGAGGCGCGGGCCCGGCTCGAGGCCATCGGCGCGCTCCAGGCCCATGCGCCGGGCACGACGGCCGCCCGGTGGCGCAGCCTGCGCGAACAGCTGAAGAACACCAGCGACGTCGAACGCATCGCCGCGCGCATCGCGCTGCGCCAGGTGCGCCCGCGCGAGCTGGTCGCACTGCGGCTCGCGCTGGCCAAGGCCGAGCAGCTCGGGCCTGCATTGCCCGGTGCCTCGGCGCTGCTCGCCCGCATGGCCGAGCGCTTCGTGCCGCCACCGGGCTGCGCCGAGCTGCTGGTCGCGGCGATCAAGCCCGACCCGTCGGCGCTGGTGCGCGACGGCGACGTGATCGCGACGGGCCACGATCCGGAACTCGACGAGCTGCGTGCCATCAGCGACAACTGCGACGACTTCCTGCTGCAGCTCGAGATCCAGGAGCGCGAACGCACCGGCATCTCGAACCTGCGCGTGCAGTTCAACCGCGTGCACGGTTTCTATATCGAGGTCACGCAAAGCGCGCTCACCAAGGTGCCGGACAACTACCGCCGCCGCCAGACGCTGAAGAATGCCGAGCGCTTCATCACGCCCGAACTCAAGGCCTTCGAGGACAAGGCGCTGAGCGCGCAGGACCGTGCGCTGGCCCGCGAGAAGTGGCTCTACGAGCAGTTGCTCGACGCGCTGCAGGTGCACGTCAATGCGCTCACGCAACTGGCCGGCGGCATCGCCTCGCTCGATGCGCTGTGCGCACTGGCCGAACGCTCGCACACGCTGCACTGGAAGGCACCGAGCTTCGTCACGCACCCGTGCATCGACATCGTGCAGGGTCGCCATCCGGTGGTCGAGGCGCGGCTGGCCGAGAAGTCCTCGGGCGGCTTCATCGCCAACGACACGCAGCTCGGCCCGCAGCAGCGCATGCAGGTGATCACCGGGCCGAACATGGGTGGCAAGTCCACCTACATGCGGCAGATCGCGATCATCGTGCTGCTCGCATCGATCGGGTCGCATGTGCCGGCCACGGCTTGCCGGCTCGGGCCGATCGACGCGATCCACACGCGCATCGGCGCGGCCGACGACCTGGCCAATGCGCAGTCGACCTTCATGCTGGAGATGACCGAGGCCGCGCAGATCCTGCACAGCGCCACCGCGCAGTCGCTGGTGCTGATGGACGAGATCGGCCGCGGCACGAGCACCTTCGACGGCCTGGCGCTCGCCGCCGGCATCGCCGCGCAGCTGCACGACCGCACCAAGGCCTTCACGCTGTTCGCGACCCACTATTTCGAGCTCACCGAATTCCCGGCCTCGCATCACGGCGCGGTCAACATGCACGTGAGCGCCACCGAGTCAGGCCGCGACATCGTCTTCCTGCACGAGATGCAGCCCGGCCCGGCCAGTAAGAGCTACGGCATCCAGGTCGCGCGGCTCGCCGGCATGCCGGCGGCGGTGGTCAACCACGCGCGCCACGCGCTCGAGGCACTCGAAGCGCAGCAGACGCAAACGCGCGCGCAGGTCGACCTGTTCGCCGATGCGCCGGAGGTCGAGTTGCCGGAGACCAGCGCCGTAGAATCGGCGCTGGCCACGCTCGACCCCGACGCGATGAGCCCGCGGGAGGCGCTGGAAGCGCTGTACACACTCAAAAAACTCAACAAGCGCGAACGCGGCTGAGACACCCCCATGACTTATTGCGTAGGCATCAAACTCAACGCCGGCCTGGTGTTCCTGTCGGACTCCCGGACCAACGCGGGTGTCGACCACATCAGCACCTTCCGCAAGATGATCGTCTATGAACAGCCGGGCGACCGCGTCATGACGCTGCTGTCGGCCGGCAACCTGAGCATCTCGCAATCGGTGCGCGAAATCCTGCAGATCGAGGAGCTTCGCGAGACCAACGCCGACGGCGAACCCGGTTCGCCGATCACCATCTGGAACGCCAGGAGCATGTTCGACGCCGCGCGCGTGCTGGGCTCGGCGGTGCGCCACGTGTACGACCGCGACGCCGAGGCGCTCAAGCACGCGGGGCTGGACTTCAACGTGTCCTTCATCTTCGGTGGCCAGGTCAAGGGCGAAGGCATGCGCCTGTTCCTGGTCTATTCCGCCGGCAATTTCATCGAGGCGACCAACGAGACGCCCTACTTCCAGATCGGCGAATCGAAGTACGGCAAGCCGGTGCTCGACCGCGTGCTCACGCCCGACACGCCGCTCGACGAAGCGGCCAAGTGCGCGCTCGTGTCGATGGATTCGACGATGAAGTCCAACCTCTCGGTCGGCCTGCCGCTCGACCTGGTGGTGTACGAGGCCGGCCGCCTGCAGACCGACAAGATCGTCTGCATGGACGCCAACAACCCCTACTACCAGATGATGCACAACAGCTGGGGCCAGAAGCTGCGCGAGGTGTTCGACAGCATCGACGACCCGGTCTGGGACGGCAGCGCCACGGCGCATCCGCTGATGATGCCGGCCGCGCGGCATGCGCCGCTGCGCAAGATCTCGACCCCCGAAGAAAAGCTCATCTAACCCGGCGCCCGATGCCACCGATCGCGCCCATCGTCTTCTCGCACGGCAACAGTTTCCCTGCGAGCACCTACCGCGTGATCCTCGACAGCCTGCGCAACCGCGGCTTCGAGGTCGATGCGATCGAGAAGTTCGGGCATGACCCGAAGTACCCCGTCACCGACAACTGGCCGCACCTGGTGCAGCAGCTCGCGGACTTCGCGCAGCAGCGCAGCGACGCGGCCGGCCGCCCCGTCTTTCTGGTCGGCCATTCGCTGGGCGGCTTCTTGAGCCTGATGTGCGCGGCGCTGCATCCGAAGCTCGCGGCGGGCGTGCTGCTGATCGATTCGCCCATCATCGGCGGCTGGCGCGCCAACACGCTGAACCTCGTCAAGCGCACGTCGCTGATGAAGAGCATGTCGCCCGGCATGGTGAGCCGCAGACGCCGCAACAGCTGGGAAGACCGCGAGGCGGTGTTCGCGCATTTCCGCAGCAAGAAGGCCTTCGCTCGCTGGGATGCGCAGGTGCTGCGCGACTACATCGAGCACGGCACCTTCGACAGCGACGACACGCGCGCGCTGAGCTTCGACCGCGACGTCGAGACCCAGATCTACGACACGCTGCCCCACAACCTCGCGGCACTGCTGCGCGCGCATCCCCTGCAATGCCGCGCCGCCTTCATCGGCGGACGCCAGTCGGTCGAGATGCGCCGCGTCGGCATGGCGATGACGCAACAGGTCACCAAGGGCCGCATCATGATGCTCGACGGGACCCATCTGTTCCCGATGGAAAAGCCGATCGCCACCGCAGCGGCCATCGAGGCATCGCTGCGGAACATGTAGCCCTCACCGCGAGCAACACCAGCGGCCCGGCAAAGCCGGTTTCCGCGGTGTCACTGGCACCGATGTGGGTTGCCGGTTATTCCGCCCAGACCACCAGCCCGCTCCACGCCGTCGCCAGCACCACGATGCCGAACGCGATGCGGTACCAGGCGAAGGGAATGAAGTTGTGGGTGCTGATGTACTTCAGCAACCAGCGCACGCACAGCCAGGCACTGACGAAGGAGAAGATCAGGCCGACAGCGAACAGCGGAATGTCGTGCATCGACAGCAGCGCACGCTCCTTGTAGAGGCTGTAGATGCCGGCACCGATCAGCGTCGGGATCGCCAGGAAGAACGAGAAGTCGGTCGCGGCCTGGCGGCTCAGGCCGAGCAGCATGCCGCCGATGATGGTCGAGCCGCTGCGGCTGGTGCCCGGCACCATCGCGAAGCACTGGACCAGGCCGACCTTGAGCGCGTCCCAGGGCGTCATGTCGTCCACGTTCTCGATGCGCACCGAGCCCGGCGGCCGACGCTCGGCCCACAGGATGATGAAGCCGCCGATGATGAAGGTGCTGGCGACCACGACCGGCGTGAACAGATGCTCCTTGATGACCTTGCCGAACAGCAGGCCCAGCACCACGGCCGGCAGGAAGCCGATGAGCACGTTGAGTGCCAGCCGCTGCGCCTTGCGCTGGCGCGGCAGCGCAACGACGGTCGAGCGGATCTTTTGCCAGTACACCAGGATCACCGCGAAGATCGCGCCGGTCTGGATCGCGATGTCGAAGACCTTTGCCTTGTCGTCGTCGAAGCCGAGCAACGAACCGGCCAGGATCAGGTGGCCGGTGGATGAAATGGGCAGGAACTCCGTCAGTCCCTCGACGATGCCCATGATGGCGGCCTTGACCAGCAAAACAATATCCACGCGCACTCCTTGTGAAAGAGCGCGAATTATCGCGATTCAATCTTTCAGATCACATTCAGTTAACAGAAGTTACGCGTCGTGATCCGCGCCATTGCGGCAAACACGCTTGCGCGTCAGCGGGAAACGGGTGTTGACGCCGACGGCGCAAGCCAGCTCGCCTCCCAGCCGCCACCGAGCGACTGGACCAGCGTCACGGCAGCCGTCTGCCGGCTCACCTGCAGCTGCAGCACGGTGCGGCGGGCGCTCAACGCGGACGCCTGTGCGGTCACGACGTCCGTGTAGCTGACCTGGCCGGCACGGTAGCGGTTCAGGATCTGCTGTTCGGTCTTGTCGGCGGCGGCCGAAGCCTCGCGGCGCAACTGCTCCTGTTGCGCGAGGCTGGCCGTGGCGGTGAGCTGGTCTTCCACGGTCTGGAAGGCCGTCAGCACCGTCTGCCGGTACCGCGCCACCGAGGCGTCGTAGGACGCACGCGCCGCATCGACACTGGCGTCGATCGCGCCGGCATCGAACAGCACCTGCGCAGCCGAGAGGCCGACCGACCACAGCGTGTTCGACGCGCTGAACAGGTCCGACACACGGCTCGATGAACGGCTGAGCGACGCGCTCAGGCCGAAGCTCGGGTAGTACGCCGCCCGCGCGATGCCGATCTGCGCATTGGCCGACGCGACCGCGCGCTCGGCCGCGGCGATGTCGGGCCGCCGCTGCAGCACCGTCGACGGCACGCCCAGCGGCACCGAGGGCACGGTCGGCGCCCAGGTGTTCGCGGCCGCCAGCTGGAAATCCGCCGGTGCGACACCGACCAGCACGGCGATCGCGTGTTCGTAGGCCGCGCGCGTGCGCTCCAGGGCCACGCGCTCGGCACGCGTGTTGATGAGCTGCGTCTGCGCCTGCAGCACGTCGCTCTGCGCGGCGATGCCGGCTTCATAGCGGTTGCGCGTGATGACCAGCGAGCGTTCGTAGCCTTCCAGCGTGCTGGTGAGGATCGCCAGTTCGGCGTCGGCCTCGCGCAGCGAGAAGTAGTTGGACGCCAGCTCGCCGACGGCCGACAGCCGGGCGGCGGCCAGGTCGGCTTCGCTCGCCTGCGCGCTGGCCTGGGCGCTGTTCACGGCCTGGCTCAGCCGGCCCCAGACGTCGGGCGTCCAGGAGGCGCTGACGCCGGCGCTCGCGCTGCCGGTGGCGGTGTTGGCCGACCGGTTGCCGCTGCGCGTGGCGCTGCCCGAGGCGGACACGGTCGGGAACAGGCTGGCCCGCTGCTCGCGCACGAGCGCCATCGCCTGCGCGTAGCTGGCCACCGCGGCGGCGATGTTCTGGTTGGAGATCTGCACGCGTGCAGCCAGCGCATCGAGATCGGCGTCGCCGAACAGGCGCCACCATTCGCCGCGGTCCATGGCATCGGCCGGAGCGGCCGGCACCCAGCCTTCGGCCGCCTTGGCCTCCCGCCAGGCCGCAGGCGACTGGACGGTCGGCTGCTGGTAGGCCGGCCCGACCGCACAGGCGGTGAGCGAACCCACCGTGGCCAGCGCCAGTGCCAGAACACGCAGCGAGGGCGCACAACTTCTCTTCATATCCATCTCCGTCACGTCGCGGCTCGCGCCAACGCCTGTTCGTTGGGCGCCTTGCGGCGCAGCTTGTCCATCAGCACGTAGACGACCGGTGTGGTCAGCAAGGTGAGCAGCTGGCTCGCGATGAGCCCGCCCACGATGGCCACGCCGAGCGGCTGCCGCAGTTCGGCGCCCTGGCCGAAACCGATCGCCAGCGGCAGTGCGCCGAGCGCGGCCGCCAGGGTCGTCATCAGGATCGGCCGGAAGCGCAGCAGGCAGGCCTCGCGGGCCGCCTCGGCCGCAGTCAGGCCGCGCGCGCGTTGCGCCTCCAGCGCAAAGTCGATGATCAGGATCGCGTTCTTCTTCACGATGCCGATCAGCAGGAACACGCCGATCAACGCGATGATGGAGAAGTCCATCCGGAACAGCAGCAGCGCGATCACCGCGCCCACGCCAGCCGACGGCAATGTCGTCAACACCGTGATCGGGTGCACCAGGCTCTCGTACAGCACGCCCAGCACGATGTAGATCACCACGATCGCCGCGATGATCAGGAAGGTCTGCTGACCCTGCGTCGACTGGAAGCCGGCGGCCGTCCCGCTGAACGCCCCGCGCACGTTGATCGGCATGGCGATGCCCGCAACGGCCTGGTCGAAGACGTCGCGCGCATCGCTGAGCGACACGCCTTCGGCGAGGCTGAACGAAATGGTGCTCGACAGTTCGCCGCCATCATGCGAGATCGAGCTCGGGATCGCGCGCTCGCTGATCTTCGAGACGGCCGACAGCGGCACCATCGGCGTCACGCTGGTGCTCAACGGAGCGCCGGTCGAAGCGCCGCGAAGGCCGGGATTGGCCGACGTGGTGTCCACCGTCGCGCCGGTGGCCGTTGCGGTCGAGCCCGGCAGGTACAGGTCCTTCAGCGCCACCGGCCCCTGCATGTAGCGGGGCGACCACTCCATGATCACCGCGTACTGGTTGAGCTCGTCGTAGATCGTCGCCACCGAACGCTGGCCGAAGGCGTTGTAGAGCGAGCTGTCGATCGAACTCGACGTGATGCCCATGCGCGACGCCGTCTCGCGGTCGACCGTGACATAGGTCTCGACGCCGTTGTCGGACTGGTCGCTGTCGATGTCCGTCAGCAGCGGCTCTTCGCGCAGGCGATCGGCGAGCTTGGTCGTCCACAGCCGCAGGTCCTTGATGTTGTCGGCCTTCAGCGTGTACTGGTAGGTCGAATTGCTCGACCGGCCACCCATGCGCAGGTCCTGCACCTGGCCCAGGAAAACGCGCAGCCCGGTGAGCTTGTCGAGTTGCGGACGCAGCCGCGCGATCACCGCGGCGCTGCTCACGTCACGGTCGCCCACCGGCTTGAGGTTGACGAACATGAAGCCGCCGCCGGCCCGGCTGCCGCCCGAGAAGCCGACCACGGTGTCCACGGCCGGATCGGCCCGCACGATGTCGACGGCCTGCTTGAGCTTCTGCCCGAGTGCATCGGACGAGATGCTCTGGTCCGCCCGCAGCCCGCCGTTGAGCTGGCCGTTGTCCTGCTGCGGGAAGTAGCCCTTGGGAATCTTCACGAACAGGTAGACGTTGAGGCCCACCACGGCCAGCAGCACCAGCATCACGATGGTCTTGCTGGCGAGTGCCCAATCCAGGCTGCGCTCGTAAGTGCGCAGCACGGCGTCGTAGCCCCGCTCCGCCCAGCGCACCGGCCAGGCCGGACGCCGCTTCGGCGCATCCGGGTCCGGCACGGGTTCGGCCCGCAACAGCCAGGCGCACATCATCGGTGTGGTGGTGAGCGAGATCACGAGCGAGATCAGCACCGACGCCGACAGCGTGACCGCGAACTCGCGGAACAGACGACCGACCTGCCCGTCCATGAACAGCAGCGGGATGAACACCGCCACCAGCGACAGGCTGATCGACAGCACCGTGAAGCCGACCTCGCGCGCGCCGCGCAACGCCGCCTCGAGCCGCCCCATGCCGGCCTCGATGTGCCGCATGGTGTTCTCGAGCACCACGATCGCGTCGTCCACCACGAAGCCGGTGGCGACCGTCAGCGCCATCAGGCTCAGGTTGTTCAGGCTGAAGCCCAGCAGGTACATCACGCCGAAGGTGCCGAGCAGCGACACCACCGTCGCGACCGCGGGCACGATGGTCGCGCGCACCTTGCGCAGGAACAGCCCGACCACCAGCACGACCAGCGCGATGGAGATCATCAGCGTGAACTCGATCTCCTTGAGCGATGCGCGGATGGAGTTGGTGCTGTCCGACGCCACCTGCACCTCGATGTCCGCGGGCAGTTGCGCACGCAGTTCGGGCAGCAGTGCGCGCACGCCGTCGACCGTCTCGATGATGTTGGCACTCGGGTCGCGCGTGATCAGCACGATGATGGCCGGCTGGCCGTTGAACAGGCCCAGCGTGCGGCGGTTCTCGACGCCGTCGACCACGTTGGCCACGTCCGACAGCCGGACCGCCGCGTTGTTGCGCCAGGCGACGATCAGCGACCTGTAGTCCGCCGCGCGCCGCCCCGGTGCCGGCGTGTAGATCTGCAGCCGGCGGCCTTCGCCCTCGATCGCGCCCTTGGGCCGGTTCGCGTTGCTGGCCTGGATGGCGGCGCGCACGTCCTCGGTGCTGATGCCGTACTTGTTGAGTGCGAACGGAAGCAGTTCGATGCGCACCGCCGGCAACGAGCCGCCGCCGATCTCGACGTCGCCGACGCCTTCGACCTGCGATATGCGCTGACTGACGATGTTCGACACCGCGTCGTAGATCTGGCCCGGCGTCTTCGTCTTCGACGTGAGCGCCAGGATGATGACCGGCGACGACGCCGGGTTGGCCTTGCGGTAGGTCGGATTGCTCTTGAGCGTGGACGGCAGGTCGGCGCGGGCCGCGTTGATGGCGGCCTGCACCTCGCGCGCGGCGCCATCGATGTTGCGGTTGAGGTCGAACTGCAGCGTGACGCGGGCCGAGCCCGTCGAGCTGCTCGACGTCATCTCGTTGACGCCCGCGATGGTGCCGAGCCGCCGCTCCAGCGGCGTGGCCACGCTGCTCGCCATCGTGTCGGGACTGGCGCCGGACAGGCTCGCGCTCACCGAGATCGTCGGGTAGTCGACCTTCGGCAGCGGCGACACCGGCAGCACGAAGAACGCCCCGATGCCGGCCAGCGCGATGCCGATGGTCAACAGCACCGTCGCGATCGGGCGCTCGACGAAGGGGCGGGACAGATTCACGCCGCCAGCTCCCGCTTGCGCCCGAAGCGCTGTCCCAGCCGGTCGAAGGCGAGGTAGATCACCGGCGTGGTGAACAGCGTCAGCACCTGGCTCAGGATCAGCCCGCCGAAGATCGCCAGGCCCAGCGGCCGGCGCAGCTCGGCGCCTTCGCCGAAGCCCAGCATGAGCGGCACGGCGGCGAACAATGCGGCCAGCGTCGTCATCAGGATCGGGCGGAAGCGCAGGAGCGCGGCTTGATGGATCGCTTCCAGCGGCGTCTTGCCCTGCGTGCGCTCGGCGTCGATCGCGAAGTCGATCATCATGATCGCGTTCTTCTTCACGATGCCGATCAGCAGGATGATGCCGATGATGCCGATCACGCCCAGGTCGTTGCCCGTGATCATCAGCGCCAGCAGCGCACCCACGCCGGCCGACGGCAAGGTCGACAGGATCGTGAGCGGATGGATGTAGCTCTCATACAGCACGCCGAGCACGATGTACACGCACACCACCGCCGCCAGGATCAGCCACAGCTGGTTCGACAGCGACTTCTCGTAGGCACCCGAGGCGCCGAGGAAGGTCATCGACACGCCGGCCGGCATGCCGATCTCCTTGGCGGCCTGGCGGATAGAGTCGACCGCGCGGCCCAGCGACACGCCGTGCGCCGTGTCGAAGCCCACCGTGGCGGCCGGGTACTGCGCCACGTGCGTGATCTGCAGCGGCGCGAGCTGCTCGCGGATCGTCGCGATGGCCGACAGCGGCGTCGGCGTGCCGGCGCCGGTCTTGAGGTTCAGCGTGCCGAGCTGCTGCGGCGTCTCGATCGAATCGGTCTTGGCCTCCAGGATCACGCGGTACTGGTTGGTCTCGGTGAAGATGGTCGACACGATGCGCTGGCCGAACGCGCTGTAGAGCACGTCGTCCACCGCGCTGGCCGTCACCGACAGCCGCGATGCGGTGTTGCGGTCGATGTCGATGTAGGCCGACAGGCCCTGCGCACCGGCGTCGCTCGTCACGTTGCGCACCTGCGGCACCGACTCCAGGCGCGCCATCAGCTTGCGCACCCATTCGGTCACGGTGGCCGAATCGACGCCTTCGATCGAGAAGCGGAATTCGGTCGGGCCGGTCTCGGCGTCGATCGTCAGGTCCTGCGTCGGCTGGAGGTACAGCTTGACGCCGGCGACCTGCGCCACGCGGTCGCGCAGCCGGTTCATCGTGTCTTCCTGCGAGCCGCGGTCGGCCTTCAGGTTGATCAGCATGCGGCCGGTGTTCAGCATCGTGTTGTTGGCCGCGTCGACGCCGGTGAACGAGCTCAGGCTCTGCACGTCGGGGTCGGCCAGCACGGCGCGCGCGGCGGCCTGCTGAAGCTCGGCCATGCGTGCATAGGACACGTCCTGCGCAGCCTCGATGCGCCCTTGCAGCTGGCCGGTGTCCTGCGTCGGAAACAGGCCCTTGGGAATCATCACGTAGAGCAGCACGGTCAGCGCCAGCGTCGCCAGTGCGACGAGCAGCGTCAGCCCCTGGCGGCGGAAGACCCATTGCAGCCAGATGTCGTAGCGCGCGATCACGCGGTCGAAGAAGGCCTGCACCTTGCCGGCCAGTCCGCGCGTGGCGTTGTGCGGCTCGCTGCGCAGCAACCGGGCGGACATCATCGGCACCAGCGTGAGCGACACCACGGCCGAGATCAGGATCGTGATCGCCAGCGTGACCGCGAACTCGCGGAACAACCGGCCGACCACGTCGCCCATGAACAGCAGCGGAATCAGCACCGCGATCAGCGACACCGTCAGCGAGATGATTGTGAAGCCGATCTGCGCCGCGCCCTTCAGCGCCGCGGCGAAGGGCGTCTCGCCCTCCTCCAGGTAGCGCGCGATGTTCTCGATCATCACGATCGCGTCGTCGACCACGAAGCCGGTCGCGATCGTCAGCGCCATCAGGCTCAGGTTGTTCAGGCTGTAGCCCAGCATGTACATCAGCCCGCAGGTGCCGATCAGCGAGATCGGCACCGCCAGGCTGGCGATGACGGTGGCGCGCCAGCTGTGCAGGAAGAAGAAGATCACCAGCACCACCAGCAGCACGGCGAGCACCAGTTCGATCTCCACGTGCTTGACCGAGGCGCGGATGCCGGTGGTCCGGTCGCTCAGCACCTTCACGTCGAGCGAGGTCGGCAGGCCGGCCTGCAGCTCGGGCAACTGCCGCTGGATGGCGTCGACCGTGGCGATGACGTTGGCGCCGGGCTGACGCTGCACGTTCAGGATGATCGCCGGCGTCAGTTCACCCGTCATGCCCGACCAGGCGCCCAGCCGCGTGTTCTCGGCGCTGTCGACCACCTGCGCCACGTCGGTCATGCGCACCGGCGCACTGTTGCGGTAGGCGACGACCAGGTTCTTGTAGTCGTCGGCCGTGACCAGCTGGTCATTGGCGTTGATGGAATACGAGCGCGACGGGCCGTCGAAACTGCCCTTGGCGCTGTTCGCATTGGCGGCCGAGATCGCGGTGCGCAGCGTGTCGAGGCCGATGCCGTACGAGGCAAGCGCCTTGGTGTCGGCCTGGATGCGCACGGCCGGCCGCTGACCGCCCGACAGCGTCACGAGGCCGACGCCCGACACCTGGCTGATTTTCTGCGCCAGGCGCGTGTTGACGATGTTCTGCACCTCGGTCAGCGGCATCGACTTCGAGCTGATCGCGAGCGTGAGCACCGGCGCGTCGGCCGGGTTCACCTTGGCGTACACCGGCGGCGCGGGCAGGTCGGCGGGCAACAGCGAATTGCTGGCGTTGATGGCGGCCTGCACCTCCTGCTCGGCGACGTCGAGCGTCTCGGTCAGGCCGAACTGCAGCGTGACGATCGACACGCCGGCGGCGCTGGTCGAACTCATGCGGCTCAGGCCAGACATCTGGCCGAACTGGCGCTCCAGCGGTGCCGTCACGGTGCGGCTCATGACCTCGGGACTGGCGCCCGGGTACAGCGTCTGCACCTGGATGGTCGGGTAGTCGACCTGCGGCAGCGCCGACAGCGGCAGGAAGCGAAAGCCCACGAAGCCCGCGAGCACGATCGCCACCATGAGCAGCGCGGTCGCGACCGGCCGCTCGATAAAGGGGCGTGACGGGCTCATTGGCCTCCGCCGCCGCCTTCGCGCCGCGGTCCCTGTCCGCCGCCCTGGCCCATGCGGTCGCCCATCTGTTGCCAGCGCGCCAGTGCAGCCGGGTCGCCCTTGTCGAGCGACTCGAGGAATTGCTTGCGACGCGCGAGCTGCTCGGGGTTGTCCTTGGCGCTGTCGAGCATGCGCTGACGCTGCTCGGCGGTCGGCAGCGGCTTGACCGCTTCGGGCGCGACCGCAGGCGCCGGCTGTGGCGCCGCGGTGCCGGAAGATTCTGCACGCGCGCCGGCTGGCACCGCGCCGCGGGGCGGCGCAGCCAGCGGGCCGGCCGGTGCGGTCGGCGTACCGGTCGCCGTGCCGGGTGCCGCTGCGGGCACGCTGCCTGGCGCTGCGGCCGGCGGTGTCGCTTCGGGAGCACGCCCAGCGGACGCACCCTGCCCGGGCGCGGAGGCCCCGCCCTGCGGACCCGATGCGCCCTGCCGCCGTCCGCCAGGACCGCCCGCCCCACCGGCGCCACGCTGGCGCGGCGCGTCGGTCGGCAATTGCACGCTGGAGCCGTCCTTCAGCCGGTCGCCGCCTTCGGTCACGACCCGTTCGCCGTCCTTCAGGCCGCTGGTGACGACCACCGACTCGACCGTCGACTCGCCGCGCTTCACGTCGCGCATCGACACCGTGCGGTCTTCGTTGATCACATAGACGTAGTTGCCGGTGCCGGAGGTCCGCAGCGCCGTGACCGGCACCGTCACCGCGCCGTCGATGGTGCGCAGCAGCAGCTGCACGTTGACAAACTGGCTCGGGAACAACCCGCTCTTCGCATTGCCGAAGCGCGCCTTGGCCTTGACCGTGCCGGTGGTGGTGTCGACCACGTTGTCCAGCGTCGAGAACGTGCCGATGTCGAGCGTGGTCGCCTTGGTGCGGTCGAGCGCGGTCACCGCCAGCGTGGCGCCGGAACGCACGCGCGCCTCGATGTCGGGCACGCGGTCCTGCGGCACCGAGAACTGCACGTCGATCGGCGTCATCTGGGTGATGGTCGCGATCCCGGTGGTGGCGCCCGCGGCCACGTAGTTGCCCGGGTCGACCGTGCGCAGGCCCACGCGGCCGCTCACCGGCGACGTCACGCGGGTGTAGTCGAGATTGAGCTTGGCGCTCGCCTCCGACGCCTTGTCGGTCGTGACGGTGCCCTGCAGCTGCTTGACCAGCGCGGCCTGGGTGTCGACGTCCTGGCGCGCGATGGAGTCCTGCCCCAGCAGCGTGCGGTAGCGCTCCAGCGTGACGCGCGCGGCCTCGAGCTGCGCCTCGTCGCGCTCGCGGGTGCCCTGCGCCTGCATCAGCGCCTGCTCGTAAGGACGCGGATCGATGCGGGCCAGCACCTCGCCCTTGCGCACCATCTGGCCTTCGGTGAAGAGCACGTCGGTCATCACGCCCGACACCTGCGGGCGCAGCGTGACGGTGGTCACCGGCGTGACGGTGCCCAGGGCATCGAGATAGACGGGAATGTCGGCCCGCTTGGCGACGGCCATGCCGACCGTGACCAGCGCACCGCCGCCGCCCGCACGGCGCGCACCGCCGGCGCCGCCAGGACCTCCCGGGCCGCCCGGCCCACCGGGGCCTCCGGCGCCAGGCCCGCCGTTGCCGGTGGCAGGCGGCCGGTTGACCAGGTAATAGGCGCCGCCGATCAGCGCGGCCGTCCCCAGTATGGCAATGACGGCGCCCAACCAACGGCGTTTGCGGGGCGGCGGCCCGCTGGTGATGGCAACGGGTGGCGGGGTCGTTGGGGGGCGAGGGTCCATGACAAATCCTGGGAAAACACGGGCGCGGATGGCGCTGACTGGCGCTTGGCTCCGGATCGTAGCGTGCGCTCCACGAGGGATTGCTACCGGCTCCCTGCCACGCCGTAAATGGCTTGTAAAGCGAGTTCGGAACGTGGGCGCGGCGCCACGCCACCCTCTAAAAAAGCCGCTTTTTGCACCGCCGGACTGCATTTCGCGCCGCCGGCATGCACTTCGTCGCATCGCGCTCGCCGGGCGCCGGCGGGCTCGGCACAGTTACGCCATCGCTTCCCACTCACCCCTTTCACTTCCGGAGAAATCGCCATGCTGATGCAAATCCTCGCCCACACCCCGACCTGGGTCTTCGCACTGTTCGGCATCCTCGTGCTGCTCGGCGCCAAGCAGCTGGTGCCCAACACCACCAGCCTGACGCGCGTCGCGGTCATGCCGATCGCGATGACGGGCCTTTCGATCTACGGCGTGCTGTCGGCCTTCGCTGCAAACCCGCTCGCCATGGTCGGCTGGGCCATCGCCGCCGCGGTGCTCGGCCTGGTCGTCTCGCGCATGCCGCTCCCGGCGTCGACCCGCTACGCGGCCGCGACCCGCACCTTCCACGCCGCAGGCAGCCCGATTCCGCTGGCGCTGATGATGGGCATCTTCTTCACCAAGTACATCGTCGGCGTGGCCGTGGCCATGCATCCCGAACTGCCGGCAAGCCTGGGTTTTGCCCTGTCGATCGGCACCCTGTACGGCGCTTTCAGCGGTATCTTCGCGGCCCGTGCCCTGCGCCTCTGGAAGCTGGCACTGCGCCAGAACGCCGGCCTGGGCAACGGCCAGGCCGCCTGAGCCGCCGCGCGCCCCGTCATGACGATCCAGGAGACATCCGTGCCCGCCACCGACCTGCAACTCGACCTGCTCGCCCGCCGCCGCGCCAAGGCCAAGATCGGCTGGCTGCTCCACGCGACCATCTACCTCGTGGTCAACCTCGGGCTGATCACCCTGTCTTTCGCAACCGGCCGCCACTGGGCGCTGTTCCCGCTGTTCGGCTGGGGCTTCGGCCTGCTGATGCACGGACTGTCGGTCTGGGTGTTCGCGCCCGGCAGCGGTGTGATGGAACGCCTGGTGCAGCGCGAGCGCGCCAAGCTGGCCGGCCACAAGGCGGACCGGTGGTGACCGTGCGACGCGTCCTCGCCGCGGTGGCGGCGACGGTGGCGGCGGCCCTGCTGACGCAAACCGCCACCGCAGCCACCGGCCTGACCGTGCTGGCAGCGCCGCCGGGAACCGGCCCCGTGACCGTGTTCTATCCGACAGCCGCGCCAGCGACACCGCTGAAGCGCGGCCCCTTCACGGTGGACGCCGCGCAGGACGCGGCGCCGCTGCGCGGCAACGGCCGGCTGATCGTGATGTCGCACGGCTCGGGCGGCGCGCCGTGGACGCAGACCGACCTGGCGCAGACGCTGGTCGACGCGGGCTTCACCGTCGCCATGCCCGAACACGTCGGCGACAACTGGCACGACATGAGCGACGTCGGCCCCATCACCTGGAAGCACCGGCCGCAGGAGGTGTCGCAGGCCATCGACGCCATGGCGGCCGACGCCCGCTTCGCGCCCCTGCTCGATTTCCAGCATGTCGGCGTCTACGGCATGTCGGCCGGCGGACTCACCGCGCTGACGCTGGCCGGCGCGCGCTGGTCGCCCGCCAGGCTGGCGCAGCATTGCGACGCCCATCTGGCCGAGGACTTCCCGACCTGCGTCGGGCTGAGCACCGAACTCGATGGCGGCCTGCTCGACCCGGTCAAGCTCGGCGCGGCGCGCTGGGTGATCCAGCGCAAGCTGGCCGGCGACACGGCCCCCCGGGAATGGAACGAGCCGCGCATCCGCGCCGCCGTCGCGGCCGTGCCGATGGCAGCGCCCATCGACATGGCGTCGCTGGCGCAACCGGGGATTCCGGTGGGCCTGGTGCGCGCCGGCCGAGACGCCTGGCTGGCGCCGCGCTGGCACATCGACGCGGTCCGCGATGCCTGCACGCGCTGCACGCTGCTGGCCGACATGCCGGGCGGCGGCCACGGCTCGATCCTGTCGCCGCAACCCACCGGACTGCCGGCCCGCGCCGCCCGGCTGCTGGACGACCCGCCGGGCTTCGACCGGGCGGCCGTGCCTCTCGCCAATGGCGCCATCACGCGCTTCTTCATCCAGAATCTGCTGCCATGAACACCCTGATCCTGCTGCTCAAGATATCGGTCGTCACCGTGCTGGCGGCGTCCTTGATCGAGGCCATCGTGCTGTCGTACCTGAAGGGCTGGCGCGGCTACGACTGGAAGGCCGCGGGCATCTCGGTAGTCGACTTCCTGGTGCGCGAATACCCGCTGCGCTTCCTGCTGCCGCTGGCCTTCTTCACCGGCGCCATGGACTGGGTCTACCAGCACCGGCTCTGGACGCTGCCGATGGACCACTGGTCGGGCTGGGTGGCCTGCTTCGTCGCCCAGGAGTTCTGCTATTACTGGTACCACCGGGCCGCACACCGGGTGCGCTGGTTCTGGTGCACGCATGCCATCCACCATTCGCCGAACCAGCTGAACCTGTCGGCCGCCTACCGCTTCGGCTGGACCGGCAAGCTCACCGGCACGCTGCTGTTCTTCACGCTCGCACCGCTGTTCGGCATGCCGCCGAAGGTGATCCTGCTGATGCTCACGCTGAACCTGCTCTACCAGTTCTGGGTGCACGCCACCTGGATCCCGAAGCTCGGCCCGCTCGAATGGGTGCTCAACACGCCGTCGGCGCACCGGGTGCACCACGCCTCGAACCTCGAGTATCTCGACGGCAACTACGGCGGCGTGCTGATCGTGTTCGACCGCCTGTTCGGCACCTACATCCCTGAACGCGAGGACCTGCCCTGCCGCTACGGGCTGGTCACGCCGATCGTCGGCCACAACCTGCTGGAGATCGAGTTCACGCACTGGCGCGCGCTGTGGCGCGACCTGCGCACCGCGCGGTCGCTGCGCGAGGTCGCGGGCTACCTGTTCAGGCCGCCCGGCTGGCGCGCCGAGGGGCCTGGCGACACGACGGAGGAACTGCGGGCACGGGCGCAGTTGAACGCGCCCCGCGCCGCGCCCTCGGCGGCCGAGCCAGGCTTTGCCGAACCGGCGCCCGGCACGCTCGCTTCATGAAGATCCGCTGGACCGACGTCGCGCGCCACTACCTGCAGGTGGTCGCGTTCTGCTCGGTGATCGCCGTGCTCACCACGCTGATCTGGCCGCGTCGGACCTACCTGGTGCAACTGGGCTATTCGCTCTCGGTCGGCACCATCACCTGGCTGATCATCGAATTCGGGCGCTACCTGGTCGACGCAAAGAACTGCCACGGCGACAGCTCGGGCGGCCACGGCTGGCCGAAGGGCTGGCGCGGCCTGGTGCTGACCGCCGTCGGCATCGGCTGCGGCTTTCTGTTCGGCAGTCGTTTCGCCGACCTGTTCCTGGCCGACGGCGTCGTCAACTCCGCGCGCGACGACAGGCTGAGCCTGTTCATCACCATCGTTGCCGGCGCCGGCGCCAGCTTCTACTTCCACGCGCGCGGCAAGGCGGCCGCGCTGGCCGCGCAGATCAGCGCGGCCGAGCGCGACGCGACCGAGGCCAAGCTCAAGCTGCTCGAAACCCAGCTCGAGCCGCACATGCTCTTCAACACGCTGGCCAACCTGCGCGTGCTGATCACGCTCGACCCGCCGCGCGCCGTCGAGATGCTCGACCACCTGAACCGCTACCTGCGCGTGACGCTCACCGGATCGCGCGCGCTCGCGCATCCGCTGTCGGCCGAATTCGAGCGGCTCGGCGACTATCTGCAACTGATGTCGGTGCGCATGGGCCCGCGGCTGCGCTACGCGCTCGACCTGCCCGACGACCTGCGCGATGTGCCGGTGCCGCCGCTGCTGCTGCAGCCGCTGGTGGAAAACAGCATCCGCCACGGACTGGAGCCGCAGGTGGAAGGCGGCGAGATCACCGTGCGGGCGCGGCGCGAGGGCACGCAGCTGCACATCGAAGTGACCGACACCGGCGTCGGCCTGTCCGACCACCCGCCGGCGCATGAGGGCACGGGCTTCGGCGTGGCGCAGATCCGCGAGCGCCTGGCCGGCGTGCACGGCGATCGCGCCTCGCTGCGGCTGCAGCGCCTGTCGCCAGCGGGTGGCACGCGCGCCGACCTGCTGTTTCCGATACCGGCCTGACGAAATCCACGATGACCACGACCACCACCGCCCTGATCGCCGAAGACGAACCGCTGCTCGCCCAGGCGTTGCGCGCCGAACTGGCCACGGTGTGGCCTGCGCTGCAGATCGTGGCCACGGTCGGCGACGGCCTGAGCGCGGTGCGCCAGGCCATCCAGCATCTGCCGCAGGTGCTGTTTCTCGACATCCGCATGCCGGGCATGGACGGCCTGGCCGCCGCGGCGGAGATCGCCGACCAGTGGCCGACCGACGAGGCGCCGCTGCCGCAACTGGTCTTCGTGACGGCTTATGACGAATACGCGGCGCGTGCCTTCGACGCCCAGGCGCTCGACTACGTGCTGAAACCCGTGCAGGGCGAGCGGCTTCGGCGCACCGTGGCGCGGCTGCAGCAGACGCTGGCGCAGCACGATGGCGGCGCCGCCGCGCCGGGGCCCGCATCGTCGCCGCCCGCCACGGCGACGCAAGCGGTCGCGCCGCTGGGCGAGCGGGGTGCATCGCCGGCCGGCGATGCGATCGCGGCCACGCTGGCTCAGTGGCGCCAGTTGCTCGCCGCCGCCGGCGAGCTGCCGCCGCCCACCGCGCCCAACGGCCAGAACGGCCCGCTGAAGTTCATCGCGGCCAGCGAGTCCGGGTCGTCCGGCGCCACCGTGCGCATGGTGCCGGTCGACGAGGTCGTGTACTTCGAGGCGGCCGACAAGTACGTGCGGGTGCTCACGGCCGGCCACGAATACCTGATCCGCACGCCGCTCAAGCAGCTGATTCCGCAGCTCGATGCCAACCGTTTCTGGCAGGTGCATCGGGCGATCGTCGTGCGCAGCGACGACATCGAGTCGGTGCACCGCGACGAGGCCGGCAAGCAGCACCTGACGCTGCGCGGCCGGAGCGAGCGGATTCCGGTCAGCCGGCTCTACGCGCACCTGTTTCGCGCGATGTAGGGGCCCCGGCGCCCGCCGCCGCCGTTACGAAAAGGCACGAAAAAAGCCGGCTTCGTGACAGAAAGCCGGCTTCGTTCGTCAGCCGATCAGGCCGCGCCGCCGTGCGGCGCGCCTGCCGGCCTGGGGGTCAGCGCCAGTCGCGGCGATGGTCGTGGCGGTAGTAGCCGTGGCCCGGGCCGTAGTACACGGGTGGCGGCGGTGCGTAGTACACCGGTGCCGGACGGTAGTACACCGGCGGCGGAGGCGGCTGATAGTAGACCGGTGCGGGCTGGTAGTAGCGCGGCGCAGGTGCGTAGTAGGTCGGCGCCGGGGCGTAATAGGGCTGGGGTGCAGCCACGCCGATCGCCACGCCGGGGACGTTGACGCCCACCGACCAGCTCACGCCGTTGGCGCTGGCGGACGCCGTGCCCAGCAGGGCCGCTGCCGCAACGGCGCCGGCAGCCGCCACCTTGAGGAGAGAAGAACGAGACATAGTCATATTTGGACTCCCAGAAAACCGGGCGGGGTTGCCCGATGTGCGTATTGAACGCGTCAGTTGTCATTGAGGTTCACGCAGCCACGTGAAGTTCGTGAACGAAAGTAACGCCCAAAGCCCCCGCCTAGAATGAAGAAATGACCTCTCCTGTTGACAAGAACGGCGCGAAAACCGCCGTGGCGCCGAGCAATTTCCTGCGCCACGTGATCGAAAACGACCTCGAAAACGGCACCTATTCCCAGCGGCAGTGGGGCGGCTCCCCCGGCGACGCGCAGCACCACGCGCAGGGCGCACCCGACCCGGCCAAGGTCCGCATGCGCTTCCCGCCCGAGCCCAACGGCTACCTGCACATCGGCCACGCCAAGAGCATCTGGCTGAACTTCGAGATGGCGAAGGAATACGGCGGCGTGTGCCACCTGCGCTTCGACGACACCAACCCCGAGAAGGAAGAACAGGAATACGTCGACGCCATCCGCGACGCCGTGAAGTGGCTGGGCTACGACAGCCTGCTGGCCGACAACCCCGCCCGGCCCGGTACACCGGAAGACCACATCTATTACGCAAGCAACTACTTCGACTTCATGTACCGCGCGGCGGAATACCTGATCGAAGCCGGCCTGGCCTACGTCGACGAGCAGACGCCCGACGAGATGCGCGTGAACCGCGGCGACTTCAACACGCCCGGCACCGACAGCCCCTTCCGCAGCCGCACGCCGGCCGAGAACCTCGCGCGCTTCCGCGAGATGCGCGACGGCCAACTCGACGACGGCGCCGCGATCCTGCGCGCCAAGATCGACATGGCGAGCCCGAACATCAACATGCGCGACCCGGCGCTCTACCGCATCCGCCGCGCCACGCACCACAACACCGGCGACACCTGGTGCATCTACCCGATGTACACCTTTGCGCACCCGATCGAGGACGCGCTGGAGCAGATCACCCACAGCATCTGCACGCTGGAGTTCGAAGACCAGCGCCCGTTCTACGACTGGCTGCTGGAAAGACTGGCCGAGACCGCCACGCTGCCCGATGGCCGCACCATCGGCGGCCTGCTGAGCGCGCCGCCGCCGCGGCAATATGAATTCGCGCGGCTCAACGTCACGCACGTGATCACCAGCAAGCGCAAGCTGCGCCAACTGGTGGAAGAAGGCCACGTCGACGGCTGGGACGACCCCCGCATGCCCACGCTGGCCGGCCTGCGCCGCCGCGGCTATACGCCCGAGGCGCTGAAGCTGTTCTGCGAACGCAGCGGCGTGACCAAGTCCGGCGGCTGGATCGACTACGCCAGCCTGGAAGCCGCGCTGCGCGACACGCTCGACCCGATCGCCCCGCGCGCCATGGCCGTGCTGGACCCGGTGAAGCTGGTGATCACCAACTGGGGCGAACTGATGGGCGGCGACGACGTGCTGGACGCCTGCACGGCGCCCGTGCATCCGCATCACCCGGACATGGGATTGCGCCACTTCAAGATCGGGCGTGAAGTGTGGGTCGAGCGCACCGACTACGAGGACGTGCAGCCCAAGGGCTTCTTCCGGCTGTTCCCCGGCAACAAGGTGCGCCTGAAGTACGGCCACACCATCGAATGCACCGGCGCCACGCGCGACGCGGACGGCAAGCTGCTGGAAGTGCAGGCGAAGCTGGTCGCGGACACGAAGAGCGGCACGCCGGGGGCGGACGCGGTGAAGGTGAAGGGGAACATCACCTGGGTGGCCGTCGCGGATGCGGTGGAGGCTGAGGTGCGGTTGTATGAGCGGCTGTTTGCTGCAGAGAAACCCGGAACCGCCGAATTAGCAATTGAGCTTAACAATGAAAGCCTGGTCCCCAAAAAGGCTCTTGTGGAACCCTCACTAGCGGTCAACCGCTCCAATCACTCATTTCAACTCGAAAGACACGGGTATTTCGCTATCGACCCAAAGAGTGAACTGTCGAAAATTCTTATAAACAGAACAACCACTCTCAAAGACTCGCGTATTTCAATAAAAAAATAATAAATCAATTTATATAAATAATTATGTCTACGCTCAACATTCCTCAATTACAGTCAGAACTACAAAAGGAACGACGTCTTGTTTCTTTTGACAACTACGACATCACAGTTCGACAGCTAATGGATATGAGAGAAGCGGGAGCCATTCACGTTCCACCAGAATATCAAAGGCAATTCGTGTGGGATGAAAAAAGGGAGTCACTCTTGATTGAGTCCGTGTTTTTAGGAATTCCCATACCGAATATATTTATGGCAACGAACGAGGATTCCACTTGGGAGTGTGTGGATGGCGTCCAGCGACTCGGATCGATTGCCCACTATATGGGGAGCGAGAGTTTACTCCAATTAATAGATAGAGCCGCCCCACTTCAAATCGACGGATTGGAAAAAATCCCCACCCTAAACACAACAAAATTCTCCGCCCTCCCAAAATCAATTCAATTAATGTTTGAGACAAGGCCAGTTCGAGTAACAGTTCTGAATGACAAAAGCGACTTAAGTGTGCGTTTCGATCTGTTCGAACGACTAAATACAGGCGGCGTTTCTCTTACCAACCAGGAAATCAGAAACTGTATTTTCCGTGGCCCGATGAATGAGCAACTGAAGCTACTAACAAATGGCGCCGCATTTTCATCAACCATTCGACTAAAGCCGGTGGATATGAAAAATGGATCTGCAGAGGAATTTGCTTTACGCTTCTTCGCCTTTCTTGAGCGATACGAAAAATTTGACCATAGCGTAAAAGATTTCCTGAATAATTTCATGAAAGACGGCGCCAAACGCCAATTAAACTCCACATCTGTGAAATTATTTGGAAGTACATTTGATTTACTGCACAAACACCTGCCAACTGGCATTATTAGAGGAAACCGAGCAATTACACCGGTAAACCTATTTGAAGCCATAACTGTTGGCACGGCCAAGGCATTAGAAGCAGGCAAAAAGCCAACGGCCGCAAAACTAAAGGCATTATTAAATGATGGCGAGTTGAAGTCACTGACGAGTGCAGGTACAAATAACCGCCGAATGGTAGTTGGGCGTATCAATTTAGTTAGGGACGCATTTTAATGCTTAGAGTCGAGCGCTCTTCGTTGGCAGACCGCTTATCGGAGGTCAGACTACTTCATCAACTTATCAGAGCAATGGAGGGCACCGACCCCCTACAACCCGATCCCGATCGAGCGATCTTGCTTCGCGGCTTATTCTTCGTTCAGCTTTATGCGTATTTTGAGAAATCCGTCAATCAACTTGTTAGCGGAACAATCACTCACATTAGTGCCGCCGGGGTTAGCGTCATACATTTGGAACGGGCGCTATACAGCCTAGCATTGGATCACCAGTTAACCGCCATCAAGGACATTGGACCAGACGGCAAATGGAAAAAACGCGTTACCCTCTTCAAAACACAAGAATCCGCATCCACCTGCCAATTAAATGATGCGGTTCTATACACATATCTCCAGAACATTTGGGTGCCTACATTAGAGCAACTATTTGAGTGCCTTGGCATCGATAGAGATGTTGTTCCAAATAAGCGCTATATTGGATATGTAAACGAATTAGTTGAGAAAAGAAACTCTGTTTCACATGGCAGAGAAAGCGCAATTTCCGTCGGAATGCGCTATCGCTCACCGGAACTATTAGAGCGTCTTAATGCCATTGACGCGGAAATTGATCACTTGCAATTATGCTTTGAGGAATATCTTCAGGCGAAGCAGTTTATTGCTGCATCCCATCGGGGGTTCTACCCTTAACGGGCCTTGACCCTCAATCTCTTGCATAAAAATCACTTCGATTATCAGTTTCTTCGCAAGAATTAGTCAATAAGGCGCAATCAAGCCATATGCTCTCTTCAATGTTTAAAGTATAAGCATGACATTGAAGTCAACAGCAATATCGCCACCTGATTGAGATGGACATAAGAATAAAAATTTAGCAATGTAGAGGAGCGCAAAGCGCTCTGCTTTAGTCGTTCCTTGTGCTCAACCTCCAAAGCCGCTCAGCCGCCTCCCCATCCGCCGCCCAAGCCCTGACCCCACGCGCCCCCCCGCACCACATCCACCCCCACCAGCGGCGCCACATCCACATCCTCGCAATACACCCCACCGCGCCCTTCCAACTGAAGGTTCGCCGCGCACCACACACTGGTCGCCGCTCCTTGCGCGATGGTCTTGTAATCCCCGCCTCCGCCGTCTCCCGCCGCCAGCCCGTCCGGCGCACTGCCCGGCGCCACGCCCATCGCACGCAGATCCTCGTCCGACAGGTGCCGCGCCAGGTCCGTGAGGATGCTGCCCGGATGCACCGAGAACGCCCGCGCGTTGTGCGGCGCGCCGCGCGCGTCCAGCGCCACGGCGAACAGCGCGTTGGCGGTTTTCGACTGACCGTAGGCCTGCCAGCGGTCGTATGGGCGGCGCAGGAAGTGCGGATCGTCGAAGTCGACAGGCGCGATGCGATGGCCACGTGACGACACCGACACCACGCGCGCGGAATGCCCGGTCGGGCTTGCGCCCGCTTGCAGCAGTGCGGGCCAGAGGCGCTGCGTGAGTTGGAAATGGCCCAGGTGGTTGGCCGCGCACTGCGACTCGAAGCTGCGTGCGTCGCGCACCAGCGGCGCGGCCTCGTCCGGCGTGCGCGCCGGCACGACGACGCGGGCATCTGCCGCAGCCAGCACGCGCGTGGTTTCCGGGCCCAGGCCCACGTAGCCACCGGCGCGACTGGGTCGGTGGTGCCGACTGTCCTGTTCCTGCGCAATGCGGTGGCCTATTACGCTGGCTTAGGCATCAGAGTGGAGCGCCTGCTGACGGACAACGCTCCGGCGTTGCGAGCGCTTGAGTTCAAGGCAACCTGCGCTGAGCTGGGCATCGAGCACAGCCTCACACGACCGTGCCGCACGCAGACCCATGGCAAGCCAGAGAGCTTCTTCCGGTCCGCGTTGCGCGAGTGCGCAGCAGCGGCATCGCGCCCATGTCCAGAATCGACTCGTCAAGAAACAAGCTCTTGACGCTCCACACCGAAACGCCCCCGCACGCGTCGTGGAGTACGCCGCGCGCGTCCAGCGCCCGCGAATAGCACATTCATAGATGCTTACACCAACGTGTCCAAAATAGATTAAAAGTTTCATTTTTTTCTACTTCGTTACATTTAGCATCGAATCACCATCCGATTGATGATGCCGCCGCAGGCTTCGCCTGCGCTTTCCCTTCAAGTCGCCAAGCTCATGAACAAAACTCACCGTACTGTTTGGAATGCTGCACTGGCCAGCTGGATTGCAGCGCCCGAACTGGCGCGCGGGCGTCACAAGGGCAATGGCAAACCCGGGCCTGCGCTTTGCGTTGCGTTGAGCCACACGCGGGACACCGGTGCGGATGTCGCGGCCTCCATCGGCCTGGTAAATACCCGTTCAGGGCGTGGAAGGGGCTCCATGGGCGGTCGATGCTCATCCGGATCGCAGGCTTTTGCCCTTGTTCTGCCGTCGCAGCTGGTTATCGCATGCTTGCTCTCCCTGCAAGCACCCACCGTCTTCGCTGCCGGATGTTCCGCGCCGAGCGACGCAACGCTGGCAAGCTGCATTGCCAACGCTGGCTCGGGGGACACCGTTACCGTCACCAACAGCAGCATCAGTGGCACGAGCGATCTGGGCACACTGAGCGCTGGCGCGACGTTGATCGTTGGCGGCAATAGCGCCGCTGACACCATCACAGCGGCCACTCTCTACATGAACGGTGGCACCATTCGGGCCGCTGGCGACACCACGTTCTCTTCTTCGTTCGACATGGCCGCCAACACGACGAACACGTTCGCAGCTGCCGCCGGCAAATCCCTCCTGTTGTCTGGCCCGGTCTATATCCATGGCAACACCACCCTCACCTACGGAAGCACGACCGACACCGGTACCGTGTCGCTGCTCCTCAACGGTGGCACGATCGCCCGCGGAGCGTTCGTGGTGGCGGGAGGAACACTTGTCGGCCTGAACAACAACTTCGCGGTGGTTCTCGGGTTTGTCAATTCCACGACCGTCGACGCAGGTGCCACCCTGCGCGACGCTTCGAACGCCCCCGCATTGACGATCAGAAATCTGCAAGGTTCGGGCACGGTGGACAGTTCAGGTAAGCCCTACGAGATCAACGCGGGGAACTTCAGCGGCATGCTCATCGGTACGGGCGGGCTGACAAAGAGAGGCGCAACCACTGATACGCTCATTCTCAGTGGCGCGAACACATATACCGGTGGCACCACCATCACGGCGGGTACGGTGCAGGTGGGCAATGGAGGTGCCAGCGGTACCTTGGGCACGGGCGCCGTGATCGACGATGCGATCCTGGCCTTCGACCGAAGCGATTTGGTGACGGTCGCCAATGCCATCAGCGGCACAGGCTCCGTGACGCAAGCCGGCAGCGGCACCACAGTGTTGACGGGCACCAATAATTACACCGGAGGCACCACCGTCAACGCAGGAGCCTTGGTGGCAGGCAGTGCCGACGCCTTTACGCAAAATTCCGCCTATACCGTCAACGGCGGCTCATTGGACCTGGGCAACTGGAGCCTCACGGCTTCCAGCCTTTCGGGCGCGGGCGGAACCATCGCCCTCAATGCCCAGACCCTCGGCGTCGACCAGAACAGCGACACCAGCTACGCCGGGAGCATCTCTGGCAGCGGCAGCCTGATCAAGAGCGGTACTGGCATGCTCACCCTCATCGGCACCAACACCTACAGCGGCGCTACGACCATCAGCGCCGGCACATTGCAAGTGGGCAATGGCGGCACCGCCGGTACGCTGGGCGCCGGCGTAGTGGTCGACAACGCCGCACTGGCCTTCAACCGAAGCGACTTCATGACTGTTGCCAACGCCATCAGCGGCTCCGGGAATCTGACGCAGGCCGGCAGCGGCACCACGGTGCTGACAGGAACAAACACGTACACCGGCGGCACCATCGTCGGCGCCGGCACGCTGCGAGCGGGCAGTTCCGGCGCGTTTGTCCAAAGCAGCGCTTACACCGTCAACGGCGGCTCGCTCGATCTCGGCAGTTGGGATCTCACCGCGTCCAGTCTTTCAGGTACCGGTGGCGCTGTGCAACTCGACGCGCAAAGCCTCGTCGTCAATCAAGCAAGTAACACCGGTTATGCGGGCACGATCACTGGCAGTGGCAGCCTTGTCAAAGGAGGCGCTGGCTCTCTCAGTCTGACAGGCCCGAATACCTACTCAGGCATCACCACGATCAATGCGGGCACGCTGCAGGTGGGGGATGGCGGTACCACTGGTACGCTGGGCACTGGCGCCGTGGTCGACAACGCCGCGCTGGTCTTCAACCGCAGCGACTTGATGACGGTCGCCAACGCCATCAGCGGCTCCGGGGATCTGATGCAGGCCGGCAGCGGCACGCTGAACCTCACGGGCGCCAATACTTACACAGGCGGCACGTCGATCAACGCCGGCACGCTCAAGGTCAACAACACTTCGGGCAGTGCCACGGGCACCGGCGCGGTGGCCGTGAACAGTGGCGGAACGCTCGGAGGCGCGGGCACTGTCTACGGTGCGGTCAGCATCAACGCGGGCGGCACGCTGGCAGCGGGCAACAGCCCCGGCACGCTGACCACCGGCGCGCTCACGCTGGCCACTGGCTCGACGCTTGCCTATGAACTCGGCCAGGCGGGCGTGCCCGGCGGCGCGTTCAACGACCTTGTGGTGGTCAACGGCGACCTCACGCTGGGCGGCACGCTCAACGTGACCGAATCGGCGGGCGGCAGCTTCGGCGCCGGCGTCTACCGCCTCATCAGCTACACCGGCGGCCTGACCGACAACGGCTTGGCCATCGGCAGCACGCCCGCGGCGGCTTCGGACCTGCAGGTGCAGACTTCTGTGGCGCAGCAGATCAACCTGATCAACCGTGCCGGTGTCAGTTTGAACTTCTGGGACGGCAGCAACGGCGCGCAGTACAACAACAACAACAACGTCACAGGCGGCTCGGGCAGCTGGCGCGTGGGCGTGCCCGGCGACGCGTGGACAGACTCCGACGGCCACATCAACGCAGCCTGGGTGCAAAACCAGTACGCGGTGTTCGGAGGTGCGGCCGGCACCGTCGCCGTGGACGACACCGGCGGCACCGTCCGCATCGGCGGCGCGCAGTTCATGGTCGATGGCTACCGCGTGACGGGCGATGCGCTGCACATCGACACGGTCGGCACCGCGATCCGCGTGGGCGACGGTACGGCAGGCGGCGCGGCCATGACGGCCACCATCGACTCGGCCATCACCGGCACCGGCGGCATCGTCAAGGACGACCTGGGTATGCTGGTGCTCAACGGGGCCAACACCTACAGCGGCGGCACCGTCGTGAGCTCGGGCGTACTGCAGGGCAATTCGACCAGCCTGCAGGGCAGCATCGTCAACAACGCGAACGTCACTTTCGAGCAGACGGTCAACGGCACTTACTCAGGCGTGATGGGCGGCAGCGGCCTGCTGCGCAAGACCGGTGGCGGCGAACTGACATTGAGTTCGGCCAACACCTATCAAGGCGGCACGAGGATCGACGCGGGCACCATCAAGGCGAATGTGTCGGGTGCACTGGGAACCGGCCCCGTGAATATCGCGGGCAACGCCTCGTTGTACTTCAGCGGTGGAGCCGACGCAGGCGCGTTGAACATTGCCATGGCCGCGGGCAACGGCGCTATCAATGGCGGCTTCACGCAGTTCAGCGACAACAGCTCAGCCGGCAGCGCAACGCTCGTTACGCAGGCGAACGCGAACCTCCGCTTCGCGGATACGTCGACGGCAGCCGATGCCACCATCGAAAACCATGGCGGCCAGATCACCTTCTGGAACAACGCCACGGGCGGACAAGCAAAGATCACCAACTTCGGCGGCGCGACCAACCTGATGGGCAGCAGCTCTGCAGCCCAGGCCACGATCACGAACGAAACAGGCGGAGCGCTCGACATCTACGACACGGCGAGCGCCAATAAGGCCACCGTCGTCAACAAGGCCGGTGGCGTCGTAAGCATTCGCAGCCTCACAGCGGTCGGCGTCAGCATCGGTTCGCTCGAAGGCGCGGGGCGCGTGCTGCTTGGGACGAAGGCGCTCACGGTCGGTGAGCTCAACACCAGCACGGAAATCTCGGGCGTGATTTCGGACGCGGGCGGCTCGATCATCAAGGAAGGCACAGGCACGCTGACGCTGTCGGGCGCAAACACCTACACGGGTGGGACTTCGCTCAAGCAGGGGCAACTGAACCTTGGGAACAACGCGGCGCTGGGCACGGGTGCCTTGGCGATGGATGACGGCACGGCGCTGGGCTTCAGCGCGGATGGGCTCACGGTGGCCAACGCGATCCAGCTCACGGGTTCGAACGATCCCATCATCGACACAGGCACGTTCTCCGAAACGTTGAGCGGTGCGATCACAGGCGGAGGCTTCATCACGAAGCATGGCACGGGCACGTTGACGCTTTCGGGCGCGAACACCTACACCGGCGCGACCAACGTGGCGCAGGGCACGTTGAAGGCGAGCGCCCCGAACACTTTCAGCGCTGCTTCGGCGCACGCGGTCGCATCGGGTGCGACGCTGGACCTCGCTGGCTTCAACCAGACCGTGGCATCGCTGTCGAATAGCGGCACCGTCTCGCTGTTCGGCGCCATGCCCGGCACGACGCTGACGGTCAATGGCAACTACGTCGGCAACGACGGCGTGCTCAAGCTTGGCACGATCTTGAGCGCCACGGGCCCATCGGACCGCCTCGTCATCGACGGCGGCGCGGCCAGTGGCAAGACCCGTGTTCAGATCACGAACCTCGGCGGCCTGGGTGCACGCACCACGGACAACGGCATCGAGGTCGTGACCGCGCAGAACGGCGCGACGACGACGGCGCAGACGACCAAGGACGCCTTCTCGCTCGCAGGCGGCAGCGTGACCGCAGGCGCGTTCGAGTACCGCCTCTATGCCGCTGATGCGAGCGGTGCGGGCCAGAACTGGTATCTGCGCACCGACGCAGCACCGGCGGCCGGCACTTCCGTGCCGGCTTATCGTCTCGAAGCAGCCATGTTCGCCGCGTTGCCGAGCCAACTGCGCCAGAGCAACCTCTCGATGCTCGGCAACCTGCGCCTGCGCGTCGGTGATGACGATGTGAAGGGCGCGACGCCCACCGCGACCGGCTCGGACCGCCGCGCATGGGGCCGCCTCATCACGACCGACCTCGATACGCAGCAAGGCGGCACCGTCTCGCCGACCAGCAAGGGCAATGTCTCGGGCTTCCAGGCCGGCACCGACCTGTTTGCGAACACGAACTGGCGCGCGGGCATCTACGTCGGCCAGCTCGACGGCGATGCGAAGGTCAACGGCTTTGCGAGCGGCATTCAGAATCTGCGCGTAGGCCACAATGACCTGCGCAACCAATACCTGGGCGCCTACGGCACTTACACGAACGACACCGGCTTCTATGCCGATGCCGTGGTACAGGCGGGCCGCCATCGCACGAACGTGACGCCGCTGCTGAGTTATAGCAGCGAGACCAAGGGCAACAGCTTGCTGGCTTCCATCGAAGTAGGTCAGGCCTTGCCCATAGGCAACAGTGGCTGGATCGTCGAGCCGCAACTGCAGTTGATCCATCAGCACATCGACCTCGACACGACGCAGATCACCGGCGCCATCGTGCAGCCCGAGGCCGACGGCGGCTGGATCGCACGTGCAGGCGTGCGCATCAAGGGCCAGATCGACACCAGCCTCGGCATGCTGCAGCCCTATGGCCGCGTGAATGTCTACGAGTCGTCGAACGGTACGGACGTCGCGCGCTTCGTCACCCCTGCAGCGATGACCGACATCACGGCACCCGTCGGCGGCACGAGCACCGAACTCGCCGGCGGCTTCACGCTGGCCCTGAGCCCGCGCACGACCGTCTACGGCGAAGTGGGCAAGCTCTGGTCATCGGGCGGCAGCGAGAAGGTTCGCAGCGCGATCGGCGGGTCGCTGGGTATGCGCGTGAAGTGGTGAACGCTCGCCGCATTGAAAGCCAGGCAGCACCACGGATGACGTGGTGACTGAGGCGAAATCGAGGACACGGCTGTCGCTGCGAGAGTCGATGGCAGTCGAAATCTGGTGCGCACGTGATGGGACAGTCGCCGGCGCACCATCGGCGGGAATGGCGGGCGCGGGCTGCAGCTTGACGGTGCCCTCGCTATCCTCGCTCCACCGCAACACCGAAACCCACCCATGCAAGCCGTCTCCATCCACATCGTCGACGTCGCCAACGGTGTCGTCGCCACCGGCATGCGCGTCGAGATCGCGCGCCTCGATGACGCGAAAGACGCCGGCAACTGGACGGACGTCGTCGCCGGCACGGTCGGGCGCAACGGCGTGGTGGATGGCATCGAGGGGCGCGAGCGGCTGTTCGACATCGGCGTGTACGAGCTTCGCCTGCATGTCGCCGACTACTACCGCGCCCGCGGCACCGCGCTGCCGCAGCCGGCCTTCATGGAGGTGCAGACCTTCCGCTTCGGCATTGCCGACCTGTCGCAGCACTACCACCTGCCGGTCAAGCTCACGCCGTGGGGGCTGTCCTGCTTTCGCGGTGCGGCCTGACGACAACCGATTGCACTCGACAGCGCGCGATCGATGACGCAGGACGCTTTGCCCCTCCAGCTCGGCGTCGACCGCCAGGCGCGCGAGCCGATGACCGAGCAGATCAGCGCAGGCCTGCGCGCCGCCATCGTCGACGGGCGCCTCGCGCCGGGCGCGCGGCTGCCGTCTTGGCGTGACCTCGCGTCGCAACTCGGCGTTGCGCGTGGCACGGTGCGCGCGGCCTATGAGTCGCTGATCGACGCGCAGCTCGTCGTGTCATCCGGTGCGGCCGGTACCCACGTGGCGCGCCATGCGCCGCTGCAGCCGCGCAGCGATGCAGCGGCCATCACGGCGGTGCGCGACCCGATCGCCGACTATCCGCACACGGGTGGCGTGTTCCAGATGGGCATACCCGCGCAGGACGCGTTCCCGGCCAAGGTGTGGTCGCGCATCCTCTTGCGGGCCGCGCGCACCGCCGCCAGCGCGGTACCGCGTTATCCGGATCCACGCGGCGAGCCCGCGCTGCGCACCGAGATCGCGGCCTATCTCGCGGTGGCGCGCGGCATGGCCTGCAACCCCGCGCAGATCTTCGTGACCGGCGGACATGCCGCAGCCATCGCCCTGGCCGCGCACACGCTCGGCATCGCAGGCACCGCCTGGGCCGAGGACCCCGGCTACCTGCCGACGCGCCGTGTGCTGGCCGCGCTGGGCATCGCGTCGGTGCCGGTACCGGTGGATGTCGAAGGGCTCGACGTCGCTGCCGGCATCGCGACCGCGCCGCATGCAGCGATGGCCATGGTCACGCCCGGCCAGCAGGCGCCGTTGGGCGTGGCACTGTCGCCCGCAAGGCGGCGTGCGCTGCTCGACTGGGCCGCGGCGGCAGGCGCCTGGGTGGTGGAAGACGACTACCTCGGCGAGCTTCAGCTGCAGGGCCGTGCCGCACCGTCGCTCGCCGCACGCGACACGGCCGGCCGTGTGCTGCACGTCGGCACCTTCAGCAAGACGATCAGTCCGACGCTGCGGCTCGGCTTCCTGGTGGTGCCGGAAGATCAGGTGGCGCGCTTCGACGAGACCACTGCGCTGCTCGGCTCCGCGCCCGCGCCGCTGCTGCAGCACGCGGTGGCCGAGTTCCTGCACGACGGCCATCAGCTGCGCCATCTGCGCCGCATGAAGCGGTTGTACGCGCAGCGCCGCGACGCGCTGGTCGACAGCCTGCGCGCGATGTCGATCGAGCACCGCGCGACCGGCCTGGCCGTGCTGCTGCGACTGCCGGCGGGCAGCGACGACGTCGCCATCGCACGCGAAGCACGTCTTCACGGTCTTGCGCCGGTGCCGCTGTCGCCCTGGTATGCCGCGCCGCAAGCGATGCACAGCGGGCTGCTGCTGAGCGTGACCAACGTGCGCGAGGACGAGGCCGCCGCCCACTGCGCGAGGCTGATGGCGCTGGTCGATCGATGACCGGTCGCCGCAGCTGGCGCCCGGCGGTCAGCCTGCGGCCGAGGCCACGGCCGCCACGGCCGCGGGCGTGAGCCGCATGCTCACACCGAGCCGGTTGAAGGCGCTCATCACGCTGATCGCCATCGTCAGGTCGACCACTTCGCGTTCGTTGAAAACCGCGGATACGGCGGCGAACTCGGCATCAGGCACGCCCGTCTGCGCCACCTGCGCCACGCTTTCGGCCCAGGCCAGCGCGGCGGACTCGCGCGCATCGAACAGCGCGGCGGCTTCGCGCCAGACCGGCACGAGCACCAGCTTGTCGACCGACAGGCCCTGCGCGAGCAGGTCGCGCGAATGCTTGTCGATGCAGTAGGCGCAGCCGTTGATCTGCGACACGCGCAGGTAGACGAGGTCGATCAGCGCGAGCGGCACGCTGCATTGCGACAGGTAGGCGCTGGCGGCGTACAGGCCCTTGCCGGCGTTGGGTGCGGCCTTGGTGAAGTCGAGACGTTGGGACATGAAAGCTCCTGATGAAAAGTGGTTGAACGGTGTTTGAAGTGATCGGGATCGCGCCGGCGTCCATCGCCGGCATGGCGCCTCTCAGGCGGCGACGCCGTGTCGCAGCACTGGCGACGCCGCAGGCGCCGGCAGTTGCGCATCGAGCAGCGCAGTGGCGTGCTGCCAGGCCGCAGCTGCAGCGAATTCGCCGCGCACCACGCCCTGCAGCGGAAAGAAATGCAGCGTATTCAGGCCGATGGTCCGGAACACGGCCTGCAGATAGGGCGTGAGGAAGTCGGGCTGGCGTGCCTCCGTGCCCAGGTAGATGCCGCCGGAGGCGACAGCGATGTACACCGGCCGGTCGCTCAGCAACCCGCGCTTGCCTTCGGGCGTGGGCACGAAGGTGCGCTGGATGCGCAGCACATGGTCGATCCACGCCTTCAGCGACGACGGCACGGTGTAGTTGTGCATCGGCGTGCCGATGACGACTGCATCGGCGCGTTCCAGTTCGGCGATGAGGTGCTCCGAGCGCACGCTGGCGCCCGTCACGCTCGGCCGTCCGCCTGCCAGTGCATGGGCATAGTCGCCATCGACGTGCGGCAACTGGGCCGCCGAAAGATCGCGCAGCACGACGTCGGCATGGGGGTCGCGCGCACGCAGCCGCTCGACGATGGCATTGGCGAAGCGCGTGCTGTGCGAGCCATCGGCGCGCGGACTGCAGAGGATGTGCAGGATGTTCATGCGGCCACGCCCCGCGCAATCGGCCGGGCGAAGCGCATGGCGCCGGCCAGCAGCCCCTGCCTGAAATAGAAGCGTTGCGCGAGCGCATTCGACAGCGCGGTGTCGAGCACAAAAGCATCGCAGCCGGCTTCTTCGGCGATGTGCGTCATCGCCTCGATCAACCGGGCGCCCCACTGCCGGCCGCGCGCCGAGTCGAGCGTGACGAGGTCGTCGACGTAGAGAAAGCGGTCGTGGATCAGGTTGTCCTGCAACCGGTAGCCGCCCAGCGCCACCGCAGCATCGTCCTGCCACGCGGCCAGCAGTCGATAGCCGCCGGGGCGCATGCGCGCGACGCGGGCGACGAGCTCGTCGGCGTCCTTCAGGCGCGGACGCAGCTGCCGCATCACCGGCCAGCAGGCGCGCACTTCGGCCTCCGTCTCGGCATGGCGCAGCGCGGTGCCGGCAGCCAGCGGCGGCACCCGTTCTTCGATGGTCATTGCGTTTCCTTCTTCATCGTCGCCATCGGAATCGATCGCGATGAGAGAACTTTATGCAGCGCAGGCCTTGACCGGTAGACCCAAGAAATGGCGCGATGACTGGACCATGTTGCGACCTCGGGCCGCGATTGCAGCGCCGTTCACGGCCCTGCTGCCGCTGCCGCCGGAGCCCGGCGTGCGAAGCGCCTGCGGTACTCGCGCGGCGCCACGCCGAGGTGACGCTGGAAGGTCACGCGCATGCGCTCTTCGTCGCCGAATCCGCACAAGCCGGCGATCTGGTCGATGTTGCGCGCCGAGTCTTCCAGCAGGCGGCGCGCCGCCTCCAGCCGAAACACCTCGACCGCCTTGGCCGGCGTGCGGCCCGTCTTCTGTTTGTAGACGCGGGCGAAGTTGCGCGGGCTCATGCGCGCACGCTCGGCCAGCGTCTCGACCGTGAGGTCGCCTTGCTCGAGGTTGCCCGCAATCCAGAGGTTCAGCTCGTCGAACGCGGCCGTGTTGTCGGCCTGCGCCTGCAGCAACTTGCTGAACTGCGATTGGCCGCCCGGGCGCTTCAGGAACACGACGAGCTCGCGCGCGACCTCCATCGCGACGTCGTGCCCGCAGTCCTCTTCGACCAGCGCCAGCGCGAGGTCGATGCCGGCACTGACGCCGGCCGATGTCCACACCGTGCCCTCACGCACGAAGATGGCGTCGCGGTCGATGCGCACCTGCGGAAAGCGCTGGCTCAGCATGTCGCACATCGCCCAGTGCGTGGCCGCGCGCTTGTCGTTCAGCAGGCCGGCCGCCGCCAGCAAGAAGGCGCCGCTGCAGACCGAGGCGGTGCGCGTGGCCGCACGCGACGCGCGCTTCAGCCAGTCGACCAACGGCCCCGAACGCTCGAGCACCGACGCGATGTGCGGCGACCCGGGAACGATCAGCGTGTCGACCGACGACGGCCGGATGCCGGCGAGCGGCGAGGTCTGCACTTCGAGGTTCTCGGCGCTGCGCATCAGGCCGCCATCGAGGCTGGCGGTGAGCCGCTCGTAACCCTTCAGCCCGCGCGCTTCCATCGCCTTGGTTGCGGCCCAGAACACGGTTTGCGCGCCGGTCAGGTCGAGCAGGCCGACGTCCGGATAAGCCACGAACAGCACGCGGCGGGCCCGGCGGCGCACCGGCAGTATTTCAGGGGTCTTTGTCATTTTCGCCAGATTGTTCCACGCCTACGATTCAGCGATCCACACAGCAGCGGGCGCAGGCCCCCGAAAGAGATCCCATGAAAATCGTCGTCATCGGTGGCACCGGCCTGATCGGCAGCCGGCTCGTGAAGCAGCTCATCCAGCGCGGGCACGAAGCGGTCGCGGCATCGCCCAACACGGGTGTCAACGCACTCACCGGCGAAGGCCTCGCCGGTGCGCTCGCAGGCGCGAAGGTCGTGGTCGACGTGGCCAATTCGCCGTCCTTCGAGGACAAGGCCGTGCTCGACTTCTTCGAGACCTCGGGCCGCAACCTGCTCTCCGCCGAAGCCGTGGCAGGCGTCAAGCATCACGTCGCGCTGTCGGTGGTCGGCACCGCGCGCCTGCAGGGCAGCGGCTATTTCCGCGCCAAGCAGGCACAGGAGACGTTGATCGAGGCCGCGGGCATTCCGTACACCATCGTCCATGCCACGCAGTTCTTCGAGTTCCTCGGTGCGATTGCCGGATCGGGCACGGACGGCCACGCCGTGCGACTGTCGTCCGCGATGGTGCAGCCGATCGCCGCGGACGATGTCGCCCGTGCGATGGCCGACTTCGCACTCGGCGAGCCGGTCAATGGCACGGTCGAGATCGCCGGGCCCGAACGCGTCGGCCTGGCCGCACTGGTGCAACGCTATCTGAGCGCGATCGGCGATCCGCGCACGGTGGCGGCGGACGCGCAGGCACCGTACTTCGGCGTGGTGCTGGACGACCGATCGCTCACGCCCGACGACGGCGCACGGCTCGGCGCGACCGGCTTCGACACGTGGCTGGCCGCGAGCCGCGCGGCCTGACGGACTGAATGCCCGAGCAGGGCATGCGGGTGGTGCAGGTCATCCGCCGCGAACCACATGGCAACGCAGGGCCGATATCGGCGCTCCGAGCAAGCCCGGGGAAAGCCCGATAAAGTCGCCCGGACATGTATTTTCTTTTGGCCTTGCCCGACAGGTGGCGTTCGTTCGCCGCATCCGCAGCATGAAGGAGGGACCCCTCCACAGTGCCAACAGGAACTCGGCGCTGTCGGCACTGGCCATGGCTGCGGCCTGCCCGAGCGACAGTCTGCTCTACCTGCTCCTTCCGCTGTATGCATCCGATTTCGGGCTCACGCTCGCGGAGGTCGGCATGCTGCTGGCGGCCAACCGGCTGGTCCGCATCGTGGGCTATGGGCGGGTCGCGAAGTTCTATGCGGAGCGCGGCGACCGCCCCACCCTGACCTGGGCCCTGATCGCGGCCACGTGCTGCTGCATCGTCTACGCCACGTTGTCGGGCTTCTGGCTGCTGATCGGCGCACGGCTGGTCTGGGGCCTGTGCTACGGCGCATTCAACCTGTCGAACCAGGCGCTCGCCGTGTCCGAGATCGAAGGCGCTGCGCGACGTGCGGGCATCTCGCGCGCACTGGCTGCACTCGGCCCGATGGTGGCGCTGCCGCTGGGCGCCTGGGCCACGCTCGAATGGGGACCGCGCGCGATCTTCGTCGTGGCGGCGCTGGGCGCCTTGGGTGGCTTGTTCGCCAGCCGCTCGCTGCCGATGCTGCCGCGGCGGATGGAGGTGCCGAAGATTCGGCGCTTCACGATGCCGACCGGCCTCGACGTCTGGGCCTTCATCGAAGGCACGGTGCTCGATGGCCTGTTCGTGATCGGGCTCACCTACCTGGCCAAGTCGTCGGGCATCGAGTCGCCGCTGTTTGCGGCCGCGATGCTGATGTCTTCGCGTTACCTGACGGAGATCTTGCTGAGCCCGGCCGGCGGCCACGCCGCCAGTCGCTGGGGCGCCGAACGCATGCTGCTGGTGCTCAGCCTGAGCACGGCCGCCGCCTTGGTGGCCTTCGGCACCGGGTGGTTGATGGTCGGCGCAACGGCGATCCTTGCTTTGCGCGCGCTCCAGTTGCCGCTGCTGCCGGTGATCGTGGCGCGGCGCTTTCCGGGGCCTGCCCGCGTGGAGGCGCTGGTCGCCAGGTCGCTGTGGCGCGACCTGGGCGGCGGCGTCGGTCCGCTGATCGCGGGCCTGGTGCTGCCGATCTGGTCGCCCACGCTGATCTACGCGCTCTCCGCGATGCTGCTGGCGATCTCGGCGGTGATGGCGGTGATGCCGGCACGGGCACGCGCCCCGGCGCAGTAGCGCGTCGGCGCTGCGCCAGCGCCCAGGCTCTGCCTCGCGCCTGGGGTCAGGCGATGGCGGCGATGCCTGCGCCGGCCGTCACGTACGCGCCCTGCGCAACCTGGAGCGAGATGCGCCCGGCGCGGTGCGCCGTGACCTGCATTTCCATCTTCATCGCCTCCATCGTGGCGACCGTGTCGCCGACGGCCACGGCGTCGCCCTCGGCCACCTTCCAGGCCTGCAGCGTGCCGGCAACGGGCGCGGCGACCGCCGCGGGGTCGGCCTCCGCATCGGCCGTGGCTTCGGCCGCCGGCGAAGGCGACGCCGCACCTGCGGTCGACCGCAGGCCTTGCAGAAGCGCGGCCGGCAGACCCAGCGCCATGCGCCGACCGTCGATCTCGATGGCCGTGCGCACCAATGCGGCATCCGCCAGCGGCTCGGCGCGCACCGACGCGGCCAGCGTGTTCGCGAAATCGGTCTCGATCCAGCGCGTGTGCACCTTGAAGCCGTCGTCGCCGACGAAGTCCGGCGCGTCCATCACCGCGCGATGGAAAGGCAGCACCGACGCCACCCCCTCGATACGAAACTCCTTCAGTGCGCGCCTCGCCCGTGCGACGGCCTGCGCGCGCGTCGCGCCCGTGACGATCAGCTTGGCCATCAGCGAGTCGAACGTGCCCGGTACCGTCGAGCCTGACACCACGCCCGTGTCCACCCGCACGCCGGGCCCCGATGGCGCCTCGAACAGATGGACGGGCCCGGACGTCGGCAGGAAGCCGCGGCCGACGTCTTCGGCGTTGATGCGGAATTCGATGGCGTGGCCGCGCGGGACGGGCGTCTCGGTGATCGACAGCGGCAGGCCGTCGGCCACGCGCAACTGCTCGACCACGAGATCGATGCCCGAGGTCTCTTCGGTCACCGGGTGCTCGACCTGCAGGCGCGTGTTGACCTCGAGGAACGAGATCGTGCCCGAGGGGCTGAGCAGGAATTCGACGGTGCCGGCACCGACGTAGCCGGCCTTGGCGCACACGTCGCGCGCCGATTGGTGGATGCGCGCGCGCTGCGCGTCGCTCAGAAAGGGCGCCGGCGCCTCTTCCACCAGCTTCTGGTTGCGCCGCTGCAGCGAGCAATCGCGCGTGCCGAGCACGACCACGCGGCCATGGCTGTCGGCGATGACCTGCGCCTCGACATGGCGCGGCCGGTCCAGGAACTGTTCGACGAAGCATTCGCCGCGACCGAAGGCGGTGACGGCTTCGCGCACGGCCGACTCGTACAGGTCGGCCACCTCGTCCATTCGCCATGCCACCTTGAGCCCGCGTCCGCCGCCACCGAAGGCCGCCTTGATGGCGATCGGCAGGCCGTGCTGCTCGGCGAAGGCGACGACCTCCTGCGCGTCGCGCACGGGCTCCGCCGTGCCCGCGACCAGCGGCGCACCGACCGACATCGCGATCTTGCGGGCCTGCACCTTGTCGCCGAGTGCTTCGATGGCGGCCGGCGGCGGGCCGACCCAGATGAGACCGGCCTCGATGACGGCCCGCGCAAAACCGGCGTTCTCCGACAGGAAGCCGTAGCCCGGATGCACCGCGTCGGCACCGCTGCGGACGGCGATGGCCAGCAGCTTGTCGACGTTCAGGTAGGTGTCGGCCGGACGCTGGCCATCGAGGCCATAGGCTTCGTCGGCCATGCGCGCATGCAGCGCATCGAGGTCGGCGTCGGCATACACGGCCACGGACTTCACGCCGTAGTCGGCACAGGCGCGTGCGATGCGCACGGCGATCTCGCCGCGGTTGGCGATGAGGACTTTTTTCATCATGGGAGCTCGTGGAAAGACTGAATCGGGTTGAAGCGCACGCGGGCGCCGATCGGGATCTGGCCGGCACGGTCGAGGTGGTAGGTGGCGACCGCGCCGATCACCGGGTAGCCACCCGTCAATGGGTGGTCCGCCAGGAACAGCACGGGTTGCCCGCTCGCGGGCACCTGGATGGCGCCGAGCGCCGTGCCTTCGCTCGGAAGCTCGGCTGCGTTGGCGCGCGTCAGTGGCTCGTCGCCGGCCAGGCGCAGGCCGACGCGGTTGGACTGCGGCGTGACCGTCCAGAGCTGGCTCGCGAGCCGTGCGATGGCGTCGATGGTGAACCAGTCGGTGCGCGGTCCCATCACGACGTCGAGCGTGACGATGCCGTCGATGGAAGGCAGGTCGTCGCGCGGCTGCTCGGGCAAGCCGACGATGGCCCCGTGCGCGACCGGCCGAACGGCCAGCACGTCGCCTGCAGAGATCGCCGATGGGCCGACATGCGCCAGCGTGTCCGTCGAACGGCTGCCCAGCACGGGCGCGACGTCGAAGCCACCGCGCACCGCGAGATAGCTGCGGATACCGGCGGCCGGCTCACCGAGGGCCAGGCTGTCGCCGTCGGACAACGCGATGGCCTGATGGCTCGCCACGGGCCATTGGGCACCGTCGGCGGCCGTGAGCCGGATGGGTGCATCGGCCCCCGTGAAGGCCACCACCGTGTCGCCGCGCGAGACCAGCGTGAAGCCGCCGTAGACGATCTCGAGGCAGGCTGCGTCGCTCGGGTTGCCGACCAGCCGGTTGGCCGCGCGCAAGGCGCCCTGGTCCATCGCGCCGGAGGCCGACACGCCCTGCCCGGCCTGGCCATGGCGGCCGGCGTCCTCGAACAAGGCCTGCATGCCGACGCTCCGGATGGCGAGCGCCGGCCCGTCGACCACGGGAACGGCAATGGGCGCATTCGCTGGCGCGGCCGATGGCGCAGTCGACACCGAAGAAGACCGTGCTCGCCCGGATGCATTCACGAAGCGGACCCGGAAGCCCGGCTGCAGCAGCGCCGGCACCGCACGGCCCAGGTCCCACATCGGGGTGGCGGTCACGCCGATGATCTGCCAGCCACCCGGGCTGGCCTGCGGATAGACGCCGCTGAACTGGCCCGCCAGGCCGACCGCGCCGGCCGGGATGCGTGTGCGCGGCGTCTTGCGGCGCGGCACGTCGAAGCTCGGGTGGCCGCCGCTCAGATAGGCGAAGCCCGGTGCGAAGCCGGTGAACGCAACGGTGTATTCGCTGCCGGTGTGCCGGCGGATCACCTCCTCGCTGGAGATGCCGAGCAGTGCCGCCACGTCGCCGATGTCCTCGCCGCTGTAGTCGACCGGAATCTCGATCAGCGTATGCGCCCGTTCGACCGGCGCCGCCAGGCTGCGCCGCCCGATCCGCTCGGCCAGCCCGGCCCGCGTCACGACCGTGGGCCGAAAGCGGATCAGCAAGGTGCGCGCGGCCGGCACGATGTCGTCGACACCGGCGATGGGTTCGGCCTGCAGCGACGCGAGCAACGCCAGCGTCTGCGGCAGATCGTCGAGTTCGACCAGCATCGCGTCGAGGTTCACGGGCAGGAAGCGCATCACCGTGACGCCTCCGCGCCCGCATCGACGAACGGCGCCACCTCGACGCCGGAGCGCTCGAGCATTTCGCGCACCTGCCGCGCCATCTCGACCGCGCCGGGGCTGTCGCCGTGGACGCAGATCGACTCGGCCTCGATGCGCACGGTGCTGCCGTCGATGGCCTTGACCACGCCGTCGGTTGCCAGCATCAGCATGCGTGCCGCGATCTCCTGAGGGTCGTGCAGCACGGCACCTTTTTCGCGCCGCGATACGAGGGAGCCGTCGGGCATGTAGGCGCGGTCGGCGAAGGCCTCGGCCACGGTGCGCAGGCCGCTTGCACGCGCCCAGCCGAGCAACGGCGCACCAGCCAGCCCGACCAGCACGAGCGACGGGTCGATCGCGCGGATGGCCGCGATCACGTCGCGCGCCTGGCGCTCGTCGTGGGCGATGGTGTTGTAGAGCGCGCCATGCGGCTTGACGTAGCGCACGGTGGTGCCCGCCGCAACGGCCAGGCCCTGGAGCGCACCGATCTGGTAGATCACGTCGGCCTGCAGGTCGGCGCTGGCCACGTCCATGTTGCGGCGGCCGAAGCCGGCGAGATCGGGGTACGCCACGTGCGCGCCGACCACCACGCCGTGCGCGGCCGCACGCCGCAGCGTCTGAAGGATGCCTGCGGCATCGCCCGCGTGGAAGCCGCAGGCCACGTTGGCGCTGCTCACGATGCCGAGCATGGCGTCGTCGTCGCCCATGCGCCAGGCGCCCAGGCTCTCGCCCAGGTCGCTGTTGAGGTCCATCTTCATCCGGGCCTCAGCGGAACATCAGGAAGTACAGCAGGAAGACATTGCAGGTCAGCAGCGCAAGAGCGGTCGGCACCTGGGCGCGGATCACGGCATTCTTGTCGGGCAGTTCGAGCAATGCGGCCGGCACGATGTTGAAGTTCGCGGCCATCGGCGTGAGCAGCGTGCCGCAGTAGCCCGACAGCATGCCGATCGCCGCCATCACCGCCGGATTGCCGTGGTACATGCCGACCAGCACCGGCACGCCGACACCGCCCGTCATCACCGGGAAGGCCGCGAAGCCGTTGCCCATGATGACCGTGAAGAGCGCCATGCCCACCACGTAGACGACCACCGCGAAGAAGCGCACGTCCATGTTGATGTAGCTCGTGGTGATGTGCGCGACCGCCTTGCCCACGCCGGCGTCCGAGAACACCAGCCCGAGCATGCCGAGCATCTGCGGCAGCACCAGCGCCCAGCCGAGCGCATCGGTCAGCCGGCGCGATTCGCGGATGCCCTGCACCGGCGTCTCCCGCGTCAGCACGCAGGCCAGTGCGAGCGCGAGGATGCAGCCGATGCCGAGGCTGACCAGCGTGGTGTTCTTCGGATCGAGCAACGGCGTGCCGCCGAACACGAGGTGGCTGGCGGCGAGCGTGCCGATCATCGTCACCACCGGGATCGCCAGCGCGGGTACGAAGAGCTTGTTGCCGAGGCGCTTGGCGCTTTCCGCGTATTGCGCCACGGAACGCGGCGCGTGATGACCGATGCCGACGCCGCCGAAGGCCGCGATCAGCGCCATCACCACGACGCCCACGCCGACCCACACGGGCGGCAGCAGGTCGCCGACGAGGAAGACCAGCGAATAGAGCCCCCAGAAGAAGGCGCTCGAGTAGCGCTTGGGATGCTGGCGATCGGCCAGCGTCATCACGGCCGTGATGGCGAGGATGGCGCCGACGAGGTAGTACAGGTGGACGATGGAGAGCGTCATGATCAGGCACCCTTCACGGAAGCGCCAATGGCGGCGGCATGTTCATCGACGGCTGGCGCGCTTCCGGCCAGTTCGCGATCGAGCCATCGGTCGAGCCGGCGCAGGCGCCAGCCATGGATCACGAATGCGCAGATGGCGGTCGGAATGCCCCAGAGCGCCACGTGGATCGGTTCGAGCTCGATGCCCGCTTCGCGCAGGAAAGTGGTCATCAGCACGATGGCGCCGAAGGCCACGAAGATGTCTTCGCCGAAGAACAGGCCCACGTTGTCGGTCGCTGCGGCATACGCGCGCAGCTTGTGGCGAATGCGGTCCGTGAGTGCACCGTAACGGGCCTCGGCAGCACCCTCCGCCATCGGCGCGAGCAGCGGACGCACCATTTGCGGGTGTCCGCCCAGGCTCGTCAGGCCGACCGCCGCGGTGAGCTGGCGTGCACCGAGATACACCAGCAGCAGGCGGCCGGACGTGGCCGACTTGATGCTGCTGATCCAGCGTTGTGCGTGCTGGCGCAGGCCATGCCGCTCCAGCAGGCCGATGACCGACAGCGGCAGCAGGATGATCAGCGGCAGGTTGCGTGTCTTGATGAAGCCGGTGCCGATGGCCGCCAGGATCTTCTCGACGGGGAAATGCGCGGCGAAGGCCGTGACGATGGCCGTCACGATCACGACCAGCATCGGGTTGAAGCGCAGGACGAAGCCCGCAATGATGACGGCGACCCCGAGCAGGGGCCATAGATTGATCTCGGTAGGCACGGCATTTACTCCAGATGTGATCGCGGCGCTTGGCTCAACGATCTTGGGTTATTGATGAATCATCTGCATCGAATTGTTCAACAATTCAGAATCGATTGTTAGCAAAATGCGTGCCCAGGCCTAGGTGAATTCCCGAGGTCGTTGAGCAAAAATGGGGCGTCTCGTGAAATCTGCTACAACTCCGCCCGCCTCCTTTCTGTTGCCTTCCAAGCCCCGATGACCATTGCCGCTCCATCGCCCGCCGAACCCCAAACCCTGAGCGAACGCACGGCGGAAACGTTGCGGCAGAAGATCACGCAGGGAGAATTCACACCCGGCCAGCGCCTGTCGGAGCAGGCACTCAGCGACAGCCTGGGCATTTCGCGCAACACGCTGCGGGAGGTGTTCCGGATGCTGACCCAGGAAGGGCTCGTGAAGCACGCGCCGAATCGCGGCGTGTTCGTGGCGATCCCGAGCATCGCGTCGATCATCGACATCTACCGCGTGCGGCGGCTGATCGAGTGCCAGGCGCTGGCGCAGGCCTATCCGCGGCATCCGGCCAAGAAGAAGATGCGCGAAGCCGTGGACACCTCGCTGCGCGCCCGCGCCTCGGGCGACTGGCTCGGCGTCGGCACCGCCAACATGGCGTTCCACATGGCCGTGGTCGAACTCGCGGACAGCGAGCGCTTGAACCTGCTGTTCAACTCGGTGCTGGCCGAGCTGCGCCTGGCCTTCGGGCTGTTGCGGGATCCGGAGTTCCTGCATGCACCCTACGTCGACATGAACCAGAACATCCTGCAGCTCGCCGAAGCCGGCGACTTTGCGCGCGCCGCCGCCGCGATGAACGACTACCTCGTGCACTCGGAGCGCATCGTGCTGGCCGTCTATGCGCGGCACATCAGCGACGCAGGCTGGGACATCTGACGGCCATGGACCTCTTTCCTTCCACCCACATCGATGCCGATCGTCGCGCCGTGCTGCTGGCCGGCATCGGCCTGCTGGCGATCGCCCCGGCCCGTGCCGCACGCCGTGCACCACCTGCAGACGCGGCACCGCCGGCCCCCGATCTGTGGCCGCGCGACTCGCGCGTGCCCGGCGGCGTCGCACGACTGTCGCTCGGGCCTGCTGCCCAACGTCCGGTGGCGCATGCGGGAGAAGCCTCGCTGCTGGTCGTCGGCGACCCGATCGACTGGACGGCGATCGTGGGCATTCCGCTGTCGGCCGCCGTGGGCGCGGCGAGCATCGAGCTCCAGACGGCCGACGGCGCGCGCCGCCACGTGCCCTACAGCGTGCAGCCCAAGCGCTACAGCGAACAGCGGTTGAAGGTCGCGCCGGGCACGGTCGACCTGTCGCCCGAAGACACCGCGCGCTACGAGCGCGAGCGCGTGCACCTCGCCGCGGTGATGGCCACCTTCAGCGCACCGCCGGCGCACGACCTGCGCATGGCGGTGCCGGTGCCGGGGCGGCGCTCCAGTTCCTTCGGCCTGCGCCGTGTGTTCAATGGCCAGGCCCGCAATCCACACAGCGGGATGGACATCGCCGCCGCCACCGGCACAGCGGTGACCGCACCGCTGCCAGGCCGGGTGATCGACACCGGCGACTACTTCTTCAACGGCGGCACCGTGTGGCTCGACCACGGCGGCGGGCTGCTCACGATGTACTGCCACCTGAGCGCCATCGACGTGAAGGCCGGCGACCGAGTGGGGACCGGCGACCGCTTCTGTGCCGTCGGCGCGACCGGCCGGGTGACGGGTCCGCACCTGCACTGGGGCGTGATGCTCAACCGCACGATGGTCGACCCGGCGCTCTTCATCGCGGCTTGATCGACGCGCCCTGCCTGCGCGGCCCGAAGACCGCCGCACTCCAGGCGATCAGCGCCAGCAGGCCGAGCTGCAAGGGCAGCCGCGCGACCAGTGCCCAGTACGGCACCGATGCGAACCGGTCCGCCTGCAGCAGCATCTGCACGTTGGCGGGCGTCACGGCCAGCGTCAGCAGCAGGAGCCCGATGCCGGCCATGCGCCGCGTGGCCGGCCAGAGCAGACCGGCGGCGCCCAGCAGCTCGGCAACGCCGCTGAGCAGCACGGCCGCACGCGGCCAGGGAATGAAGGACGGCACGATGCGCATCTCGGCCTCGGTGAAGGCGAAATGCGCCACGCCGCCGATGGCGAACCACAGGAACACGAAGACCAGGCCCGCAGTGCGCCAACGGCTCATGCCGATCAGCCCGCGGTCTGGCCGGCGGGCACCAGCCGCACGACCAGCGCGGCGATTGCCGAGGCCGTGGCAAGCGCGATGACCGCGATCCAGCCCCACTGCGCCAGCATCAGTGCACCGAGCGCCGAGCCGATCGCCATGCCGATGAACATGCCGACGAACAGGATCGCGTTGAGCCGGCTGCGCGCGCCCGGATCGATGCTGTAGACGATGGTCTGGTGCGCGATCAGCGTGGCCTGGATGCCGAGGTCGAAGCCGATCGCACCGACCACCAGCAGCACCAGTTGCGCATGCGGCTGCATCCAGGGCGCCAGCGCCATCAGCGCGAAGGATGCCACCACCAGCACCGCGCCGAGGCGGGTGACGAGCTCCGGACCGCGCTTGTCGGCGAGGCGTCCGGCGATCGGTGCGGCCAGCGCGCCGGCCGCGCCGGCCAGGCCGAAGGCACCGGCCGCCGCGCTGCCCAGGTGGAAGGGCGCGCCATGCAGCATCACCGCCAGCGTGGACCAGAACGCGCTGAAGCCGATCGACAGCAGCCCCTGCGCGATCGCCGCGCGACGCAGCGCACCGTGGCGCTTCCAGAGCTTGCCGAGCGAGCCCATGAGCGCGCCGTAGGCGAGCTGCGTGGTCGGGCGGAAACGCGGCAGGCCACGCCAGGCGGCTGCACCGATCAACGCGATGCTGGCGGCGGCGGCCACGAACATCGTGCGCCAGCCGAAGTGCTCGGCCACGAAACCGCTGACGACCCGCGACAGCAGGATGCCGAGCAGCAGGCCGGTCATGACGGTGCCGACGACCTTGCCGCGGTGCGCCTCGGGCGCCAGTGTGGCGGCGGCCGGCACGATGTCCTGTGCCATCGTCGCGGCCACGCCGATCGCGAGGCTGGCGGCCAGCAGCACGCCGATCGACGGCGCGGCCCCGCCCACCAGCAGCGCGGCGCACAGCACGGCCGCCTTGATCAGGATGATGCGGCGCCGGTCGTAGCGATCGCCGAGCGGTGCCAGCAGCAGGATGCCCAGCGCATAGCCGAGCTGGGTCAGCGTCGGGACGAAGCCGACCGCGCGGTTGGACGCGCCGATGTCGGCGCCGAGCACGCCCAGCATCGGCTGCGCGTAGTAGAGCGCTGCCACGGCCAGGCCGGCGCCGGACGCGAGCAGCAGGATGAGCGGCAACGGCAGGCCGCGCGCCGCCTCCGCGGCGTGGGGCGCCGGCTTTGCATGCGCGCTTTGAATGGAAGACATGGTGTTAACCCTTTGAATATGGTCCGAATGGCACGCAGTGTCTGGCGTTCTTCGCTTCAGCGGTAGTGCTGCGACACGCACAATTGATATACGCTGAACGCATGACGACCTCTTCCAGCACCTCCATCGGCGTCGACCGTATCGAACTGATGCAGACCTTCGTCCGCATTGTCGAGGCCGGCAGCCTGTCGGCAGCGGCGGCGCAACTTGGCGCAACCCAGCCCACGGTGAGCCGCCGGCTGCAGGCGCTGGAGCGCTCGCTCGGCCTGCGGCTGCTGCAGCGCTCGACCCACTCGATGAAGCTCACCGAAGACGGCGAACGCTGCTTCGAGCGCGCCAAGGAGCTGCTCGCCGGCTGGAACGCCTTCGACGCCGAACTGCGCGGCACCGGCGACGAACCCGAAGGCACCTTGCGCGTGGTCGCGCCGCACGCCTTCGGCCAGCAACTGCTGATCGATCCGCTGGCCGACTACCTGCGTCGCTATCCAAGGGTGACGGTCGAATGGCTGCTGCACGACCGTCGGCCGGAGTTCATCTCCGAAAGCATCGACTGCGCGATCCAGGTCGGCGAGCTGATCGACCCCGGCGTGGTCGCGATCAAGCTCGGAGAGATCCCGCGCATCGTGGTCGCCGCGCCGTCCGTTCTGGACGCGGCGGGCGGCGCCCGCCCCGAACACGCCGCCGACCTGGGCGCCCTGCCCTGGCTGGCCCTGCGAACCTTCTATCGCAACGAAATCACGTTGACGCACACGGAGACGGACGAAAGCTGCCGCCTGCCGATCCGCCCGCGCTTCAGCACCGACAGTCTCTACGCGTTGCGCAGCGCCGCGCTGCTGGGCACGGGCGCGTGCGTGGCGTCCGAATGGCTGTTGACCGACGACCTCGCGGAAGGCCGGCTCGTGCACCTGGTGCCCGGCTGGCGTGCGTCCCCGCTGCCCATCCACCTGATCTACCCCTACGCACGCTTCTATCCGGCCAAGCTGCGCCGGTTCATCGAGGCGATGCGGCATGCGATGGCGGCCGTGGTCACCGGCACGACGCAGCCGGCGCAGTGACCGCGCCGGCCGGCGCCCTCAGTGGATCGCCGCGTACATGATCCGCTCCTGAGTCGCCTCGGTCGCCGAGAACTCGGTCACCACCTTGCCCTGCTTGGCGACCAGGATGCGGTCCGACAGCGACAGCACTTCCGGCAGGTACGACGAGATCACCACCACGGCCTTGCCCGCATCCGCGAGCCGGTTGATCTCCGCATGGATCTCGGCGATGGCGCCGACGTCCACGCCGCGCGTCGGCTCGTCGAAGATGATGACGTCGGGGTCCTGCACCAGCGACTTGGCGATCACCACCTTCTGCTGGTTGCCGCCGGACAGCTCGATGACCTTCACGTCCTTGCTGATGGCGCGCACGTTGAGCAGCTTGATCCAGCGCTCGCCGACGGCCTTGGCCTTGGCACCCGACACGAGCCCGAACGCACTGCCCAGCTTGCCGAGCAGCCCCATGTAGATGTTCTGCGAGATCGACATGGTCTCGAAGAAGCCTTCGATCTTGCGGTCTTCCGTGATGTAGGCGATGCCGTCGCGCACCGCCGAGCGCGCCACCTTGTAGCGCACCGGCTTGCCACGCAACAGGACCTCCCCGCCGTGGAAGAAGTCGCGCTTGATCAACCCCGCCACGACCTTGAAGGTCTCGGTGCGCCCCGCGCCGACGAGCCCGAAGACGCCGGTGATCTGGCCCGCGAACACCGACAGCGAGTTGTTCTTGACCATCGACGACATGCGCAGGTTGCGCACCGACAACAGGCATTCGCCCTGCGGCCGCACCGTCGTCTTCTTCTGCCCGTAGAGCGACTGCGACAGATCGCGGCCGACCATCGCCTGCACGATGCGCCCGCGGTCGAAGTTGAGCTTGTCGTCGGTGACCACGTGCCGACCGTCGCGCAGCACGGTGATGCGGTCGGCCAGCAGCAGCGCCTCTTCCAGCGCATGGGAGATGAAGATGATCGAGACGCCGCGCGCCTTCAGGTTGAAGATGAGGTCGAAGAAGTACTTCTTCTCCTCCGGCGTCAGGCTGGCCGTCGGCTCGTCGAAGATGATGATGCGGGCGTTGTGCAGCACCGCCCGGGCAATTTCCACCATCTGCTTCTTGGCGGCGCCGAGCTGGCCGACCGTGGCGGTCGGGTCCACGTCGAAGTTCAGCGACTGGAGAAACTGCTGGGCGGCGATGTACACGCCGCGCAGGCGGTTGAAGAACGCCTCCTGGCCCAGGTACAGGTTCTGCGCCACGGTCATCGTCGGCACCAGGCTGGTTTCCTGGAACACCATCGCGATGCCGCGCTGGCGTGCGGCCAGCGGCGTGCGCAGTTCCACCACCTCGCCTTCGACCAGCATCTGCCCTTGCGACAGCGGGACCACGCCCGCCATCACCTTGGTCAGGGTCGACTTGCCGGCGCCGTTCTCGCCGAGTAGCGCGTGGATCTCGCCGCGGCGCAGCGTGAAGTCGACGTCCTCGATCGCCGGCACGCCGGCATAGCGCTTGGTGGCCGCGCGCAGTTCGAGAACGGTCTCGGCTGCGTCCGAGGCGGCCACCGTCCGCGCGACCGCTTCGGTGCCGCTGATCATGTCGGTCATGTCGCTCCTCCGGCCTGTGGCAATGCGATGCGAAGGAGCCGGCCGCTCCCCTTGGACGCGACGAACAGCGCATCGCCGCATTCGGCCACGGCGGTGATGCCGTGGTGCTGTCCGTCGACCTGGCTGTGCAGCGACTGCGTGACGCGCCCGCGCGCATCGACATGCAGAACGAGCCCGTAGGACCGCGGCGGCGCCCAGGGCTTCAGCACGCCCATCTGCTTGACGCCCGCGCCCTGCAGCGGCTCGAGGTAGCTGGTGCCGGACCGCAGCGCCGGCGCCACCCAGTAGCGCGGGTCCACGGTGGCCAGCATGCGCGTCCGGTAGGCGTCTTCCCGCAGCACGAACTCGACCAGCTGCGTCCGGCAGGCAAAGCAGGTCAGCCAGAAGCCGCCGGTCTGCGAGACGGCCATGCGCGACGGGTAGCCCGGCAGATCGGCCAGCAGCGGCGCCGCGCCGGCGACGCGGCCCACCCGGTGCCGCCAGCTCTCGCTGTAGAGCACCTGGCCTTCGAGCGACAGCACGCCCAGCGCGTGGTGCAGGTCCTGCGCGAGCAGCTCCGTTGCAGCGCCGTCCGCAGCGCCGCTCGCATCACCGATGCGCCAGCGCGAGACCCGCCCGGTCCGGCCTTTCTCCATGAGGTCGCGGCACCAGTCGACGGGGCCGTGGCGCACCGAGCCCTCGGTGTAGAGCAAGGCATCGGCCGTCTCGAAATGCAGCGCGTTGACGCCATGCAGCGCGATGCCGGCGGACGTGTGAAGGTTCGCCCGTTCGGTCCACACGCCGCCATGCACCGACGCGACCACGACCGACCGTCCGGCCACGGCCACCGAGAGCGATCCGCCCGCATGCGCGGCAACGGCCGTGATCTCCGCGCCGAAGCGCCGCAACTCGACGAGCCGTTCGCCGTCGAGCCGATACAGCACCGGGCCGGCGGTGACGAACAGCGACCGTCCGTCCGTGGCCAGATCGTCGATGTCCGGCAACTGCGCGATGCACTGCGCTTCGTCGAGCGCGCGGTTCGGCTTGAGCGGCCCGTCCATCACCGGCACGGTGATGGCGGCGCTGCCGCGCCCGAGGAGCCGGTCGCTGAAATGACGCAAGGCATCGAACATCAGGCGTTCCTCCATCGGCGTTCGTACTGGACAAAGTCCGGGTCGGCATCGGGCAGGCGGTAGCGCCCGATCCGGTTGTTGGAAATGCCGCCGAGATACAGGTGCCCGCGGTGCTCGCGCATCGACGTGATCATCGGATGGTTCTCGCCGCCCAGGTCCCACAGCGTCTCGAGCACTTCGCCCTTCTCGCTGAACTTCAGCACGCAGCCGGTGTTGATGTTCGGGAAGAGCCACTCGTCGATCGGCAACCGCGACGCCATCCGCTTGCGGAAGCCCGGCATGCGCATGGCCAGGTCGTAGGCCGGCGAACGCATGCCGACCAGCGCGAGCCAGTAGTTGCCGTCGGACGCCAGGTTGATGTTGTCGGGATAGCCCGGCAGATCGTCGATCACCATCTCGACCTGGCCGGCCTTCGGGCCGTCGAACCAGTAGCGCTTGACGCAGCATCCCCAGGTTTCCGCGAACAGGATCGACTGGCCGTCGCCGGCGATCGCGATGCCGTTCGGGAACTTCAGGTCGCGCAGCACCGTTCGCGTCGACTTGTCGCGCGGGTCGTAGCAGACGATGCGCCCGTTGCCGCGCGCCTCCAGCCCGTCGACCGCCCACTCGTCCATCTCGTAGCGCACGGTCGCCTCGCTGAAGAAGACGCGGCCGTCGTCGGTGATGTCGAGGTCGTCGGCCAGCCGCAGCCGGCTGTCGTCGTTGATCGAGCGCCAGCTGCGGTTGGTTTCGTCGGTGACGCGCTCGACCTGGCGTTGCGGCGTGACGCGGTACAGCCCCATGCCGCCGACGCAGACGTACAGGTTGTCCTCGCGATCGAATGCCATGCCGAGCGGCTGGCCGCCGATGTGGGCGAAGACCTCCATGCGCTCGTAGTCGGGCGCGAAGAAACGGATGATGTCGCCGTGCCGCGAACCGGCGTAGAGGTTGTCGTCACGGTCCAGGATGACGTCCTCGGGCGACTCGATGCGCCCCACGCCGATCAGGCTCACGTCCCGCAGCTTGTTGTTGAGCGCATAGACGCCGCCGGCCTCGGCGCTGCAATCGGGTGCCGGGTCGAGCTTCTGGTAGGTCGGGCTGACGTACACCTTGCTGATGATGCGTTGCCGGTTCTTGAGCCAGCGCACGTCGATCACCGCGGCGAGCACCAGGATCGCCGCCAGCACCATGCGGATGACGCCGCCCGGCGCCGACATCGACGTCAGCCCGTTGGTGATCAGCAGCACCAGCAGCGTGCCGACAAGCGCCTTGGTGACCGAACCGCGGCCACCGCCGAGGCTGATGCCGCCCAGCACCGCGGCCGTCAGCACCAGCACCTCCATGCCCACGCCGATGTCCGCGCCCGCAGTCGCGAGCCGCGAAGCGAAGAAGCAGCCGGCAGCGCCCGTGAGAACGCCGCAGCCCACATAGCAGAGCGCCACCGTGCGCCGCACCGCGATGCCGCCGTTGTAGGCCGAGCGCCGCGACCCGCCGATCGCCATGATGTGCCAGCCGAGCCGCAGCCGCGTCAGCAGCACATGCCCGCCGATCGCGGCGGCCGCATAGACCCACGCGACCGTCGGCAGGCCGAGGAAGGTTCCGTCGCCCAGGAAGGCCCACACGGCGGAGTCCGGCAGGCTGCCCGCGATCTCGGTCGAGTACTGCATGCTCAGGATCTCGTAGACCGACCGGAAGATGATCAGCGTGATGAGCGTCGTGAGGAACGCACGCAGCCGCAGGTAGCCGATCAGCAGCCCGTTGATGGCGCCGAGCAGCGCACCGCAGGCGAGCGTGCCCAGCATCGCGAGGCCGACCGGCCACTTCAGCACGTGCATCAGCAGCAGCGCGCAGAAGTTGGTCAGGGCGAACATCGACCCGACCGACAGGTCGATGCCGCCGACGATCATCACCAGCGCCATGCCGAGCACCACGAGGCCGATTTCGCCGGCCTGGCGCAGGGTGTCCGCCAGCACGCCCGGCGTGTAGAAGTTGCCGATCAGGCGGCCCGAGGCGAAGACCACCGCGATCAGCAGCAGCACCGGGATGGCGGTTTCGGTCCAGCGCTTGGACAGGATCTCGCCGACCCAGTGGTCCGGCCAGAAGCGGTAGCGCAGGCGCGTCAGTGTTTCGGTCATGGCGACAGCGAGGCCGGGCCCGTTACTTCGCCGCGGTCAGCTTCCAGCAGGTGCCCTCGGCCGACGCGTTCTCCTTGGTGATCGGGATCAGCGTGGTGTAGATGTTCTGCTTGGCGGCGCCGGGCTTCATGCCGTTCTGCACCAGCCACTTGATCATCGCGGCCATGTTGCTGGCCTGCGTCGGCACGTCGTAGCTGATGTCCGAATCGAAGGCACCGGCCTTGACCTGGTCGCACGCGCCCTTCTGCTCGCCGCCGCCGGAGGTCGCGAGGAACACCTTGCCCGTCAGGCCGGCTTCCTTCACCGCGGCGGCCGTGCCGATGTCCATGCCGTCCCAGAAGCCGACGATGCCGCACAGGTCGGGGTTCTGCTTGAGCACGGTCTGCGTCAGCGCCTTGGCCTTGGCCGCGTCCCAGTCCGCGGCCTGGTTCGACACCACCTTGATCTCCGGATGCTTGGCCAGCACGTTCTCGACGCCCTTGAGCGTGTAGGCGCTGGTGGCGGCGGTCGGCGCGCCCTGCACGATGGCGATCTTGTTCGACTTGCCCTTGCAGGCCTGCACCACGGACTCGGCATTGCGCTCGCCGACGTCGACCCAGTCCGCGCCCACGAACACGGTGGACGGCTGGACCGAACGCATGTTGATCTGCACCACGTAGATGCCTTCCGACTCGGCCTTCGCGATCAGCTTGGCATAGGTCGCCACGTCGGGGTTGTGGATCACGATCACCGCCGGCTTCTCGGCGATCAGCGCGGTGAAGGCCTGCGCGCCGGCGTTGGTGTTCCAGTTCGGGTCGCGCGCCACCACCTTCATGCCCGACGGCTCGAGCTCCTTCTTCAGCCCGTTGTACCAGCCCTGCGCCAGGTCGAAGCCCATCGCGACCGGGATGTAGCCGACGGTCTTCCCGGCCAGCGCCTTCTTGTAGGGCTCGCGGAAGGGTTCATCGAGGCCCTTGCCCTGCGCCAATGCGCTCTGGGCGGCCAACAGGCCGAGGCTCAGGCAGGCAGCGGTTGCGATGCGGTGTCCGATTTGCATGATGTGTCTCCTTCTTTTTGATAAGGCGCCATGGAAGCCTGGCGTCGGGCTCTGAACTCTGAGCGGTCTTCAGATGTCGCCCTGCTGGGCGGTCTCTTCGTTGCGTGGATTGAAGATGGAATCGACCAGGATCGCGACGAGCAGCACGACGCCCTTCACGATGTTCTGTACCGAGTAGGAAACGTCGAGGATGGTCATGCCGTTGAGCATGGTCCCGATCAGCAGCGTGCCGATGATCACGTTCAGCACGCCGCCCCGCCCGCCCGACAGGCCGATGCCGCCGAGCACCACGACCAGGACGACGTCGTAGATCATGGTGGAGTTGAAGATGCGCGTCGGCATGCTGTTCACCGAAGCGGCCATCACGATGCCGGCGAAGACGCCGATGAGCGCGGCCATCACGTACTGCAGCACCATGATCGGCCGCGTCGGCAGGCCGGTGGCACGCGCACCGAACGGGTTGTCGCCGATCGCATAGATGAAGGTGCCCGCACGCAGGCGCTTGAGGAAGAGCGCCAGGCCCGCGGCAGCCAGGCCGAACATCACGACCGGCATCGGCAGCCCCATGAAACTGCCGCGCCCGACCCAGGCCATCGAATCGAGCGAGGCCGGCCATTGCACGACCTCGAGCTGGAAGAAGTACGCCTGGCCCAGCCCCGCGAGAAACAGGCCGGAAGCCAGCGTCGTGAACAGCGAAGGCACCTCGGCATAGGCGATCAGCCATCCGTTGACGAGGCCGAACAGCAGCGACAGGCCGATGGCCAGCGCGCAGGCCGCGCCGAATCCCATGCCGTTCTGCATCAGCTGCAGCAGCAGGCCCGAAGGCACCGCCAGCGCCGCGATCATCGAGATGTCGATGCCGCGCCCGATGACCACGACCGACATGCCCAGCCCGAGGATGCCGAGGATCGCCACGTTCTGCAGCAGGGTGAGCAGGTTGTCGACCTGGGCAAAGCCCGGAAGCAGCAGCGCGAAGCCCGCGAACATCAGGACGAAGAGCACGAAGACGATGCTCTGCTGCGACACATGGATCTTTTTCATGCGGTGCTCCGGTTCAGGTCATCGCGACATGCAGCGACTGGCGCAGTTCGCGCTTCATCACCTTGCCGTTGAGGTTGCGCGGCAAGGGCTCGGTGCCGATGGTCCAGGTCTCCGGCACGGCGTAGTCGGACAGGCGCTCCCGCCCGAAGGCCATGAGCGCCGCGGCCTGCGTCGACGCGTCGAGCTGCTGCACGCAGACGAAGGCATGCACGCGCTCGCCGAGTACGGCGCAGGGAATGCCGATCAACGCGATCTCCTGCACGAGCGGATGCTCCATGAGCGCGTTCTCGGCCGCCGCGCAGAAGATCTTGTAGCCACCGCGGTTGATGACGTCCTTCTTGCGGTCGAGGATGCGCACGAAGCCTTCGGCGTCCATGCTGCCGATGTCGCCCGAACGCCAGTAACCGCCGCGGAATTCGCTGGCGGTCGCGGCGTCGTTGCGCCAATAGCCGGGTGACACCATCGGGCCGGAAATCCAGATCTCGCCGGCCTGGCCGCGCGGCACCTCGTTGCCGGACTCGTCCACGATGGCGATGTCGCCGCACGCCACCGTCAACCCGACGCTGTCGGCATGCGCCGTGTTTTCGCCGCGCGGCATGATCGTGGCCGGCGAGCAGGTCTCGGTCGAGCCGTAGGCGTTCATGAGCGTGAGACCGGGCAGCCGTTGCGCCAGTGCCTCGATGCTCGCCGACGGCATCGGCGCACCGCCGAACGCGCCGATGCGCCAGTGGCGCAGGTCGTAATCCTGCAGGTCGGGCAGCAGCAGGCACAGGTTGTACATGGCCGGGACCATGATGGTGTGCGTCATGCGCTCGGTGGACGCGAGCCGCACGAACTCCTGCGCCTTGAACGACGGCATCAGGACCGCGCAACCCTGCACATGCAGCATGAGATAGAGCTGCGCCACGAGCCCTGTCACGTGGGTCAACGGCACCGCCACCACGCTGCGGTCTTCCGGCGCGAGCCCCTGCGCCCGGGCGAAGTGCATGACCGAATGCGCGACGTTGATGTGGCACAGCATGGCGCCCTTCGGCTTGCCGGTCGTCCCCGATGTGTAGAGCAGCACGGCGACGTCTTCTTCCGCCGCGGCATGCGGCTCGGCCACCGGCTCGGCCTGCGTGAGCTGTGCAAAGGGCCGGCAGCCATCCGCGGCGTCGCCGGTGACGAAACGATGGCGCAGCGCGGGCACCGCGTCGGGCACCGGCAGGAAGCCCGCCAGCTCGTTGCCGCAGATCAACGCGACAGCCGCCGCGTCGTTGAGCGTGTATTCGAGCTCGGGCGTGCGTGCCCGTGCGCTGATCGGCACCGCGACCGCCCCCATCCAGGCGCATGCATAGGCGGCGATCACGAACTCCGCGCAGTTGCCCATGTAGAGCGCGACGCGGTCGCCGGGGCCGACGCCCTGCGCGCGCAGGCCGCCGGCGCACTTGCATACCGCGTGATGCAGCCCGCGCCAGGTGAGCCGCAAGCTGCCGACGACCAGCGCTTCGGCATCGGGGCGAGCGGCCAGCGCATCGACCAGCATCTGCGCGATGTGCGGAGGACGCGGTGTGAAGCAGCGCACCACGCGATGACCAAAATGAATCTCACGGCGAATCTCTGCCACGGTGACTCCAGGAGATGCGGCGGCCGGACTCGGCCGCGCGGATTCGTTGACTGCGGGCGGCGCACTCAGCACGCCGCGCATGAGCATTTCGATGCAGTGCGCGACCGCGTCGCCCAGGCCGTGCGTGCCCTGGGTTTCCGGCCGGTACCAGCGGCCGACGCCACTGAGCGCACCGACGACGGTGTACGCCGCCATGGCGGCATCGCCCGTTGCGATCCAGCCGTCGCGCATGCCTTCTTCGATCAATGCGCGGAACTCGGTATCGATGCCGCCCTTGAGCTCGCGCAGTTCGCGCCGGCGCGCCTCCGACAGCGGGTCCTCGCCCACGCGGATCACGCAGAGGCCGAAGTCGCTGGTCACGATGTCGGCGTAGTTGTGCATCGCCGCGCGCAGGCGCTCGCGCCCGGTCAGGCCGCGTTCGGCGGCTTCGCTGATGCACTGCTGCAATGCACCGAGCCCGCGGCGCACGCACTCGAAAAGGATCTCTTCCTTGTTGGAGACGTAGTGGTAGAGCGTCGGCTTCGTGACGCCGAGGCTCTGGGCAATGTCGTCCAGCGACGTGCCCTGGAACCCGCGCTGGGTGAACAGCCGCGCCGCCGCGACCAGCACCGCGTCACGCTTCGCGCTGCGCGGCTGCTGCTGTTCCCGATCGATCCGCCAGGGCGAATCCGCAAGCTGAGTACCCATTCGACTCCTCACCGAACTGAATGCCCGAACAACGTCCATCGCACCGCGCGGCCCCAGGGAGATGCGGGGGGTTACCGTGCGGTAGGCGACTTGACCGGTGCGAGTGTGGGCGCGCCTTCGGCGCCGTGCATGAGCGATTGCCCTAAGCTGCACCGCAGCATCGATGGCGTCGCGAAGAGGCGCCCGATCGGGCGGGGAAAGGTGGGCATGCAGGCGCCTTGGCGGCCGCGATGCGCGACGCCGGCGCCGAGGTCGGGGCCGCCGTCAGGCGAGCATGGCGCCCGCGCGCAAGGCGTCGGCAGCGTCCTGCTGAAGGTGCGTCAGTGCCGGCTCGCGCGCATCGGCGGACAGCCGTTCGAGCGCGTCGGCGGCAGCGAGCGGATCGGCATCGAAACCGCGCAAGGCCTGAAGTGTGGCGTCGATGGCCGCATGCCGGCCGGTGCCGGCTGGCAAGCCCGCCGCCATGGCCTGCAACGCCACGATCGCATGGCCGAGATTGGCGGCAGCCAGCAGGCCCGCGGGCGCCTCGCCGTGGCGGCCGGCACGTTGCAGGTCGAGCATCAGCCGCAGGATGCGGCGCGACGACCGCGCATGCCAGTCGCGCGTCGGACGGCCGTCGTCCAGCAGGCGCTGCAGATCGCGTCGAATGGCCTGGGCAAGGCCGCGCGATCGCTCGGCCGGACGGTCGGGTGCGAGCCAGAAGCCGAAGCCGACCAGCGCGGCCGCCAGCAGCAAAGCCGCCGCGCCGTTGAGGATCTCCGCCGCGCCGGCGGCCGGCATGCCGGCCTGGCTGCCCAGCATGAAGCACATGTTGGCGTCGAGCGCCGGCATCATCGTGCGGCGGCTGAATCGCGCGAAGGCACCCAGCAGGATGAAGGGCGCCACGCTCAGCACCAGCGCACCGGTACCGTCGACATGGGGCTGGACCACGAAGCGATAGAAGGTAGCGAAAAGCACGCCCGCCAACACGCCGGCGAGCAGCTTGGGCGCGACCACGCGCGGTGCCGCGAGCGAGCCGAGGACCATCGAGAAGATGCACACGCCCAGCGCGGCAAGCTCCCCTGCCGGCCAGCCGGAGGCGAAGCCGGCCGCGGCGGCCACGAAGGTGGCGCCGCCGGATACGAGACCGTGCGTGCAGGCGCGCTGCCAGTCGCGGTGCGGCATGAGCTGCGTCACCTTCGGCCCGAACGATCGCGCATCGGCGCTGCCGGGCTCGGCCATCAGCGCCTGCCGCGCGGCCACCAGTTGCGCATCGGCCTCGGCCAGCCGCTGCACCGCATCCACGTCGTCGGCGCCACGTGCGCGCCGGGCGCGCAGCGCACTGCCTGCGGCCATCACGGCGATCGATGCGGAGATCAGCGCATTGCAGTGCAGCAGCCGGCGATAGCCGTCGACCGAGCCGGCCGCGACCAGCCGCGCATTGGCATCGACGTCGCTCATGCCGGCCAGCGTGCGGCGCTCGAGTTCGGCGGTCTGCGCAGGACCCACGCCGCCGGCCGCCTGGGCCGCGAACGCCTGCGCATCGGCCGCAAGCGACTGCACGCGGCGATAGAAATCGTCACGGCGCGAGTGCGGCGTGAAGAAGCCGGTGACCAGCGTCACCACCACCACGCCGATCAGCGTGCATTCGACGCGCGCCGCCGCCAGCGCCAGCATGTGCTCCGGCGCGTTGACCGAGGGCAGCACCACGACCGCGGCCGTCATGCCGGCCATCATCGCGCCGTACGACAGCACGCCGCGGAAGATGTGCGTGAACGCCGCGTTCAGCGCCACCCAGATGCCGAGCAGCGCCAGCAATGCATACGGATTGCCGGCGACGTGCAGCATGCCGAAACCGGCCGCCGCGCCGAGCACGGTGCCGACGATGCGATAGAAGCCGCGCTCCAGCAGCAGCCCTCGCGCGGACTGCGCCACGACCCAGACCGGCATGGCGGCCCAGTAGGCGTTGTGGACGTGCAGCATCGCTGCGATCGAGAAGGCAAGCAGCGCGGCCAGCGCCATGCGCAGCGCCTGCTGGACGCCGCCGCGGTCGATCTGGAAGGTGGAAGCCAGGGAAGAAGTCATCGGTCGGAACACGGCGAACGGTCGCACGGCCGCCGCGTGGCGGCCGTTCTCAGCCTCAGAGCGGCTTGGTCAGATAGACGGCCTCGCGCCCGACGATCGGCGTGTGCGTGGGCATGAAGACCGTGCAGTCGTCGCAGGGCGAACGGATTTCCTCGGTGCCGTTCATCGCGATGAGTTCGCCCTTGGCGAAGGTCTCGAAGCCGATCAGCGGCCGGGTGAAGGCGAAGCTCGGGTCCTTGACCATGTGCGTCTGCAGCAGCTCGAAACGGCGTTGCGGCGCCGGGGCCGGTCGTGCCGGGTCGGCATCGATCAGGCCGAAATGCGCGAGGAAGTCGAGCGTCACGGCGGTCGCCAGGTCGGCGGCCGACTGCTTGAAATGCTGGCCGCACTCGACCACGACCGCGCCGCCCTTGCCTTCGGGGTCGGCATGGTGGCCGTACTGGATCAGCGGCGTGCCCGAACCCAGGCCGTTGGGCATCACCAGATGCACCGGCGGCCGGCCGACCGCCAGCGCGACCTGCGCGTTGCGCTCGTAGGCCGGATAGACCCAGAACGGCACCACGTCCTGGCTGGTCGAGTGGATGTCGAGGATGTAGTCGGCCGCGTCGATCACCGGGCGCAGCACGCGCGCACGGCGCAGTTCGGGGCTGTCTTCCGGACCGTCGAGCAGCTCGGTCGACCAGATGCGGTTCATGTTGTGCACGATCTGCCGGCTGTCGAAGGGCTTGGCCTTGTCGAAGGACTCGTAGGCCTCGACGTTCGAGAAGCTCACGGTCAGCGTGCCGATCTTCGGGCGCACGCCGGTGTCGAGCAGGTGCGTGGCCGCGACCATGCCGCAGATCTCGTTGCCGTGCGTCAGCGCGTTGATCAGCACGTGCGGGCCGGGCTTGCCGGATTCGAAGCGGTGCACGTAGTCGATGCCGATGTTGCCTTCGCGGTAGGCGGACAGGTCGCGCGGGAGGACTTCGAAGCTGGGAAGGATCTGTGTCATGGGAGGGGCGAAATCGGTCGGGGTGGGATGCGGAGTTTGCTACAGGCGCCGGGGAAAGGCGCGCAGTCGGACATCGCCGCGGAACACCGTACCCAAGCCGGCCGGTCTTCCGACACGCACCGACATGCCGCGCGCATTAAATGGCGGCTGTTCATAGAGAAGAGGAAATCGCCATGTCCCAATTCGCCACCATCGTCGGCCACGTCACCTACACGCCGGGTGACGGCCCACCGCTCGTCATTCCGAAGGGGCGCATAGAAGTCGATCTCGCCCCCGACAGCGCCACGCTGAGCTGGGAAGCCGAACCCGGCGTGCTCGGCCTGACGGCCATGCCGCGCACGCAGTTCGAGGAGTATGTGGAGGCGGGGAAGATCGCGCTGTAGGCGGCAGTGGCGACGTAGCGCACTGCGAGGCCGGCGGCCTCAGTGCCCGCCGCCCAGGTACGCAGCCTTCACCGCCGGATCGCTGCGCAGCTTGTCGGCCGGCCCGTGCAATGAAATGCGGCCGTTCTCCAGCACGTAGCCATAGTCCGCGACCCCGAGCGCCGCTGCGGCGAACTGCTCGACCAGCAGCATCGTCACGCCCTCGCCCTTGAGGCGCTCGATGATGCGGAAGACCTCGGCCACCAGGATCGGCGCCAGGCCCATCGACGGCTCGTCGAGCAGCACGACTTCGGGGTTCAGCATCACGGCGCGCGCCATCGCCAGCATCTGCTGCTCGCCGCCCGACAGCGTGCCGGCCAGCTGGGCGCGCCGTTCCTTGAGCCGCGGGAACAGTTCCATCGCCCGCTCCAGGTCGCCCGCCACGTCGCCGCGCGGGCGGCTGCCGGTCAGGCGCGGGAAGGCGCCGAGCGTGAGGTTGTCGGTGACCGTCATCGTCGCGAACACGCGCCGTCCCTCGGGCGAGTGCGCCAGCCCGAGCTTGGCGATGTGGAAGGACTCGAGGCCGTCGATGCGCTTGCCGTTGAGCGTGATCTCGCCGGCGGTGGGCGCGATCATTCCGGACACGGCGCGCATGGTCGTCGTCTTGCCCGCGCCGTTGGAGCCGATCAGCGTCACGACCTTGCCCTTGGGTACCTCGATCGAAATGCCGTGCAGCACCTGCACCTTGCCGTAGCCGGCGGAGAGATTCTGGATGGTCAGCATGGAGAAGTCCTCGCTTCAGGCCTGTGCGGGTTCGGTGGGTTCGGTTGTCTGGCCGCCCAGATACGCCTCGATGACTTTCTCGTCGGCCTGCACCGCGGCAGGTTCGCCCTCGGCAATCTTCTGGCCGAAGTCGAGCACCGAGACCGTGTCGCACATGCTCATCACGACGTCCATGTGGTGCTCGATCAGGATCACGGTCACGCCGTGTTCGCGGATCTTGCGGATGATCGCGATCAGCTCCTTGATGTCCGGCGCCGTCAACCCGGCCGCGGGCTCGTCGAGCAGCAGCAGTTGGGGGTCGAGTGCCAGGGCACGGGCGATCTCGAGCAGGCGCTGCTTGCCGTAAGGCAGGTTGCGCGCCTCCTCCGCCACGAACTCGCCGAGACCGACGAACTTCAGCAGGCCCAGCGCGCGATCGACCGCCGCGTCGCTCTCGCGCCGATAGCGCGGCGTGTGCAGGGCGACGTCGAGCAGGTTGCTACGGAAGGTGTGATGCAGCCCGACCTGCACGTTCTGCAGCGCCGTCATCTCGCCGAACAGCTGCACGTTCTGGAAGGTGCGCGCAATGCCCGACAGCGCGATGTCCGACGAGGTGCGCCCGACCAGCGACCGGCCGCCGAAACTGATGGCACCGGCCGTGGGCACGTAGATGCCGGTCAGCACGTTCATCATCGTGCTCTTGCCCGAGCCGTTCGGGCCGATCAGCCCGTGGATGGTGCCGCGCCGGATCGTCAGGTCGACGTTGTTCAGCGCCTTCAGGCCGCCGAACTGCATCAGCACGCCGGCCGCCTGCAGCACCTCGGCCGAGCCACCGGCCTGTGCGGCGGTCGAGACCGCGTTCGACGCCGACAGCCCGGTGCCGAGCACGTCCAGCGACGGCGCCGCGCGGCGGATGTTGAAGGCCTTGCGCACGAAGCCGACGATGCCGTCCTGCAGGTAGTACACGACGAACAGCATGATCACGCCGAAGATCGAGAGCCGCCAGTCGGTCATGGTCTCGAGCCAGAAGGCGAGCGCGGCCAGCGCGATGCTGCCAGCCACCGGAATGGCCATCTGCGCCGGCGTGGCGCGTCCGCGCCGCACCGCGACCACGGCCGACACCGCCACCAGCACCGCGAGCACCACCGCCACGTAGCGGAACAGCACGACGTCGTCCAGCAGCTTGGGCAGCAGCACGATGATGGCCGCGCCGATCAGCGAGCCGATACGGCTCTTGCGCCCGCCCATGATCACCGCCAGCAGGAACAGTACCGTGAGTTCGAAGTTGTACGAGTTGGGCGAGATGTATTGCTCGGAATACGCATACAGGCAGCCCGCCAGCCCGGCGAAGCCCGCGCTGATCACGAAGGCGTAGACCTTGTAGCGGTAGACCGACACGCCCATGCAGTCCGATGCGACCGGGCTGCCGCGCAGTGCCTCGAAGGCCCGGCCCAGGTGCGAGCGCAGGATGCGGTGCACCACCGCCAGCGCCAGCACCATCAGCACCGCCACGACCCAGTAGAACTCGCGCTCGTCGAGCTTGTGGCCGAACAACGTCGGCTTGTCGAGCTTGATGCCCATGGGGCCTTCGGTGAGGAAGCTCATCTCGTTGATGAGGATCTGGATGATCGTGCCGAAGGCCAGCGTGACCATCGCCAGGTAAGGCCCCGACACGCGCAGCGCCGGCAGCGCCAGCAGCGCGCCGAAGCCGGCGGTGAACAGGATCGCGACCGGCACGGTGATCCAGAACGGCGCCGCCAGCTTGAACACCAGCACGCCGGCCGCATAGGCGCCCAGGCCGAACAGCCCGGCATGGCCGAGCGACACCTGGCCGGTGTAGCCGACCACGATGTCGAGCCCGAACAGCACGATCGCATAGATCATGATGGTCTCGAGCAGGTGGATGTAGTACGGGTTGTCGATGCCGATCGGGAACAGCAGCAATGCGGCGACGCCCGCAATGGCCAGCAGCAGGTGGCTGGTCTTCATCTTTTCGGATTGCAGGGCCACGTCGTCACACCTTCTTGATGGCGGTCTTGCCGAACAGGCCCGCCGGCCGCACGGCCAGCACGATCAGCAGCAGCACGAGCCCGGGCACGTCCTTGTAGCCGGTACTCAGGTAGAAGCCGGTGGTGGTCTCGGCGATGCCGAGGATGATCCCGCCGACCACGATGCCCATGCCGCTGGTCAGCCCGCCGATGATCGCCACCGCGAAGGCCTTCAGGCCGAGCACGGCGCCCATCGTGGCGCCGGTGAGCGTGAGCGGCGCGATCAGCACGCCGGCGAAGGCCGCCGTCATCGACGACAGCGCGTACGAGAAGGTGATGACCAGCCCGGTGTTGATGCCCATCAGCTTGGCGGCGTCGCGGTCGTTGAAGGTCGCGACCACCGCCTTGCCGTAGATCGAGCGGCGGTTGAACAGCTCGACCGCCAGCATCATGAGCAGCGCGCCGACCACCACCAGGATTTCCATCGGCAGCACGTTGGCGTTGAGGAACTTGAGCGGCGACTCCGGCAGCGGCGACGGGAACTTCAGGTCGTCGCGGCCCCAGACGTTCTCGGCCACGTTCTTGAAGATGATGCCCAGCGCGATGGTCGACATGATCCAGCCGAACTCGCTCTTGATCTTGATCGCGGGCCGCACGCCGATGCGCTCGACCACCGCGCCCTGGAAGGCGCCGAACACGCAGACGATCGGGATCATCAGCCAGTAGTTGACCCCCAGCCCGACCAGCGTGAGGCCGACCAGCGCACCGAGCATCAGGGCGTCGCCCTGGCCGAAGTTGAGGGTGTCGGACGTGGCGAAGGTCAGCTGGTAGCCGAACGCGATCACCGCATAGATCATCCCCAGCGCGATGCCGCTGAAGATGAGTTGGGTCAGGATTTGCATGACGGTCTCGAAGGTCGCTGGAGGCGCGCCGGAGCGGCGATGGACATGCGAACGCGCCGGCTCGGGAAGGATTCCCGCACCGGCGCGCTGCAACGAGGCTTACTGTTTGACGCGGACCTTGCCGGCGCTCTTCTGGTCTTCGGCGTTCGCGAACGCCACGCGGCCGGCCTTCACTTCGCCGAACACCGGGATGTTCGCGGTGATGGCGTCATGGTCGGTGGCCGAGAAGGGCTTGTTGTAGGTCGTCACGACGCCCTCGACCGGCGTCTTCAGGTCTTCCAGCGCGGCCTTGACCTTCGGACCTTCGGTGCTGTTGGCCTGCTTGATGGCCGCGGCCAGCAGGTAGATCGAGTCGTAGCCCTGCGCTGCCGACACCGGCGAATCCATGCGGTTGTTCTTCGGCTTGAACTTGGCGACGAAGGCATCGATGAAGGCCTTGCGCTTGGGCGTGGTCGGCTCCTGGATGAAGGTCTGCGGCATGCGCGCGCCCTCGCCGCCCGGGCCGGCGTTGTCGATGAAGTTGGCCATCGCCAGCGTCCAGCTGCCGATCATCGGCACCTTCCAGCCCAGCTTGGTCATGCCGTTGGCGATCTGCGCCAGCTCGGGGCCGATGCCGTAGGTCAGCACGGCTTCGGCGCCGGCTTCCTTGGCCTTGAGCAGCTGGGCCGTCATGTCGACGTCCTTGATGTTGAACTTCTCGACGGCGACCGGCGTGATGCCCTTGGCCTTGAGCGCCTTCTCCAGGTCTTCGCGGCCGAGTTGGCCGTAGTTGGTGGAGTCCGCCAGGATCGCGACCTTCTTGTAGCCGCGGCGGGTGACGGCCTCTTCCACGATCATCGGCGCCTGGATGCTGTCGTGCGCCGCGTTGCGGAACACGTAGTTCTCGGGGTCCTTGTCGAACTGGTGCGTGATGACCGAGCCGGTCGCCACGTTGTTCAGCACCGGCACCTTCGCGTCCTGGAAGAAGCGCTGCGACGCGAGCGCCACGCCGGTGTTGATGTAGCCGACCACGGCCACGACCTTTTCCTTGTTGATGAACTCCTGCGCGATCTGCACGCCGCGCTCGTTCTTGGCCTCGTCGTCGCGTTCGACCAGCTGGATCTGCCGGCCCAGCACGCCGCCGGCCTTGTTGATCTCTTCGGCGGCCAGCCGCACGCCGTCGCGCATGCTCACGCCCATCGACGAGGACCCGCCGGTGAACGGGCCGTCGACGCCGATCTTGATCGGGTCGGCCGCCATGGACAGGGTGGTCAGTGCGGCCAGCGCGATGGCGGTCGCGATCTTCCGGGTGAAATGGGTCAAGGGATGTCTCCTTCGTTGTTGGACTTGCTGGACTTGGGCCGGCTGCGGCGCCTCGGAAATTATGGGGATCGCACTGCCGATGACCATGCGCATCACTGCGGAGGGGCTCTGCGTAGTAATGCATAAGGGAAAACGCGAGGCAGCCGCCACGGCGACGCTTTTGCACCGGTGCCGAGACCACAATCGCGGCCATGAAGCCGAAGGCCAAGATCCTGCTGCTGGCGGTCACGCCGCTGCTGCTGGCCGTGATCGCCATCGGCGCGTTGCTCACGGTCGAGATGCGTCGGCTCGATCAGCAGCAGGCGCAGGTGCTCGAAGACGTGCTGCTGAGCGCCAAACGGGAGGAGCTGCACAGCTACGTCGCACTCGCGCTGACCTCGATCGACCACCTCTACGGTGCCGGGCGCGACGACGAGGCCGCGAAGGAGCAGGCCAAGGCGATCCTCTCCAGCATGAATTTCGGCGACGACGGCTACTTCTACGTCTACGACAGCACCGGGCTGAGCCTGGTGCATCCGCGCCAGCCGGAGCTGATCGGCCAGAACCTCTGGGACCGCCGCGACACCGACGGCACCTACATGATCCGCGAGCTGATCGCACGCGCCCACGAGGGCGGCGGCTACCAGCGCTACCTCTGGCCCAAGCCCTCGACCGGCCGCATCGAGCGCAAGCTCGGCTACTCGGTCGAGCTGCCGCGCTGGGGCTGGATGCTGGGCACCGGCATCTACCTGGACGACGTCGATGCGGCCGCCGGCCGGCTGCGCGGCAACCTGCTCGCGAGCGTGCGCCAGACGCTGCTCGGCCTGGCGGCGGTCGCGCTCGTCGCGGTCCTGGCGGTGTTCGCGGGTGGCATGGCGCTCAACCTCAGCGAGCAGCGCCAGGCCGACCGCAAGCTCAAGGCGCTGGCGCACCGCATCGTGAGCTCACAGGAAGAAGAGCGCGCCCGCGTCTCGCGCGAGCTGCACGACCACATCTGCCAGTTGCTGGTGTCGATCAAGTACCAGTTCGAACTGGTCGGCCACCGGCTGACGCATCCGGGCGACCGGCCGGTGATGGCGATCGACCGCGAGTTGAACGCGCTCTCGCAGGCCATCGGCGAGGTCCGCCGCATCTCGCACGACCTGCGTCCGGCGATGCTCGACGACCTCGGGCTGCCCGCCGCGTTGCAGCACATCGCCGACGAGATCGCCGAGCGCAGCGGGCTGCAGGTCGCGGTGTCGCCGCACGTGCACGAGGAACGGCTGCCCGAGCTGCAGGCGGTCAGCCTGTTCCGCGTGGCGCAGGAGGCGCTGCGCAACGTGGAGCGCCATGCGCGCGCCACCCGGGTCGACATCCGGCTCGACGACGCCGACGACCGGCTCGCGCTGCGCATCACCGACGACGGCTGCGGCTTCGACGTGCAGACGGTCGAGTCGAGCAAGGACCGCGGCATCGGCCTGACCAACATGCGCGAACGGGTGGAGCGCAACGGCGGGAGCTTCCAGCTGCTGTCGCAGCCCGGGCGCACCGAGCTGATCGCGAGCTTTCCGCTGGCGGGCGCAGCCTGAACACGGGGAATGCCATGGACACCGACGCGCTGCCGCTGATCCGACTGGTGATCGTCGACGACCATCCGCTGGTGCGCGACGGCCTGCGTGCGCGGCTGGCGGTGGTGCCGCATCTGCAGGTCGCGGGCGAGGCCGCGAGCGGCGCCGAGGCGCTGCAGATCGCCGCGCTCGATCCGCCCGACCTGATGCTGGTCGACGTCGGCATGCGCGGCATGAACGGCATCGAGCTGGCGACGGCGCTGCGCGCGCGGCATCCGGCGATCAAGGTGCTGATGCTCAGCATGTACGACAACCGCGAGTACGTGCTGAGCGCGATCCAGGCCGGCGCCTGTGGCTATGTGCTGAAGGAGTCGCCGACCGAGGAGATCCTGAGTGCGATCAGCGTGGTGTGCACGGGCGGAACCTACTTCAGCGCGCGCGTCGCGAGCGCGGTGCTCCAGCCCGGCGCGGGGCTGCCGCAGCTGACGGCACGCGAGCGCGAGATCCTGGTGCTGCTCGCCCACGGACGCAGCAACAAGCTGGTCGCGCGCGAGCTCGACATCAGCGTGCGCACGGTCGAGACGCACCGCTTCAGCCTGCGCCGCAAGCTCGGCGTCGACTCGGCCAGCGAGCTGCTGAAGATCGCGCTGGGCAACGGCTGGACGTCGCTGTAGTTGCTCGCTGCCGGGCGCAGCGCCGGTCAGCGTCGTCGAGTCAGGCTTCGGTATCGCCGGTATCGCGCGGCTTCTTGCCCGAGCGCCGCGTCTTCGATTCGGCCTTGCGCATCTGTCGTTCGGCATCGAGTTGCTGGCCCTCGGCCAGCCATTGCGCGAATTCCTCGGGCGTCTCCAGCGTGATGCGGCCCATGCTGCCGTCGCGGAAGGTGTTCATCACGATCTCGGCCGCCTTCTGCAGGTTGATGCGGCCCTTGCCCAGCAGCGCACCGCGCTTGCGGCCGACGGCTTCGAGCAGTTCCTCGTCCTTCAGCTCGGCGACCCCGGCCGCGTCGAGGTCGAGCTTGAAGCGTGTCTCCACCAGGCCGGCGTAATGCGCCTTCAGGTAGTTCAGCAGTTCCAGCGCGACTTCCTCCTCGTCGAACGCGTTGCGGCCGACCGCGCCGCTGGCCGCGAGGTTGTAGCCGCTCTTCGCCACGATGATGCGCGGCCACAGCATGCCGGGCGTGTCCCACAGGTAGAAGTCGTCGGCCAGCGTGATGCGCTGCTCCAGCTTGGTGATGCCGGCCTCGTCGCCGGTCTTGGCCTTGCGGCTGCCGCTGAGCGTGTTGATCAGCGTCGACTTGCCGACGTTCGGAATGCCGCAGATCAGCACGCGCATCGGCTTGGCCAGGCCACCGCGGTTGGGCGACAGCTGGTGGCAGGCCGCGACCAGTTGCTGCGCCGGCGTCGTCAGGCTGGCGTCGAGGCCGAGCGCGCGCGTGTCGGGCTGCGCGTTGTAGTGCGCGAGCCATTGCGCGGTGACCGCGGGGTCGGCCAGGTCCTGCTTGTTGAGCACCTTCAGCCCGGGCTTGTGGCCCGTCAGCTGGGCCAGCATCGGGTTGGCGCTGGAGCCGGGCAGCCGGGCATCGAGCAGCTCGATGACCACGTCGATGTCCTTGATGCGCTCCGCAATCGCCTTCTGCGTGAGGTGCATGTGCCCGGGAAACCACTGAATCGCCATCGCGCGCCTTTGTCCTTGTGCTGATCGGTATGAGGGCCTGGATTGTGAAGGAGTGCGACAAGGGGTTGTTCGCGGCCACCTCCGCGGCCTATGATTTGTGCGACGCGGCCCATGCCGGGTTGACGCATCCACTCCTCAGGAGGTTCCGATGAAACCTGTCTCCGAACTGCTCAAGCGACGCGATTCCGCTGCCTGGCGCACCACACCCGAGGCAGCCGTGTTCGACGCCCTGCAGGTGCTGGCCCGCTACGAGGTCGGCGCGCTGATGGTGATGACCGGCGACCGGCTGGTCGGCATGTTCTCCGAACGCGACTACACCCGCAAGATCGCGCTGCAGGGGCTCAACTCGAAGGAAGTCGCGATTTCCGAGATCATGAGCCGCAACCTGTCGACGGTGCGTCCGTCCACCAGCACCCGCGAATGCATGACGCTGATGAGCCAGCGGCGCATCCGCCACCTGCCCGTGGTCGAAGGCGGCCGGGTGCTGGGCCTGCTGTCGATTCGAGACCTGATGGACGACATCATCTCGGAGCACGAGCAGACCATCGAACAGCTCACGACCTACATCCAGAGCTGAGCCCGCACCCGCGCCAGGCATCAGGGCGTCAGATGCACTGCGCCGCCTTGGCCTGCTGGTAGGCGGCATGCAGCCGGGCGAACACCGGCCCCGGCTTGCCCGAGCCCACCGATTCGCCGTCGAGACGCGTGATGGGCAGCACTTCCTTGCTTGCGGAACTCAGCAGCAGCTCGTCCGCGCCGCGTACCTCGGCCTCGGCGACCGGCCGCAGGCTGAACGGAATGCCCTCCGCCTCGCACAGTTCGCGGATCAGGTCGTAGCGGATGCCTTCCAGCACATGCTGGCTCTTCGGCGCGCCGAACACCGCACCGCCATGCACCACCCAGACGTTGGACGAGGACGCCTCGGTCAGCAGGCCGTCGCGGAACAGCACGGTTTCGGTCGCGCCGACGTCGGCCGACATCTGGCGCGCCAGCACGTTGCCGAGCAGCGAAGTGCTCTTGATGTCGGCACGCTCCCAGCGGAAGTCGCGCGCCGAGATGCAGGTCACGCCGTCGCGCAACTGCGCCTCGCCCGGCGGCTTCATCGGATTGGCCATCATGAACACCGTGGGCACGAGATCGGCCGGCATCACGTGGTCCCGCACCGCGACGCCGCGCGTCACCTGGATATAGACCATCTGGTGCGCGGCCGGCTGCTCGGCCACCAGCCGGCGGCAGCGCGCCAGCCACTCGTCCGGCGTGTGCGGATTGGGAATGCGCACGCTCGACAGGCTGCGTTCCAGGCGGGCCAGGTGCTGCGGCCACCGGAACAGCTTTCGGTCATAGACCGGCACCACGTCATAGATGCCGTCGCCGAAGATGAAGCCGCGGTCGAGAACGGAGACCTTGGCCTCGTGGACCGGCGTGTACTCGCCGTTGAGGTAGCACAGGGTGGTGGGCAGGGCTTGCATGCGGCGATTTTCGCCGCAACCCATCGGGCGTCGCCAGTGTGAGTGATCGCGCCTCAGCCGCGTGGCCCGACGGCCTACGCGGCGACGTTCCGCAAGGCGTCAGAGTGGCCATTCGTTCAATCCATGAAAGAGGCACATCGCATGCAGATCCAACTGAACACCAGCAACGGCATCGAGAACAAGGACACCCTGGACCGCTGGGCCGACACGGAGATCCGCCAGCTCTTTTCGCGTTTTGCCGCGGACGTCACCCGCATCGAAATCCACCTGAGCGACGAGAACCATGCGGCGGGCGGCGCGGGGGACAAACGCTGCGTCATGGAAGCGCGCCTGGTGCATCTGCAACCCATGGCCGTCACGCATGACGCCGACAACATCGACGACGCCTTCCGCGGCGCCGCAGACAAGCTCAAACGCGCCCTGGACAGCGCGATCGGCCGCATGAACAGCCATCGCGACCGTCAATCGATTCGCAAGGACGACGGCGCCGTGGTCGAGTGAGGCTTCCCGTGGTCGAATAGGGGCTTCCATCACGAGGGAACCCTGAACGCATGACCGGCAAGCACACCTGGCAATTCTTTCGCGCGGGCGGCGTCGACCAGCTCGTCTTTCGCAACGGCGCCGACATCGCCAACATCCGTCAACTCGACCAGAAGCTGTGGGTGGCGCTGGCATGCCCCACGCGCGGCGTCGAGTTCGACACGCGGACGCTCGACCTGATCGACACCGACCAGGACGGCCGCATCCGGCCACCGGAAATCATCGCGGCCTGCGAGTGGGTCTGCGCGCAGATGCGCAATCCCGACGAGTTGCTGCAGGGCGGCGACGCCATGGCGCTGTCCGCGATGGCCGACGGCGACGGCAAGAGCGCATCGCTCGCCGAAGAGGCCAGGCGCATCCTCCAGGTCAGGGGCAAGGCCGACGCCGACACGCTGACGCTGGCCGACGTGACCGACCGCAGCGCGTTGCTCGCGGCCATGCGTTTCAATGGCGACGGCGTGATCACGCCCGACACGGCCGAGGACGAGCCGACGCGCGAGTTGATCGGTCAGATCGCCAAGGCGAACGGCGCGGTGAAGGATCGCAGCGGCAAGGACGGCATCGATCGCGCACATGCAGAAGCCTTCTTCAAGTCGGCCCGGGCACTGCACGACTGGCAATCCGCTGCGGGTGCAGCCACCGACGACCCGTCGCTGCCGCTCGGCGAGAAGACGCTGGCCGCCGCCGAGGCCGTCAATGCCGTGCGGGACAAGGTCGACGACTTCTTCGCGCGCTGCCGCGTCGCTGCCTACGACCCGCGCGCGGTCGCTTCGCTCAATCCGTCGACCGAGGAATACGAGGCGCTGGCCGCGCAGGACCTGAGCCTGCGCGCAGCCAGCATCGCCAGGCTGCCGCTGGCTCCGATCGCGCCCGACCGGAGCCTGCCGTTGCTGCACGGCGTCAACCCGGCCTGGGCCGATGCGCTGCAGACGCTGCAACGCGATGCGGTGCGGCCTCTGGTCGCCGGTGCCGTCGACACGCTCACCGAGGCCGAATGGACCACGCTCAAGCAGACGCTCGCGCCCTGCCAGCGCTGGCTGGACGCCCGGCCCGACACGCCGCTTGGCAGCCTGGCGGTCGACAAGGTCCAGCTGGCGCTCGACGGCGAAGCCGCAGTGCTCGCGCTGATCGACCAGGACGAACAGGTCGAGCCGCACAACGCACGCATCGTCGACCTCGAGAAGCTGCTGCGGCTCAAGCGCGACCTGGTGCACCTGCTGCACAACTTCGTGTCCTTCAAGGAGTTCTACAGCCGCGAGGGCGCGATCTTCCAGGCCGGCACGCTGTACCTGGACGGCCGCAGCTGCGACCTGGCCGTTCAGGTGGCCGACGCGTCGAAGCACGCGCCGCTGGCCGGGCTGGCCAAGGCCTATCTGGCCTACTGCGCCTGCAAGCGCGGCGACAAGACGATGACCATCGTCGCGGCCTTCACCGCGGGCGACGTCGATTTCCTGTTCATCGGGCGCAACGGCGTGTTCTACGACCGGCAGGGCAACGACTGGGACGCGAGCATCATCAAGGTGATCGAGAACCCGACCAGCGTCGGCCAGGCCTTCTTCTCGCCCTACAAGAAGTTCCTGCGGATGATCGAGGAACAGGTGGCCAAGCGCGCGGCGGCCAGCGACACCGCCGCGCAGGGCTCGCTGAACAACCTGGCCACCACGCTGACCACCGCCGACAAGGCGGCGGCCGACGCCAAGGCCCCGCCACCGCCGGTCAAGCTGCCGGGCAAGGTGGACGTGGGCACCGTGGCGGCCATCGGCGTGGCGCTGGGAAGCATCAGCGCGGTGCTGGTCGGCATCTTCGGCAAGTTCGTCGACCTGGGCCAGTGGATCCCGATCGCGATCCTCGGCATCGTGCTGGCGATTTCCGGGCCGAGCATGCTGGTGGCCTGGCTCAAGCTGCGCCAGCGCAGCCTGGGCCCGATCCTGGATGCGAGCGGCTGGGCCATCAACGGCCGCATGCGGGTCAACGTGCAGCTGGGCGGCTCGCTGTCGCAGACGGCGCACATCCCGCCGCAATCGCGCCGGCTGCTGAACGACCCGTTCGCCGAGCGGCACGGGGCCTCGCGCACGCTGGCGGTGGTCGTCGTGGTCGTCCTGCTGCTGGTGGTCGCCTGGCGCATGGACTGGCTGGATTCGCACCTGCCGGTCTCGCTGCGCCATTCACCGCCGGTGGCGGCGCCTGCGCCGGTGGCTGCGCCTGCGCCGGTGGCACCGGTGGCGGCGCCCACTGCGGCAGCCACGGCCGCAGCACCCGCCACGCCAGCAGCCGCCACGTCGGCTGCACCGGCTGCGGCGCCGGCCGCCGCACCCGCCGCGACGCCCTGAGAACGCCGCAGCAGTCGAAATTCAGGCGCCGCGAGCGGCCTGTGCCGCGGCCATCGCCTTGCCGACTTCGTTGGTGCCCTGCGCGGCGCCGCTCTTCGGCACCTGGTCGCCCTCGCGGGACGTCACTTCGGCCAGGCGCGCCGCCAATTGCTCGGGCGCATCGGCGGCGATGCCGATGAAGGCGCCTTCGGTCATCGTGATGTGTGCGGCCTCGAAGGTGCCGGCACCGGCGCAGAGGATGGTGCGCGTGGGCGCATCCTGCGCCGCGAGCACCAGCATGGCGGGCACGACGGCTTCGGGCTTGAGCGCATCGAGCACCTCCTGCGGCATCAGCCCTTCGGTCATGCGGGTCGCGGCCGTCGGCGCAAGGCAGTTCACGCGGATGTCGTTCTTGGCGCCCTCGATGCTCAGGGTCTGCATGAGGCCGACCAGCGCCATCTTGGCGGCGCCGTAGTTGCTCTGGCCGAAGTTGCCGTAGAGGCCGGAAGACGAGGTCGTCATGACGATGCGGCCGTACTTCTGCTCGTTCATCAGTGCCCAGACCGCCTTGGTGCAGTTGACGGCGCCCATCAGGTGGACATCGACCACCAGCTGGAAGTCCGGCAGCTCCATCTTGGCGAAGCTCTTGTCCCGCAGGATGCCCGCGTTGTTGATCAGCACATCGACCCGGCCCCAGGCATCGACCGCCTGCTGGACCATCGCCTGCACCGCCGCGAAATCGGTGACCGACGCGCCATTGGCCAGCGCCTCGCCGCCCGCAGCGACGATTTCGTCGACCACGGCCTGCGCCGCACTGACCGAGCCGCCGGAGCCGTCGCGGGCGCCGCCCAGGTCATTGACGAGCACCTTGGCGCCGCGTGCCGCGAGCGCCAGCGCATGCTGCCGCCCCAGGCCACCGCCTGCGCCCGTAACGATGGCAACGCGGCCCTTGAAATCGATGCTGCTCATGACTCGAATACCTCTGAAGTGATTGACGCGTGGCGTTTTACCTCAGAAGCGCGGATCGGCTTGGCTCCCAGGTGACGCCGGCTCAATGGTCGTCGCGCACCGATTCGCAGTATTCGAGCAGTTGATCGATCTCGGCGGACTTGTCGAAGAAGGCGTCGGCGCCCAGCGCGCGGGACCGTTCGCGCATGTCTGCCGTGGCGTAGTTGCTGAGCACGACGACCTTCTGGTGCTTGGCGCGGTTTCGGCAGGCATCGACCACGCCGAAGCCGTTGCCCTGCTCCAGGAACAGGTCGACGATGGCCACGTCCCAGCCGTCGCGGTGGCTGCGCAACCAGGTCACGGCCTCGGCTTCCGTGCTGGCGTGGGCAACGACGGTGGCGTCCGCCACGTCTTCGAGGAACCCCACGAGGTTTTCCCGAATGACCGGGTTGTCTTCAACCAGGTACGTCTTGAAGGGCATGGGCAGGATGTTCACGGTGAGGCGGAGCAAGCAGGGGCTGGATCGATGTCGATGTCGCGTTGCAGCAATGATCGCTGCACACCACGCACGATGCAGGTGGGCGAGTCCGTCCAAACCGGGTAGGCCCACGCCTACCCGCTGCCTACGGGGATCGCCTCAGGTGGTCGCTGCCGCGCGCTCGCGCTTGCGGCCCACGCCGAGGCGCTCCGGCGACACGTACTGCTGGCGGTAGATCTCGAACGGCATCGTGTCGGCCGCCTCGATCTTCTTCTGCTCGTTGAGCGAATCGGCCGTCATGGCCTCGAAGTGCGACTGCAATTCGGCCGCAAAAGGCAGCCCCAGAAGTTCGACCCGCGTCTTTTCGGACTGGGCCCGCACGAAGCGGATGAAGGAGTTGTCGTGCGCCGACGCCATGGCCGCCAGCACGCGTGCCGATGGCAGGCTGTCAGGCGCGGCCAGCGCAGCCGAAGCGGCGCGCACGGCATCGCCGTAGAGCGAGCCGCCGTGCGCGGCGTCCATTTCGGCAGCGATCGGCGCGCACTGGGCCACCAGCTCGGCGCCCCAGTCGATCAGCGTCACCTCGCGGCCACCGCGCAGCAGTCGCAGGCCCGGCTCGCGTCCGCGCGCCGCCGTCAGGTGCTGGTTCTGCGCCAGCTCGTCGATTTCCTGCGGCGTGTCGTCCGGGCTGTCGTTCAGCAGGCAATGCAGCAGGAAGACGTCGATGAAACGCATGGTCTGGGCGTTGATGCCGACCGGCTCGAACGGGTCCAGGTCCATCAGCCGGACTTCGACGTATTCGACGCCGCGCTCGCGCAGCGCATGCAGCGGGCGCTCGCCGGGATAGATGACGCGCTTGGGCCGGATGGTGCCGTAGAACTCGTTCTCGATCTGCAGCAGCGTGTTGCCCAGCTGGTTGTAGTCGCCACCCGGGTTCTGGATGCCGATGGCCTCGTAAGCCGGCCAGGGACGCGTGAGCGCGTCCTGCAGCGACGCGCCGTAGCCTTCGAGGCTGTTGTAGCTGACCTTCAGCGACGCCTGCGCGTCGCTCTGGTAGCCAAGCCGGCCCATGCGCAGCGAGGTGCCGTGGGGCATGTGCATGCTGCCTTCGCCGACCGGCTGCAGCTCGTGCGGCCGCGTTGCCACGAAGCTCGAACAGAGGGCGGGCGATGCGCCGAACAGGTACAGCAGCAGGAAGGCGTGACGACGGAAATTGCGGATCAACCCGAAATACTGCTCGCTGGAAACGCCCGGCATCGACCAGTTGTAGTGGATGCCCGAAATGGTCTGCATGCGGCGGCCGTAGCGATGGCCGAGACCCATGCGGTAGACGCTTTTCGCACGGCCGACGTTCGACGAACCATAGCGGCCGATCGGAATGGTTTCGTCGGTCGGCAGCCCGCACGGCATGCTCGACACCCACAGGCGCTCGTCGCCCATGGCGTCCAGCACGCGGTAGGTGTACTGGTGCACCTGTACCAGTTCCCGCAGCGCGGACTCCGCATCGGCGTGCACGCCGGTGATCAGTTCAAGCTGCGATTCGCTGAAATCGGTGGTGATGTGGGGGTGCGTGAGCGCCGAACCGAGCGCCAGTGGGTGCGGCGTCAACGCCAGCTGACCGTCCGGCTGCGCGCGCAGGCTCTCCTTCTCGATCCCGCGCCGCATGCCCTTCAGCCGTTCGGGGCCCAACGCACCCAGCCGCTCCATCAATTTGTTCATTGTTCTGTGCCCCGTCAATCTTGGTGGGCGTGGAAGGTAGCACGGCGGCGCGGCGGCTGCTCGCGCCGGGCATCCTGCCCGGAATGCCCCTCCCGCTGAAGGCTTTTGTCTATTTGAGTACGCGCAGCAGGAACGCGTTCAGATCGGTGATTTCCTCCAGGCAGACCGAGTGCGCCATCGGGTATTCATGCCATTCGACGGCATAGCCGAGCCCGGTGAGCGTTTCGCGTGCGGCCAGCGCACGCGGCGGCGCCACCACGTTGTCGTAGGCGCCGTGCGCCAGGAACACGGGCGTCTCGTGGTTGGCGGCATGGCGTTCGGCCGCGGTGGTCGCCGCGAGCGGCAGGTAGCCCGACAGCCCGACGATGCCGGCCAGCCGTTCCGCATGGCGCAGGCCGGTCAGCAGCGACATCGCGCAGCCCTGGGAAAACCCCGCGACGACGATGCGATGCGCCGGAATGCCGCGCGACTTCTCGTTGGCGATGAGCGCCTCGATCGACGCAAGCGAACGGCGCAGGCCGGCCTCGTCCTCCTGGCGGGCGAGATCGGGCAGCAGGATGTCGTACCAGGCGGGCATCGGCATGCCGCGGTTGATGGTCACGGGGATGATCGGTGCATTCGGGAACACGAAACGCACCGGGCCGACTGCGGACAGGTCGAGCTCCTGCGCAATCGGCACGAAATCGTTGCCATCGGCGCCAAGGCCGTGCATCACGATCACGGAGGCGGTGGGGTTGGGGGCGGTTTCGATTTCGATCGGCGGGCGGGACATGGGAACGCAACCTCTGGAAGTAATGTGCAGGCGCCACCTTATCGCAGACGGCCGACACCCGCGCGTCGCAAACCGGTCTACCCTGCTTCATCGGCGCCCTTCCCGAGGCGCCCCCCGCATGAATCGACGAATGCCATGAAAACCACACCCACCGCCGACACGGCCCTGGCCGAACGCATCGCGCTGCCGCCCACCGAACTGCAACCGCCCTTCGTGAAGACCCGCTACAGCGGCGCCGTGATGATCTGCGGCGAATGCCAGAAGCGCGACAACGGCCCGTCGAAGCTCACCGCCAAGGATGTGCGCAAGGATCTCAAGCATGTGCTGGGCGAGGCACGGCACCATCTGCGGCTCGTTCAGTCGTCCTGCCTGGGCCTCTGCCCGAAGAAGGCCATTGCGGTGGCCGCGGTGGCCGTGGGCGGGCCGGCGCTGCTGGCGGAAATCCAGCACGAGGAAGACATCGCGGCAGTGGCCGCCCGGCTCACGGTGCCCGGCGAACGCTGACGCGCGACGCCGGAACTCGGCACCCGAACCGGTCGGGCCCTCAGGCCGCCGAAGCGCGCTGGATACATTCCGCGAAGTGCTGCGCGGCGGGTGTGAGCGGCAAGCCGGCGCGCCGGATGATGCACACGCGCATCGTGGGCAGCGGCTCGGTGACCTCGATCCGCCGGATGCCATGCTGCCTGAAGGCCAGCCGGACCAGCGGCTCGACGAACACCCCGATCAGATCCATGTGGCTGACGAGCCCCAGCGCCACCGTCACCGACTGGCCGTGGATGACGCGCGCGGGCGGACCGAGCCCCAGCGGTGCGAACAGCGGCGCCACCGAGTTGCGATCGATCTCGCCATCGCCGGGCAATACCCATTCCGCAGCGTGCAGTGCCAGCAGCGACCGGCTGTGGCGCAGGGGATGCCGGCTGCGTACGCCGATCACGAGTTGCACGGGAAAGAGCTCGGTCGCCTCGAACTGCGCATCGAGCGTGCCCGGCACCACGTGCGCGACCGCGAAATCGAGATTGCCATCGCGCAGCCGGGCCAGCATCGACGACAGGACCGTCTCGCTGAACCGCACGTCCACGGCCGGCAACCGCGCATGGAACTCCTTGAACGCCGCGGGCAGCACGGTCAGCGCGAAGGAGGTACTGACAGCGATGGCCACCGTGCCGGTGCTGCCGTCCCGGATCTGGGCGATCTCGTCGCGGGCCCGCCGCATGTCGGCCAGCAGCAGCCGGGCGCGCGGCGCAAAGGCCGCACCGAACTGCGTGAGGCGCACGCCCTTCACGCTGCGCTCGACCAGCGGGGCGCCCATTTCGCGCTCGAGTTCACGCACGATCTTGGTGACGGCGGGCTGCGACACGCCCAATGCGCGAGCGGCGCCGCGAATGCTCATCTGCTCGACGACGGCCACGAAAGCATGCAGTTGGTTGGGCTTCATGCCAAGGTCCTGGAGGTGAAAACCAACGGTTATCGAAGTGCCCGGATTATTGTCTTTTCATGAGCGCCAGGACTCTCTAGCATGCCGCGCACAACAACACGGATACGCCATGGCCTCTTCCTCCAAGTCCCGCACATCGCCCAGCCGGCGCACGACCATCGTCGCCACCACCATCGGCAACGCGCTGGAGTTCTTCGACTTCACGGTCTACGGCTTTCTCGCGCTGGTGATCGGCCGGCTCTTCTTTCCGACCTTCAATTCCTATGGCCAGCTTTTGCTGACGATCGCCAGCTTCGGCGTCGGCTTCGTCATGCGGCCGCTGGGCGGCATCGTGATCGGCGCCTATGCCGACCGCGCCGGCCGCAAGAAGGCGATGACGCTCACCATCTTCATGATGGCGCTGGGCTGCGCGATCATTGCGCTGGCACCGACCTACGCGCAGATCGGCGTCGCGGCGCCGGTGCTGATCGTGTTCGCGCGGCTGGTCCAGGGCTTCTCGGCGGGTGGCGAGGTCGGTGCGTCGACCACGCTGCTGGTCGAGCATGCGACCCCGGCCAACCGCGGCTACATGGCGAGCTGGCAGTTCGCCAGCCAGGGCCTGGGCATCCTGCTGGGCGCGCTGGTGGTCGGCATCCTGACCACCGTGCTGACGCCACAGGCCATGGAGAGCTGGGGCTGGCGCATTCCCTTCGTGCTGGGGCTGCTGATCGCGCCGGTCGGGATGTACATCCGCCGCCATCTCCACGAGTCGCTCGAAGTCGCACCCGCCAGCGCCGCGCCGCGCGAAAGCAGCCTGGCCGAGGTCTGCCGCGAACACGGCCGCACGGTGCTCGCCGCGATCCTGAGCCTGCTGGGCGGCACCGCCGCCGCCTATGTCGTGAGCTTCTACATGCCGACCTACGCGATCCGGGAGCTCGGCATGGCGCCGCCGGTGGCGCTGTTCGGCGCGGCGCTGGTCGGGCTGCTGTCCTTCGTTTGCGCGCCGCTGGTGGGCGTGTGGTCGGACCGTGTCGGCCGCAAGCCGCTGATCTTCTGGAGCCGCATCGCCCTGGCGCTGATGATCTATCCGGGCTTCCTCTGGCTCAATGCCTCGCCGACGCCGGCCGTGCTGTTCATCGTGGTCGGGGTGTTGAGCATCACGCTGGTGATCCAGAGCGTGCCGGGCATCACCATGCTGCCCGAGATGTTCCCGAAGCATGTGCGGGCCAGCGGCATGTCGCTGGTCTACAGCGTGGGCGTTGCGCTGTTCGGCGGTTTCTCGCCGCTGATCAGCACCTGGCTGCTCGGGGTCACTGGCAACAAGCTCGCACCGGCCTGGTACTTGCTCGCGATGACCGTGATCTCGTTGCTCGGCCTGCTGTGGCTGAAGGACCACACCGGCCGCGACATCGATGCCGCAGCCCCCGCCACCGCGCACTGACACCCAAGACAACCCCCACAGGAAACCCATGAACAGCACCCGCGCCGCCCGCTATTTTTCCGGCAGCTATGCCGAAGCCCGCCAGAAGTTCCTCGACGCCGCAGCCCTGCGCGGCGCTGCCGTCGAGTCCTTCGTCCATCCGCAGAAAGGCGCACAGGGGGAAACCCTCGCGACCGACGTGGTGCTCGTCGGCCCTGCCGATGCAGAGAAGATCCTGCTGGTCAGCTCGGCCACGCACGGCCCCGAAGGCTTCTGCGGCTCGGGCTGCCAGGTCGCGACGCTGAACGACGCCGACCTGCTGGCGCGCCTGGAAAAGGCCGGCGTCGCGCTGCTGCTGGTGCACGCCATCAACCCGCACGGGTTTTCCTACCTGCACCGCACCAACGAGGACAACATCGACCTCAACCGCAACTGCATCGACTGGAGCGCCCCGCCGCCCGTCAATGCGGCCTACGCGGACGTCGAGCCCTTCGTGCTGCCCGCCACCTGGCCGCCGACGCCGGCCGACGATGCGGCGATGGCCGAGTACATCCAGGTGCACGGCATGCGCGCCTACCGCGCGGCCGTCACGCTCGGCCAGTACACGACACCGGACGGCATCTTCTATGGCGGCAACGCGCCCTCGTGGAGCAACCGCACGGTCCGCGCGCTCCTGAAGAAGTACGCCGCCACGGCGAAGCACATCGCCTGGATCGACGTCCACACCGGCCTCGGCCCGTATGGCCACGGCGAGAAGATCTACCCGGGCCGCAACACGCCGACCGACGTGGCCCGCGCGCGCGCCTGGTGGGGCGCGGACGTTTTCGCGCCGTTCGATGGCGCATCCGCCTCGGCCGACGTCACCGGCCCGGTGATCTCGACCGCCTACGACGAGTGCCCGCAGGCCAGCATCACGCCCATGGGCCTGGAATTCGGCACGCTGCCCGATCAGGACGTGCTGGTCTGCCTGCGCGCCGACCACTGGCTGAAGCGCCATCCCGAAGCACCCGAAGCGCAGCGCCTGGCCATCCGCCAGCAGATGCGCGACGCTTTCTATTGCGACAACGAGGAATGGAAGGGCATGGTGCTCGGCCAGGCGCGCGTCGTGCTGCTGCAGACGGTGCAGGGCCTGCAGGCCGCCTGACGCCGGAGCGCGCTGCGGCGCCCCGTACACTCGGCGGATGGCTTCCAAACCTCCCCGCGCGCCGCGCATCCTCGAGCGAGGCGTGCTCTGCTTTCTCATCGGCATCGCGGTGCTCGTCGGGCCGCGATTCATGCAGTCGACCGGCTTTCGCGACATGGTCGCCGGCGCCTATCTGGTGGGCTGGTTTGCCGTCGCGCTGGGCTTGGCACTGATCGTGCTGGACCTCGTGCAGCGGGCGCGGCGCAAGAGCCGCTGAAGTCCGCGGGGTCGCGGCGGCTTCAGCGTTGCATATTGGCAGCGCCTAGTCTCAAAGAGCCTATTCAATAAAACTTTTGCATTACGATACGTTTGATCTGCGCGCGACGGGTCGTCGCGCATCAGCGCCTCGGCTCAAATGCAATAGGGCTTTCTCGGATGTCGCGCACCAACTCTTGATGCCTTGAACGCCGACACCCCTTTCCTCCCCTCCAGCCACGATCCATGGATCGTCGCCGCCTCGGTCCTGATCGCGACCATGGCGTCCTATGTCGCGCTCGATCTTTCGCGCCGGGTGCGCGATACGGCCGGCCAGCTCAGCCAACGCTGGTGGATTGCCGGCTCGGTCGTGATGGGCACGGGCATCTGGTCGATGCATTTCGTCGGCATGCTGGCCTTTTCTCTGCCGATCCGGCTCGGCTTCACCGGGCCGCTGACGCTGCTGTCGTGGGTCGCCGCCGTGGCGGCCTCGGCCATCGCGCTGTGGACGGCCAGCCGCACCGACTACACCTTGAAGCCGGTCGCGCTCGCCGCCCTGGCCATGGGTGCCGGGATTTGCGGCATGCATTACATCGGCATGGCCGCGCTCGATCTGGCACCCGGGATCGTCTGGAACTGGCCGACCGTCGTGCTGTCGGCAGTGATCGCGGTCGGTGCGTCCGCGGCGGCATTGCTCATCTTCCAGTTCCTGCTCAAGGTGCGCGAAGAAGGCCGTCCGTCGCAGATCCTGGCGGCCTGTGTCCTGGGTGCCGCCATCTGCGGCATGCATTACACCGGCATGGCCGCAGCCAACTTCCCGGAAGGCACGGTCTGCCTCAGCGCCGACCAGCTTGGCGGTGAAGGACTGACCGGCATCGTCGCGGTCGCGACCTTCATGCTGCTGTCGGGCGCCCTCTTCACCAGCGTCCTCGAAAGGCGGCTGCAGGTCGTGGCGCGGCGGCTGGCCGCCTCGCTGCAGGAATCCAACGCCCAGCTGAAGGCCGCCAACGACGAACTGCAGCAGCGTGCCTTCATGGATGCGCTGACCGGCCTGCCGAACCGCCTGCTGCTGGAAGACCGGCTGAACCGTGCACTCAAGCGCATCGGCCGGACCAACAAGATGCGCGTCGAAGAACGGGTTGCCGTGCTGTTCGTCGACCTCGACGGGTTCAAGCCGATCAACGACTCGTTCGGCCATGCGGCCGGCGACCAGATCCTGCGTGCCGCCGCCGAACGGCTGACGCGCGAAGTCCGCCAGGACGACACCGTGGCCCGCGTGGGCGGCGACGAATTCCTGCTGCTGCTCGAAAACGTGCGCGACACGGCCGAATGCGTGCAGGTCGCCAACAGCATCCTGCGGTCGCTGTCGCAGCCGTTCTCGGTGTCGGGCAAGGAGCTGCAGATCGCCTGCTCGATCGGCATCGTGATCCATCCCGACCAGGGCGAGCCCGACAAGCTCGTCGCCAACGCGGATGCGGCCATGTACGTCGCCAAGCGCGCGGGTGGCGGCAACTACGCGGTCTTCGAGTCGCACATGGGCAGCAACGCGGCCGACCAGCTGGAACTGCAGAGCGACCTGCGCAAGGCGATCGAGCGCGGCCAGTTCGAGCTCTACTACCAGCCGAAGATCGACGGCGCGAGCAACCAGATCAGCGGCGCGGAGGCGCTGGTGCGCTGGAACCATCCACAGCGCGGCATCGTCGGGCCGACCGAGTTCATCGGGCTGGCAGAGCGCTTCGGCCTGATCGTCCGGCTGGGCGACTGGATCATCGACGAAGCCTGCCGCCAGATGGCCGCCTGGAGCCGCGAAGGCCTGCAGATGCGGGTCGCCATCAACCTGTCGGTGCTGCAACTGCGCGAGAGCGGGCTGGCCGACCGGGTCGAGGAAGCGCTGCTGCGCCACGGCGTGCCGTCGTCGCAGCTGCTGTGCGAGATCACCGAGTCGGTGGCGATGGAAGACATCAAGGCCACCCAGCGCACTTTCGAAGGCCTCGCGCGCATCGGCGTCTACCTGTCGATCGACGATTTCGGCACCGGCTATTCCAGCCTGAGCCATCTGCGCCAGTTGCCGGCCCGGCAACTCAAGATCGACCGCAGCTTCGTCCATGAACTGGAAACCAAGGAAGACGCCCGCGCGGTGGTCGAAGCCGTGGTGCAGCTCGCGCACGCGCTGAGCCTGACCGTGGTGGCCGAAGGGGTCGAGACACTCTGCCAGCGCGACATCCTGCTGCACATCGGCTGCGATGAACTGCAGGGCTTCTTCTTCGCCCAGCCGATGCAGGCCAGCGCGCTGGTTCAGTGGTCGCGCCAGGTGCGCCCGTCGCCACCCGCACCGCCGATGCTGCCGCCGAGCGACGACGGCGGCCCGGTCAGCCCGGCTTTCGCAGCTTCCTGAACAGTTCGACCGCCGCGAGCACGAGCGCACCGGCCACGATCCCGACGATCGCATTGGCCGCCATCGTGCTGAGCGCGGCGCCGACGCCACCGAGCTGCTGCGCCCAGCGCTCCAGCGCATGCCCAACGGCCGGCACGCCGTGCACCAGGATGCCGCCGCCCACCAGGAACATGGCCGCCGTGCCGAGCACGGACAACGCCCGCATCAGCCAGGGCGCGCTGGCCAGGAGGCCGCGACCGATGGCGCGGGTCGCACCGCCCTGCTTCCGGCTCAGGTAGAGGCCGGCATCGTCCAGCTTCACGATACCGGCGACCAGGCCGTAGACGCCGATGGTCATCAACAGCGCCACGATGGCCAGCACGGCGAACTGCGTGCCGAAGGACTGGCCGGCGACGGTGCCGAGCGTGATCACGATGATCTCGGCCGACAGGATGAAGTCCGTGCGCACCGCGCCCTTGACCTTGTCCTTCTCGGCAGCGACCACGTCGATGGCAGCGTCGGCCACGGCCGTCTCGTGGCGCGCCGTGTCCGCCGCATGCTCTTCCTTGTGGAGGAAGCGGTGGGCCAGCTTCTCGACGCCTTCGAAGCACAGGAAGGCACCACCCAGCATCAACAGCGGGGTCACCGCCCACGGTGCGAAGCCGCCGATCAGCAGCGCGGCCGGCACGAGGATCGCCTTGTTGACGAAAGACCCCTTGCAGACGGCCCACACCACCGGCAGTTCGCGGTCGGCCTTCACGCCCGTCACCTGCTGTGCATTGAGCGCGAGGTCGTCGCCGAGCACCCCGGCCGTCTTCTTGGCGGCGACCTTGGTCAGGACGGACACGTCGTCGAGCACCGTGGCGATGTCGTCGAGCAGGAGCAGAAGGCTGGCGGCCATGGCGAAACCCGGAGTGTGGAAAGCGCCGCAGCATAGCCGCGGGCGATGGCCTCAAAAAAAGAACCCGCGCGTGTCCTACACGGCGGGCTCGATGCGGGCGCGGGGAGCGCAGCGCGGAGTGCGGTTCGGGGGGCGAATCAGCTGATGCTGCGCTTCAGCCGCATCTCCTCGATCTTGATGTCGCCGATCGCGGTCGTCTTGGCGGTCGTCATCTGGCGCTTGAAACCCGCCAGCTCATGGAAGCGCATGGCGCGCTCGTTGCGCAGCGGCACCCAGATGGTCACGCTGGTGCAGCCTTCTTCCTCGAGGCCGTCGCGCGCGGCATCCCACAGGGCGACGCCGACGCCCTTGTCCCAGTGCGCCGGCAGCACGTAGATGGCCCAGATCTCGCCCGCCGTCGACGGCGTCTTGGGATCGCGCGAACGGTCGTAGCCCACGAAGCCGACGACTTCATTGCCAAGCACAGCGACCTGCACCTGCGGCTCGCTGAACTCGATGGCTTCGCGCCACTTGGCCTCGCGCGTTGCGGGCGCCAGCGCGCGCAGTTGCTCGTCGGGCAGGATGCCCTCGTAGGCCGCACGGGCGGCAGCGGCATGGATTTCGGCGATGGCTTTGGCATCGCGCATCGTGGCGGGGCGGACTTCGTAATCGGACATGAATCAGAGATAACTTCGATGGAACCGGCTATTGTCGCCGCCCCGCTAAACTGCCTTCTCCCCTTCCCCATCCCAAGAAAGTTTCATCATGGCCAAAGGTCAACAGCGCACCAACAAGGAAGCCAAGAAGCCGAAGAAAGACGACTCCGCGCCGAAGGCACCGGTCGGCGGTATCGAGCCGGTACGAACGATGACGACAGCCGTGATCCCGCGCGGCAAGCTCAAGAACAAGTGATGGCTTCCGCCGGGCCGCCCGCTCAGCCACGCAACCCGCTGCATGGCCTCACGCTCGAAGCCATCGTGACGGCACTTGCGGACTTCTACGGCTGGGAAAAGCTCGGCCGGCTCATTCCGCTGCGCTGCTTCACGACGGATCCGAGCGTCTCGTCGAGCCTCAAATTCCTGCGCAAGACGCCCTGGGCGCGCGAGAAAGTCGAAAGCCTCTATCTGTTCATGCTGCGCGACCAGCGTCGACAACAGCAAGCCGGCCTGCAGCGATGAAAGCCCGCGTCGAGCCGCTCGGTGTCGAATTCGAGACGGATGCGGACTCGACGTTGCTGGAGTCCGCCGACGCGGCCGGCATCGAACTGCCGAGCTCGTGCCGCAACGGCACCTGCCGCGCCTGCATCTGCCTGCTGCGTTCGGGCCGGGTGCGCTACCGCGTCGAATGGCCGGGGCTGAGCATCGACGAGAAGGTGGAAGGCTGGACGCTCCCCTGCGTGGCGGAGCCCCTCGAGGACGTGACGCTGGACGTGCCCCACGCCCGCATCGTCTTCGAAGATGTATCTCTTTGAAACAATGTATTTGGCCGACACGACTCCTCCCCAGACTGGCTGTATTTGCTGCGGCAGTTTGAAACTTCGTCCGGGAAGATTTCGGTGGCTCCACATACAGATTCCGCGGTCGCTACGGCGACCCTGACCGTCCGCGCGTCCGCAGCATGGGGAGCCGCGTGATGGCGGCCGTGCCCTCCGCTTCCCCGCGCGTGCTGGCCCTGTCGGCCGCGATGCAGTACGAGACGCTCGACCCCTTCAGGGAATCGATCGATGCGCTCGTGGTCATCGTCTTCCCCAAGGCCGACTCTCCCCATCTGCCCTTCGTGCTGTCGATCGCCCAGCAAGCCAGCCGCTTTGCGCTGACCGACATCGGCGGCAAGGGCATGTACGTCGCCGCCTTCGCCAAGGAGCAGAGCGACGCGGGGCGTGCCCTGGCCGTGCTGCAGCGTGTCGCGGGCTGGAAGGGCGTGTCGGTGTTCGTGCGCGGCCGGATGCTCAAGCTCGACTACAACGTCGGCCTGATGCTCGACTGCTATCTCGGCTCCTGCGCCTGCCGCGACCCGCGCGCGCACTGCCAGCGCGTGATCGACGACCCGTCGCACGAGGCGCCCGGCGCCGCCAGCCACCGCCACGTCTCGCTGCGGCGCGAGAGCATGGGGCAACGCGAGATCCAGGTGAAGCGCTACATCTTTCCCTGCCAGAAGCTGTTGACGCAGATGCGTTTCGAGCCCGACCATCCGTCGAGCTACGTCGACCAGATCCAGGCAGCCGGCGTGACGCACATGTGCGGCCGTTGCCCGCGTTTCGACCCCGACGATTTCCAGGAAATCGGCGTCCGTTCGTATTTCGTCGAAGACTAGCGCGCCGGCTGCACCGGCTGCTGTGTGGCGGACTCGCTGCGCAGGGGCACGATCTGGTCGCGCTGCGCCAGCGATGGAAAGAGCCGGAACCACGCCGCCGCCACCAGGATGGTGCCGACGCCCCCCAGAACCACCGAGCCGACCGGCCCCAGCAGGGCCGCGGTCGCGCCCGACTCGAACTCGCCCAGCTGGTTGCTGGCGCCGATGAAGATCGAGTTCACGGCGCTCACGCGGCCGCGCATCTCGTCGGGTGTCTCGAGTTGCACCAGGGTCTGGCGTATCACGACGTTGACCATGTCCGCGCCGCCCGACACCGCCAGCGCAACCAACGACACGAGGAAGCTGCGCGAAAGGCCGAACACGACCATGCAGAGCCCGAAAGCCGCCACCGCAAGCAGCAACGTGCGACCGACACGCCGCTCGATCGGCCGGCGCGTCAGAACCACCGACATGACCAGCGCCCCCACGGCCGGCGCGCTGCGCAGCAGGCCCATGCCCCAGGCACCGGTATGGAGGATGTCCTTGGCATAGATCGGCAGCAGCGCCACTGCGCCGCCCAGCAGGACGGCGAACAGGTCGAGCGATACCGCGCCGAGCACCGGCTTGCGCCGCCAGATGAAATTGACGCCGGCGAACACCGTGGCCAGCGTGACCGGCTCGCGCGTGCGCGCAGGCTGCAGATAGCGCAGGCCGCCGATCAGCACGCCGCCGATCGCGAACAGCAGCAGGCTGGCGCCGTAGACCACGCCCGTCCCGGCTGCGAACAACAGCCCGCCGAGCGCCGGACCGCCGATGATCGCGCCCTGCATGCCGGCGGAACTGAAGGCCATCGCGCGCGGCAGCATCAGCGGCGGCACCAGCATCGGCGTGAGCGCCTGCTGGGCCGGCATCTGGAAGGCCCGCACCGAGCCCAGCACGATCGACAGGCCGAGCAGCAGCAGGCGCGAGTCATGGCCGGTCTGGTGCGCGAGCAGCAGCGTGAGGGCAACGACGCCCTGCACCAGGTAGCACATGGCGACGATCCGCCCGCGGTGATGGCGGTCGACGATATGCCCTGCATAGAGCGCCAGCACCAGCGCCGGCACGAACTGGTAGAGGCCGACTAGGCCAAGGTCCCACGCGCTCGCCGTCAGGTCGTACATGTGCCAGCCGATGGCCACCAGCAGCATCTGGCTGCCGGCGGTGCCGAACAGGCGCGCCATCCACATGCGCATGAAGGGACGCACACGCGTCAGGTCGGAGAAACGGAGGGCTGCGGCAGCGTCGGACATCCTTTCGAGGATAGCCGACGCCTACACTTCCCGCCGATGAGCCCGCCGCCCGATCTCCTGCCGATCCACGAAGACGCCCATCTGCTGGTGCTGGACAAGCCGGCCGGCCTGCTCTGCGTCCCGGGCCGCGGCGAGGACAAGCAGGACTGCCTGAGCGCGCGCGCACAGCGGCGCTGGCCCGATGCGCTGGTCGTGCATCGCCTGGACATGGCGACCAGCGGACTGGTGCTGATGGCGCGCAGTGCGGCCATGCAGCGCGCGCTGGGCGACGCCTTTGCCGCCGGAGAGATCTGGAAGCGCTACGAGGCCATCGTCGACGGACTCGCGCAGGCCAAGGAATGGGCGGTCATCGACGCGCCGATCGCCGCGGACTGGCCGAATCGGCCGCTGCAGAAGATCGATCCGGCGGGAAAGCCCAGCATCACCCGATGGCGCGCGCTGCACGCGCATCCCGAACGCAATGCGAGCCATCTGCTGCTGGAGCCACGCACCGGACGCACGCACCAGTTGCGGGTGCATCTGGCGTCGATCGGCCATCCGATCCTCGGCGATGCGCTGTACGGAGACGAACGCGTGAGCCGCCTGGCGCCACGGCTGCTGCTGCACGCAGGCGTGCTGCAGTTCAGGCATCCGGCCACCGGTGTCGCGGTGCGCTTCGAGAGTCCGACGCCGTTCGCCTGAAGGGGCCTGGACGCGGGCCCTGGTCGGGAGAAGGAAAGAGAAAGCCCCGCGTCAGCCGCCCTTGACGACGAGCACCGGCATCGGTGCGTCCTGCAGCACACGCTGGGTCACGCTGCCGAGCAGCAGCTTCTCGATACCCGCGCGGCCATGCGAACCCATCACGATCAGATCGGCGCCCACGCCCTTGGCCGTGTCGACGATGCCTTCATGCACCACATGGCCGTCGATCACGCGCTGGTCGCTGTGCAGGCCCTCGGCCGCGAGGGCGGCGACACCGCGGGCCAGCGCGGTGTTGGCGCTGCTGGTGGCGGCAGCCAGGTATTCGTTCTGTCCCAGTGCATAGTCCGCGCCCACGCCGATGAAGGGATAGTTGTCGATCACATGGATCAGCGTGATGCGGCTGCCGAAAGCCAGCGCGAGGCCGCTGGCCTTGGTGACCGCCAGCATCGAAGTCTCGGAACCGTCGATAGGAACCAGGATGTGATTGAACATGGCGTACCTCTTTTTGCTTGACGGGGCCCGAGCGGGCCCTGGGTCCTGAATTTACCCCTGCGGCGTGTCGAAGGGTGTAGGACGCGAAGCGCGGCCTTCCCGCGGAGTTCAGTCGCCCTGGAAGGCGCCTGCGCGGCAGGTCACGACCAGCGTGTCGCGGTAGCCCGGACGGCCCTCCACGATCGGCTGGATCGGCGTCGACTCGTGGATCACGCGGGCATCGTCGAGCAGCAACAGCGACCAGGGCTCGGTCATCGTGAAGCGCTCGCCACGGCGGCCTGCGGCCTCGAACACGCGGGTCTCGCCGCCCTTGATGTTCTGGCGTGCCACCAGCATCACAGCGACCAGGTCGACGCCGTCGCGGTGTGCGCCCTCGGGCGTGGGCCGGCCGATGCCCTCGGCGGTGTCGATGCGGAACTGGTGCGCCTCGACGAACCATCGCTGCGTGCCGTGCAGCGCGCTGGCGCAATCGGCCAGCTTGCGCATCAGCTGCTGCCAGCCGGCCTCGGCCACGGCGGCCGGCTGCATCGGCGCGAACCAGCGCTGCATGCCGCCGTGCAGGGCGTTGTATTCGACCGGTTGCCAATGCGCACGGTGCGGCACCTGCGCGAGCGCGTCGCCGTCGACGGTGAAGCAGGAATGCCGGCGCTGCCGGTAATGGCCGCCGTCCTTCAGGTACTCGTCGGGCGGCAGGTCGTTCCAGCCGTCCTTGAGCGGATCGAGCGCAGCCAATGGCAGGCCCAGCCACCGCACCACGCCCGCGGGCGACAGCACCGCATAGCCCTGCGTGCGGAGTGTTTCTGTGAGTTCGGCGGGGTCGGTGGCGGGCGGGGTGAAGGCCACGGCGGCGCTCACCCGGAAACCTTCACGCCCTTCCAGAAGGCGACGCGGTCCTTGACCTCTTCGGCTTCCGGCTTCGGATCGGCGTAATACCAGGCGGCATCGGCGTTCATTTCGCCGTTGACCAGCAGGGAGTAGTAGCTTGCCGAGCCCTTCCAGGGACAGGTGGTCTTGTGGTTGCTGAAGGTCACGTACTCGCGCTTGAGCGAACTCATCGGGAAGTAGTGGTTGCCTTCGACGACCACCGTGTCGTCGCTTTCGGCGATGGTGACGCCGTTCCAGGTTGCTTTCATGATCGTCCAGATGTCGGATGCCGCGAATGCGCGGCCGCCCGTTATTGTGCAGCGGGCGCGCGAAGCCAGTGCACGCTGAACAGCCGCGCCGGATCGGTCCACACGGCCGCGGGCGTGAAGCCGGCCTTCAACGCGAGCTCGCGCAGCCCGTCGATGGTGAACTTGTGCGAGTTCTCGGTGTGGATGGTCTCGCCCTCCTCGAATGCGAAGGACTCGCCGGCGAGCCGCACGGTCTGCGCGCGGCGGCTCACGAGGTGCATCTCGATGCGCTTCAAGGGAGCGTTGTAGAACGCGGCGTGCGCAAAGCCGTCGAGGTCGAAATCGGCATCGAGCTCCGCGTTGGCGCGGCGCAGCAGGTTCAGGTTGAACGCCGCCGTCACGCCCTGCGCATCGTTGTACGCCGCATGCAGCAACGCCGGGTCCTTGACCAGGTCGACGCCCAGCAGCAGGCCGCCGCCGCGCAGCAGGCGCGCGGCGAGCTGCAGGAAGGCGAGCGCCTCGGCCGGACTGAAGTTGCCGAGCGTGGAGCCGGGGAAGAAACCGACCCGCCGCCCGGTGTCGTCCGCCGGCGCAGGCAGCACCAGCGGCATCGTGTAGTCGGCCACGATGGGCTGCACCGACAGCGACGGGTAGTCGCGGCGCAGGCGATCGGCTGCGGCCTCGAGGTGCTCGCCGGAGATGTCGATCGGCAGATAGCGCCGCGGTGCGTCGAGCGCGTCGAGCAGCAGCCGCACCTTGGTCAGCGACCCGGCACCGAACTCGATGACCTCCGCGGCCGATCCGATGTGCGCCGCGATCTCGGGGGCGTAGTCGGTCAGCAACTGCAGTTCCGTGCGCGTCGGGTAGTACTCGGGCAGCTCGCAGATCTGGTCGAACAACCGGGAGCCCGCGGCGTCGTAGAAGAACTTGGGCGAGATGCTTCGCGGCGTGCGGGCGAGGCCGGCGCGCAGCTCGCGGCCGAACTCGGACAGGGCTGGCGCACGCGCAGCGGAAATCGGGGTTTCGAACGAGAAGACGGGATTGCGCATCAGAGGTCTTTCGCGAGCCGCAGCCCGGAGAACTGCCAGCGGGCGGCCGGCGGAAAGAAATTGCGGTAACTCGGCCGTGCATGGCCTGCGGGCGTGGCCACGCTGCTACCACGCAGCACGACCTGGCTCACCATGAACTTGCCGTTGTATTCGGCCGCGACACCGGGCATCGGCCGAAAGCCCGGATAGGGGTCGTAGGAGGAACGCGTCCATTGCCAGACGTGCCCCGTCATCTGCGAGATGGATGGATCGGCCACGGCCGCCTCCCACTCGAATTCGGTCGGCAGCCGCGCGCCGGCCCACTCGGCATAGGCCGCCGCCTCGTAGAAGCTCAGCTGCGACACAGGCGCCTCGCGTTCCAGCGGCCGGACACCGTGCAGGCCGAACACCTGCCAACCGCTCGCGGCGCCCGGCTGGTGTGCGAGCCGCGGATCGTCCGGCGCAAGCCAATAGGCGGGGCAGCGCCAGCCCTGCGCCTTGACCGCGGCCCAGCCGTCGGACAGCCAGAGGTCGGGCCGATCGTAGCCACCGTCGGCAATGAACTGCGCATAGTCGCCGCAACTCACGAGGCGGTCGGCGATCGCGTGCGGCTGCAAGAGCGCCTGGTGGCGCGGCGTCTCGTTGTCGAAGGAGAAACCCTCGCCCGGATGGCCGATCTCGACGAGTCCGCCGGCCTGCGGCAACCAGCGCATCGGCGGCTCGACCGCAGCCAGCCGCAGCGCCGGTGCGGCCGTCGGGCGATAGGCCGGCAGCAACGGATTGCACGAGAAGGCGTGAAGGATGTCGGTCAGCAGAAGCTCCTGGTGCTGCTGCTCGTGATGCAGCCCGAGCGTGACGATCGGCTCGACCGACGCCCACAGCGCGGTGTCCGACGCTTCGAGCAGGCGGTCGACCGCGGCATCGACGTGCGCCCGGTAAGCCAGCACTTCATCGGCGGATGGCCGGGTGAGCAGCCCGCGCTGCGGCCGCGGATGACGCGGACCGAGCGCCTCGTAATAGGAATTGAAGAGATAGTGAAAGCGCGGATCGAAGGGCTGGTAGCCGGTGGCGTGCGGCTGCAGCAGAACGGTTTCGAAAAACCACGTGGTGTGCGCCAGATGCCATTTGGTCGGGCTGGCGTCGGGCATCGACTGGATGCATTGATCCTCGGCCGACAACGGTGCCGCCAGGGCCAGGCTGTCGCCGCGGACTTCGCGGAAGCGCTCGCGCATCGCGCTGGCGGCCTGCGGATGGGGCCGGGAAAGCTTCATGGGGTCTCCAAATGTCGCAACTGGCGGTTGTAGTCGAGCCTGTGGGGCGCTGTCCGTAGGACAAGCCCTCGCCCACTGTGGCACAGGCCGGATGGCCTTGCACGACACACCGCCGACACACGCTGCCGATAATGAACCGCATGAGCATTGCCGCAGACAGCCGGGCCCAGCGCCCGCACATCCTGATCGTCGGCTGCGGTTTCGGTGGCCTCGAAGCCGCCCGCAAACTGCAGAACGCCGATGTCGACATCACGGTGGTCGACAAGACCAACCACCACCTGTTTCAACCCCTGCTCTATCAGGTCGCGACCGCCGGCCTGGCCGCACCGTCGATCGCCGCGCCCACGCGCGTGCTGTTTCGCGGCCAGCGCAACGTCACCACGCTGCTGGGCGAAGTGACCGACATCCGCCCCGCGAATCGCGAGGTCGCGCTGAAGGACGGCACCCTGCTGCACTACGACCACCTGATCGTCGCGGCAGGCGCCACGCACAGCTATTTCGGCCGCGACGACTGGGCCGCCGTCGCGCCCGGCCTGAAGACGCTGGCCGACGCCTTCGACATCCGCCGCCGCGTGCTGATGAGTTTCGAGGCCGCCGAACTCGAGGAAGACCCGGCACGGCGCGCCGCGCTGCTGACCTTCGCGGTCATCGGCGGCGGGCCGACCGGCGTGGAAATGGCCGGCACGCTGGCCGAGATCGCGCGCCACACGCTGTCGGGCGAATTCCGCCGCATCGACCCGGGCAGCGCCAAGGTGCTGCTGATCGAAGGCAGCCCGCGCGTCTTGCAGGCCATGCCCGAGAGCCTGAGCCTGAAGGCGCAGTGGCAACTGGAGAAGCTCGGCGTCGAAGTGCGGCTGAATGCACGCGTCACGTCGATCGACGCCGAGGGCCTGCAGGTCGACGTCGGTGCCACGGGCGCCGGCGCCTCCGGCAGCTACCGCATCCAGAGCCACTGCGTGGTCTGGGCCGCGGGCGTGGCCGCGTCTCCGCTCGGCCGCCTGCTGGCGGCGGCGACCGGCACCGAGACCGACCGTGCCGGCCGCATCCGCGTCGAACCCGACCTGAGCCTGGCCGGCCATCCGCAGATCAGCGTGGTCGGCGACCTCGCCGCCGCGCTGAGCCACGTGCCCGGCAAGGCACCGACGCCCGTGCCCGGCGTGTCACCCGGCGCGAAGCAGATGGGCCGTGCCGCCGCGACCAACGTGCTGAACCGCCTGGCCGGCCGCCCGACGATTCCGTTCCGCTATGCCGACTACGGCAACCTGGCCACCATCGGCCGCAACTCCGCCGTGGTCGACCTGGGCACGCCCTTCGGCGCGCTGCGCTTCAGCGGCAAGTCGGCGTGGCTGTTCTGGCTGTTCGCGCACGTCTACTTCCTGATCGGCTTCCGCAACCGGCTGGTCGTGCTGATGGACTGGGCCAGCGCGTACTGGAGCTTCCAGCGCTACGCCCGAGTCGTCGCGAGCGTCGAGCCCGGCAAGGAATCCTGAACGACCCACCGGTTACAAATCTCTTGGCCGAAGACACCGCGGAACCGGCTTCGCCGGGCCGCTGGTGTCGCCCCCGGAAGGGGTTGGCGAAGCGACACGCAGTGCGCGAAGCCTGGGGGAGAGCCTAGGGAGCCCTAGACCTCGGCTTCCTGCAGGAGCCGCCACATGACCTTGCCCGCGCCGCTCTTGGGCAGTGCATCGACGAACTGCACCTGCCGCGGCGCCTTGTAGACCGCCATGTTCTCGCGGCACCAGTCGATGATCTGCTGCGCGGTCGTGTCCTTGTGGGTCGGACGCAGCACGACCACGGCCTTGACCGACTCTCCACGGTACGCGTCTCGCGTGGCGATCACGCACGCCTCCTGGATGGCCGGGTTCTTGAACATCAGCAGTTCGACCTCCGCCGGCCAGACCTTGAAGCCGCTCGCGTTGATCATCCGCTTGAGCCGATCGGTGATGAAGAAGTAGCCGTCCTCATCGACCCGCCCCATGTCGCCGGTGCGGAAATAGCGCCTGCCCTCGAACTCCACGAAGGCCGCGGCCGTCGCATCGGGCCGCTTCCAGTAGCCCTGGAACACCTCGGGCCCGCAGGTGATGATCTCGCCCGATTCGCCCACCGGCATCTCCTTCAGGGTGTCGGGGTCGACCACGCGCGAGTCGCTGCTCATGTACGGAATGCCCAGGCACTGCTGCTTCGGGTTCTCCGGCGGATTGGCATGCGAGGGCGCCGCGGTTTCGGTCAGGCCGTAGCCTTCCTGGTAGCGCAGGCCGTACTGCTCGAACAGGCGCTGCGCCACGGCTTGCGGCATCGCCGCGCCACCGCCGCCGATGTAGACCAGACCGCTCAGGTCGAAGCTCGCATAGTTGGGGCTGCCCATCAGGTCGATCACCATCGTCGGGATGTTGGTCCAGCTCGTGACCTTCCAGCGGGAGATCAGCCGCCCCGCCACCTCGCGGTCCCAGCGCGGCATGATGACCAGCGTCGCCGCACAGAGGATCGCCGTGTGCATCATGCTGACGACGCCGGTGATGTGGAACATCGGCACCACGGCCAGCACCACGGTCTCCGACGAGCCGGTGCCCCAGAGCTGGCCGGCCACGGCGTTGTGCATCAGGCTCGAATGGTGGTGCACGCAGCCCTTCGGCAGGCCCGTCGTGCCGCTGGTGTAGGGAAGCAGCGCCATGTCGTTGGCGCCCACCACGTGCGGCGGCGCCACATGGCTCGCAGCGAGCGCGTCGCGCCAGTGCATCGCGGTGCCGCCGTCGAGTTCGGGCAGTGGATGGCGGGTGAGCAGCCAGTCGCGCCAGGCGGCGGCGGGCGCCTCGTCGCCGGTGACGTCGGCGTCGAACGCGTCGGTGAACTGCGTGACGATCATGTGCGCCAGCCGCTGGCCGGGTTCGAGCGCGTTGCTGGCCTTGGCGAGCTCCGGTGCCAGGTCACCGGTGGTGATGGCGACCTTCGCGTCGGGGTCGACGATGTAGTGCTTGAGCTCTTCGGCCCGGTTCATCGGATTGACCGGAACCACCACCGCATTGGCCCGCAGGATCGCGAAATGCGCGATCACGAGCTGCGGACAGTTCTGCATGTCGAGGATCACGCGGTCGCCGCGCTGCACGCCCAGCGCGTGCAGCGTGCCGGCCAGTTGCTCGACCTGCGCCGCGGCGTCGCGGTAGGTGACGACGCGGCCGAAGAACACCAGCGCCGCCTTGTCCGGATAGCGGGCCGCGGCCGTCGCCAGGTTGTGCCAGAGCGAAGTCGCAGGCACGGTGATCGAGTGGGGTAGCCGAGCGGGCCAGAACTTGTGATGCGGGCGATCCATGGAGCCTCCAATAAGCCAGCCGAGGCTACGCCCAGTGCACCCTGCACCGCATGAGGGAAGGCCCGCAGTGCGTCGCCTGCGCGACGCACCAGCAACCGGCGACCGAAACGCCGGCCGGCGTCCGGCAGCGTCTTTTGGTGCATCTTGCTTGCATACAAGCAGGCACGGAAACTGCTGATCTGGAGGCAATGTCCATCTCAGCGTCCGAAATCAGTGCGCGCATCGTCGAAGCGGTGATGGCGCGCAAACTGCCGCCCGGCTCGCGCCTGGGCGAACAGCAGCTCGCCATGCTGTTCGACTGCAGCCGCACCATCGTCCGCGAGGCGCTCACCCGCCTGGCGGCGCGCGGCATCGTCACCGTCACGGCGCGCCGCGGCTGGTTCGTCATCGAGCCCTCCGAGGACGAAGCGCGCGAGGCCTTCGGTGCGCGGCACGTGATCGAGCTCGGGCTGATCCGCAGCGCCGGCACCATCGACAAGGCGGCGCTGCGCAAGCTCAAGGCGCACCTGCAGCGCGAGAAGAATTCCCTCAAGGAAGACGACGTGGGCGCACGCAGCTTCCTGCTGGGCGACTTCCACGTCTGCCTGGCCGAATGCCTGGGCAACACGCTGCTGGCCGACACGCTGCGCGACTTCACGGCGCGCACCACGCTGATCGCGATGCTCTACCAGTCGCAGCACGACGCGGTGCAGTCCTGCGAGGACCACGTGCGCATCGTCGACGCCCTTGCGCGTGGCGACGCCGCCGCCGCCGAGGCCCTGATGGCCGAACACATCGGCACCGTGCGCTCGTCGCTGCGCATGCAGCTCCACAACGATCCGCTGGCGCAGTTGCGCGACGCGCTGGCGCCATTGCAGACCGCGGCGAGCGGCAGCGCCAAGACACCAGCCTTGCATACAAGCAAGGCCAAGCCGCGCGGCAAATCGAAGGCCGCGGCACCCGATCCCTCTTCACCCGACGACTCTTCCACTTATCTAGGAGCTTTGCTATGAGGTTTTCGAAACGCCAGTTCGCGCTGTGCCTGGCTTCGGTCGTCCTGTTCGCCGCTGGCGGCGCACAGGCACAGAGCGCCCTCGACGGCGTCATGAAGTCGAAGACGATCAAGATCGCCATCCCGACGGACTACCCACCCTACGGCTCGGTCGACAAGACCATGAAGCCGCAGGGCCTCGACGTCCAGATGGCCGAGCTGATCGCCGCCAAGATGGGCGTCAAGCTCGAACTGGTGCCGGTGACCAGTGCCAACCGCATTCCCTACCTGCAGACGAAGAAGGCCGACCTCGTGATTTCCACGCTCGGCAAGAACGCCGAGCGCGAGAAGGTGATCGACTTCAGCGCCGCCTATGCACCGTTCTTCCAGGGCGTGTTCGGCCCGAAGTCGATGAACATCAAGACCTTCGCCGACATGGCCGGCAAGTCGGTCGCCGTGACGCGCGGCGCGATGGAAGACCAGGAGCTCGCCAAGGTCGCGCCGTCGAACGTCGACTACAAGCGCTTCGAGGACAACAACGCGACCATCGCCGCCTTCGTCGCCGGGCAGACGCAGACGCTGGCCGCCAGCGGTGCCGTCGCGGCCGAGATGATCTCCAAGAACCCGCAGCTCAACGCCGAATACAAGCTGCTGCTCAAGGACAGCCCGTGCTTCGTCGGCATCGCCAAGGGCGAGGACGCCCTGAAGGCCAAGGTCAACGAGATCATCGCCACGGCCAAGAAGGACGGCACGCTCGACGCCATGTCGCAGAAGTGGCTCGGCAAGGCCGCCGGCGACCTGCCCCTCTGATCGCGGACCTCCATCATCATGGTCTTCGATTTTGGAGCCGTCCTGGTCGACTGGCCGCTGCTGGCCAAGGGTGTGGCGTGGACGATCGGCCTGACGGCCATCGCCACCGTCATCGGCATGGTCGTGGGCGTCGCCTGCGCCTGGTCGCGCACCAGCGGGCCGCTGTGGCTGCGCTGGATCGTGGGTGCGTATGTGGAGCTGATCCGCAACACGCCCTTCATCGTGCAGCTGTTCTTCATCTTCTTCGGCCTGCCGGCCGCCGGCTTCAAGCTGTCGCCCGAGACCGCCTCGGTCATCGCGATGGTCGCCAACCTCGGCGCCTATTCGACCGAGATCATCCGTGCCGGCATCGAGGCCACGCCCAAGGGGCAGATCGAAGCCGCGGTGAGCCTCGCGCTCAACCGGATGCAGGTGTTCATGCGCGTGGTGCTGCCGCCGGCGCTGAAGAAGGTGTGGCCGTCGATGGTCAGCCAGATCATCATCGTGATGCTGGGCTCGGCCGTCTGCGGTCAGATCTCGGTGGAAGAGCTGAGCTATGCCGCCAACCTGATCCAGAGCCGCAACTTCCGCGCGTTCGAGGCCTTCATCATCGCCACGCTGATCTACCTGGCGCTGTCGGTCGCACTGCGGCGGCTGCTCGACTGGGCCGGCCCCCGGTTCTTCTTCGGCCGCTGAGGACATCCCATGACCGAATTCACCTTGTGGGACATCCTGCGCAACCTGCTGCTGGCGCTGCGCTGGACGGTGGTGCTGTCGCTGATCGCCTTCGTCGGCGGCGGCGTGGTCGGCGGACTGCTGCTGTTCCTGCGCCTGCGCGCAGGCCGGGCGATGGAACGCCTCATCAAGTTCTACGTGCAGTTGTTCCAGGGCACGCCGTTGCTGATGCAGCTGTTCCTGGCCTACTTCGGCCTGGCGCTGATGGGGGTCGACGTGTCGGCATGGACGGCCGCCACGGTCGCCCTCACGGCCTACACCAGTGCCTTCCTCACGGAGATCTGGCGCGGCTGCGTCGCATCGATCCCGAAGGGGCAATGGGAAGCGTCGAGCAGCCTGGCACTGAGCTTCGGCGAGCAGTTGCGCCACGTCATCCTGCCGCAGGCCGTGAAGATCGCGACCGCACCGACCGTCGGCTTCCTGGTGCAGGTGGTCAAGGGCACGGCGCTGGCGTCGGTGATCGGTTTCGTCGAGGTCACCAAGGCCGGCAGCATGATCTCGAACGCGACCTTCCGCCCCTTCGTCGTGTTCAGCTGCGTCGCCCTGCTCTATTTCGCGCTGTGTTTCCCGATCAGCCTGTTTGCCAAGCACCTCGAAAGGAAAATCAATGTCAACCGTCGCTGAAGCGCCCAAGACCGCCGTGCATTCGGCCGCGCCCATCGTCCAGATCACCGCGCTGCGCAAGTCCTACGGCACCAACGAAGTGCTCAAGGGCATCGACCTCACCGTGAAGCGCGGCGAGGTGATCGCGATCATCGGCAAGAGCGGCTCCGGCAAGAGCACGCTGCTGCGCTGCATCAACGGGCTCGAGGTGTTCCAGGAAGGCTCGCTCACGGTCGACAGCAAGCCGCTGCTGCACGAGAGCGCGATGGCCATGCGCGAGCTGCGCCAGCACGTCGGGATGATCTTCCAGAACTTCAACCTGTTCCCGCACCTCACGGTCGGCAAGAACGTGATGCTCGCGCCGACGCTGGTGAAGAAGCGCGGCGGCATCGAAGCCGCGTCGCAGGCCCGCAAGCTGCTCGCGCGGGTCGGCCTGGCCGAGAAGTTCGACGCCATGCCCGACCAGTTGTCGGGCGGCCAGCAGCAGCGCGTGGCGATCGCGCGCGCACTGGCCATGGAGCCCGCCGTGCTGCTGTGCGACGAGATCACCTCGGCACTCGACCCCGAACTGGTGGGCGAAGTGCTGCGGGTGGTGGAGTCGCTGGCCGACGAAGGCATGACGCTGCTGATGGTCACGCACGAGATGAGCTTCGCGCGCAAGGTCAGCGACCGCGTGATCTTCATGCACCAGGGACGCGTGCACGAGATGGGTCCGCCGGCGGACCTGTTCGGCAATCCGCAGACGCCGGAGCTCAAGCAGTTCCTGTCGTCGCTGCACGACTGACGCGCAGCGGAACCGGGCTATCCTCGCACCATGGCCTGCCTGCAGATCGCATCGCGAATTCACACCATTCCGAACGGAGTGGTGGGTTAGCGCGCGGACCGATCGAGGCCATGCAACCCGCCCCAGGAGGCGGGTTTTTTCTGTCTCCCGGGGTCTTCCGCAAATCCCGAGGAGATTGAAATTGACGATATCCACGCCCGTCCTTCACATGGTCTGCGGCAAGATCGCCGCCGGCAAGTCCACGCTGACACGGCGACTGGCCAGTGCACCCGCCACCATGCTGATCAGCGAAGACGCGTGGCTCGACGCCCTGTATCCGGGCGAGATCCACGAACTGTCCGACTACGTGCGCGCCGCAGGCCGACTGAAGCAGGCCATGGCCGGCCATGTCGCAGCGCTGCTGTCGGCCGGCGTGTCGGTGGTGCTCGACTTTCCGGCCAACACGGTTGCCAACAGAACCTGGGCTCGCGGCATCTTCGAAAAGGCCGGGGCAACGCACCAGCTTCACTTCCTCGATGTGCCTGATGCCGTTTGCAAGGAACGCCTGCGCGCCCGCAATGCCGGCGGCGAACATCCGTTCGAGACGAGCGATGCCGAATTCGATCTGATCACCAGCCACTTCGTCGCGCCGTCGGCGCAGGAGGGCTTCGAGATCGTTCGCCACGCGTGAAGCCCGGGGCCGCCATCGCTATGCTCTGACGCGATGCAGATCGACCAAGCCCTCCCCGCCGAAGCCGCAACCGTCGCGGCCGTCCTCACCGAAGCCGCACAGTGGCTTGCCGCAGGCGGCCGGCCGCTGTGGTCGGCGACCGACATCGGCCTGGAGACGGTCCGGCGCGGCACCGACGCAGGCAGCTACTTCATCGCGCGGCAGGACGGTGAAGTGGCGGGCGTGATGCGGCTCGACCTGGAAGACCCGCATTTCTGGCCGGAGGTCGAAGCCGGCAGCTCGCTGTTCGTGCACAAGCTCGCCGTTCGTCGCGCCTATGCCGGGCACGGCGTGGCGGCCACGCTGCTCGCCTTTGCGCGCGACCACGCGCGGGGTATCGGCCGGCCCCACCTGCGGCTCGATTGCGTGGCCGATCGCGCGCCGCTGCGCACGTTGTACGAGCGCTTCGGCTTCTCGCTGCACAGCGAGATACGAAAGGGCGAGCGTTCCTTCGCACGCTACGTGCTGCCCGTGGCGCCGCTCGGCGCTTGACCAGGAAGCGGACGCCGCCATGCAGTTCAAGTGGATGGAAGACTTCATCGTGCTGGCGCAGACACGCAGCTTCACGCGTGCCGCGGAGCTGCGCCACGTCACGCATCCGGCCTTCGGCCGCCGCATTCGGGCGCTCGAGGCCTGGGCGGGCACGGCGCTGGTCGAGCGCGGCAGCTCGCCGGTCGCGCTCACGCCGGCCGGCGAGAGCTTCCTGGAAAACGCGAGCCAGATGGTGCGCGGCGTCGAAGGCTCGCGCCAGGAGATGCGCAGCGTGGCCGGCCGCCAGGCCCGCACGGTGACGGTGGCGACGGGCCGCACGCTGGCGCGCACGGTGATGGCCGACTGGCTCGTGCAGCTGCAGCCGGTGCTGCGCAACGGCGAGGTGCGCGTGCTGACCGGCGCGCTGTCGGAGACGGTGCGGATGCTGGAGCACAACGAGATCGATTTCTCGCTGCTCTTCCATCACCCGGCGCTGACGGTGCGGCTCGACGGACGGCAGTTCGCGCATCTCACGGTGGCGTCGGACAAGCTGGTGCCGGTGTCGCGCGCCGACGCGCAGGGGCGCCCCGTCCACAGCTTCGATGCGCCCGGCGACGTGCCCTTTCTGTCCTATGTCCGCACGCTCGCCATGGGCCGCCTGGTGGAAGACCTGCTGGCCCACAACCCGCATGCGCCGCACCTGCGGCAGCACGTCGAATGCGACTCCGCGGACGCCCTCTACGAATACGTGCTGCGCGGACTCGGCGTGGCGTGGCTGCCGTGGTCGATGGTCCAGGCGGACTGCAAGGCCGGACGGCTGGCGCCCACCGGCGGACGCCGCATGGAGGTGCGCTTCGAGGTCCGGCTGTACCGGCCGAAGCGCCGGCTCGGCGCGCTGGCCGAAGCCGTGTGGCAGGCCATGGCGGTGCGCTGAACGGCAGCGCCACCGGCCCGATCGGCCCAATCAGCACGAGGCCGTGCCGGCAAAGCACCACGGCGACGCATGCGGCTTCGCAGAATCCGGGCATCACCACCCACCCGAGGCCACGATGCGTTTTCAACCTGCTCTCTCCGCCTGTCTCGCCCTGGCCTTGTGCGGCATCGCCGCCCAGGCGTCCGCCGATACCTATCCCACCAAGCCGATCACCCTGGTCGTCGCCTATCCGCCAGGCGGTTCGACCGACCTGACGGGGCGTGCGCTCGGTGCCGAGCTGTCGCAGCGCCTCGGCGTGCCGGTGGTCATCGACAACGTGGGCGGCGCGGGCGGTGCCATCGGTGCGCAGAAGGTCGCCAACGCGGCACCCGACGGCTACACGCTGCTGGCCGGCGCCAGCAACGAACTGGCGATCGCCAAGCTGATCAGCACCAGCGTGCGCTACGAGCAGAAGGACTTCACTGCGATCGGCCTGATCGCGTCCCAGCCGCTGGTGCTGGTGGCGGCGCCGACGGCCAACGTGAAGAGCACCGACGAATTCCTGGCGCTGATCAAGAAGAATCCGGGCAAGTACAGCTATGGCAGCTCGGGCGTCGGCACCTCGCTGCACCTGGCCGGCGAGATGATCAAGCAGCAGGGCGGCATCGAGATGACGCACGTGCCCTACCGCGGCGTGGCGCCGCTCACCAGCGACCTGATGGGCGGCAACATCGACTTCGGCATGTTCGTGCTGTCGAGCGCGCTGCCCTACATCCGCAGCGGCAAGCTGGTGGCGCTAGGCACCACCGAGGCCAGGCGCTCGAGCATCACGCCCGACCTGCCCGCGCTCGGCGAAAGCGCCGCGCTGAAGAACATGGACATCGGCGTCTGGTTCGCGCTGGTGGGCCCGGCCAAGCTGCCCGAGCCGGTGGTCGCGCGCCTGAAGAAGGCCTTGGCCGAGACCCTGCAGTCGCCGGACTTCCGCAAGAAGATGGAAGCGTCCAGCTCGGTCGTCCCGACCGCGGCCGTGGACATCGACAAGTTCATCGGCACGGAGACGGCCAAATACAGGAACATCGTCCAATTCGCCAACATCAAGGAGTGAGCGTGTCCACTGCGTTCGAACTGCCCGCGCCCGACATCTCGGCCTGGCGCGCCGGCAACACCGGCACCGAAGGCGTCTGGCGCTTCGAGGCCGAGCGGCCCGGCCGCCACGTGATGATCTCGGCCCTCATTCACGGCAACGAGGTTTGCGGCGCCTGGGCGCTCAAGGGCCTGCTGGAGGCCGGTGTGCGCCCGCAGCAAGGCACGCTGACGCTCGCCTTCTGCAACCTCGATGCGTTCGACCGCTTCGACCCGGCAGACCACGATGCGTCGCGCTTCGTCGACGAAGATCTCAACCGCCAGTGGTCGCAGGACCGGTTGGACGCCGGCGGCACGCGCGAGCGGCGCCGTGCCGCGGCGCTGCAGCCGCATGTGGCGCAGGCCGACTGGCTGCTCGACCTGCATTCGATGCACGAGCCTTCGGCGCCGCTGAGCCTGACCGGCATCCAGCCGCGCAACCTGGCGCTGGCGCGGCAACTGCGCAGCCCCGAACACGTCGTGATCGACGCGGGCCACAAGGACGGCGTGCGGATGCGCGACTTCGGCCGCTTCGGCGCGCCCGACGCCGACCCCGCCACCGACGCGCTGGCCCTGCTGATCGAATGCGGCTTCCATGGCGACCCGGCCAGCCGCACGGTCGCGCAGGACCAGTGCGCGCGCCTGCTGCGGGCGGCAGGCACGCTCGGCGACGACGCCATCGCGCAGCAACTGCCCGGCTGGCTGCAGCCCGACGCACCGCGCCAGTGGGCACTGGACGTGACCGGGCCGGTGGTCGCGCGCAGCGAAGACTTCCGCTTCGCCAAGCCCTTCACCGGGCTCGAAGTGATCGCGCAGGCCGGCACCGTCATCGGCTGGAACGATGGCGAGCCGGTCACCACGCCCTACGACGACTGCGTGCTCGTGATGCCGTCGACGCGCCAGGCCAAGCCCGGCGTGACGGTGGTGCGCTACGCACGACGCAGGCTGCTCTGAAGAGAACTTTTCGGCTGTGGCAAGCTCTGCAGCGTATGGAACCCTGCGCCAAGCCCCTCACCTCCCGCCGCCGGCTGCTGCGCGCGCTGCTGGGCGCTGCGGCGCTGCAGGCGCCCTTCGCCGCGCTCGCCGGCTTCAACTTCTTCACCAGCGAATACACCGCGAGCCGCGCCGAACTGCAGGCGCAGATTGCCCGGCACTTTCCCGTCAACCAGCGCTATGCCGAGCTCTTCCTGATCGGCCTGCGCGACCCGCAGCTCGGCCTGGACGCGCCCAACAACCGCGCCGCCCTGACCGCGACGCTGACCATCGCCAGCCCGCTGCTCGGCCCGTCGCCGGTGCAGGGGCTGCTGTCGGTCAGCAGCGCGCTGCGCTACGACGCCGCCACGCGTTCGCTGCAGCTGGACCAGCCGAAGGCCGAGCGGCTCGAACTGCAGGGCCTGGAGGGCCGCGACGCGCAGCGGCTGCAGAAGATCGGGACGGTCGTGGCGCAGGAACTGCTGCAGGGCCAGGTGCTGCGCAGCTTCACGGCCGAAGAACTCACGGTCGGCCGCAAGACCTACGAGATCGGTGACATCACGGTGCTGGACGACGGCATCAAGGTCCAGTTGAAATGACCACTTTCCTGCTTTCACGGCGCGTTGCGGGCATCGCCGCCGCATGGCTGCTGGCCGGCTGCGCGGCCATCACGCCGCATGCCAGGCCGCACTTCGATCTCGAGGCCCATCGCGGCGGGCGTGGCCTGGCGCCCGAGAACACGCTGGCCGCGTTCTCGAACGCGATCGACCTCGGGGTGACCACGCTGGAGCTCGACATCGGCCTCACGGCCGACGGCGTGGTCGTGATCTCGCACGACACGGCGCTCAACCCCGACCACACGCGAGACGCCAACGGCCAGTGGCTCGCGCCGAACGGCGGCGCGACCATCCGCTCGCTCACGCTCGCGCAGCTGCAGACCTACGATGTCGGGCGCCTGAACCCGGCCAGCAACTACGGCAAGCAGTTCGCGTTGCAGCAGCCGCGCGATGGCGAGCGCATCCCGACGCTCGCCGCGCTGTTCGCACGGGTCAAGGCACGCGGCGACACGGCGGCCGGCGCCGTGCGATTCAACATCGAGACCAAGGTCGACCCGACCAGGCCGGACGAAACCGCTGCGCCGGAACCGATGGTGCGCGCGCTGCTCGCGGAAATCGACAAGGCCGGGCTGGCCGATCGCGTGACCATCCAGAGCTTCGACTGGCGCACCCTGGCGCTGGTCGGCCAGCTCGCGCCGCAGTTGCCGCGCGCCTACCTCACGACCCCGCGGACGCTGAAGGACAGCCGCTGGACCGCGGGCCTGGATGCATCGGGCTTCGGCTCGGTGCCGCAGATGGTCAAGGCGGCGGCAGGCACCACGCCGGGCCCGGTGATCTGGTCGCCGGCCTATGCCGACCTGACGCCAGCGGCCATCCAGGAGGCGCAGAAACTCGGCATGAAGGTGCTGCCCTGGACCGTGAACCAGCGCGCCGACATGCTGCGCCTCATGGACGCGGGCGCCGACGGAATCATCACCGACTACCCGGACGAGCTGCGCGACCTGATGCGCGAACGCGGACTGTCGCTGCCCTTCGCCGGCAAGTCGCAACCCTGAGCGCGCCGCTGCGCCGCTGCCATCGATTTATCATCCCGCCCCATGCGCACGCTGCTGCTCGCCCTCATGATCGTCCTGCTGCCCATTCGTGGCTGGCTCGGCGATGCCATGGCGGTGGAGATGGCGCGGCATGCGATGCCGGCCATCGCGGCGGCAGCGGCTTCGGACGCCGAGTCCGTCGCGGCCAGCGCGCATTGCCACGAAGCGATGGGCGCGGGCGACGACATGGCGAGCATGGCCGACATGGCCATGGACCACGCCACCGCACACGACGCCGGTGATGACCACGACGCGCAGCACGATGCAGGCGTCGGCCACCAGGGCTGCGGCACCTGCACCGTTTGCCAGGTCTGCCATACCGTGGCGCTGGGCGGCCTGCCGGCCGCCGCGATCGCCCATGACGCGCCCCAGGCGCCGCCCGCGTTTCGCACGGCACGCTTCGCCAGCGCAGAGCCCGTCCCGGGCCTGAAACCACCCATTTCCTGATCTCCCTGCCCGTAGTCCGTCCGCAGTGAGCCCGTCCCGGCTCGCGGCGTTCGTCGTATTGCTCATGGAGATCGAGCGTGAAACCTTTCGTTGGCCGGCCGTTGGCCGGCATGCCTCCGCCGTGCGCGCACAAGCACGGCCATTCATGGATCCCGTCGACCGTCGCCATCGCGGTCGCGCTGGCACTGGCGGGCTGTGCCAGCCTCTCGCCCGATGGCGGCAATGCGGACGTGCAGGCGCTGGTGTCCGGCAACCCGCTGGTGGCGGGTGCCGCGGCCGAACGCCGGCCCGATGCGGCCGCCCAAGGTCGCATCGACGCGCTGCTCGCCCAGCCGCTCGATGCCGAGGCCGCGGTGCGCATCGCGCTGATCAACAGTCCGCGCGTCCAGGAAGCCTTCGCCACGCTGCAGTTGAGCGATGCCGACCGCGTGCAGGCGGCATCGCTGCCCAACCCGCTGTTCGGCTTCAGTCGCCTGCGCGAAGGCCGCACGCTGGAGCTCGACCGCTCGCTGAGCTTCAACGTGCTGGGTCTGCTCACGCTGCCCTGGCAGGCGCGCTGGGCCGGCCAGCGGCATGAGGTCGCGAAGCTGCAGGCCGCGCAAAGCGTGCTGCAGCTCGCTGCCGACACGCGCCGTGCCTGGGTGCGCGCGGTGGCCGCGCAGCAGGCCGTGGTCTACCTGCGCGATGCGAACAGTGCCGCCGAAGCCGGCGCCGAGCTCGCGCAGCGCATGGCGAAGGCCGGCAACTGGAGCACGCTGCAGCGCAGCCGCGAAGAACTGCTGCTGGCCGACGCATCGACCGAACTCGCACGCGCCGAACAGGCTGCGCTGACAGGCCGCGAACAGCTCACGCGGCTGCTCGGGCTCACGGGCCCGCAGACCGGCTACCGGCTGCCCGACAGATTGCCCGCGCTGCCGGCGTCGTTGCCGACGCTGGCGGACGTGCAGGCCAGCGCCCTGCGCGACCGGCTCGACGTGCGCGCCGCCCAGGCACAGACCACAGCCACCGCCGACGGGCTCGGCCTGAGCCGCGCGACGCGTTTCGTCGATGCACTGGAGATCGGCGGCGTGCGCAACACGCGCTTCGACAACGACGCGGCAGGCGGCCGCAGCACGCAGCGCGGCGCCGAGCTGTCGTTGCCGATCCCGCTGTTCGACTGGGGCCAGGCACGCGACGCGCGCGCCGAGGCGCTGTACCTGCAGTCGGCCGCACGCGTGCGTGCCGCCGGCCTGCAGGCCGCGAGCGAAGCGCGCGAGGCCTATGGCGGCTGGCAGAGCACCTGGACCATCGCCCGTCGCCACCAGGCCGAATTGCTGCCGCTGCGGCGGCAGGTCAACGACGAAATGCTGCTGCGCTACAACGGCATGTTCGCCAGCGTCTGGGAACTGCTGTCCGAAACGCGCACCAGCATGCGCGCCGTCAACGCCGCCATGGACGCGCAACGCGATTTCTGGCTGGCCGATACCGACCTGCAGCTCGCGCTCACCGGCAGCTCGCCGGCCGGCGCGAGCGCCTTGCAGAACACGGGCGACCTGGTCGCCGCCACACCCGCAGGAGCCCACTGATGGACCGCCGCCACTTCTTCACCGGCGCGGCCACTGCCATTACCGCCGCTACCGCCGTCGGCGTGAACCGCATCGCGCTGGCCGCGCTGCCCGAAGCGCACACCCGCGATTCGACCGCCACCGCCGCGCCGCTGCTGCCGCCCGATGGCCGCCCCTACGACCCGGTCGTGACGCTGAACGGCTGGACGCTGCCCTGGCGCATGAACGCCGGCGTCAAGGAATTCCATCTGGTCGCCGAACCCGTGGTGCGCGAGATGGCGCCCGGCTTCAAGGTCAACATGTGGGGCTACAACGGCCAGTCGCCCGGCCCGACCATCGAGGTGGTCGAAGGCGACCGGGTCCGCATCTTCGTGACCAACCGGCTGCCCGAGCACACCACCGTGCACTGGCACGGGCAACGGCTGCCCAACGGCATGGACGGCGTCGGCGGCATCACGCAGCCGCAGATTCCGCCGGGCAAGACCTTCGTGTACGAGTTCACCGCACGCCGGCCCGGCACCTTCATGTACCACCCGCACGCCGACGAGATGGTGCAGATGGCGATGGGGATGATGGGCTTCTGGGTCACGCACCCGAAGGCGCGCCATCCGCTGATCGCGCCGGTGCAGCGCGACTTCTGCTTCCTGCTCGGCAGCTTCGACGTCGAGCCCGGCAGCGCCACACCCAAGGTCAACACCATGACCGACTTCAACACCTGGGCCTTCAACAGCCGCGTGTTCCCGGGCATCGACACGCTCAACGTGCGCCAGGGCGACCGGGTGCGCATCCGCGTCGGCAACCTCACGATGACGAACCATCCGATCCATCTGCACGGCCACGAGTTCGAGGTCACCGGCACCGACGGCGGCGCGGTGCCGCGCAGCGCGCGCTGGCCCGAGGTGACGACCGACGTCGCGGTCGGCCAGATGCGGCAGATCGAATTCGTCGCCGACGAGGAAGGCGACTGGGCGCTGCACTGCCACAAGAGCCACCACACCATGGGACCGATGGGACACGACGTGCCGACGATGATCGGCGTCGACCAGCGCGGCATCGCGGAAAAGATCCGCAAGCTCGTGCCCGACTACATGGTGATGGGCGACAAGGGCATGGCCGACATGGGCGCGATGGAGATGCCGCTGCCCGACAACACGCTCCCGATGATGGCCGGCAGCGGACCGTTCGGGCCGGCCGAGATGGGCGGCATGTTCACGTTGCTCAAGGTGCGGCGCGACCAGAAGCCCGGCGACTACACCGACCCCGGCTGGTTCCGCCACCCGGCCGGCAGCGTGGCACACGAGGTGCCTGGCGATGCCGCGCCACCCACGCAGCGCAGCACGCGACCAGACGGCGCGGCGACCGCGGCCGAAGGCCCTGCCGACGCCACCGTGCGCAAGCCCGCGGGCGGCGGCGCACACCACCACTGAACCTCCGATTCCTCATTCTTCCCAAGGACACGAACCATGAAAGCCTTCCGTCTTCTCGCCGCCTGCGCCGCCTTCGTTGCAGCGGCAGCCGCCCTTGCGCAATCCGCCCTGCCGACCATCGATGGCGAGGTGCGCAAGGTCGACGCCGCCGCCGGCAAGATCACGCTGCGCCACGGCGACATCACCAACCTCGACATGCCCGCGATGACCATGGTGTTCCGCGTCAAGGACCCGGCCCTGCTGGAGAAGGTCAAGCCCGGCGACAAGGTGCGCTTCACGGCGGACCAGCCGGGCGGCACGCTCACGGTGATGTCGCTGGAGCCCGCGAACTGAGCCTCAGCCGGCTGCGCGCCCGCGGCCGAAGCGCTGCGGATCGAAGGGCGCGAGCGACGTCTCCGGCGCCTGGCCGGCCAGCAGTTGCGCAACCAGCCGGCCGGTGCGGGCCGAACCACCGAGGCCGACATGGCCATGGCCGAAGGCCAGCACCACATCGGGCGTGGCACGCGCCGGCCCGATGCAGGGCAGACCGTCGGGCATGCTGGGCCTGTGGCCCAGCCAGTGGCGCACGCCAGCCGCATGCGGGTCGAGCGGCAAGGCGGGAAACATCGAACGCAGGTGCCGGTACAGGATGTCGGCGCGGCGCCAGTCGGGTGCGGCGTCGAGTCCGCCGATCTCGACCTGGCCCGCGGCGCGCAGGCCGCCGTCCATGCAATGCGCGATGAGCTTGCCGTCGGCCGCCATCATCGGCGTGCGCGGACCGACCTCGGGCGCGCCGACCACCACGTGGTAGCCGCGCTCCGATTCGAGCGGCACCGGCGAACCCGCCGCGCGCGCGAGCCCGGCGGAATGCGCGCCCGCGCAGATGGCCGCCGCGTCGCAGGCGATCTCTCCATGGCCGGTCAGCACGGCCCGCAGCCGTCCGTCTTCGATGCGGAAACCGGTCGCACGCGCCACCATGCGCTGCGCGCCCAGCCGTTCGGCATGGCGTGCGAGCGCCGCCACATAGGCACCCGGATCGCGGCAGTGACCGGCCTCCGCCACGAAGATGCCGAGCGTGTAGCGGCCGTCCAGGTCGGGCTCGTGCGCACGCAGTTGCTCGGCGTTCCAACGCTCCCAGCGCACACCGGCGCGCTGGCGCACGCGCCAGGCCAGCGCGTCGCCCATGAACTCGGCCTGCGAGCGATAGACGTGCAGCAGCCCGCGGCGTTCGATCAACCGCGGCACGCCGGCCTCGGTGGCCAGCTGGCGGTGCAATTGCGGCGCGTCGATCAGCAGCGTCCGCAGCGCATCGGCGGTGCGCTGCACGCGGGCCTCGGTCCAGCCCGAGAGCAGGTAGCGCAGCAACCACGGCATGGCGCGCGGCAGGTGGCGCCAGCGCACGGCCAGCGGGCCGAGCGGGTCGGCCAGCCAGCCGGGCACCTTGCGCCAGGCGCCGGGCAAGGCCGGCGGCACGACCGAATGGGACGACAGCCAGCCGGCATTCCCGTAGCTGGTGGCGTGCTCGCCGCCGGGCTCGCCGGGCTCGACCACGGTGACGCGCAATCCTGCGCGCAAGGCTTCGATGGCGGTTGCGCTGCCGATCGCGCCCGCGCCGATGACGACGACGTGGCGTGCCGCTTCGGCGGATCGAAGGCTCTCTGAATCTTCTCGTACCTTCATCCGTTCGATGGTACGTGGCGCAGTCCCATAATCGGCCGCCATGCCTGACGCGATACGCAATTTTTCCGCTTCCGATTCACCCGCCACCGACCCCGGCGCGATCACCCGCGTCGCCGGCATCGAGGTCGGCCACTTCAGCGACACGCGCCGCCCCACGGGCTGCACCGTGATCCTCGCCAAGGAGGGCGCGGTCGGCGGCGTCGATGTGCGCGGTGCCGCTCCCGGCACGCGCGAGACCGACCTGCTCGCGCCCGGCAATCTGGTCGAGCAGGTGCACGGCATCATGCTGGCCGGCGGCAGCGCCTGGGGCCTGGCCGCCACCGAGGGCGCGATGCGCTGGCTGGAAGAACGCCACATCGGCTTCGACGTGCGCTTCGGCACGCTGCCGATCGTGCCGTCCGCCGTGCTGTTCGACCTGCCGATGGGCGACGCGCGCTTTCGCCCCGACGCGGCCTCCGGCTATGCGGCCTGCGAAGCCGCGTCGAGCCAGCCACCGGCAGAGGGCAACGTCGGCGCCGGCAGCGGCGCGATGGTCGGCAAGCTGTTCGGCATCGATCGCGCGATGAAGGGCGGCATCGGCACGGCGTCGATCACCGTCGGCGGCGTCACGGTCGGCGCGCTGATCGCATGCAACGCGCTGGGCGACGTGATCGACCCGGACACCGCGCAGGTCGTCGCCGGCGCACGCACGGCCGACGGGCGCGCCCTGCTCGACACCCGCCGCGCGCTGATGCGCGGCGAGCTGCCGCAGCCGCTGCTGGCCGGCACCAACACCACGATCGGCGTGGTCGCGACCGACGCGGTGCTGACCAAGGTGCAGGCCAACCGGCTCGCGATGGTCGCGCACGACGGCCTGGCCCGCAGCATCAACCCCGTCCACACGATGAGCGACGGCGACACGCTGTTCGCGCTGGCCACCTGCCGCGTGCCGCTGACCAGCGGCCGGCCCGGCATGACGGTGCTGAGCGCCATGGCGGCCGAAGTCGTCGCCATCGCCACGCTGCGTGCGGTGCGCGCCGCACGCACGGTCACCGCCGGCGACCTGTACGTGCCGTGTGCGGCCGACCTGGCCGCGCAGCAGACCCCGACATAGCCACCGAGGTTTTCCGATGTCGATGCCCAAGACCCTGAAGCTGATCCTGCTGTCCATCCGCGACCTGATCGTCTCGCTCGGTCCGGTGGTGTTCCTGGTCGTGGGGCTGCTGGTCGCTGCCTACTGGTGGCTCGACCCGCAACCGCCGCGCCGCGTGACGCTCGCGACCGGCCCGGCCGGCAGCGCCTATGCGGAGTTCGGCAAGCGCTACGCGCAGGCGCTCGCGGCCAACGGCATCACGGTGGATCTCAAGCCGACCGACGGCTCGTCCGCCAACCTGCAGCTACTGCGCAGCGGCGGTGCCGATCTCGGCTTCGTGCGCGGCGGCAGCGCCGATGCGGTGGCCGACGAAGAGGCCGGCCTCACCTCGCTGGGCAGCCTGTTCTACGAGCCGCTGTGGGTGTTCTACCGCACCGACGCGGCACGCCAGGTCGATCGCAAGAGCGCCACGCTGACGTCGATCACGCAGCTCAAGGGCCTGCGCGTGAACGTCGACAAGCCCGGCAGCGGCGTGCCCGACATCGTCGACAAGCTGCTGCGCGCCAACCACATGAATGCGCTGTCGATGCATCTGTCGAACCTCGAGCCCGCACCCGCGACCGAGGCGCTGCGCGCGGGGCTGCTCGATGCCGTGATCCTCGCGTCGGCACCGCAGTCGCCGCTGGTGCAGCGGCTGTTGCGCAGCGACGGCATCCAGCTGATGGACTTCGGCCAGGGCGACGCCTATGCGCGCCGCTTCGCCTTCCTGTCCGCCGTGGCGCTGCCGCGTGGCGTGATCGATCTGGCGAAGGACCTGCCACCGCACGACGTGTCGATGCTCGCCGCCACGACCTCACTGCTGTCGCGCGACCAGACGCACCCGGCGCTGCGCCAGCTGTTCGCACAGAGCGCGCAGACCATCCACGGCGAGGCGGGCTGGTTCAACCGGGCGCGCGACTTTCCGAACACCCGTACCAGCGAACTGCCGGTGAGCCCCGAAGGCGACCGCGCCATCAACGGCACGCCGCCGTTCTGGCAGCGCTACCTGCCCTTCTGGGCCAGCAACCTGGTCGAGCGCATGTGGCTGGTGCTCGGCGGCCTGCTGGTGCTGATGCTGCCGCTCAGCCGTGTGGTGCCGCCGATCTACCAGTTCCGCGTGCGCAGCCGCGTGTTCCGCTGGTATGCACGGCTGCGCGAAGTCGAAGCCAAGGTCGACGCCGGCCAGGGCGAGCGCGATGCCTTGCTGAAGGAGCTCGACGACCTCGACCGCATGGTCAACAAGGTGGCCGTGCCGCTGTCGTACGCGGACGAGCTCTATGCGCTGCGCAACAACATCCATGCGGTGCGCAAGCGGATCCGCGCCACTGCCCCAGACGTAGAAAAACCGCCCGAAGGCGGTTTCAGCGAGGCATAGGCGGAGCTTATTTCAACGCCTTGTAGCGCATGCGCTGCGGCTTGGCGCCTTCTTCGCCCAGGCGCTTCTTCTTGTCGGCCTCGTACTCCTGGTAGTTGCCGTTGAAGAAGGTCCACTGGCTGTCGCCTTCGGCGGCCAGGATGTGCGTCGCGATGCGGTCGAGGAACCAGCGGTCATGGCTGATGACCATCACGGTGCCGGCGAATTCGAGCAGCGCATCTTCGAGTGCGCGCAGGGTTTCGACGTCCAGGTCGTTCGACGGTTCGTCCAGCATCAGCACGTTGCCGCCGGCGATCAGCGTCTTGGCCAGGTGGAGACGGCCACGTTCGCCGCCCGACAGCGTACCGACCTTCTTCTGCTGGTCGGCACCATTGAAGTTGAAGCGGCCCGCATAGGCACGGCTGGCCATCTGGAATTTGCCGACGTTGATGATGTCCAGGCCGTTCGAGATGTCTTCCCATACCGTCTTCTGATTCGCCAGCTCGTCGCGATGCTGGTCGACGAAGGCGGCACGGACGGTGGAGCCGATGACGACCTCGCCCGAATCCGGCTGCTCCCTGCCGGCGATCAGCTTGAACAGCGTCGACTTGCCGGCGCCGTTCGGGCCGATGATGCCGACGATCGCACCCGGTGGGATGGAGAAGCTCAGGTTGTCGATCAGCATCCGGTCGCCGAAGGACTTGCTGACGTTGTGGAACTCGAACACCTGCTGGCCCAGACGCTCCGCCACGGGAATGAAGATTTCCTGCGTTTCGTTGCGCTTCTGGTACTCCATGTCGCTCAGTTCTTCAAACCGCGCGAGACGCGATTTGCTCTTGGCCTGGCGCGCCTTGGGGTTCTGGCGCGACCATTCGAGTTCCTTCTTCAGTGCCTTGGCGTGCGCTTCTTCGCTCTTCTGCTCCTGTGCCAGGCGCTCGCCCTTCTGCTCCAGCCAGGTGCTGTAGTTGCCCTTCCATGGGATGCCGCGGCCGCGGTCCATTTCCAGAATCCATTCGGCCGCGTTGTCCAGGAAGTAGCGGTCATGGGTGATGGCGACCACGGTGCCCGTGAAGCGCTTGAGGAACACCTCCAGCCACTCGACGGATTCGGCGTCCAGGTGGTTGGTCGGTTCGTCGAGCAACAGCATGTCGGGCTTGCTCAGGAGCAGGCGGCACAGCGCCACGCGGCGCTTCTCGCCACCGGACAGCAGGCCGATCTTGGCGTCCCAGGGCGGCAGGCGCAGCGCGTCGGCCGCGATCTCGAGCTGGTGCTCGGAATCGGTGCCGGCGGTGGCGATGATGGCTTCGAGCTCGGCCTGCTCGGCGGCCAGCGCGTCGAAGTCGGCGTCTTCAGCGCCGTAGGCGACGTAGACCTCTTCGAGGCGGGCCTTGGCCGCAAACACGGCCCCCATGGATTCCTCGACCGACTCGCGGACCGTGTGATCGGGGTTGAGCTTGGGTTCCTGTTCGAGGTAGCCGATCGACAGGCCCGGCATGGGCAGCGCCTCGCCCTCGAATTCCTTGTCGACGCCGGCCATGATCTTGAGCAGCGTGGACTTGCCCGAGCCATTGAGGCCGAGCACGCCGATCTTGGCGCCAGGGAAAAACGAGAGCGAAATGTCCTTCAAGAGCTGCCGCTTGGGCGGCACGGTCTTGCTGACGCGGTTCATCGAATAGACGTATTGAGCCATCTGTGTGCGTATCGCTTTGCGTTGGGGTGGAGGTCTTGCGCGGACGACCCGGAACATTCCTGAGGGGTCGCGGCAAAACCCCGATTATCCGCCCAGTTCGATTTCTCGCCGATCGTGCGACAATGCAGCTTCGTTGTCGGGCTCAGTTACCCGCAGCATCGGCTCTTCTGCCGGGGACAAGAAGGCTTTCAGCATCCGCACTTCCACTGCGCCTGCACCGGGCTCTCGGCTCCCATCCTTGATTTCATCTGCCTTTACTGGCCTGGTCACCCCAGCAAACGGGTGCCACGGCGGGCCGATGCCAATGCGCCACGGAAGGCGCTTGATCCTCCAATGACCTTTGACGATTTGAAGTTGGCCCCGGCCATCCTGAAGGCTGTGCACGAGTACGGCTACGACACCCCGACGCCGATCCAGGCGCAGGCCATCCCCGTGGTGCTCGAGGGCCACGACCTGCTGGGCGGCGCACAGACCGGCACCGGCAAGACGGCCGCCTTCACGCTGCCGATGCTGCACAAGCTGAGCCAGAGCGGCGCAGCCACCAACAAGTTCGGCGGCACCGGCATCCGCGCCCTAGTGCTGACCCCCACGCGCGAACTCGCCGCGCAGGTCGAGGAATCGGTCCGCACCTACGGCAAGTACCTCGACCTCGAATCCACCGTGATCTTCGGCGGCGTCGGCATGAACCCGCAGATCAGCAAGCTCAAGAAGGGCGTCGACATCCTGGTGGCGACGCCGGGCCGCCTGCTCGACCTGCAGCAGCAAGGCATGCTGGACCTGTCGCAAGTGCAGATCCTGATCCTCGACGAAGCCGACCGCATGCTCGACATGGGCTTCATCCATGACGTGAAGAAGGTGCTGGCGCTGGTGCCGCGCGACAAGCAGAGCCTGCTGTTCTCGGCCACCTTCAGCGACGAGATCCGCGACCTGGCCGCCACGCTGCTCAAGAACCCGCAGAGCATCCAGGTGACGCCGCGCAACACCACCGTGCAGCGCATCACCCAGGTGATCCACCCGGTCGGCCGCGGCAAGAAGAAGGCGATCCTGGCGCACATCATCAACGAGCACAACTGGAGCCAGGTGCTGGTGTTCACGCGCACGAAGTTCGGTGCCAACAACGTCGCCGAATTCCTGACGAAGAACGGCATCGAGGCGATGGCGCTGCACGGCAACAAGAGCCAGAGCGCCCGCACGCAGGCACTGGCGGGCTTCAAGAGCGGCACGATCCGCGCCCTGGTCGCCACCGACATCGCCGCCCGCGGCATCGACATCGACGAGCTGCCGCACGTCGTGAACTACGAAATCCCGAACGTCAGCGAAGACTACGTCCACCGCATCGGCCGCACCGGCCGCGCTGGCAACAGCGGCGAGGCCGTGAGCCTGGTCTGCCTGGACGAAGAAGGCTTCATGCAGGAGATCGAGCGCTTCACCAAGCAGCAGATCCCGGTGAAGATCATCGACGGCTTCGGCCCTGAAGAAGGCGAACGCGCCGAGCCGATCGCGATGGGTCGCCAGACCATCTGGGGCGGCGCCGGACGTCCGCCGAGCCGCGAAGTGATGCAGGCAGCCGCCAAGGCCGCCCGCAGCGAAATGATGCAGCGCATCCGCGACAACAAGGCCGGCCAAGGCGAGCCACGTGCCGGTGGCAATGGCGGTGGCGGTGGTGGCGGACAAGGTCCGCGCCGTGGCCCGGGCGGCGCGCCGCAAGGCGCCCGCAACGGCGGCGGACAAGGTCAAGGCCAGGGTCCGCGCGGCCAGGGCGGCGGCCGTGGCCCGCAAGGTCCGGCACGCGCACCGCAAGGGCAAGGCCCGCGTCCGCAGCACCATGCACAGGGCGGCCTGCCGCATGAAGAGCGCCAACCGCGCCATCACGGCAACACCCACAGCCCGACGCAGGCGAACCAGGTCGCGCACCTGCGCGCCGAAGCGGTCGCCGGCGGTGACGGTCAACCCGATCCGCTGCGCACCAGCGTCGACGCGACCTTCGGCGCCGGCCGCGGTCGCCGTGGCGGCGGCGGTGGTGGTGGCGGCTACGGCGGCAACCGCTCGGGCGGCGGTGGCCGTTCGGGTGGCGGCGGCGGTTACGGCGGTGGTGGCGGTGGCGGCAATCGCTCGGGCGGCGGTGGCCGTTCGTTCGGCCGCTGAGTCGCTACCCGCTTCTCTCGCACGAAGGGCGCCCACGGGCGCCCTTTTTCATTTCCGAAGCCCTGAAAAGCTATCGCATCCTTTCCCCGTCGCGCACCGATTCGACCGCGCCGTTGTACAGCCGCACGATGCCCAGGAAGCTGCCCGGACCACGGTAGTAGGTCCAGTCTTCCATCGGCACGCATTGCGGCGTCAGGATGGCGGTCGGTCCGCCCCCACGGTTCGGCGACACGATCCAGCCCGGCTGCAGCCGCTGGACGCAGACCAACTCGCGGTCCAGCGGTTCGCCGCACTTCTGCAGCACCGACACCCGCGAATCGCCGATGCCGACGAGATAGCCGTTGCAGCCGAGCGACTGCGCAGCCGCCTGCCCGGCGGGCGCCATCAGCAGTGCCAAGGTCGCCGTGCAGGCGAGCACCCAGGATGTCGAAACGATGGAAAACATGCGCGGCATTCTGCTTCAGGCGGCATCGGCACCGGCCTGAGAAAGGGCTCTCGCCTGCGCGCCGTCAGCACTCCACCACGTTGACCGCGAGCCCGCCGAGCGAGGTCTCCTTGTACGTCGACTTCATGTCCGCGCCGGTCTGCTTCATCGTGCGGATCACGGCGTCGAGCGACACGTAATGGCTGCCGTCGCCACGCAGCGCCATGCGCGCCGCGTTGATGGCCTTCACCGCGCCCATCGCGTTGCGCTCCACGCACGGGATCTGCACCATGCCACCGACCGGGTCGCAGGTCAGGCCGAGGTTGTGCTCCATGCCGATCTCGGCCGCGTTCTCGACCTGTGCCGGCGTGGCGCCCAGCACGGCGGCCAGCGCACCGGCCGCCATCGAGCAGGCCACGCCGACCTCGCCCTGGCAACCGACCTCGGCACCGGAGATCGAGGCGTTGGCCTTGTAGAGCATGCCGATGGCGGCGGCGGTCAGCAGGAAGTCGACCACGCCGGCATCGTTCGCGCCCGGCACGAAGCGCGCGTAGTAATGCATCACCGCCGGCACCACGCCGGCCGCCCCATTGGTCGGTGCGGTGACGACGCGGCCGCCGGCGGCGTTCTCTTCATTGACCGCCATCGCGAATGCATTGACCCAGTCCATCGCCGCAAGCGGATCGGCTGCGCCGGCCTGGGCCGACAGCTCCCGCTGGAGTTCGGGCGCGCGCCGGCGCATGCGCAGCAGCCCCGGCAACGCCTGCGCGGCGAGCGGGTTGTCCACGCCGAAGCCGCGCTGCACGCACTGCTGCATGACGCCCCAGATGCGCAACAGGCCGGCACGCACCTCGGCCTCCGGGCGCCATGCGCATTCGTTGCGAAGCACGAGGCCTGCGACAGACAGGCCGGTGCTGCGGCACTGCGCCATCAGCTCGTCACCGGTCGTGAACGGATACGGCACCGGCGCCACCGCAGCCACGGCTTCGGCCGCGTTGCCACCTTCGACGACGAAGCCGCCGCCGATGGAAAAGTAGTTGGCCTGTGCCAGCAGGGCCCCACCCGCGTCGCGGGCGCTGAAGCGCATGGCGTTGGGATGCTCGGGCAGCGATTCCTCGCCAAGGAAGGCGATGTCGCGCACACGGTCGAAGTCGACGCCATGACGCCCCAGCAGCATCAGCCGGCCGCTGCGGCGCAGGTCATCGAGCCGGGGCTGGACGGCTTCCGGCAGCACGGTGTCGGGCGCGTCGCCGAGCAGTCCGAGGATCACGCCCTGGTCGCTCGCATGGCCGCGGCCGGTCGCGCCCAGCGAGCCATACAGGTCGACCTGCAGCCGCGCCACCGCGTCCAGCAGGCCGCGGGCATCGAGCGAGGCCGCGAACGCCAGCGCCGCGCGCATCGGCCCGACGGTGTGCGAGCTCGACGGCCCGATGCCGATCTTGAAGATGTCGAAGGCCGACAGCATCGCCTGCGTCACGCGGGCAGTTGCCGCTTGACCAGCGCGACCCAGTAGGCGGCGCCGAGCGGCAGGATCGCGTCGTTGAAGTCGTAGTACGGGTTGTGGATCGGCGGGTCGTTCGGGCCCTCACCGGCACCGATGCCGATGTAGGCGCCCGGGCGCTTCTGCAGCATGAAGGCGAAGTCCTCGGAGCCCATGGCCGGCGGCACGTCGGTGTGGACCTGGGCTTCGTCGACCAGGCTGGCCGCGGCGGCAACGGCGGCTGCCGTCTCGGCCGGCGTGTTGACCACGCCCGGATAGCCATGCCGGTAGTCGAGCGCCACGGTCGCGCCGTGGGTCTGCGCCACGCCGTCGCAGATCTGCTGCATCCCGGCCTTGGTGCGCTGCTGCACGGCGGCGTCGAGCGTGCGCACGGTGCCGCGCAGCACGACGTTCTCGGGGATCACGTTCCAGGTGTCGCCACCATGGATCTGCGTGACGCTCACCACCGCCGAATCGGTCGCGCCGGTGCGGCGGCTCACCACGGTCTGCAGCGCGTTGATCAGCTGCGCGGCCACCACCACCGAATCGATGCCGGTCTCGGGCATCGCGGCATGGCTGCCCTTGCCGGTGATGCGGATCTCGAAAGTGTCGAGGTACGCCGTCATCGTGCCGGTGCGGATCGCGAAGTGGCCGCGCGGCAATTGCGGGAAGTTGTGCATGCCGTAGACGGCGTCGGCCGGGAACTGCTCGAACAGGCCCTCCTCCACCATCACGCGGCCGCCGCCCTCGTTCTCCTCGGCCGGCTGGAACACGAAGTGCACCGTGCCCTTGAAGGGCTTGTGGCGCGACAGGTGCTCGGCCGCGCCCAGCAGCATCGCGGTATGGCCGTCATGGCCGCAGCCGTGCATCCGGCCGGCGCACTTCGACGCGTGCGGCGCATTGCCGAGTTCCTGCATCTCGAGCGCATCGAGATCGGCGCGCAGCGCGATGCTGGGGCCGTCGCCGTTCTTCAGCGTGGCGACCACGCCGGTACCGGCCAGGCCGCGATGCACGGGCAGGCCCATCAGCATCAGCGCATTGGCCACGACGTTCGACGTGCGGTGCTCCTGGAAGGCCGTCTCGGGATTGGCATGGATGTCTCGGCGCCAGCTCAGCATGCGGGCGCGGGTGTCTTCGGCAATCTCGGGGTCGCGGTACATGGGGATGGTCTCGGTGAGTTGATGTGAAATGGAGTTTGTCGGGAAACGCCGCGGAACCGGCTTTGCCGGGCCGCTGGTGTTGCCCCCTTGAGGGGGTTCGGGAAAGCGACACGCAGTGCGCGACGCCTGGGGTGGGCCTTGTTCTAGTGGAAGAATTCGGCGATCAGCGTAGCGCCCAGGAAGGTACCCGCGGTGGCGGTCAGCGACACCACCACGATGCGCCAGCCCAGTTGGCGGAACACCGGCAGGTCCTTGGCGACGGAGAAGCCGGCCAGCGCCAGCACCGGCGTCGTGAAGGCCATGAAGTTGAGCTTGGCGGTGAGCGCGATCACGGCGTCCGAGAACGGGAACAGGCCCGGCACGCCGACGACGGTCGCGATGATCGACAGCACCAGCACCATCGGGATGCGTGGCAGCAGGCGGCGGATGGCCTCGACCACGGCGGCGATCAGCACGACCACGGCCATGCCTTCGAGCGACACCCACACCGGGACCTTGAACGACAGTGCGTTGCCGATGACCACGCCGCCCGCCATCACGGCCCAGGCGATCAGCACGTCCGCTGCGGACAGCGGCGCGGCTTCCGGTGCGGCGGCCTCGGTACCGGCTGCTTCGCCGGCAGACATCGGCGCACGAGCCTTCGACGCGCGGCCCAGCACCGGTTCCAGCTTGCCGTAGAGCCACACGCAGATCGGCAGCGACAGGAAGAGCGTGAAGTAGAAGCCCACCACCGAGGTGAGCAAGTTCGATGCCGCGGCGATGGCGGTCAGCTGCGGCAGCATCTCGGCCGGTTGCTGCGCGCCGATCGCGCCGATGGCCGCGGCCATCAGGCTGCCGGAGCCGACGCCCGCGCCCATGGCGAGCGAGCGCGGATCGAAGATGTTCAGGCTGGTCACGAAGCCCGCGAGGATCGCGATGAACAGCGCACCGAGCACGGTGCCCGTGATGTATTCGGCCAGCACGCCGCGGCCTTCGGGCGACGCCATGCCGTACTTCTCTCCGATGATCACGAGGTTGCCCTCGCGGCCGACCGAGAAGGTCGCGCCGACCGCCTCGCGCTTGATGCCCAGCAGCAGCGCCAGCGGCAGGCCCAGCGCCAGCGTGCCGAGCGCATGGCCGAACTCCTGGAACACCAGCGCCCAGCCGGCCTGCTTCACCATCGGCAGCGCCGCACCGACCGTGAGGCCCATCTTCACGATGAACAGCAGCAGGCCCGCGTTCATCAGTGCGCCGGCATAGGACTGCAGCCCGGTCGACACGCTCGCCACCGCCGGCAGCCGGCGATGCGCCACGCCCCAGACCGCCGCCAGCAGCAGCGCCCAGAGCATCGGCAGCAGCACGACCTTGCCCGGGCCGACCTTGAACTGCGCGGGGCCGATGAGTTCGGCCAGTGCCACCACGACCAGCGTGATGAGCACGAGCTTGAATTTGCCGGAGCCCGTGGCGGGCCGCGCGGCGAGCGGAAGAGTGACGGTCGGGGAGTTCATGCGGGGTGCGGGTCGTGGGTCGTTTCGGTCGAAGTGCGGCGAGTCTCGGGCAACGAACACCTTGCATCAATGACCGCGAATTGGGATATTCGTTGCATCGAATGCAACACTCGCGGACAACGAAGACATGGATGACAAACTCGATGCGCGCCGCGTGCGCTACTTCATGCAGGTGCTCGACAGCGGCTCGGTGCGCGGCGCCGCCGAGGTGCTCGACATGGACCCGTCGGCCGTGAGCCGCGCGATCGGCACGCTCGAACAGGAATGCGGCGCGCGGTTGCTGGAACGCCGCGGCCGTGGCGTGGTGCCGACCGACGCGGGCCAGTTGCTGGCCGGCTACGTCCGCCGCCAGCACAGCCAGAAGCAGCACCTGTTCGCGCAGATGGACAGCATCCAGAAGATCGAACGCGGCCACATCGACATCGTGGCGGGCGAAGGCTACGTCGACTGGCTGATGCGCCACAGCCTGCGCGACTTCATGCACGCGCACCCGAAGATCACGGTCGACCTCGACGTCGGCAGCACCGACGAAATCGTGCGGCGCATCGTCGACGAACGCGCCCACATCGGCCTGCTGTTCCAGCCGCCGAAGGACGAGCGGCTGCGCTCGCACCATTCGCACCCGCAGCCGATCCTGGCGATGGTGCTGGCGTCGCATCCCCTCACGAAACTCGATCGTCCGTTGCGGCTCACCGACCTGCAGCCCTACGCCGGCGCCACGCTGCACCGCGATTTCGGCGTGCGCCAGCATATCGAGGCGGCCGAGGTCAGCGAGGGCGTGCGCCTGAACACGCTGCTCACGACCACCTCGTTCACGGCGCTCGGCCGCTTCGCGGCCGCGGGGCTGGGCTATGCGCTCGGCACGCGCGTGGCGCTCACGCCGCACACGGACAACACCACGCTGGTCGAACTGCCGATGAAGAACCCGCTGCTGTCGCAGGGTTGCAGCCACATCGTGTCGCGCCACGGCCGCATGCTGTCGCCGGCCGCCGCCGAGCTGCTGCGGCGGATCGTGCAGGACATGACGGCCTATATGGCGCAGTGAAGCGCTCGGAGACCGCCATCGAGGGAGAATCAAGGGTTTTCCCGACGAATCACGACGCCCTTTCTCCTTCCCTTCCCATGTCCTTCGAAACCGATTACGCCAGTCCCGCCGTGCGCACGCTGCGCGAAGACCTCGCGCTCGCACTCCGCGCCGCAGCCCATCACGGCCTGTCGGAAGGCGTGTGCAACCACTTCAGCGTGATGCTGCCCGGCGTGCAGGACCGCTACCTGATCAATCCGCGCGGCCTGCACTGGAGCGAGATCGGCCCCGACGACATCGTGCTGATCGACGTGCACGGCGAAGTCCTGGCCGGCCGGCACCGCGTCGAGCCGACCGCCCTCTTCATCCACGGTGCGATACACCGCCTGACCGGCCACGCGGTCGTGCTGCACGTGCATTCGCCCTACGCGACCGCGCTGACGCTGACCGCCGACCGCGCGCTCGACACCACGCTGAGCCAGAACGCGATGCGCTACATGGGCCGGCTCGCGATCGACGCCGACTACAACGGCCTGGCGCTCGACGACGCCGAAGGCGAACGCATCGCCCATGCGATGGCCGGCAAGGACGTCGCCTTTCTGGGCAACCACGGCGTGGTCGTCGCGGGCCCGACCATCGGCTGGGCCTACGACGATCTGTATTACCTCGAGCGCGCCTGCATGCACCAGGTGATCGCACAGTCGACCGGCCGGCCGCTGGCGCCCGTCCATGCCGAACTCGCAGCCCGCGTCGCAGCCCAGGTGCAGAGCGAGCGCGAACAGTCCGACCTGTTCTTCGAGGCGCTGCGCCGCATGCTGCCCGCACCGCGGGCCGCCTGAGGCAGCGCGCCCCGAGGCCCGGGCCGAGGCTTCTTCTCAGGCCGCGTAGGCCGGCGTCGCGAGCGACAGGCTCTTCTTGATCTGCCGGCTGACCTCGTCGGCCAGCACCTCGAACGCGCCGGCCTCGACGCCTTCGAGCGTGGTCCGCGCGACATCGGCGGGCGACGACTTGGGCGCATCGAGTCCACGCGTCATGTCGGTGTCCATGTAGCCGACGTGCAGCGCAACCACCTGCGTGCCCTGGCCGCGCAGTTCGTTGCGCAGGCCGTTGGTCAGCGACCAGGCGGCCGACTTCGACGCGCTGTAGGTCGCCACGCTCGGGAACGAGACCCAGCTCAGCGCCGACAGCACGTTCACGATGGCACCGCCGCCATTGGCCTTGAGCACCGGCGCGAAGGCGCTGGCCAGCGCCCACGGGCCGAAGAAGTTGACGTCGAACTCGGCACGCGCCGCCGCGATCGCGTCCGGCGACGCCAGCAGGCCGGAGCCCTTCGAAATGCCCGCGTTGTTGATCAGCAGCGTGACGTCGCCGCAGGCACGCACGGCGGCCGCGACCTCTTCGGCATTGCCCACGTCGAGCCGGACCGGCACCACGCCGGCAAGCGTGATGCCGGCCGGATCGCGCGCTGCCGCATAGACCTTGCGCGCACCGGCGGCCAGTGCCGCCTGCGCAAAGGCCAGGCCGAGGCCACGGTTGGCGCCGGTGATGAAAACGACGGAGTCCTTGATGTTCATGATGTGCTTTCGATGATCGAGAGAAATGGATCGGGAGAAATCAGGTGGAAGACAGCGTGCGGCCGCGTGCGGGCTCCAGCCGCTGCAGCAGCGCGCGCGTGCTGCGCGGCCAGCCGACCGGGCCGAACCAGGCGCCGCCTGCGATGGCCGACGAGATGACCACGCCATAGACGACGAGCGCGACGCCCTGCGCGACGAACACGTGCGTGAGCTCGCCGCCCCAGCGCAGCGCCAGCCAGCCGCCGATGCCGGCCACGGCCAGCCGCGCGAGGTTGCCCAGCACCGGCCACAGCAGCCGGCCCGCGCCCTGCGACGCGAAATACAGCACCAGCCCGACGCCGAAGAAACCATAGAGCGGGCCCACCGCGCGCAGGTAATGCGTGCCGGCTTCCAGCATTGCCGGATCGTTGCCGAACAGCAGCAGCCAGGGGCGCGGGAACAGGGCGGCGGCCAGGCCGATCGCCTCGGTCAGCGTGAAGGCGAGCAAGGCGCCGGTCCATGTCGCACGCAATGCGCGCTCGCGCTGGCCGGCACCGATGCAGGTACCGACCATCGCGACCAGCGGCGCACCGAGGCCGAACACCAGCGGCACCAGCAGGTACTCGAGCCGCGACGCGGTGCCGTAGCCCGCGATGGCGCCGGAGCCGAAATGACCGGCCAGGGCGGTCGTGATGCCGATCGCGAGGTTGGTCGCGACCGTCGACACCGCACCCACCAGGCCGACGCGCAGGATGTCGCTGAACATCGGCCACTGCAGCGTCCAGTTCGTGAGCGACAGCTTGAGCAGGCTGCGGCGCGAGCGCAGGTAGACGATCAGCGCGAGCGAACCGAGCAGGTAGTAGATGAGCAGCGCCATCGCACCGCCCGCGATGCCCATGCCGTGGATCGGGCCCCAGCCGAAGATCAGCAGCGGCGACAACGGGATCAGGAACACGACGCCGACCACCGTCACGTTCGCCGGCACCGCCATGTTGCCGGTGCCGCGGATCACGGCCGACAGCGAGTTGAAGAGCCACACCAGCACCGCCCCGGCAAAGACCCAGTTGGAATAGGTCATGGCCGCGTCGAGTGCCGCGCCGGTGCCGCCCATCAGGCTGTACAGCCAGCGCCCCGCGAACAGCAGCGCCAGCATGAAGGCGAGGCCGAAGCCGGCGGCGATGACGATCGCATGGCGCACCAGCGCGTCGGCGTCCTGGCGCCGGCCGGCGCCGAGCGCGCGCGCGATGGCCGAGGCGATGCCGCCGCCCATCGCGCCGGCCGAGGTCATCTGCATCAGCATCACGATCGGGAAGACCAGCGCCATGCCGGCCAGCGCGTCGGTACCGAGCTTGCCGACGAAGAAGGTCTCGATCAGCCCGACGGCCGCTTGCGCAACCATCACGAGCACGTTGGGCGCGGCAAGGCGCAGCAGCGTCGGCACGATCGGCGCTTCGAGCAGCCGGCGCGTGCGCGGGTCGATGGCAGCGGCAGGACGGCCTGGTGCCGATGCGGTGGTGGTGGTCATGGTGCGTGCTCCACAGGGCAGGTGATCAGGCGCGTGCCGCGGTCGCAGCGACCGGCGTCCCGGGCTTGGCCGCAGCGGGCCGGCGGATGATCAGCACCAGGCCCGCAGCGACCAGGCAGGCGGCGCCGGCCGCGTAGAGCGCGGGGGTGTAGGTCAGCAGCAGCGTGCGCACGAAGCCGGCGCCGTAGGCGGCCGTGGCCGCGCCCAGCTGGTGGGCCGCGAACACCCAGCCGAACACCAGACCGACCTTGGCCGGACCGAAGGCGGCGCCAGCGAGCTTGACGGTCGGCGGCACGGTGGCGATCCAGTCGAGGCCGTAGAACATCGCGAACAGGCCCAGGCCATAAATGGTGAATTCCGAATGCGGCAGCCAGAACAGCGACAGACCGCGCAGGCCGTAGTACCAGAACAGCAGCTTGCGGTTGTCGTAGCGGTCCGACAGCCAGCCCGACAGGATGGTGCCGACGAAGTCGAACGCGCCCATCATCGCCAGCACCGAAGCGGCCGGCACGGCGCTCATGCCGTTGTCGCCGCACAGCGAGATGAAGTGCGTCTGCACCAGTCCGTTGGTGCTCAGGCCGCAGATGAAGAAGGTGGCGGCGAGGATCAGGAAGGTGCGGTTGCCGATGACTTCCTTCAGCACGACGAAAGGCGTGCGGAAGTTCATCGCGATGGCGGGCGCCGCCGGTGCGGCAGGCTGTGCGCTCGGCACCTCGCCGAAAGGCAGCAGGCCGACGTCCGATGGCCGGTTGCGCATGAGGAGCAGCGCCAGCAGACCGATGACCACGCTGCCGATCACGATCGGCACCACCGCCGAGCGCCAGCCCCAGTGTTCGATCATCCAGGCCGCGAAGGGCAGGAAGGCGAGCTGGCCGGTGGCCGAGCTGGCGGTGAGCAGCCCCACGACCAGGCCGCGCCGCGCCACGAACCAGCGGTTGGCGACCACCGCGCCCAGCACGAGCGCCGTCATGCCGGTGCCCAGGCCGAGCATCAGGCTCCACAGCACGAACAGTTGCCACAGCTGCGAGGCCATGGTGACCAGCGCCATGCCGGCCCCGACCAGCGCCAGCCCCGCGCAGATGACGGCGCGCACGCCGTAACGCTCCATCAACACCGCGGCGAACGGGCCCATGAGCCCGAACAGCGCGAAGCGCAAGGCCAGCGACGAAGAGATCTCGCTGGTGCTCCAGCCGAATTCCTGGCCGAGCGGCTTGAGCATCGCGCCGGGCAATCCGAGCGCGGCCGACATGGTCAGCATCGTCAGGAAGGTGATGGCGGCGACGACCCAGCCGTAGTGGATGCCGCGGCGCTGCAGCCATGCGGAAACTTGATTGGCGAACATGGGAAGGCCCTGAGGTGAACGTGGGAGAAAAGAAGGAAGAAGGCGCGCGGTGGATTCGGGGACGACGTCAGTCGTCGTGCGACACCACCTCGGGACCCAGCAGGTCGAGGGATTCGTTGATCAGCGCATGCAGCGCCAGCACCCGCTCGACACCCAGCTGCGCATTGAGCTTCTGCTGTGCGGCCTTCCAGTGCTTCTGCGCCTCGCGACGCTTGGCTTCACCGGACTCGGTGATGCGCACCAGCCGGCTGCGCGCATCGGCACCGGCGCCAAGCTCCAGCCACCCGGCGGCAACCAGCGGCTGCAGGTTGCGGCTCAGCGTGGACGCCGTCATCTTCATCGCCGCGGCAAGGTCCACAGGCCGCAGCGGGCCGAGGTTCATCACGTGGGACAGCAGGGAATACTGCGTGGTCTTGAGCCCGCACTGCGACATCTCGGCGTCGTAGCTCTGGCCCACGCGGCGCATCAGCTGGCGCACCTTGAAATTGGTACAGCCCTGCGGCTTGCTGGTTTCGGAAGTCATGCAGATGATTGTAGCTACAATCGTTGCACATGCAACTATCCAGGAAATGGATGATGGAGAAGGCAATGGAGAAGACGTTGATGGACCGCTGGCTGGAAGAAGAACGCGCCGTGATCGCGCGGCTCGAAGCGGGCCCGGGCCCCGGCCTCGCGCGCCCCGAACAGATCGCGGGCAGGACGGGTCTCGAAGTGATGCAGATGATGCTGAACGGCGAGATTCCCTATGCAGCGATCGCCAAGACGCTCGACTTCACGATCGTCGAAGTCGCACCGGGTCGCGCCGTGTTCCAGGGCACGCCGCTGGCGCAGCACCTGAACCCGCTGGGCACGATCCACGGCGGCTGGATCGCCACGCTGCTCGACTCGGCGCTCGGCTGTTCGGTCCACACGATGATGCCGCCCGGCCGCGGCTACACCACGGCCGAACTCGGCGTGAACTACGTGAAGGGCGTGACGCCGAAAGTGCAGCGCGTGCGCGCCGAAGGCAAGGTCATCCACTGCGGCCGGCAACTCGCCACCGCGGAGGCACGGCTGGTCGGCGCCGACGGCACGCTGTACGCACACGCGACCACGACCTGCCTCGTGTTCGAGATGCCGCCGCCGCGCCCCTGAACCCATCGGCCGATACGCCAATAGGCCTGCGGTCCATGCGCGTATGGGGTGGTTTTCGATGAGTCGCGTTTGATAATTATTCGCGTCTGCGCACGACGGTGCACACGACGCGAACGACATCTCCCCTGCTCTCTCACCACCCATCGGAGGATCTTGATGACCGCTCCCCTGCGCGCGCCTGCGCGTGTCCAACGTGCGCTGATCGGCGCTGCCCTTGCCGCCACCGGCATCGCCTTTGCCGTGCCGGCTTCTGCCGCCGAATCGCTCACGCTCTACACCACGCGTGAACCAGGGCTGATCCAGCCGCTGATCGCCGCCTTCAGCGCCCAGAGCAAGATCCAGGTCAACACCGTGTTCGTGAAGGACGGCCTGCTGGAACGCGTGAAGGCCGAAGGCGCCCGCTCGCCGGCCGACGTGCTGATGACGGTCGACGTGGGCAACCTGCTCGACCTGGTCGACGGCGGCGTGACGCAGCCGGTGAAGTCCGCCGCGCTCGAGTCCGCAATCCCGGCCAACCTGCGTGGCGCCGACGGCCAGTGGTTCTCGCTGTCGATGCGGGCGCGCGTGCTGTACGCCGACAAGGCGCTGCCCTTGAACAGCTTCCGCTACGAAGACCTGGCCGATCCGAAGTGGAAGGGCAAGGTCTGCATTCGCGCCGGACAGCATCCGTACAACACCGCGCTGGTGGCATCGCTGATCGCGCACGACGGCGAAGCCAGGGCCGAGCAGTGGCTGCGCGGCGTGAAGGCGAACCTCGCGCGCAAGGCGACCGGCGGCGACCGCGACGTGGCGCGCGACATCCTCGGCGGCATCTGCGACATCGGCCTGGCCAACTCGTACTACGTCGGCCAGATGAAGGGCGCCAAGGAAGGCAGCGACGCGCGCAAGTGGGGCGACGCGATCAAGGTCATCAAGCCGACCTTCGCGAACGCGAAGAGCGGTGGCACGCACGTCAACGTGAGCGGCGCGTCGGTCGCGAAGCATGCGCCGAACAAGGCCAATGCGGTCAAGCTGCTCGAGTTCCTGGTGTCCGAGCCGGCGCAGGTGCTGTATGCGGAAGCCAACTACGAGTACCCGGTGCGAAAGGGTGTGGCACTCGACCCGATCGTCGCCAGCAGCATCGGTGAGCTGAAGGTCGACCCGCTGCCGCTGATCGAGATCGCGAAGTACCGCAAGCAAGCGAGCGCCCTCGTTGACAAGGTCGGCTTCGACCAGTAATCGGCTCCCCCCCAGGCTTCGCGCACTTCGTGTCGCTCTCGCCAACCCCCTTCCGGGGGCAACACGAGCAGCCCGGCAAAGCCGGTTCCGCCGTGTTTCTGGAACAGACAGCGGTGCGCCGGGTCTGTCACGCCGGATGAAGTTGTCCATTCGACCCACGGGCCCGCATGCAGTCGGGCCGGCCTGGCGCATCGCCTCCGTGGTGATTGCGCTGGGCGTGCTTGCGCCCGTGCTGACGCTGGGCTGGCTGGCGCTGGGCGCCGACCTCGGGCACTGGGCGAACCTGCTGCAGAACGTGCTGCCGCGGGCAGCGCTCAACACGGCGCTGCTGCTGGCCGGCGTCGGCGCGCTGGTGCTGGTGATCGGCACCGGCTGCGCCTGGCTGGTGACGGCCTGCGACTTTCCGGGCCGTGGCGTGCTGCACTGGGCGCTGCTGCTCCCGCTCGCGATGCCGACCTACATCGTCGCCTTCGCGTACCTCGACCTGCTGCATCCGCTCGGCCCGGTCCAGGGCGCGATCCGATGGGTGCTGGGCTTCGACAGCCCGCGGCAGTTCCGCCTGCCGGACCTGCGCTCGCTGCCGGGCGCGATCTTCGTGCTCGCGGCGGTGCTCTACCCCTACGTCTACATGACGGCGCGCGCGATGTTCATGACCCAGCCCGCCCACCTGATGGAAGCCGCCCGGACACTGGGCGAAGGCCGGGCGGGCGCGTTCTTCCGCGTGGCGCTGCCGCTCGCGCGGCCGGCCCTCGCGGTCGGGCTGAGCCTCGCGCTGCTCGAGACGCTCAACGACATCGGCGCCTCCGAATTCCTCGGCGTGAACACGCTCACGGTGGCCGTCTACACGACCTGGATCACGCGCTCCGACCTGGCCGGTGCCGCACAGATCGCCTGCGCGATGCTGGTGATGGTGGTTGCGCTGGTGGGGCTCGAACGGCACGGCCGCCGGCACCAGCGCTTCGGCTCCGCGCAGCGCATGCGTGCGATGCAGCCGCGCCGGCTGCACGGCGCCGCCGCCTGGCTCGCCACGGCCGCGGCGAGCCTGCCGGTCGCCATCGGCTTCGTGGCACCGGCGATGTACCTGGCATGGGAAACGGCCAAGCGCCTGCGGCTGGGCGGCGGCATCTCGCAAGGGCTGATCGACAGCCTGGCCAACACGCTCGCGCTGGCCGGCGGCGTGACCACGATGGCGGTCGTGGCCGGCCTGGTGGTGGCCTGGGCCGCGCGCCAGACCGGCAACGGCCACCGTCGCCCGCACTGGAGCTCTCGCGCGTCGACGTTGGCAACATGGGGTTATGCGCTGCCCGGCACGGTGCTCGCGATCGGTCTGCTGACACCCGCGCTGGCCGTCGACGCCACGCTTGCAGCCGCACTCGGACTGCCGGGGCTGCCGCTGATGGGCGCCGGCGTGGTGCTGGTCGTCGCCTGCACGATCCGCTTCCTCGCGATGCCGGTCGGCGGCATCGAGGCCGGGCTCGCGCGCATTCCGCCCGCGCTCGAACAGGCATCGCGCCTGCTCGGCGAAAGCCCGCTCGGCACATTGCGCCGCGTGCACCTGCCGCTGCTGCGCCCGGCCATCGCGACCGGCGCCTTGCTGGTCTTCGTCGATGCGATGAAGGAACTGCCCGCCACGCTGCTGCTGCGCCCGGCCAACTTCGACACGCTCGCGACCTGGCTCTACGCCGAGGCGGCGCGCGGCACCTATGAGGAAGGCGCGATCGCCGCGCTCGGCATCGTGCTCGCGGGCCTGCTGCCGGTGCTGCTGCTGGCGCGCAGCCAACTCGCCCACGATCCGGTGACGAACGCATGAACACTGCCCTGCACCTCGATGCCGTGCGCATCGCCTATGACGCCGCGGCGGGGCCGCACACCGTGGTCGACGGGTTCTCGCTCACGCTGGACGCGGGGCGCATCGCCTGCCTGCTCGGGCCGTCGGGCTGCGGCAAGACGACGGTGCTGCGCGCCATCGCCGGCTTCGAACCGGTGCGCGACGGCACGATCCGCCTGGGCGACGAGGTGCTGTCGTCGGCCCGCGTGCATCTGCCGCCGGAGCGCCGCCGCGTCGGCATGATGTTCCAGGAATACGCGCTGTTCCCGCACCTCACGGCGGCGCAGAACATCGCGTTCGGGCTGCGCCGCCTGCCGCGCGCCGCGCAAGAGGCGCGCACGGCCGAGCTGCTCGCGCTCGTCGGCCTGCCCGACGCGGGCGGGCGCCATCCGCACGCGCTGTCGGGCGGCCAGCAGCAGCGCGTCGCGCTGGCACGTGCGCTCGCACCGTCGCCGCGACTGCTGCTGCTCGACGAACCCTTCTCCAACCTCGACATCGGCACGCGCGAGCGGCTCACGGCAGAGGTACGCGACATCCTCCGTGCGGCCGGGCAGACCGCCCTGCTGGTGACGCACAACCACGCCGAAGCACAGGCCATGGCCGACCACGTCGGCGTGATGCACCAGGGCCGGCTGGCGCGCTGGGAAACGGTCGAACGCCGCTGAGCGCAAGACCGCGGAACAGGCCGCTCAACAGGCCGCTCAACAGGCCATTCAGGCGTCCGCGACCAGCCGCCAGAGTGCCTCGGCCGCCGCAGCCATTTCGGTCGGCTGGCGATACAGCCGGATGTCGATCGGCACCTGCCACGCGCCCGCGCCCGCGTCGACCAGCGCGCCGCTGCGCAGCTCGTCCGCCACCAGGCTCAGCGGCAACCAGGCGAGGCCACGCCCCTCGACGGCCATGGTGCGCAGCAGCACCGCGTGATGGGCGGTGAAGACCACCGACATCGGCGGCGCCGGCCTGCCGGCATCGCGATCGGCCGCGCGCATGTGGGCTCGCATGATCCGGCCGAGCCCCGAGGCCTCGCTGTAGGCGAGCACGGCGGGTGGCGTGTCGCCGCCGAGCCGGTGCAGCGGTGCGCCATCGGCAGCCGGTGCCGCGACCGGCATCAGCAGGTCGCCGCTCAGGCGCCGCATCGGGAAGGCGTTGTCGTCGAGGCGTCCCGGCACGTCGGCATGGCCATGGCACAGCACGAACTGCACGCGGCGCTGCAGCAGCAGGTCTTCGCAGGCCTGCGAGCTGTCCGACACGGTCTGGATCGGCCCGAGCGGCAGTTGCGCCTCGATGCCACCCAGCCAGCACGGGAAGAAGGTCAGCGACAGCACGTGCGTGGCCGCGAAGCTCAGGCTGGCCGCTGCGAGTTCGTGTGCGGCGCGGGCCTGCGTGCGGGCCGACTCGAGGCTGGCCAGCGTTTCCTGCAGCAGCGGATGGAAGCGCTTGCCGGCGGCCGTCAGCGCGGCCGGATGCGCACTGCGATCGAACAGTTCGACACCCATCCATTCCTCCAGCGCGCGGATGTGCCGGCTGAACGCGGGCTGCGCGATGGCACGCGCCTGCGCGGCGCGCGAGAAGTTGCCGGTCTCGGCCAGCGCCAGAAAGTCTTCGAGCCAGTCGAGGTCGAGAGGTCGGTTGCCGGGTCCCATGGCGCGGATGGATAGTTCTATGCGATTCGGGTATTGGACGGTCGATGCCGCGGCGGAAAAAGATGCAGGCCTTCCTTGCAGCCGGACCGCCATGCAGAAGCCGAGGCCTCCATCGCCACCACCATCGCGAATTATCGCGGGGCGCCTCGTGCAGCAGCGCGGCACGCGAGACAAGCCTTTCCATCCGCCAGCACGCGACACACGACCATGAAAATCGTCAACATCCTCGAATCCACGCGCCCGATCAAGTCGGACATCCGCAACGCCTACATCGACTTCTCGAAGATGACGCTGAGTCTCGTCGCGGTCGTCACCGACGTGATCCGCGATGGCCGCCCGGTGATCGGCTACGGCTTCAATTCGAACGGCCGTTATGGCCAGGGCGGACTGATCCGCGAGCGCTTCCTGCCGCGGCTGCTGGAGGCCGAGCCCGCGTCGCTGCTCGACGAGACCGGCGACAACCTCGACCCGCACAGGATCTGGGCCCGCATGATGATCAACGAGAAGCCCGGCGGCCACGGCGAGCGCTCGGTGGCGGTGGGCACCATCGACATGGCGGTATGGGACGCCGTCGCCAAGATCGAGGGCAAGCCGCTCTACCAGTTGCTGGCCGAACGCTACGGCAGCGGCACGCCGAACCCGCGTGTGTTCGTCTATGCCGCGGGCGGCTACTACTACCCGGGCAAGGGCGTCGAAGGCCTGCAGCGCGAGATGACCAGCTACCTCGAACGCGGCTATTCGGTGGTCAAGATGAAGATCGGCGGCGCCTCGCTGGCGGACGACTGCGAGCGCATCGAGTCGGTGCTGAAGATCCTCGGCCCGCGCCAGCAGCTGGCGGTGGATGCCAATGGCCGCTTCGACCTGAAGACCGCCGTCGACTACGGCCGCGCGCTGTCGCAGTACCCCCTGTTCTGGTACGAGGAGGCCGGCGACCCGCTCGACTACGAACTGCAGGCCAGGCTCGGCGAGGTCTACCAGGGCCCGATGGCGACCGGCGAGAACCTGTTCTCGATGCAGGACGCGCGCAACCTGATCCGCCACGGCGGCATGCACAAGGACCGCGACTGGCTGCAGTTCGACTGTGCGCTGAGCTATGGCCTGGTCGAGTACCTGCGCACGCTGGACATGCTCAAGGAATACGGCTGGTCGCCGAGCCGCTGCATTCCGCACGGCGGCCACCAGATGTCGCTGGCCATCGCGGCGGGCCTGGGCCTGGGCGGCAACGAGAGCTACCCCGACCTGTTCCAGCCCTACGGCGGTTTCCCGGACGGCGTGAAGGTGCAGAACGGCTACGTCACGCTGCCACCGCTGCCGGGCATCGGCTTCGAAGGCAAGGCCGATCTGATCGCGGAGATGCGCGCACTGGCGAGCTGAGGCGCACGGGATCACGGGAGCCGATCGGCGCACGAGGGGAATCGCCGCTGCGGATAATTCCGCCCATGCGACTACTCCACACGATGCTCCGCGTTGGCAACCTCCAGCGCTCGATTGATTTCTACACCCAGGTGCTCGGCATGCAGCTGCTGCGCACCTCCGAAAACCCCGAGTACAAGTACAGCCTGGCCTTCGTCGGCTACGAAGGCAACCCGGCCCAGGCCGAGATCGAGCTGACCTACAACTGGGGCATCGAGAGCTACGAGCTCGGCACCGCCTACGGCCACATCGCACTGGGCGTGCCCGACGCGTACGCGGCCTGCGAGAAGATCAAGGCGTCGGGCGGCAACGTCACCCGCGAAGCCGGCCCGGTGAAGGGCGGCACCACGGTCATCGCGTTCGTCACGGACCCGGACGGTTACAAGATCGAGTTGATCCAGCGTGCGGACGACGCGAGCGCTGGGGGCGGGCTGCGCTGAAGCTGGCCACAAGCCCGCCGCGACCGTCTACTGATATGGCGTCATGGGGCCGACTTCGACGTCAGCGTTGACGTAGGGCTCGTAGTGAGCAGGGATCGAAGATCCTTGTTGCGTCGACATACCGCTTCCGCTGGGCGCGACTCCCGTCACACCCAAGCCCTCGCCGAAGGCGGCATTCCATTGGCCGAATCCCGTGATCACCACACCTTTCACCTGCTCGCCAAAGTAGGTGACGTGCCCTGACGCGTCATATCCGATCAGTTGATTCTGGTCTGCCCCATAGAAGTCGAAGTCAACGAAGAAGCGAGAACCGTCATCGAAGACCCGGTTCGTGAAATCCTGATGCCCCGAGACGTCGAACCTCGATTCGACACGGCTCCAGCCCTGGACGCCATTCTGGTCAAAGTCCGTCCAGTCTCGGCTTCCTCCGTCCTGCACGACATTGCGCCAGTCCTCGCGCCCCTGCGCATCGAAGTGACTTGACCAGATGCTGTCGCCTCGGACATTGGACTGATCGAAGTCCGTCCAGTCCCGGCTGCCGTCGTCTTCGATCACGTTGCGCCAGTCTTCTCGCCCCTGCGCATCGAAGTGACTTGACCAGACGCTGTCGCCTCGAACGTTGGACTGGTCGAGGTCCGTCCAGTCCCGGCTGCCGTCGTCTTCGATCACGTTGCGCCAGTCTTCTCGCCCCTGCGCATCGAAGTGACTTGACCAGACGCTGTCGCCTCGAACGTTGGACTGGTCGAGGTCCGTCCAGTCCCGGCTGCCGTCGTCTTCGATCACGTTGCGCCAGTCTTCACGACCTTGCGCGTCGAAGTGGCTGGACCAGATGCTGTCGCCTCGAACGTTGGACTGGTCGAAGTCCGTCGAGTCACGGCTGCCGTCGTCCTGGATCACGATTCGCCAGTCCTCGCGCCCTTGCGTATCGAAATGGGTCGACCAGATGCTGTCACCTCGGACGTTGGACTGGTCGAAGTCTGTCGAGTCACGGCTGCCGTCGTCCTGGGTCACGATGCGCCAGTCCTCGCGCCCTTGCGCATCGAAATGGGTCGACCAGATGCTGTCGCCTCGCACGTTGGACTGGTCGAAGTCCGTCGAGTCGCGGCTGCCGTCGTCCTGGGTCACGACGCGCCAATCCTGGCGTCCCTGCGCGTCGAATGCCGTCGTCCACGACGCGTAATCCGCGTTGTCGTGCGCACCATCGGTTTCAGTGACCTGGACGACATTGCCGTGGGGGTCATAGCGCGTGGTGAGCTGATCGTGGCTCGCACCGGTTTCGGTCCTCTGGTACAGGCTGCCCGAGGCGTCGAACACGAGATCAGTTCGACGGCCATCTTCGTACACGACGCCGGCACTTGAAGAGCCATCGTCATACGTCACGACATCCGTCAGTTCGTACCCGATCGCGTTGTAGCTCTGCTGGACATGGCTCAGGTAGTCGGCGCCTTGCTGCGTGCCGTTCAAGTGCAGCACGTCGATCACGTACTGGCCAGCCTCCATCGGGTAAGAGTGGTTGTTGTACGCAGCCATCTGCTCGCGAGAGTTTTCGACGATGTAGGCGGCCCTGGCTGCACCAGCCAAACCCAGCCCATCCGCGACGCCTTCGAGTTGCGCGAAGCGCTGGTAGAGAGGGTCGGTCGCAAGAGAGGCGCGATTGGACGCTGTGTATTCCGTGTTCAGGCTGGCGAGCTGCGTGCGGAATTGATAGGACTCGTAGCGGGCGGCGGTTTCGTCGTCGAGGATGGCGTTGATGTAGTTGTCGCCACGGGTTGTAGCAGTTACGCCATCACCCGCCTGAAGCAGTTCACGACCAGCGGCCACGCGCAATGCAACACGCGCTTCCTCTCCATGTCCAGCGCCTTCATGCTTGATGTTCTCAACAAATCGAAGAACGCTGGTGTCACTACCTGATACGAGATCTTCAACTCGAAGAACGACCTGTCCGGGCTGAATTATCCGGTTTTGGTCGTCACTTTCAGGATTAATGAACATTGCAGGATTCCCGCGCATATTGTCTGAAGCCGTCGATGTGCGCACCGTCAAACTGCCGTCATTTAAATGATCCTTTAAAGTATCGAGCGAGGTCAAGCGCTGGTCATTGATAAGCGCCATAGCGCGTGCAATCAGAATTGGATTGACGCCAGCAAGACCCGAGAACACGCTTGCATTAATGACTGTCATAATTCTCTACTCCTGGTAACGACCAAGCACGGCAATTTCGCTCACGCAGCCAGTGCTAATGATTTTTCGAGTAACGGGATCGCGATTCTGCCCCAAAACCAAGTGAAATCCCTGCCCGTGATAATTCCCTGTATTGCTCCAACTGAACATTCCCCATACGTATGCTGGAGGCCAATAGCGGATGGCAGCATGTGGCGACGTGTCGGCATTCATGAACTTAGACCCGGTGTAGACGGCCAGTTCATACGGATTGAGGCAGAAGCCGCTTTGCTTGGGTGAGATGACGAGCGTCAAGGTTTGAGACGATTTTCCTGGTGGTCTGGCCCGCAATATGCTATAGCGGTCACCCAAACCGAACCTGTGCAACTCGGGATCTATGTAGCGTGTTCCGCTGATTACGAATTGCCTGCTATAGAAACTCATTTCCTGCGGTTTAAGCGGACGCTCTGTTAGCGTAATTTCCATCTTTTGCTCTACCTCCTTGACACTCGGCGGCCTCTCATCCGGAGTCTTCGGAAACAGCGCGAGCATGTTGTCGATCAACTGCTTGATCTCCGGAGGCCAGCTGTCGGCGACGCTCGGGTCACGTGGCGGCAACGGTGTGCCCTCGGGCTGCGGCACCAGGCGCAGCGGTTCTTTGCGAGTTGGCACAGCGGAATCTGCTGTTGACCCCTCCGCTCTCTTTTCCACGACTGGATCAGTCGTCGCGCACGCAGATATGAGTGCTGTGGTAGCCAATAGCGCTACTTTCAATCTTCTTAATCTATTCATTCTGATACTCCCTGGTTATGCGTCTGTGTGCGTTAGATGGCGCACACCAGTCGCAATATTTTTAACGCTTAATTCAAATAGATGACACCTCTCTGCATGCCGTTCAAGTGCAGCACATCGATCACGTACTGACCGGCCTCCATCGGGCAGGAGTGGTTGTTGTACGCAGCCATCTGCTCGCGAGAGTTTTCGACGATGTAGGCGGCCCTGGCTGCACCAGCCAAACCCAGCCCATCCGCGACGCCTTCGAGTTGCGCGAAGCGCTGGTAGAGAGGGTCGGTCGCAAGAGAGGCGCGATTGGACGCTGTGTATTCCGTGTTCAGGCTGGCGAGCTGCGTGCGGAATTGATAGGACTCGTAGCGGGCGGCGGTTTCGTCGTCGAGGATGGCGTTGATGTAGCGGTCGCCACGGGTTGTTGTAGAAGGGTCGCCGCCTGTCTCTAACAATCTTTGCTCTGCAGCTAAGCGCAAATCGATACGGCCATCGTCTCCGTGCCCACCACCTTCGTGAACAATGTTGTCAATCAATCTAAGAACGCTGGTGTCGCTACTTGATAGAAGATCTTCAACTCGAAGAACGATTTGTCCAGGTCGAGTGATTTGTCCTTTTTCATCAAATTTTGGATCGATAAAAACTGCGGGATTTCCTCGCATATCCTCTGACGCCGTCGCAACGCGAATCATCCAAGTTCTCGCCTCCAATTCCTGCCGCAATGGCTCAAGAAAATCCAGCCGCTGATCATTGATAAGCGCAACAGTACGTGCAATCAAATTTGAATTTGCACTTGCAATTCCCGAAAATGCGTTTGCATTGATTATTGTCATGATTTTTCTACTCCTGATAACGACCAAACACACCAATTTGACTTACACAGCCAGCAGAAATTATTTTTTCGGTCGTTATATCTCGATCCTGCCCTAGAATTACGTGAAATCCCTGTCCGTGGTAGTACCCCGTATTACTCCAACTAAACATTCCCCACACATAGGCGGGCGGCCAGCGGCGAATTACAGCATGCGGCGACATATCTGCATTCATGAACTTTGAACCGGTGTAGACAGCCAGTTCATACGGATTGAGGCAGAAGCCGCTTTGCTTGGGTGAGATGACGAGTGTCAATGCTTGAGACGATTCCCCTGGTGGACTGGTCCGCAATATGCTGTAGCGGTCACCCAAACCGAACCTGTGCAACTCGGGATTTATGTAACGTGTTCCGCTGATTACGAATTGCCTGCTATAGAAATTCATTTCCTGCGGTTTAAGCGGACGCTCTGTTAGCCTAATTCCCATTTTTTGCTCTACCTCCTTGACACTCGGCGGTCTCTCATCCGGAGTCTTCGGAAACAGCGTGAGCATGTTGTCGATCAACTGCTTGATCTCCGGAGGCCAGTTGTCGGCGACGCTCGGGTCACGTGGCGGCAGCGGCGTGCCCTCGGGCTGCGGCACTAGGCGCAGCGGTTCTTTGGGAATTGGCGCAGCGGAATCTGTTGTTGACCCCTCTGCTCTCTTTTCCGTGGCTGGATCAGCCGTCGTGCACGCAGATATGAGTACTGTGGTAGCCAATAACGCTATTTTCAATCTTTTTAATCTATTCATTTTGATACTCCCTGGTTATGCGTCTGTGCCCGTTAAATGATGCACACCGACCGTAGTACTTCTAACGTTCAGTTCAAATAGGCGACACTCGCTGCGTGCCGTTCAAGTGCAATACGTCGATCACGTACTGACCAGCCTCCATCGGGTAGGAGTGGTTGTTGTGCGCAGCCATCTATCATTGACAAGCGAAATAGCACGAGCAATAAGCTGCGAGCTCACCCCCGTTAGTTCAGGAAAAACACTTGGATCGATGGTTGTCATTGCTGCTCTTCTTTCTGATGAAGCCCGTACACACTGAGGGCATGAACACAGATAAAACCGGTTATCTCTTGCCCCGGCGAGTTTCGATTACTTCCGATCAAAATATCAAAACCTTGCCCCTCATAGCTACCTGTATTGCTCCAAGCAAACATGCCCCAAACATAAGCAGGAGGCCAGAAAATAACAGTTGCATGCGGTGATGTATCCCCGTTCTTGAATTTTGAACCCGTGTAGACAGCGAGCTCATAGGGGTTTAGGCAAAATCCACTTTGCTTTGGAGACAAGACCAGTTGTAGCGCTTGAATCATTTTTCCTGGGGATTTTTCCCGCGTGATGCCATAGAACTCACCTAAGCCAAATCCACCTTGATCCCTCAAACTTGGATCCATGTATCGCGTCCCACTAACCTCGTATCTTTTGCTCCAAATACGCATCTCATTTGCAAGGAGTTGTCTTTCAGTTAGGGTAATTCCTATTTTTTGTTCCACATCCCTCACACTCGGCGGTCTTTCATCTGGCGTCTTCGGAAACAGCGTGAGCATGTTGTCGACCAATTCTTTTATCTCCGGCGGCCAGCCGTCAGCAATGCTCGGATCGCGTGGCGGCAGCGGTGTGCCCTCGGGCTGCGGCACCAAGCGCAGCGACTCTTTGCGAATTGGCGCGACGACAGCCATTTGCGGTCCGTCGGCATTCCGGGGTTCCGCCGGATCAATTGCCGTGCATGCCGAGACACACACCAAAGCGCCGATCAGCGCCACCTCGAACCGTCGCAGTCGCTTCATTTCGCCCGCCTCTTTCAAGTTGTTCATCGCTGATGCAGCGAAGCCTGTTACCGCTCTCTCAAGCTGCGCCGCACGCCGTCAAGAATCGGGTCGGCGAGGTAACGCCATGCCGTGCGCTCCACGGTTGGAATGAACACCTCGGCCTGCATCCCCGGCGACAGACCGAGCGTCTGCCCGGCCAACTGGCTGGCTGTCAGGAGGGCGTCCGGACTCACGGTGATGTGGGCAACGTAGTACGGCGCATTCGGGTTGGGCCCGTGCGGATCGGTCAGGCGGTCGGCGCCGACGTAGATCAGCCGCCCTTCGACCTGTGGCGTGGCGCGTGCGCGATAGGCCGTCAACAAGACGTGCACGACACCGTCACGCGCCCGCACTTGCTGCACGTCACGAATATCGGACGGGGTGATGCGGGCCTCGATCACGACCTGCGCGCCGTCGGGCACGATGTCCAGAACGTGCTCGCGCGGGCCGATGGCCGCACCGGCCGTGTGGACCGACAGGTCGACCACTTCGCCGGCCACGGGCGCCACGATGTGCTGGCGTGCCTGAGCGTCCAGGGCCGGGCGCAGTTCCTGCGCCAACTGCGCGAGCAGGGCCGTCACGTCTTTCATGTCGTCGGCGGCCGAACGAGCGAATTCGGTTTTCTGGGCGGCGAGCTTCAAACGGATGTCGGCCTCTCGCTGACGTGCCTGCGACAACTGCGCCTGCGTACCTTGCATCCGAGCGCGATAGTCCGCCACGACACGCTGCAACTCAGTGAGCCGCGCCTCGCTCACGAAGCCGTCGGCCCTGAGCTTTTCATTGGAAGCCAGATCACGCTGCGCGAGTTGCAAGGCCGAGCCGGTGGTGTCGATCAACTCTTGCTGCGTCGCGATTTCACGGCGCGTCTGCGCCAGTTGTTCGGCCAGCCAATGCGCTTGTTCGGCCTGCTGGCGCGCTCGCGCAGCGAATAAGTCCTTCTCGCGCTCAGCGAGCCTCTGGGCATGCGCATCGTCGTCGTTTGCAGCGAATTCGTGCAACGCGCCCAGATCGGGCGCAAACGGCATGCCGCTTGTTTCTGCCTGCAAACGCTGCGCCTTGAGCACACTGGCCACGCGCTGCTCGCGCAGTGCCTGCGCCGTGGCGGACACGCGTTCATCAGCCAGCGTGACGAGCGTCTGGCCCGCGGCCACATGGTCGCCATCCTTGACGTGGATCATCGATACGATGCCGCCTTCTGCATGCAGCACGGTCTTGCGATTGCCTGAGGATTTGACTGTGCCTTCCGCAACGACTGCTGCGGACAATGGGGCCAAGGCAGCCCATGCGCTCAGCGCCAATGCACCGAGCAAGGCCCCGGCGATCCCCAGACGCAAGGCGCGCCGCTGCTCCGTTTGCCACAAGGAGGATCCGGGCACAGCCCTTTCGTTCGCGCTCATGCATTCACCGCCTGATGCTGCTCGCCCTGATCGGCGCTCCGTGTCTTCGGCACCGACTGATTGCGCTGCACCATCCACTGGTGGACTTCCTCGCGTTGTCCGAATTTTTCGAGCGTGCCTTGCCGCAGCAGTAGCACATGGCTGGCCAAGGCGATCAGGTTCGGCCGATGCGTGACGAGAACGACGGTCGAACCTTGTCGGCGCAGGGCATGCAGGCAGCGCTCCAGTGCGGCGTCACCTTCGGCATCGAGCTGGCTGTTGGGCTCGTCGAGCACGATCAAGCAAGGCACGTCGATGCCCGCGCCCGGCGTAACGTAGAGCGCACGCGCCAGGGCGATGCGTTGCCGTTGACCTCCGGAGAGGCGCATCGCGCCGGCTTCATGGCCAAGGCGCGTGTCATAGCCTTTGGGCAGCGCGGTGATCAACTCGTGGGCATCGGCTCGACGCGCGGCCTTGACGACCGCCTGACTCTGCTCCTCGCTGAGTGGCTCGGTGGATTGCCAGAGTCTCGCGATGTTGTGCGCGATGCTGCCGCTGTGCAGCAACACCTCTTGCGGCAGATAGCCGGTACTGCGACCACGCGCGCGAGCGCCGTACTGTTGCAATGCGGCACCGTCGAGAGCAATACCACCTTGCGTGGGCATCTGTATGCCGGCCAGGACACGGGCCAGCGTGCTCTTGCCACTTCCGCTCTTTCCCAGCACGGCCAGCATGGCGCCCGCGGGTAGTTGGAAATTCACGTTATGCAGAACAGCTGGCTCGCTGGCCGCAGGCCTGACGCCGAGGTTCGTTGCATCGACTTTCCCCCTGCAGGCGGGCAGGACCGCCTCGGGGTCCGAATCTTGCGCCTGGCGCTGTACCAGAAGAAGCTGTGACAGCCTGCTGACGGCCTTGCGTGCTTCCAGCACTTGCTTCCACCCGCCGATGAGGATTTCCAGGGGCATGAGCGCCTTGCCCAGCAGGATGCTGCCGGCGATCATGACGCCGCCGGTCGCCTGTCCCTGGAGCACGAGCCAGGCGCCGGCAGCCAGCATGGTGAACTGGAGAATCTGGCGCATGAGCTTGCCGGCGAGCTTGAGGTTGTGGCCTGGAAGTTCGGCGTCGAGCCGGGCGCATGCCGCCTCCGACATCATGGCTTGCAATGCGCCACCGACCTGGTCTTGTTGACCATGGGCCTGCAACACCTCGTGAAAGACTGCAATCTCGCTCGCATTGCGCTGGACATTGATCTGCGCCTGTTCGGCCAGGCCGGCAGGCGCACTCAAACGCCAATCGGTGAACCATGCAGCGCGACGAGCGCGACGATGCCGCCCAAAGCAATGGCACCGAGCAACGGATGGAACGCCGTGATCACCAGCAGATAAACCAGTGTCCAGGGGAGGTCGGCGATCGCAATCAGTGCGGGGCTGCCGAGATGGCCGCGCCACACGGCCAGATCACGCCAGATTTGCGGAAACAGGACGCTCGACATTGAGGTCGGCGCGCCGAGGACGAGCGGCATCAATTCCTGCACGACCTGCTGCTCCAGGCTGGTGGCACGTGCGGCGTACCAGCGGGACCTTGCTGCCTCGACCAACCACCAGGCTGCCAGCGAAAGTACGACGGCAGCCAGAAGCATCAGAAGTGTTTCGCCACGCCGGCTGCTCAGCACCCGGTCGTATATCTGCAGCGTGACCAGTGTGGGAACAAGCAGAAGCACATGGACAGCGGAGCTCGCAAAAAAAGCAAGGCCGACGTGCCCCGACGACGCCCACGGCAGAAGCCGTCTGGCGTTGAACCCTTCCTTGGCTGACATGCGGATATCCCTCCCCGTTGTTCTCTCGCAGGGCGCGTTCAGCGCGCATGCGGAGTCAGCATCTATGCTGACCGGGCGGGATTTTCCAAGTGCATCGATGACCGCAATCTCGTGAATCCTCACGACACTGCAGGTGGGCATTCATGGGGGCATTGATCGCCCCGTCAGACACCCCGGTAGCTGGCCTCAGCAGCCCAGCAGATCCGCCAGCGCGCCGATGTCGCGCGCATGCAGCGTATTGCCGGCCTGCGGCGACACGTCCTTCGGCCGGTCGGCGCCGAACTCATGGGGACGCTCGATGTACCCGGTCTTGAGCCCGCAGCCACGGGCGGCCGCGAGGTCGTCGTGGTGCGCGGCAGCCAGCATCACCTGGCCCGGCGTCACGTCGAACACACCGGCCACGCCGAGGTAGGTGCGCGGGTCCGGCTTGTAGGCCTTGAACACTTCGGCCGACAGCACGCAATCCCAGGGCAGTCCGGCGCGCTTGGCCATGTCCGCCAGCAAACCGATGTTGCCGTTCGACAGCGTGCAGATCGTGAACTTCGCCTTCAGCCGCGTCAGCCCCTGGACCGCATCCGGCCACGCCGGCAGGCGATGCCATGCGCGGTTGAGTTCGCGCTTCTTCGCCGCATCGAGCCCGGTCACGCCGAAGTCGCGCAGCACGCCTTCGAGGATGCTCGCGTGCAATTCGTCCAGCAGCGTGAAGCCGCCCTCGCCCGCTGCCATGCGTTCCATCACGCTGCGCATGGCCGGCTGGTAACCGGCACGCCAGGCGAGCGCGAAGGCGCTGCCGTCGATGCCGGGCAGTGCAGCTTCGGCCTCGGCCGCGATGCCGCCGTGCCAGTCGACCACGGTGCCGAAGATGTCGAAGGCGATGACCCGCAGGTCGTCGACGTCGAATGCCTCTGCCATGTTCAACGCGGCAGCGCGGTGGCCTCGCGGGCCAGGCGTTCGATGCGTGCCCAGTCGCCGTCGCGGATCGCGTCGGTCGGCACGATCCACGAGCCGCCGACGCAGGCGACGTTCGACAGCGCGAGGAACTCCGTGGCATTGCCCGCGTGAATGCCACCGGTCGGGCAGAAGGTGACGTCGCCGAACGGGCCTTGCCATGCCTTGAGCATCGGCAGGCCACCGGCCTGCAGCGCCGGGAAGAACTTGAGCTGGGTGTAGCCGTCTTCCTGCGCCATCATGATTTCGCTGCCGGTGGCCACGCCGGGCAGCAGCGGCAGGCCGAGATCGCGGCAGGCCTTGCCGACCGCTGGCGTGTAGCCCGGGCTCACGCCGAACTTCGCGCCTGCCAGCACGGACGCCTGCGCGTCGGCCGCGCTGCGGATGGTGCCGGCACCGGCGACGGCTTCGGGCACTTCCCTGGCGATGGCTTCGATGCATTGCAGCGCCTGCGGCGTGCGCAGCGTGACCTCGAGCATGCGGATGCCGCCGGCCACCAGCGCGCGCGCCAGCGGCACGGCATGGGCCACGTCGTGCAGCACGATCACCGGGATCACCGGCGCGTCGCGCATCACGTCGAGGGCGGTCAATTTGTCGTTCACAGCCATGAACAGGCTCCTTCTTCAGCAGTCAATGCGTTGCGGCGCATGCCGGCGAACAGTTCGCGACCGAGGCCGCGGCCATCGGCAGCGCGTTGTTCTTCGGGAATGGTTGCGGCTTCGCGAGCGGCCCATTCGTCTTCCGGCAGCAGCACGGTGAGCGTGCCGTCGACGCCGTCGAGCCGGATCAGGTCGCCGTCGCGCACCTTGGCCAACGGACCGCCCGCGGCCGCTTCGGGCGACACGTGGATGGCAGCCGGAATCTTGCCAGATGCGCCGCTCATGCGGCCGTCGGTGACCAGCGCAACGCGGAAACCCTTGCCCTGCAGCACCGACAGCGGCGGCGTGAGCTTGTGCAGCTCGGGCATGCCGTTGGCCTGCGGCCCTTGCCAGCGCACCACGCAGACCACGTCACGGTCGAGCTCGCCGGCCGAGAAGGCTTTCTGCAGTGCGGCCTGCGAATCGAACACCCGCGCGGGCGCCTCGATCACATGGCGGTCTTCGGGCACCGACGAGATCTTGATCACGCTGCGACCCAGATTGCCTTGCAGCAGCTTGAGCCCGCCGGTCGCGCTGAACGGCGACGACACCGGCCGCGCCACCGCGTCGTTCTTCGACGGCGCGGCCGGGCTCCAACTCAGCGTGCCGCTCGTGGCCAACGTCGGAACGTTGGCGAACTCGCGGATGCCGCCAGCGCGCACCGTGAGCACGTCGCCATGCATCAGCCCGGCATCGACCAGTTCGCCGATCACGTAGCCCGGACCGCCGGCATTCTGGAATTCGTTGACGTCGGCGCTGCCGTTCGGATAGACCCGCGTGAGCAGCGGGATCACGTCGGACAGCGCGGAGAAGTCGTTCCAGTCGATCACGATGCCGGCCGCCCGTGCCACGGCAACCCAGTGGATCAGGTGGTTGGTCGAGCCGCCGGTGGCCAGCAACGCCGCCATGGCGTTGACGATGGCACGCTCGTCGACCATCTCGCCGATCGGCGGGCACTGGAACGGCTGCGCCGAGGCACGGCCGAGCACCGTGCGCACGGCCTCGCGCGTGAGCGTCTCGCGCATCACGTCGCCAGGCTGGATGAAGGCCGTGCCGGGCACGTGCAGGCCCATCGCCTCGAGCAGCATCTGGTTGCTGTTGGCCGTGCCGTAGAAAGTGCAGGTGCCGAGCGTGTGATAGGCCGCCATCTCGGCGTCCATCAGGCCCTGGCGGCCGACCAGGCCTTGCGCGGCCTGCTCGCGCACCTTCGACTTCGCGGTGTTCGACAGGCCCGACGGCATCGGCCCTGCCGGCACGAACACGGTCGGCAGGTGGCCGAAGTGCAGCGCACCGATCAGCAGGCCGGGGACGATCTTGTCGCACACGCCGAGCATCAATGCGGCGTCGAACATGTCGTGCGTGAGCGCGATGGCCGTGCTCATGGCGATCACGTCGCGGCTGAACAGGCTGAGCTCCATGCCGGGCGTGCCCTGCGTCACGCCGTCGCACATCGCAGGCACGCCGCCCGCCACCTGCGCGGTGGCGCCGAGGCCGCGCGCCTCGTGCTTGATGATGTCCGGGTAGCCCTGGTAGGGGGCATGGGCCGAGAGCATGTCGTTGTACGCGGTGACGATGCCGATGTTCGGCGCGCGCTCGGCCACGATGCGCAGCTTGTCGTTCGTCGGCACGCCGGCCACCGCATGCGCCACGTTGGCGCAGCCCATGCGGTCGGAGCCGCGGTCGCGGGCGCGGATCTCGGCCAGCTGCTTCAGGTAGCGTTCCCGCGTGGCACGGCTGCGCTCGCGGATGCGCTCGGTGACACGTTCGACTGTCGCGTGTGTGTTCGTCATCTTGGGTGTGGGGGACCTGCGCGAGCAGCACGGGCTCTGCGCTTAAATGTTACTCCGCGACGGTGTCGGCGCGTGTGTCGACACGCGCTGTTTCCGTCATTCGGGATCGGGGATCGGCTCGATGCGCCCGAGCAGGAACACGAAGGCCAGGATGCCGATCAGCAGGATGCCGCCGGCCAGCAGGAACGCATTGCCGAACGAGCCGGTCGCGCCGACGATCACGCCGGTGGCGATCGGTGCGGCGGCACCCATCAGGTTGTTGCCGAAATTCATCAGCCCGCCGACCGTGCCGACGCCGCCCTTGGGTGCGATCAGCGAAGGCAGCGACCAGCCGACCGGCGCCGCCGCGGCCAGGCCGCCGAGCGCGATGGAGATCCAGACGATGGCCCACACCGGATCGGTCGTCTGCGTCGCGCCGAACACCGCCAGGCCCATCACCATGCCGCAGACCAGCACGGTCTTGCGAACCTTCGACTCTTCGTGGCCCTTGGCGATCAGGCGGTCGATCAGCCAGCCGCCGACGAACAGGTCGGTCAGCGTGGCGACCATCCAGGGAATGGCCGCGAAGCCGGCCGACTTCAGGATGCTCATGTGCATCGTCTGCACCAGGTAGCCCGGCAGCCAGGTGAGGAACAGATAGAAGGAATAGCCGTAGGCCGCGAAGCCGAGGATCAGGCCCCAGACCTTGGGCTGGCGCAGCAGGTAGCCGAGCATGCCGCTCGAGCCGCCGGGCGGCGCGCCTTCAGGCGCGGCACCGCCTTCGACGATGTAGCGGCGTTCGATGGCCGACAGGCCCTTGTCCTGGCTCGGATCGCGGTAGATCAGGAGGAAGGCGAAGAAGTACGCCAGGCTCATGCAGGCGCAGATCGCGAAGCCCCAGCGCCAGCCGAAGCCGACCACGACGAACGCGACCAGCGGCACGCCGATCACGTTCGAGAACTTGGCCGCGGCGTCGAACAGCGCGGTGGCGAAGGCGCGCTCGCCGCGCGGGAACCAGTAGCCGGTGGCCTTGGAGCTCACCATGAAGCCCGGCGCCTCGGCCACGCCCAGCAGCATGCGCGCAGCGAAGATGCCGGCCCAGCCGCCGGCCAGCGCCGTCACGCTGGACGCGATCGCCCAGCAGAACGCGCCCCATCGGCCGATCCGCGTCGGGCCGTAGCGGTCGAGCAGCATGCCGCCCGGCACCTGCAGCAGCGCATAGGTCCAGAAGAAAGCCGACAGGAACAAGCCGATCTGCTCGGGTGAGAGGCCGAACTCGGCCTGGATCTGCGGTGCCGCCACCGACAGGCTGATGCGGTCCAGGTAATTGACCAGGACACCGATGCCGAGCAGTCCGCCGATGCGCCAGCGGCGGTTGGGTACGGCTTGTCCATCGAGTTGAGCCATGCGAGTCTCCGGAAAAGGATGTGAGGGATGAAACGGGGGTCGGCTGCGCGGTACCGGCGTCAGGCCGCTGTCGAGGGAGCTTCCGCCAGCCAATCGTGCACGGTGGCTGCGAGCACGGTCAACGGCTCGACGGCCGGCACGGCCAGCACACCGGCCTCGCCGATCGGCGACTCGAGCGTCGCGAACTGGTTGTCGACCAGGGTGGTCGAGAAGAAATGCTCGCCCGCGCGCGCCTCGACGCGCGCCTGCGCTTCAGCGCGCGAGATGTCCATGAACACGAAGCGCAGCGTCGGCACGGCGGCGCGCAGCCTGTCGCGATAGACACGCTTGAGCGATGAGCAGGTCAGGACCGCGCCGCCGGGACGCTTCACCAGCTCATCGCCCAGTGTGGCGAGCCAGCCGGCACGGGCCGCGTCGTCGAGCGGTATGCCGTTGCTCATCTTGGCGATATTGGCCGGCGGATGAAAGTCGTCGCCTTCGATCAGCGGCAACCCGAGATCGATGGACAACGCCTGCCCCAGGCTCGACTTGCCGCAACCGGACACACCCATCACCACCAACCAGATCGCCTGCATGTTCTTTCCTTTGGATCGATTGGATAACGCTGTCTTTTGTCAATTCTCGGCATACATCAAGAGAATTTCCTATACAAAAACGCGATCCATCAATCCAATTTCTATTGGATAGCGCTATCCTAAACGATGATGGAAAATCGGCCGTCTAGGGTTTGCCCTTAAAACAATTCTTCAAATGCCCTCCAGAGACAACCCGGTTCCGCGCCGCAGCAGTGGCCGTGTGACCCTGCAGCACGTGGCTGAAGCCGCCGGTGTCAGCCCCATCACCGTATCGCGCGCATTGCGCGGCGAACGCGGCGTGGCGCCCGAACTGGTCGAACGCGCCCGCGAAGCCGCGGCGCGCCTGGGCTATGTGCCCGACCCCGCCGCCCGAGCGCTCGCCTCGCACCGGAGCTCGCACGTGGCCGTGCTGATCCCGCTGCTGTCCAACACGCTGTTCGTGGAGCTGCTCGAAGCGCTGCAGCGCACGCTGCGGCCGGCGGGCTACCAGACGCTGATCGGCATCACGCACTACGATCCGCGCGAAGAGGAGCAGTTGCTGCGCGAACAGCTGGCACACCGCCCCGCCGGCCTGCTCGTCACCGGTTTCGAGCGCACCGAGGAAACGCGGGCGCTGATTGCCGCGAGTGGCGTGCCGTGCGTCCACATCATGGAAACCAGCCGTGCGCCGGGCGTGCACTGCGTCGGTTTTTCGCAGCATGCGGCCGGCCGTGCGATGGCGCAGCACCTGCTGTCGCGTGGCGCGCGGCGCATCGCCTTCGCCGGCGCCCAGCTCGATGCGCGGGTGCTGCAGCGCGCAGAGGGCTACCGGAGCGCCCTGCGCGAGGCAGGCTGCTACGACCCGTCGCTCGAATGGCTGCGCCCCGAACCGTCGTCGATCGCCCTGGGCAGCGAGATGTTCCGCAGGATCATGGCGGCCGACGCGCCCGAAGCCCTGTTCTGCTGCAACGACGACCTGGCGCAGGGCGCACTCCTGGCCGCGTTGCGGATGGGCGTCGACGTGCCGGGCCGGATCGCGATCGCTGGCTTCAACGATCTGCCAGGCAGTGCGCAGATGCTGCCGGCGCTGACCAGCGTCGGCACGCCGCGCACCGAGATCGGCGAGGCCGCGGCACACATGCTTCTGCAACTGATGCGCGGCGAAGCGGTGTCGCCCGCCAGCATCGAATTGCCGTGGCGGCTGGTGCTGCGCGACAGCGCCTGAGCACCGGCCATGCGCCGCCGGTCGTCAGTCGACCAGCTTCACTTCGACGCGACGCGCCTCGGCAGCGCTGCCTGAACCGGTGGTCGCGGCCGGCTTTTGCAGGCTGACCTTGGCCGCCGGCACGCCGAGCCCGACCAGCACATCCTGCACCGTCTGCGCACGCAGCTTGGCGAGCGCCTCGTTGGCCGCGGCGTCGCCGGTCATGTCGTGGAAGCCCGAGATGACCGCCTTGCGGCCGTCCTCCACGCCCTTGATCACCGTGGCGAGCGCCTCGGCGGCGCCGGGCGCGAGATCGGCACTGCCGGTCGCGAAGTAGAAGCTCACCACGCCGTTGGCGGTGCTGATGCTCGCGCCTTCGGGAATGACGACGGTGACGGTCTCGGTCGTGACCTGCACTTGCGTGGTCTCGGGCGGCGGCGTGTCACCGGTCGGCACCACCTCGACAACCGGTGCGGCGGGCATGCCGTAGCGATAGGCCGCAAAACCGACCACCGACAACACCACCAGCGCGACGATGGCGAAGAGAAATCCCAGGGCGAAACGCTGATCGGCATCGTGCCCGTCGTCGGCGGCCAGGCTGCGATGTCCAAAGGAAAGAGGGCGGTAAATAATCATGATTGAACGATGCCCGCAAAATTGCAGCCATGACTGTAGGCGCTCCGCCTGAATCCCGTCCGGTGCCCGCGCCCTTGCGCGACCCGGCACCGATGCTCGATCGCACCATCGCCGAATGGGGCGGCCACGACGACCTGTGGTTGTTCGGCTATGGCTCGCTGATCTGGCGGCCCGATTTCGACTTCGCGGAGCGGCGCCCGGCGCGCGTCCACGGCTGGCACCGGGCGCTCAAGATGTGGAGCCGCGTGAACCGCGGCTCGGTACAGACGCCCGGGCTGGTCTTCGGACTGTTCACCGGCGGCAGTTGCCAGGGCATGGTCTTTCGCATTCCTGCAGCCAACGGCCTGGAAACGCTCGGCCGCCTCTGGTTGCGCGAGATGCCGACCGGCGTCTACGACCCGCGCTGGCTCGACTGCGTGACGCCCGGCGGCCGTGTGCGTGCGCTGGCGTTCACGCTGTCCCGGCAAAGCCCGAACTTCACCGGGGAACTGAGCGAGGCCCACTACCGCCACATCTTCGCGAATGCGGTCGGGCGCTACGGAACCTCGCTCGACTACGCCCGCCAGACCCTGCAGGAATTGCAGCGCCACGGCATCCGGGACCGCGCCCTGGCCCGGCTGATGCAGTTTGCGCAGGCGGGTTCGTCGGAAACGGCCGATTGCGACGGCATGCCGGCCCCGCTATACAGAGGATCATCCGACGTGCCTACAGGCGCATCCCATTCATCGTCCCAGGAGAAAAAACCATGAATCAGCACATCCATCGCCCGGCCATCGTGGCCGCCGCCCTCGCGCTCGCACTGCTGGGCGGCTGCGCCGGCATGGGCGGATCGAGGCCGGGTGCCATCGCAGAACTGGCACCGACCGGCGCCATCTCGCCCAATCCGACGACGGGCGCGGTGAGCTTCACGGCGCTCGAACACGGCGTGCGCGTGGCGGGTGAAGTGCGTGGCCTCGCGCCCGGCAGCGAGCATGGCTTCCACATCCACGAAAAAGGCAATTGCGCCAACAACGGCGATGCCTCGGGCGGCCACTTCAACCCGGCGGGCGCGGTGCACGGCAAGTTCGCCGCACCGGGCAGCCATGCGGGCGAACTGCCGAGCCTGGTCGCGGATGCCTCCGGCGTCGCCCGTTTCAGCGTCGACGTGCATTCGATCTCGCTGAACGACGCAGCGGCCAACAACGTGGTCGGCCGCGCCATCGTCGTTCACCGCGATCCGGACGACTACACCACCCAGCCGTCCGGCAATTCGGGCCCGCGCATCGCCTGCGCGGTCATTGCCAGGAACTGAGCAGGCGTTCCGCCCGGGCCAGGTCGTCGAGCGTGTCGATGTCGGCGAGCACGCCGGCATCGTCGACCGGCAGATCGATGGCCAGCCCCCGCTGCCGCAAGGCCTGAAGAACGGGCGCCGCGCCGCGCGGGCCGCCGAGTGCGAGCAGATCGTCACGGCACGCCGCGGCGAATCCGACGGGATGCCCGCGTTCGCCCAGGCAGGTCGGCTGGACGGCCAGAGCCGTTCCATGCGCCGCGTCCATCAACGCCTCGGCCACGCACCGCAACGTGGCCGGGCGCACCAACGGCAGATCCGCCGGCAGCACGAGCCAGCCGCCGGCATCGGCCGTGGCGCGGACCGCGGCGGCGATCGAATCGCCCATTCCAGGATGGCCGACGTCCTCCAGGTGCCAGCGCAGGCCGCTGGCGCGCACCGCGTCCAGCGTGTGTTCGAGCACCGGTTTGCCGCCGAGCAGGGCCTGCAGCTTGTGCACCGTGCCGCCCGATGCACGAAAACGCTCGCCTCGACCGGAGGCAAGCACGATGACGGTGGGCGGTGCGAGGGTGTCCATGCATCAAAGTATCTCCTGGCGGTTGCGCGGACAATTCGCACATGACCTCTCCCAACGAATCCCTGGCCGCGCTGCGCAAGAGCTACGAGCGGGCCGAACTCGACGAGACCCGCAGCGCCGCCGACCCGCTGCAGCAGTTCGAACGCTGGCTCGGTGAAGCGATCAGCGCGCAGGTGCCCGAACCGAACGCGATGACGCTGGCGACGGTCGGCAGCGACCTGCGGCCGTCGACGCGCATCGTGCTGATCAAGGGCTACGACGCCCGCGGCATCGTCTGGTACACCAACTACGACAGCCGCAAGGGCCATGAACTGGCCGGCAATCCGCATGCGGCGCTGCAGTTCCACTGGGTCGAACTCGAGCGCGTGGTGCGCATCGAGGGCCGGGTCGAGCAGGTCGAGGCGGCCGACAGCGATGCCTATTTCGCGAGCCGACCGCTCGACTCGCGGCTCGGCGCCTGGGCCAGCCCGCAGAGCCAGGTGATCGAAGGCCGCGACGTGCTCGTGAAGAACGCCGCGCTGGCCGCGGCGAAGTTCCTGCTGGCGCCGCCGCGCCCACCGCACTGGGGCGGCTATCGGCTGGTGCCCGACCGCTGGGAGTTCTGGCAAGGGCGAAAGAGCCGGCTGCACGACCGGTTGCGCTACCGCCGCGAGGACAGCGCAGCGGCCGACGCCTGGGTGCGCGAACGGCTGGCGCCCTGAGCGGCCCGCCGGGTTCCTAGAATGGCGCCCATTCCACGAAATTCACCCACGCCGTGTCCGACCGCCTTCCCGTCCTGCCGCAATACATCATTCCCAAGCAGGCGCTGACGTCCTTTGCCGGCTGGGTCGCCGGCAAGGAGCGCGGCGACGTCACGACCTGGATCATCCGGCGCTTCGTCGCGAAGTACGGCGTCGACATGAACGAGGCGCTCGAAAGCGACATCGCGCGCTACGCCAGCTTCAACGACTTCTTCACGCGCGCGCTGAAACCCGGCGCCCGGCCGCTCGCCGCGGCCGACCTGATCTCGCCGGTCGACGGCGCCATCAGCCAGTTCGGCGCCATCGACGGCGACCAGATCTTCCAGGCCAAAGGCCATGCCTACACCACGACCGCACTGGTCGGCGGCGACCCGGCGCTGGCAGCGCGTTTCGCGCACGGCAGCTTTGCCACGCTGTACCTGAGCCCGCGCGACTACCACCGCATCCACATGCCTTGTGACGGCCGGCTGCGCCGCATGATCTATGTGCCGGGCGATCTCTTCTCGGTGAATCCGACGACGGCGCGCGGCGTGCCGGGGCTGTTTGCCCGCAACGAGCGCACCGTGTGCGTGTTCGATTCGGCGCGCGGCCCGTTCGTCCTGGTACTGGTCGGTGCGACCATCGTCGGCAGCATGGCGACCGTCTGGCACGGCGTCGTCAACCCACCGCGCGGCGGCGAGATCAAGGAATGGCGCTACGACGATCGCACCATCGCGCTGAAGCAAGGCGAGGAAATGGGACGTTTCCTGCTCGGCTCGACCGTGGTGATGCTGTTCCCCCCGCCACGGGTCACCTTCAATCCGCAGTGGGCACCCGGTGGGCCCATCCGGCTCGGCGACGCCATGGCGGCCTTCACCGCCGATTGACGCCAGCGCCCGGCAAGCCACGGCCAGTCGAACGCGGCAGCTATGAAACTTGTAGCATCCCGGCTTCTGGGCTATAGTCGCCCGCCGCCTGAGAAGAAGACCAGAGGAGCCCGATGAGTACCAAGGAAAACGCAGCCATCAGCCAGTTGCTTGCACTGCTGGAGGCTCGTTACGCATTGCGCGTGCTCTGGGCATTGCGCGACGGCCACGCACAGACCTTTCGGCTGCTGCAGGACAGCGTGGGCGGCATCACGCCGAATACGCTCAACACCCGGCTGAAGGAATTGCGCGAAGCCGGCGTCGTCGGCCACGGCGGCGAAGGCTACAGCCTCACGTTGAGCGGGCAGGACCTGCTGAAGCGCCTGTCCGACCTGCAGGCCTTCGCCGGCAAATGGCAGATCGCCCAGGCGCGCAAGATCGGCTCGCCGACCCATGCGCCGGACGATCCGGCACTTTCCTCCGCCGCCTCCTCGCCTGCCGTGCGCACGGCGCCGGTGCGCTGAAGCGCCGCGCGGCGACCGCTCCGGCGGCGCGGCGTGCCGTCCTGCGACGAAGCTTCACGGCGCCTCGTTAAACTTCGCGCCTCCAATTCCGACCAACATTCCCAGAAGGAGCATGTCCATGCCCACCACATCCACCGGCCTGCAATACGAAGACACCGAAGTCGGCACCGGCGCCGAAGCCAAGGCCGGCCAGCACGTCCACGTGCATTACACCGGCTGGCTCTTCAACGACGGCGTCCAGGGCGCGAAGTTCGACTCAAGCCGCGACCGCAACGACCCGTTCGCTTTCTCGCTGGGCGCGGGTCAAGTGATCAAGGGCTGGGACGAAGGCGTTGCCGGCATGAAGATCGGCGGCAAGCGCACGCTGATCATCCCGGCCGCACTGGGCTACGGCGCCCGCGGCGCTGGCGGCGTGATTCCGCCGAACGCGACCCTGAAGTTCGACGTCGAGCTGCTCGACGCGCACTGAATTTGGCTCGCCCCCAGGCTGCGCGCACTTCGTGTCGCTACGCCAACCCCCTACCGGGGGCGACACCAGCGGCCTGGCCCTTGGCTCTCCCCCAGGCTTCGGCGCACTCCGTGTCGCCTTTCGCCAACTCCCTTCCGGGGGCAACACCAGCGGCCCGGCATAGCCGGTTCCGCGGTGTTTCTGGCAACTCCCCTTTGTACGGCTGTAGGTAGATAGCGGCCACATTTTTTTCTTGAAAACCCTGTTGCGAGCCCCAGATGGCCTGCAATCGTTTCTTTTCCTGCCGATCCACCGGTTTTTGAGCATGTCAGACCCAAAAAATCCCGAAATGAACCCGCAGACGCTCCAGGGCGAACCGAGCCCGGAAGAACTCGAAGCAGCGCAGGCCGCGAATGAAGCGGACGCACTGACCGAGCTGGCTGCCGCACAGGAAGAACTGGCCGCGCTGAAGGCAAAGAATTCCGAGCTGGCCGACCAGTATCTGCGCGCGCAGGCCGACGTGCAGAACGCCCGCCGCCGCGCCGACGACGACGTCGCCAAGGCCCGCAAGTTCGCCCTCGAGTCCTTTGCCGAGAGCCTGCTGCCCGTGACGGACAGCCTCGAAGCCGGCCTGGCCATCAAGGACGCCACGCCGGAGCAGATCCGCGAAGGCGCCGAAGCCACGCTGCGCCAGCTCAAGAGCGCGCTCGAACGCAACAAGATCATCGAGATCGCGCCGGCTGCCGGCAGCAAGTTCGATCCGCATCAGCACCAGGCGATCTCGGTCGTGCCGGCACCCGGACAGCCCGCCAACACCGTCGTCGGCGTGCTGCAGAAGGGCTACACCATCGCCGAGCGCGTGCTCCGCCCCGCGCTGGTCACCGTCAGCGCCCCGAGCTGACACACAACAAACACACAGGAAATCCCCGCTTCATCCCTTGAATCGCGCGGAGTTATCCACAAGTTCATCACAACCTAATTTTTTGCATTCAGGAGAACATTCATCATGGGAAGAATCATCGGCATCGACCTGGGCACCACGAACTCGTGCGTCTCGGTCATGGAAGGCAACACCACGCGTGTGATCGAGAACTCGGAAGGTGCCCGCACCACGCCGTCGATCGTCGCGTACCAGGAAGACGGTGAGGTGCTGGCCGGCGCTTCGGCGAAGCGTCAGGCGGTGACCAATCCCAAGAACACGATCTACGCGGTCAAGCGCCTGATCGGCCGCAAGTTCGGTGAAAAGGAAGTGCAGAAGGACATCGACCTTATGCCCTACACGATCACCAAGGCCGACAACGGCGACGCCTGGGTCGAAGTGCGCGGCAAGAAGCTCGCACCGCAGCAGGTCAGCGCCGAAATCCTGCGCAAGATGAAGAAGACCGCCGAAGACTATCTCGGCGAAGCTGTGACCGAAGCCGTCATCACCGTGCCGGCCTACTTCAACGACAGCCAGCGCCAGGCCACCAAGGACGCCGGCCGCATCGCGGGCCTGGACGTCAAGCGCATCATCAACGAGCCGACCGCGGCTGCCCTGGCCTTCGGCCTGGACAAGCAGGACAAGGCCGACCGCAAGATCGCCGTGTATGACCTCGGCGGCGGCACCTTCGACGTGTCGATCATCGAGATCGCGGACGTCGATGGCGAGAAGCAGTTCGAAGTGCTGTCGACCAACGGCGACACCTTCCTGGGCGGCGAAGACTTCGACCAGCGCATCATCGAATACATCATTTCCGAGTTCAAGAAGGACCAGGGCGTCGACCTGAGCAAGGACGTGCTCGCCCTGCAGCGCCTGAAGGAAGCCGCGGAAAAGGCAAAGATCGAGCTGTCGAACAGCGCCCAGACCGACATCAACCTGCCCTACATCACGGCGGACGCGAACGGCCCGAAGCACATGAACGTGAAGCTCACGCGCGCCAAGCTGGAAAGCCTGGTCGACGAGCTGATCGAACGCACCATCGCGCCCTGCCGCCTGGCCATCAAGGACGCCGGCGTGAGCGTGTCGGACATCAACGACGTGATCCTGGTCGGCGGCATGACCCGCATGCCCAAGGTGCAGGAAAAGGTGAAGGAATTCTTCGGCAAGGAACCGCGCAAGGACGTGAACCCTGACGAAGCCGTGGCCGTCGGCGCCGCGATCCAGGGCCAGGTGCTGTCGGGCGACCGCAAGGACGTGCTGCTGCTGGACGTGACCCCGCTGTCGCTCGGTATCGAGACGATGGGCGGCGTGATGACCAAGATGATCACGAAGAACACGACGATCCCGACCAAGTTCGCGCAGACTTTCTCGACCGCCGAGGACAACCAGCCGGCCGTGACCATCAAGGTGTTCCAGGGCGAACGCGAGATCGCCTCGGGCAACAAGGCGCTGGGCGAGTTCAACCTCGAAGGCATCCCGCCGGCATCGCGCGGCACGCCGCAGATCGAGGTGTCCTTCGACATCGACGCCAACGGCATCCTGCACGTCGGCGCCAAGGACAAGGGCACCGGCAAGGAAAACAAGATCACGATCAAGGCCAACTCCGGCCTGAGCGAATCCGAAATCCAGGCCATGGTGAAAGACGCCGAACTGAACGCGGCCGAGGACAAGAAGAAGGTCGAGATCGTGCAGGCCCGCAACCAGGGCGAAGCCATGGTTCACAGCGTGAAGAAGTCGCTGGGCGAACATGGCGCCAGCCTGGAAGCCGGCGAGAAGGACGCGATCGAAGCCGCGATCAAGGACGTCGAGGAAGCCCTGAAGGGCGAGGACAAGGCGCTGATCGAGGAAAAGACCACCGCCCTGATGACCGTGAGCCAGAAACTCGGCGAAAAGATGTACGCCGATGCACAGGCAGCGGGCGGCACGGCCGCCGGCGGCCCGGGTGCTGGCCCGGAAGCTGCGAGCGCTCCGGCGGACGACAACGTGGTCGACGCCGAAGTGAAGGAAGTCAAGAAGGGCTGATGTCCCTGTCCTGACCCAAGGCTGGACCACCTCCAAGGTGTTCCAGCCTTTTCCGTTTCCAGACCCGCCCTGCCCCGCACGACCCGACCACCGACCATGGCCACCAAACGCGACTATTACGAAACCCTCGGCGTTCCCAAGAACGCGAGCGAGGATGAAATCAAGAAGGCTTATCGCAAACTCGCGATGAAGCACCACCCCGACCGCAACAGCGGCGACGGCGCCAAGGCGGCCGAGGAAAAGTTCAAGGAGTGCAAGGAAGCCTACGAGATGCTGTCGGACCCGCAGAAGCGCGCGGCCTACGACCAGCATGGCCATGCCGGCGTCGACCCGAACATGCGCGGCGGCCCGGGCGCGGAGGGCTTCGGCGGCTTCGCCGAGGCCTTCGGCGACATCTTCGGCGACGTGTTCGGCGGCCGCGGCGGGCGCCAGAGCGGCGGGCGCCAGGTGTTCCGCGGCAGCGACCTCAGCTACGCGATGGAGATCACGCTGGAAGAAGCGGCCGAGGGCAAGGAAGCGCAGATCCGGATCCCGAGCTGGGACGAATGCGGCACCTGCCACGGCTCCGGCGCCAAGCCCGGCACCAAGCCCATCACCTGCACGACCTGCCATGGCCAGGGTGCGGTCCAGATGCGCCAAGGGTTCTTCAGCGTGCAGCAGACCTGCCCGCAGTGCCACGGCAGCGGCAAGATCATTCCCGAGCCCTGCACGACCTGCCATGGTCAAGGCAAGCTGAAGAACAACAAGACGCTCGAAGTCAAGATCCCCGCGGGCATCGACGACGGCATGCGCATCCGCAGCACCGGCAATGGCGAGCCGGGTACCAACGGCGGCCCGCCGGGCGACCTGTACATCGAGATCCGGCTCAAGAAGCACGACCTGTTCGAACGCGACGGCGATGACCTGCACTGCGTGGTGCCGGTCAGCATGACGACCGCGGCGCTGGGCGGCGAGATCAACGTGCCGACGCTCAAGGGCGCCGCCGCGATCGACATCCCCGAAGGCACGCAGAGCGGCAAGCAGTTCCGCCTGCGCGGCAAGGGCATCAAGGGCGTGCGGGCGAGCTACCCGGGCGATCTCTATTGCCATGTGCGCGTCGAGACGCCGGTCAAGCTCAGCGAACATCAACGCAAGCTGGTCAAGGAGCTCGACGAGTCGCTCAAGAAGGGTGGCAACAAGCACAGCCCGACCGACAAGGGTTGGTTCGACAAGGCCAAGGAGTTTTTCAGCTGACATGCTTCAGCGGGTTTCTCCTGCGCAAAGGGCGGCCGGATGGCCGCCCTTTTTCTTTGGCATGTCGATATAACTCGTACAGGTTGGTCCGTGATCCGTTCAAGACCCGGTGTGGTTTTTTGTTAAGGAACTTCGAAAGAACTCAGGGGTTCCTATCAACCAGATGGGTCATGGGCGCGTTCTTTGCTTTATGCTGAACCAGAGGTTGGTAGCGAGGGAGTTTCTGCAATATGCGGGACCCAGTCCCGTTTGACTCGAGAGAGGTGTCTCTATGGATGTCATGAGCAACTTTGCGGCGCGCTATGAACGCACGCGGGAAGAAGTCCTGTCCCTTTCGGACTATCTGGATATCTGCAAGCGCGACCCGATCGCGTACGCCACGTCTGCGGAGCGAATGCTCAAGGCGATCGGCGAGCCGGAACTGGTCGACACGCGCAACGACTCGCGCCTGTCGCGCATCTTCTCCAACAAGGTCATCAAGCTGTACCCGGCCTTCAAGGAGTTCTACGGCATGGAGGACGCCATCGAACAGGTGGTTTCCTACTTCCGCCATGCCGCACAAGGCCTGGAAGAAAAGAAACAGATCCTCTACCTGCTGGGCCCGGTGGGCGGCGGCAAGAGTTCCATCGCGGAGCGGCTCAAGCAGCTGATGGAACAGGTCCCGTTCTATGCCATCAAGGGCTCGCCGGTCAACGAGTCGCCGCTGGGACTGTTCGACGCACGCGAAGACGGCGAGATCCTCGAGAAGGAATACGGCATTCCGCGGCGCTACCTGCAACGCATCCTGTCGCCCTGGGCGGTGAAGCGGCTCGAGGAGTTCGGCGGCGACATCCGCAAGTTCCAGGTGGTCAAGCGCTACCCGTCGGTGCTTCGGCAGATCGGCGTGGCCAAGACGGAGCCCGGCGACGAGAACAACCAGGACATCTCCTCGCTGGTCGGCAAGATCGACATCCGCAAGCTCGAGACCTATGCGCAGGACGACCCTGACGCGTATTCCTATTCAGGCGGCCTGTGCCTCGCGAACCAGGGACTGCTGGAGTTCGTGGAAATGTTCAAGGCGCCGATCAAGGTGCTGCATCCGCTGCTGACGGCCACGCAGGAAGGCAACTTCAAGGGCACCGAAGGCTTCGGCGCCATCCCCTTCGACGGCGTCGTGCTGGCGCACAGCAACGAGAGCGAGTGGAAGGCATTCCGCAACAACAAGAACAACGAGGCCTTCCTCGACCGGATCTACATCGTCAAGGTGCCCTACTGCCTGCGGGTCTCCGAAGAGATCAAGATCTACGAGAAGCTGGTGCGCACCTCGTCGCTGGCGCAGGCGCCCTGCGCCCCCGGCACGCTGCGGATGATGGCGCAGTTCTCGGTGCTCACCCGCCTGAAGGAGCCCGAGAACTCGAGCATCTTCAGCAAGATGCAGGTCTACGACGGCGAGAGCCTGAAGGACACCGACCCCAAGGCCAAGTCGCTGCAGGAATACCGCGACTATGCGGGCGTCGACGAGGGCATGAGCGGCGTGTCGACGCGCTTCGCATTCAAGATCATCTCGAAGGTCTTCAACTTCGACAGCAGTGAAGTCGCAGCCAATCCGGTGCATCTGATGTATGTGCTCGAACAGCAGATCGAGCGCGAGCAGTTCCCGGCTGAAACCGAACAGAAGTATCTTGCGTACATCAAGGAGCAGCTTGCGGCGCGCTATGCCGAATTCATCGGCAAGGAAATCCAGACTGCGTATCTCGAGAGTTACAGCGAATATGGGCAGAACATCTTCGATCGTTACGTAACGTATGCGGACTACTGGATCCAGGACCAGGAATATCGCGACGTCGACACGGGCGAGGTGTTCGACCGGGTGTCGCTCAACGGCGAGCTCGAGAAGATCGAGAAGCCCGCGGGCATCTCCAACCCGAAGGACTTCCGCAACGAGATCGTCAATTTCGTGCTGCGGGCGCGCGCCGGCAATGCAGGCCGCAACCCGGCCTGGACGAGCTACGAAAAGCTGCGCACCGTCATCGAGAAGAAGATGTTCTCGAACACCGAGGAGCTGCTGCCCGTCATCAGCTTCAACACCAAGAGCAGCGCCGAGGAGCAGAAGAAGCACCAGGACTTCGTCGCGCGCATGGTCGAGAAGGGCTACACGCCCAAGCAGGTCCGCCTGCTCTGCGAGTGGTATCTGCGCGTTCGCAAGAGCTCATGATGGGTCCACGCCTGCCCCAGGGGCAGGCGTATTAGCACTGAGGATTGAGTACCTTGGCCATGCTGCAACAGATCATTGATCGACGGTTATCTGGCAAGAACAAATCGATCGGCAACCGCGAGCGCTTCCTGCGGCGCTATCGCGGTCAGATCAGGGATGCGGTGCGGCGAGCGATCAGCGGGCGGGGCATCCAGGACCTGGAACAGGGTGAAGACATCACCCTGCCCCGCCGTGACGTGTCCGAGCCGGTGTTCGGCCATGCGCAGGGCGGCAACCGCGAGTACGTGCACCCGGGCAACCAGGAATACCTGAAGGGCGACCGTGTGGCACGGCCACCTGCCGGCGGCGGGGGCGGCCAGGGCAATGGCGAAGCGGGTGACGGCGGCGAGGGCGAAGACGACTTCGTCTTCAGGCTCACCCGCGAGGAGTTCATGCAGGCCTTCTTCGAAGATCTCGCATTGCCCCACCTGATCCGCACGCAGCTCGCCGAGGTGCCCGAATGGAAGAGCCATCGCGCCGGCTTCAAGAGTGACGGCAACCCGAGCAGCCTGCATGTGGTGCGCTCCATGCGCGGTGCCCTCGCCCGGCGCATCGCTTTGGGCGGCGACGACCGCACCGAATTGCGCCGGCTGCAGGAGCGCCTGACGGCCTTGCGCATGCAGCCCGATTCGGCTGAGGCTGACGTGCTGGCGGAGATCGAGATCGTCGAGGCGGCGATCGCCGAGCTGCGCCGCACTGCACGCCACGTGCCTTACATCGACCCGATCGATCTGCGCTACCGCAACCGGGTGCGCGTGCCGGTGCCGAGCGCCAAGGCCGTGATGTTCTGCCTGATGGACGTGTCGGGCTCCATGGACGAGGCGCGCAAGGACATGTCCAAGCGCTTCTTCATGCTGCTCTACCTGTTCCTCACGCGGCACTACGAGAAGATCGAACTGGTCTTCCTGCGGCATCACACGCAGGCCCAGGAAGTGAACGAGCAGGACTTCTTCCACGCCAAGGAAACCGGTGGCACGGTGGTGTCGAGCGCACTGGTCTTGATGGACGAGATCGTGCGTGCGCGCTACCCCAGCGGCGACTGGAACATCTACGGCGCCCAGGCGAGCGACGGCGACAACTGGCACCAGGACAGCGGCCGTTGCCGGCAGATCCTCGAAGAGTCGATCCTGCCGATGGTGCGCTACTACGCCTACGTCCAGGTGGCCGATGCAGAACAGAACCTGTGGCACGAATACGCCCAGCTGCAGGGTGTGAAGCCGAACTTCGCGATGCGCAAGGTGGCCGGCGCGCACGACATCTACCCCGTCTTCCGCGACCTGTTCAAGAAGGAAGGAGCCACGACATGAGCGAACTTCTGCTCGGCGGCGACCGCGCCCTGGCACGCCTGCCCAGCCCCTCGGACTGGACCTTCGACCTGATCGAGACCTACCACACGGAAATCGCGCGCACGGCGGCGTCCTTCAAGCTCGACACCTACCCGAACCAGCTCGAGATCATCTCGGCCGAGCAGATGATGGACGCCTACGCCAGCGTCGGCATGCCCGTCATCTACCGCCACTGGTCGTACGGCAAGCAGTTCATCTCCACCGAGAAGAACTACCGCCGCGGCCACATGGGGCTGGCCTACGAGATCGTGATCAACTCCGACCCGTGCATTGCCTATCTCATGGAAGAGAACACCATGGCGATGCAGGCGCTGGTGATCGCGCATGCGGCCTACGGGCACAACAGCTTCTTCAAGGGCAACTACCTGTTCCGCATGTGGACCGATGCGTCGTCGATCATCGACTACCTCGTCTACGCGCGGCACTACGTGAGCGAGTGCGAGGAACGGCACGGCGTCGACGCGGTCGAGGAACTGATCGACTCCTGCCACGCGCTGATGAACTACGGCGTCGACCGCTATCGGCGTCCGCAGAAGCGCTCGCTTGCGCAGGAGATCAACCAGCGCGCGGAACGCGAGCACCATCTGCAGCAGCAGGTCAACGACCTCTGGCGCACGCTGCCGCGCCGCAGCGAAGCCGCGGCCGGCCCCGATGCGGCGCGCCGCTTTCCGCTGGAACCGCAGGAGAACCTGCTCTATTTCATCGAGAAGAACGCCGCGCTGCTCGAACCCTGGCAACGCGAGATCGTGCGCATCGTGCGCAAGGTCGCGCAATATTTCTATCCGCAGCGCCAGACCCAGGTGATGAACGAAGGCTGGGCCACCTTCTGGCACTACACGCTGCTCAACACCATGTACGACCGCGGCCAGCTGGCTGACGGCTTCATGATGGAATGGCTGAGTTCACACACCAGCGTGATCTACCAGCCGCCGGTCGGCCATCGCGGCTACAGCGGCATCAATCCCTACGCACTGGGCTTTGCGATGTTCACCGACCTGCGGCGCATCTGCGAGAAGCCGACCGAGGAAGACCGCCGCTGGTTCCCCGACTTCGCGGGCAGCGACTGGGTCACGACGCTCGATCACGCGATGCGCAACTTCAAGGACGAGAGCTTCATCGGCCAGTTCCTGAGCCCCAAGACGATGCGCGACTTCCGCCTGTTTGCGGTGCGCGACCATGCGAACGAGCCCGAACTCGAGATCTCGGCCATCCACGACGACAGTGGCTACCAGATGCTGCGCGAAGCGCTGTCGAAGCAGTACGACATCAGCGCACGTGAACCCGACATCCAGGTCTGGAACGTCGACCTGCGCGGCGACCGCGCGCTCACGCTGCGGCACACGCAGCGCAACAACCTGTCGTTGCGCGAAGACTCCCAGGAAGTGCTGAAGCATGTCGCGCGCCTCTGGGGCTTCGACGTGCACCTGGAGAGCATCGACAGCCAGGGTCGCGTCGCGATGCGCAAGACCGCCAGCGCCAAGACGGGCCGCTGAGTCGGCCGGTCAGCCTTCGCCGTCTGCTCAGGCCGTCGGCACCTTCAGCGCAGCGCGCGCCGCCAGCGCGCGTTCACGCGCCTCGCAGCCTTCCACATGGTCGTTGACCAGGCCCATCGCCTGCATGAAGGCATACAGCGTGGTCGGCCCGACGAAACTCCAGCCGCGCTTCTTCAGGTCCTTCGACATCGCGACCGACGCTTCGGACGTGGTCATGGTCTGCAGCGCGGCATGGCTGATGCGCTCGGGCCGCGTGCCATGCGCGGGCTCGTAGCGCCAGGCGTACGCGGCCAGTGAGCCGAACTCCTTGCGCAGTTCCAGCACCCGGCGCGCGTTGTTGATGGTCGACGCTATCTTGCCGCGATGCCGCACGATGCCCGCATCGGCCAGCAGGCGGGCAACGTCGGCGTCGTCGAAATCGGCGACCTGTTCGGCCTCGAAATTGGCGAAGCCGGCGCGGAAGTTCTCGCGCTTGTTGAGGATCGTCAGCCAGCTCAGTCCCGACTGGAAGCCTTCGAGGCAGATCTTCTCGAACAGCCGGCGCTCGTCGGTGACCGGAAAGCCCCATTCGTTGTCGTGGTAGTGCCGGTAGGCCGTCGTGGCCTGGCACCAGCGGCAGCGTGGTACGCCCGCGTCGTCGATGAACAGGCCCGGAGGCGCCTCGGCTTGCGTGGTCATGGCCGCGTGCTCAGTTCTTCGCGTCGCTCACGCGCACCAGCGCCTCGATCGCCAGCGGATAACCCTTCACGCCCAGCCCGACGATGATGCCGCGCGCGGCCGGCGAGATGTACGAGTGGTGCCGGAATTCCTCGCGCGCATGCACGTTGGAGATGTGCAGTTCGATCAGCGGCAGGTTCGCGCCCTTGATGGCGTCGTGCAGCGCGATCGACGTGTGGGTGTAGGCGCCGGGATTCATCACCACGCCGAGCATGCGGCCCGCGGCGACCTCGCGGCCGGCCTCCTGGACCCAGTCGACCAGGAAGCCTTCGTGGTTCGATTGCCGGCATTCGATCTCGACGCCGAGCCGGTCGCCGGCTTCGCGGCACATGCGCTCGACGTCGGCGAGCGTTTCATAGCCGTACTGCGCGGGTTCGCGCGTGCCGAGCAGATTGAGATTGGGTCCGTTGAGTACGAGTATTTTCTTCATGACAGTTCTCCGGGGAACCGAGCATCTTATAGTGGCCCTTTTTCCGCTAGCAACTCCCGCCTCATGAAAACCAAAGCCGCCGTCGCCTGGCAATCCGGCCAGCCCCTGACCATCGAAACCGTCGATCTCGACGGCCCGAAGTTCGGTGAAGTGCTGGTCGAGATCAAGGCCACCGGCATCTGCCATACCGACTACTACACGCTCTCCGGCGCAGACCCGGAAGGCATCTTCCCCGCGATCCTCGGCCATGAAGGCGCGGGCATCGTGGTGGACGTCGGCCCCGGCGTGACCACGCTCAAGAAGGGCGACCACGTCATTCCGCTCTACACGCCCGAATGCCGCCAGTGCAAGTTCTGCCTGAGCCGCAAGACCAACCTGTGCCAGCTGATCCGCGGCACGCAGGGCAAGGGCCTGATGCCCGACGCCACCAGCCGTTTCAGCCTCGACGGCAAGCCCATCTTCCACTACATGGGCACCTCGACCTTCAGCAACTACACGGTCGCACCGGAAATCTCGCTGGCCAAGATCCGCGAGGATGCACCGTTCGACAAGGTCTGCTACATCGGCTGCGGCGTGACCACCGGCATCGGCGCGGTGATCTTCACGGCCAAGGTCGAGGCGGGCGCCAACGTGGTGGTGTTCGGCCTTGGCGGCATCGGCCTGAACGTGATCCAGGGCGCCAAGATGGTGGGCGCCGACAAGATCATCGGCGTCGACCTGAACCCCGCGCGCGAAGCCATGGCGCGCAAGTTCGGCATGACGCACTTCCTGAACCCGAAGGACATCGAGGCGGCCGGCGGCAACATCGTCGAAGCGATCCAGCAACTGACCGACGGCGGCGCCGACTACAGCTTCGAGTGCATCGGCAACACCAAGGTGATGCGCCAGGCGCTCGAATGCACGCACAAGGGCTGGGGACGCAGCATCATCATCGGCGTGGCCGAAGCCGGCGCCGAGATCTCGACCCGCCCGTTCCAGCTGGTGACCGGCCGCCACTGGGAAGGCTCGGCCTTCGGTGGTGCCCGCGGCCGCACCGACGTGCCGAAGATCGTCGACTGGTACATGGAGAACAAGATCAACATCGACGACCTGATCACGCACACGATGCCGCTGGAGGACATCAACAAGGGCTTCGATCTGATGAAGCGCGGCGAGTCGATCCGCGGCGTGGTTCTGTACTGACCCCCAGGCTTCGGCGCACTTCGTGTCGCCTTTCGCCAACCCCCTTCCAGGGGGCGACACCGGCGGCCCGGCGAAGCCGGTTCCGCGGTGTCTCTGGAAAGAGAAGCAGGAAGTGCAGAAGAATGGGGCGAGAGAGGCAATACACGGCGAATGAAGGAGTTGTGATGGAGACGATGGGACCGTTGCAGCGAATCGAGGCGGGCGTGCTCGATGTCGCGTACTTCGAAACCGGCCCGGCGGACGGGCCGCCCGTGCTGCTCATGCACGGCTTCCCGTACGACATCCATACCTACGCCGAAGTCGCGCCCATGCTGGCTGCGGCGGGCTGCCGCGTGGTCGTGCCCTATCTGCGCGGCTATGGCGCGACGCGCTTCCTGAGCGATGCGACGCCACGCTCCGGCGAGCAGGCCGCGCTGGGCGCGGACCTGCTGGCGCTGCTCGATGCGCTCGCCATTCCACGCGCCGTGCTGGCGGGCTACGACTGGGGCGGCCGCGCGGCCTGCGTGGTCGCGGCGCTCTGGCCGGAGCGCTGCGCCGGACTGGTGTCCTTCAACAGCTACAACATCCAGAACATCGCACGCGCGATGGAGCCCGACACGCCGGCCAACGAGCACAGCCTCTGGTACCAGTACTACTTCCACAGCGAACGCGGGCGTGCCGGACTCGAGAAGGACCGCAAGGGTTTCATCCGGCTGCTGTGGAAGCTCTGGTCGCCGACCTGGAAGTTCGACGACGCCACCTTCGCGCGCAGCGCCCCGGCCTTCGACCACCCCGATTTCGTGGATGTCGTGATCCAGTCGTACCGGCATCGCTTCGGCCTCGTCGATGGCGACCCGGCCTATGCCGACATCGAACGCCGCCTGGCCGCGCAACCCGCGATCACCGTACCCACCATCACCTTCGACGGCATCGACGACGGCGTGCGTCCGCCCTCGCCGCCCTCCGCACACGCGCACCGCTTCACCGGCCCGCGCACGCACCGGCTGGTGCCGGGCGTCGGCCACAACATGCCGCAGGAGGCGCCGCGCGTGTTCGCCGATGCAGTCCTCGAACTCGTCGCACCGCTGCGCTGAACTTGCGCTGAACCTCACCGAATGACAGACCTCCTGAAGACCCTTTCCGAACACCGCTGCTTCGGCGGCGTCCAACGTTTCCACGAACATGCCTCGCGCGAGATCGGCCTGCCGATGCGCTTTTCGGTGTTCCTGCCGCCGCAGGCCGCGCAAGGCCCGGTGCCGGCGCTGATCTACCTCGCGGGCCTCACCTGCAACGAAGAGACCTTCATGGTGAAGGCCGGCGCACAGCGGCTCGCGGCCGAACTCGGCATCGCACTGGTCGCACCCGACACCAGCCCGCGCGGCCCGGCCGCCGAAGGCATCGAGGGTGCCACCGCGAGCTGGGACTTCGGCATCGGCGCCGGCTTCTATCTCGACGCGACGCAGGCGCCATGGGCCACGCACTGGCGCATGGAAAGCTACCTGATCGGCGAACTGCTGCCGCTGCTGGCCACCGCGTTGCCGATCGACACCGCACGCCTCGGCCTGTTCGGCCATTCGATGGGCGGGCACGGCGCGCTCACGCTGGCGCTGCGGCATCCGGGCCTGTTCAAGTCGCTGTCGGCCTTCGCGCCGATCTGCGCCCCGACGCAGTGCGCATGGGGCCACAAGGCTTTCAGCGCCTACCTCGGCACCGACCGCACGGCCTGGCAGGAACACGACGCCACGGTGCTGATGCAGAACCAGCCGATCGCGCCCTTCCCGTCCGGCATCCTGATCGACCAGGGCCTGGCCGACAAATTCCTCGCCGACCAGTTGCACCCCGCGTTGTTCGAGGCCGCCTGCAAGTCCCTCGGCCAGCCGCTCGAACTGCGCCGGCATGCGGGCTACGACCATGGCTACTACTTCATCCAGAGCTTCATCGGCGACCACCTCGCGCACCACGCCAAGGTGCTGCTCGCCCACGCGGCCTGAGACACAGCGACGCGAACAGCGGCCCGAACGCCCATGAGCAGCTTCGTCGACACCCTGCCCGAAGTCTTCGAACGCTTCGGCCGCGTCGTCGCGCGCCGCATGTTCGGCGGGCACGGCATCTATCACGACGGCCGGATGTTCGCGCTGGTGCTCGGCGACACGCTCTACCTCAAGGCCGACGCCGAGAGCGCGCCGCACTTCGACAGGCTGCAACTGCCCGCCTTCAGCTACGAGCGCCAGGGCAAGCTGACGCAGATGTCCTATCGCGAGGCGCCGGCCGAGATCTTCGAGGACCGCGACGAGGCCGCGCTGTGGGCGCGCCGCGCCTGGGAAGCCGCCCTGCGTTCGGGTCATCCGCCGAAATCCGCCAGGCCGCACCGGCCGGCTGCGAAGAAGAAATCCACGGCCAGCAAGACGCCAGCCCGGCGCACCAGCGGACGCAAGCCATGAACACACGACCACCACCGTTGCCGACCAAGGAAGAGATCGCGCTGCTCGAGGTCTTCGACGGCCTCGGCCTGCGGGACATCGACGTGGTGTCGACATCGCAGCAGGCCGCCGCGGCGCTCGATGCCATCGGCCGCCTCGACACGGTGGGTTTCGACACCGAATCGAAACCGACCTTCCTGAAGAACGAGGTGTCGAGCGGACCGCACACGGTGCAGTTCGCGTCGCTCCAGCGTGCCTGGGTGTTCCAGCTGCACGACGCCGATTGCCGCGCCGCCGCGGCGAGCCTGCTCGCATCGAGCGCGCTGACCAAGATCGGCTTCGGCCTGGCCGGCGATCGCACGCAGATCCGGCACACGCTCGGCGTGGAGCCGCAGGCGGTGGTCGATCTCGACACGGTCTTCAAGCGTCGCGGCTACCGCAATTCGGTCGGCGTGAAGACGGCGGTGGCGCTGGTGTTCAACCGCCGCTTCGTGAAGTCGCGCAAGCAGACGACGTCGAACTGGGCGCAACGGAATCTCTCCGACGGCCAGGTGAGCTACGCGGCCAACGACGCCTATGCCGCGATGTGCGTGGCCGATGCGCTCGGGCTGGACGCGGCGACGCTCACGCCGATGCCACTGTCGAGCTGAACGCGGCGTTGGCGGCAATCCCTAGAACAGGCTGCCCTGCCCCACGGCACCCGGCGGCCGGAACGCCGTCATGTCGAGCGTGAAGCGCTGGCGGTTGAAGCCGATGCGCTGTGTCGCCTTCTCGAAGCGCTGGCGGATCAGGTCGGCCCAGAGCCCGCTGCCCTTCATGCGGGTCGCGAAGTCGGCGTCGTAGTCCTTGCCGCCACGCATCTCGCGGATGCGCGCCATGATGCGGTCGGCGCGCTGCGGGTAGTGCAGCTCGAGCCACTCCTTGAACAGCGGCGCCACTTCCCAGGGCAGCCGGATCACCGTGTAGAAGGCGTTGCGCGCGCCGGCTTCCCAGGCGGCTTCGAGCACGTGTTCCATGTCCTCGGTGACGAACGGGATCTGCGGCGCCACGCTGACGCCCACCGGCACGCCGGCTTCGGCCAGGGTGCGGATGGTCCGCAGCCGACGGTGCGGCGCGGCGGCGCGTGGCTCCAGCTTGCGGGCCAGCGCGGCATCGAGCGTGGTCATCGTCACGTACACCGCGGCCAGATGCTCGGCCGCCATCGGTGCGATCAGGTCGAGGTCGAGCTCGACTGCGCTGGACTTGGTCACGAGCCCGAAGGGATGGCGCGCTTCGCGCAGCACCTCGATCACGGATCGGGTGAGCCGCAACTCGCGCTCGATCGGCTGGTAGCAGTCGGTCGCGGTGCCGATGGCGAGCTGTGCCGGCCGGTAGTTCCTGCGTCCGATCTCGGTGCGCAGCACCTCGGCGACGTTGCGCTTGGCGATCAGCTTGGTCTCGAAGTCGAGCCCCGGCGACAGGTTCAGGTAGCTGTGGGTCGGCCGCGCGAAACAGTAGATGCAGCCATGTTCGCAGCCGCGGTACGGGTTGAGCGACTGTTCGAAGTAGATGTCGGGCGACTCGTTGCCGCTGATGGCGGACTTCACGTCCTCGAAGCGCACTTCCGTCTGCAGCGGTGCCAGCGGCTCCGAAGCGCCTTCCTCCAGCGTGCCCCAGCCGTCGTCGAAGGCATTGCGCTGGTCGCGTTCGAAGCGATGGGCGATCCGGCTGGCGGCGCCGCGGCCCTTGAGGGCGTGCAGGGGGATGAATGCGTCGGCCATGATTGAACTGTATTTTTATACAGTATCCCGCAGGCCATGGCATTTTGCAAAGCGGGATTTAGCGCGGCGCGCCGTGACGATTTCTTCCTACATCCAGGAACCTCCGGATTGAGTGACCCTGCGGACTCGCCGCTGTGCACCGACGGGCTCCTGCGCTTCAGCAGTTCACCTTTGTCCGCACGCGGCGCATCCATCTTTCAACTACTTCGTCAGGGACAACTCGATGAACAAAGCTTTCGCCGTTCTGATCGCCGGCACGTTCGCCGCCGCAGGCGCCGCATACGCCCAATCCAACCCGCCAGGCGCACCGGTGCCGCCGAACACCCCCGGCATCGCGACCGGCAAGGCCGAACGCGCAGGCGAGGCCAGGAAGGACATGAAGCCGGCCGGCAAGGTTCGTGCGCCGGGTGGCGACGAGCCGAAGACGCCCGAAGGCGGCGCCATCGGCACCGACCGCGCTGCGGTGGCCGGCGAGGCGCGCGCCGAAACGCGTGACGAGCGCCGTCCCGGGAAGCCGCGGACCACCCAAGGCCCCACGCCGAAGTAACTCGGCTCTGCAAACAGGCGGCGCGATCTATGCGTCGTTCCGCAAGCAGCAATGACAACGCCGCCGGTCCGGACGCCACAGTCCGGACCGGCGGCGTTCCGCATTGTCAGAACTCCGCGTCGAGTTCGTCGATCTCGTCGGGCTCCTGCCGTGCGGCCTCGACCCACTCCTGCATCGCGGGCAGTTCCATGATGCGTTTGCAGTACGCCGCGCACTCCTTGTCGAGGCTCACGTCGTAGCTCAGGAATCGCGTCACCACAGGCGCATACATCGCGTCGGCGATGCAGGGTTGCTTGCCGAACAGGAACGGGCCGCCATAGGTCTTCAGGCACTCGTGCCAGATCGCGATCACGCGATCGATGTCGGCCTGCGCGCGCGACCAGATCTTGAAGTTGGCGAAGTGGGCCTTGATGTTCATCGGCAGCGCGCCGCGCATCGCACTGAAGCCCGAATGCATTTCGCCGCTGATCGCGCGGCAATGCGCACGGGCCTTGGCGTCCGACGGCAACAGGCCCGCCTTCGGCTTGATCTCGTTGAGGTATTCGCCGATCGCGAGCGTGTCCCATACCTTGAGCCCGCCGTTCTCCAACGAGGGCACGAGCATCGACGACGACAGCAGCAGCATCTCGGCCTTCATCGCCGGATCGTCCGGCGGGATCACCTTCTCGGTGAAGTCCAGCCCGGCCAGCTTGCACATGAGCCAGCCACGCAGCGCCCACGCGCCGTAGTTCTTGCTGCTGATGGTGAGGACGGCTTTGGCCATGTGCGTGTGCTCCTTGGGTACCCGATCGTGGTGCGGCAGTGCAAGGCCCATGCCACGCGCGCCGGGACGGTGCGCCCGGGCGACAGCGGCACCGCCCCTTGGCCCGCAACTTGCCTGTGATCCGGCATGCTGTACCGGGCCTACCAAAACCAATCGGACCTGTTCTCGCCCCTGCGGCTCGCTGCGCAGCACATGAGCGAATTCATGTGGGTGAACGACCAACCCCACAGTGCCACGCGCAAGATGGCAGCGGCCTTCGAGGTCTTCTCGCGGATGCGGTTGACCCACAGCCGTCCGGCCTACGGCATCGACAAGGTCATGTCCGAAGGCCAGGAAGTCGCGGTGACCGAAGAGGTCACGATGACGGCGCCGTTCGGCACGCTGCTGCACTTCCGCAAGGACACCAAGTCCGTGCATCCGCCCGTTCTGCTGGCTGCACCACTGTCGGGCCATTTCGCGACGCTGCTGCGCGAAACCGTGCGCACGCTGCTGCGCGACCACGACGTGTACCTGACCGACTGGCACAACGCACGCGACGTGCCGCTGTCCAAGGGCGCCTTCGGCCTGGACGACTACACGCTGCAGCTCATCCAGTTCCTCGAGAAGATCGGTCCCGGCGTGCACATGGTCGCGGTCTGCCAGCCCTGCGTCGCCGCGCTCGCCGCGACGGCGCTGATGGCCGAGGACGACAGCCCCTCCACGCCGCGCAGCCTGACGCTGATGGCCGGCCCGGTCGACTGCCGCATCAACCCGACGGGCGTGAACACGCTCGCAACCAGCAAGCCGATCGACTGGTTCCGCAAGAATCTGATCAGCCATGTGCCATGGCCGCACGCCGGCATGATGCGGCGCGTGTACCCGGGCTTCCTGCAGCTGACCGCGTTCATGAGCATGAACCCGGAACGGCACAAGGAACAGTTCAAGAAGATGTACGAGCACCTCGCAGCCGGCGATACCGAGAAGGCCGACCCGATCCGCACCTTCTACGACGAATACCTGGCCGTCAACGACCTGCCCGCCGAGTTCTACCTGGAGACGGTGGAGAAGGTCTTCCAGACCTACGAGCTGCCGCGCGGCGAGCTCATGGTCGGCACACGCAAGGTGAATCCGGCCGCCATCCGCCGCACCGCGCTGCTGACGGTCGAAGGCGAGCGTGACGACATCTGCGCCGTCGGGCAGACCGTGGCGGCGCAGGACCTCTGCCCGAACATCCGCCCGTACCTGAAGAGCCACCACCTGCAGGCGGGCGTCGGGCACTACGGCGTGTTCAGCGGCAGCAAGTGGAACGCGCAGATCTACCCGCGCGTGCGCGAAACGATCCACGCGGCAGCCGAGCTGCACTGAAGGCGATGCGCCGGCCGGGCGCGCGCCATGCGGCGGTCACGGTGATCGCGGCCGCCTCGCGCGCGGGCTCCGGGCAGCCTCGACCGCAGTCATAGCCAATGTCCGACACGCCAAAGCGCGCTCGGCGGCTGCGGCGGCGCAACATCTGCGCTTCAATGATTTCCTCGCAAGCTCGCGGATGGTCCGGAGCAGGAGGACATCACCCGTGCACATCGATACCCCCAGCCTGAGCGAGCAGGACGTCTGGCTTTTTCGCGAAGGCTCGCATGCCGAGCTCTACCGCACCATGGGCTGCCAGTTGCGGCCCGACGGCCAGGGCGCCAGCTTTGCGGTGTGGGCGCCCAACGCGTGGGCCGTGTCCGTCATCGCCGACTGGAACGGCTGGAACGACCAGGCACTGCGGCTGCAGGCACGCAACGACGGCAGCGGCATCTGGGAAGGCTTCGCGCCCGAGGCCACCCGCGGGCAGGTCTACAAGTACCGCATCTTTTCACGTGAGGCGGGCTACGTGGTCGACAAGGCCGACCCCTTCGCGTTCTTCTCCGAGGCGGCGCCGGCCACCGGCTCGCGCGTCTGGTCGCTCGAACACACGTGGAGCGACGACAGCTGGATGAAGCAGCGCGGCGCGAAGAATGCGCTCGACGCGCCGATGTCGATCTACGAGCTTCATCCCGGCTCCTGGCAGCGCCAGGACGGCCAGATGCTCGGCTGGCGCGAGCTGGCGACACGGCTGGCCGACTATGTGAACGGGATGGGCTTCACGCACGTCGAACTGATGCCGGTCACCGAGCATCCGTTCTACGGCTCCTGGGGCTACCAGACCACCGGCTACTTCGCGCCCACCTCGCGCTACGGCACGCCGCAGGACTTCATGGCCTTCGTCGACCACCTGCACCAGCGCGGCATCGGCGTGCTGCTCGACTGGGTTCCGTCGCACTTCCCGACCGATCAGCACGGCCTCGGCTTCTTCGACGGCACGCATCTGTTCGAACATGCGGACCCGCGCCAAGGCTTCCACCCCGAGTGGAATTCGAGCATCTTCAACTATGGCCGCAACGAGGTCCGCAGCTTCCTGATTTCGTCGGCGCTGTTCTGGCTCGACCACTATCACCTCGACGGCCTGCGCGTGGACGCGGTGGCCTCGATGCTCTACCTCGACTACGCACGCAAGCAGGGCGAATGGATTCCCAACATCCACGGCGGACGTGAGAACCTCGAAGCGGTCGGCTTCCTGCGCGACCTCAACCGCGCGATCTACCGCGAGCACCCGGACACGGTCTCGGTCGCGGAGGAATCGACCGCCTGGCCGATGGTCTCGCGCCCGACCGAGATGGGCGGCCTCGGCTTCGGCATGAAGTGGAACATGGGCTGGATGCACGACAACCTGGCCTACTTCAAGCAGGACCCGGTGTACCGCAAGTACCACCAGGGCCAGCTGACCTTCTCGACCGTCTATGCCTTCAACGAGAACTTCGTGCTGCCGCTGTCGCACGACGAGGTGGTGCACGGCAAGGGCTCGCTGATCGGCAAGATGCCCGGCGACGAATGGCAGCAGTTCGCCAACCTGCGCGCGCTGTTCGGCCTGATGTGGACGCACCCCGGCAAGAAGCTGCTCTTCATGGGCTGCGAATTCGGCCAGCGGCGCGAATGGACGCACGACGGCGAGCTCGAATGGTGGGCCACCGGCAACCCGCTGAACGCCGGCGTGCAGCGCCTGGTGCGCGACCTGAACCGCGTGTACCGCGCCGAGCCTGCGCTCTACCAAGTCGACTTCTCGCCGGAAGGCTTCGAGTGGATCAGCGCCGACGACGCGGAACGCAGCGTGATCGTGTTCTTGCGCAAGCCACGCGGCGGCGGTGCGCCGGTGCTGGTGGCCTGCAACCTCACGCCGATGCCGCGCACCAACTACGTGGTCGGCGTGCCGCTGGCCGGACGTTGGCGCGAACTGCTCAACAGCGACGCGGCCGAGTACGGCGGTGCCAACTGGGGCAACCTGGGCAGCCTCACGGCCTCGCCGTTGCCATCGCACGGCCAGCCGTATTCGCTGAGCCTCACCTTGCCGCCGCTGTCGACCGTGATCCTGTCGCTCGACGATGCCGCCTTGCCGAGCCCATGACACCTGCAGCGCCATGAAGAAGACAACCGCCACGAAGCCATCCGCGCCACCCCTATCGACTGCACAGACTGCACAGACCGCCATGCCGCCCATCCGCCCTCCTTCCACGCCCGCGCTCCCGAAGACCGAGGCCCCGACACCCGCGCTGCTCGCCACGCCGTCGCCCTTCGCCAGCCTGCCGCCGGACGGCCAGGTGCGTGCGGTGATCGACGCGGTGCTGCCGGTGGTCGACGGCGGGCGCTTCGCGATCAAGCGCACCGCCGGTGAGCCGATCGAGGTCAAGGCGCATTGCTTCACCGATGGCCACGACGTGCTGCGCGTGATGCTGCAGTGGCGCGCGGACGGCGCCGAACACCCCCATGAAGTGCCGATGGTGCTGCTCAACAACGATGTCTGGGAAGCCTCTTTCGCGCCGTCGGCGCCCGGCCGCTACAGCTACACCGTGGTCGCCTGGGTCGACGCGTTTTCGTCGTGGCGCAGCGAGCTCGCGCGGCGCGTCGACGACGAGGACATCCGCATCGCGGCGCAGGTCGGTGCGATCGAGATCGCCGCCGCCGCCGGCCGCGCAACCGGCCGGCATGCGACCGAACTGCACCGCTTCGCGCAGGCGCTCGACCTGGGCGCCGCCGACCGCAAGATCGACGGCACGAGCCTCAAGGCGCTGGCACTCGACACCGAGCTCGCGCGCCTCGCATCGCTCTACCCCGACCGCCGCCACGAGGCGCGCTTCAGCACCGACCTGCCGCTGATCGTCGACCGCGAGCGCGCGCGCTTCAGCAGCTGGTACGAGCTGTTCCCCCGCTCGGCCGGCACCGAGCCCGGCGTGCACGGCACCTTCCGCGACGTCGAGGCACGGCTGCCCGCGATCGCGGACATGGGCTTCGACGTGCTGTACTTCCCGCCGATCCATCCGGTCGGGCGCGTGCAGCGCAAGGGCCGCAACAACGCGCTCACGACCGAGCCCGGCGACGTCGGCAGCCCCTGGGCGATCGGCTCGACCGAAGGCGGCCACAAGTCGATCCTGCCCGAGCTGGGCACGCCGGAGGACTTCCGCCACCTGGTGAACGCGGCGCGCCAGCGCGGCATCGACATCGCGATGGACATCGCATTCCAGTGCGCGCCCGACCACCCGTATGTGAAGGAGCATCCGGGCTGGTTCCGCTGGCGGCCCGACGGCAGCGTGCAGTACGCGGAGAACCCGCCCAAGAAGTACCAGGACATCTATCCGTTCAACTTCGAATGCGACGACTGGCAGGGCCTGTGGCTGGAACTCAAGAGCGTGTTCGATCACTGGATCGCGCAGGGCGTGACCATCTTTCGCGTCGACAACCCGCACACCAAGGCCTTCCCGTTCTGGGAATGGGTGATCACCGCCATCAAGCGCGAGCACCCGACGGTGATCTTCCTGGCCGAGGCCTTCACCCGGCCGAAGGTGATGCACCGGCTCGCGAAGCTCGGCTTCTCGCAGTCGTACACCTACTACACCTGGCGCAACACGAAGCAGGAGCTGACCGCCTACTTCACCGAGCTGTCGAAGGGCCCCGGCTACGACTACTTCCGGCCCAACGTGTGGCCGAACACGCCGGACATCCTGCACGAGCAACTGCAGAGCGGGAACCCGGCCATGTTCCGCCTGCGCCTGGTGCTGGCCGCCACGCTGGCCGCGAGCTACGGCATCTACGGCCCGGCCTATGAGCTGATCGAGCACCTGCCGCGTCACGAAGGCAGCGAGGAATATCTCGACTCCGAGAAGTACCAGCTGCGCACCTGGGACCACACGCAGCCGAAGAGCATCGCGCCGCTCATCGCGCGCATCAACCGCATCCGGCACGACAACCCGGCGCTTCAGGCCAACGGCAGCCTGCGCTTCCTGCCGGTCGAGAACGACCGGCTGCTGGCCTATGCCAAGGCATCCGCGGACGGCCGGAACGTGGTGGTGACCGTGGTCAACCTCGACCCCGACAACGCGCAGTACGGCTGGATCAACCTCACGCCGGCGTCGATCGGCGTGCCGCTGGGCCACTCCTTCCAGGTGCACGACCTGCTGAGCGACCAGCACTTCCTGTGGGAAGGCGACTACCACTACGTTCGCCTCGACCCGCACTACACGCCCGCCCACGTCTTCGTGGTGCGGCGCCGCGTGCGCAACGAAAACGACTTCGACTATTTCGAGTGAGCGAGAGGACTTCCCGCATGAACGCACCGCTACCTTCCCTGGCACTGGAAACGCCGGCCATCGACAGCACCGACGACGCGCAGTGGTACCGCGACGCGGTGATCTACCAGCTCAACGTCAAGGCCTTCTTCGACACCAACAACGACGGCGTCGGCGACTTCAAGGGCGTGACCGCCAAGCTCGACTACGTTAAGGACCTGGGCGTCAACACGATCTGGCTGATGCCGTTCTACCCATCGCCGCTGCGCGACGACGGCTACGACATCTCCGAGTACGAGAACGTGAACCCGCAGTACGGCACGCTCGACGACTTCCGCGAGATGCTCGACGAGGCGCACAAGCGCGGCCTGCGCGTGATCACCGAGCTGGTCATCAACCACACGTCCGACCAGCACCCGTGGTTCAAGGCCGCGCGCCTGGCACCACCCGGATCGCCCGAGCGCAACTTCTACGTGTGGAGCGACACCGACCAGATCTACCAGGGCACGCGGATCATCTTCACCGATACCGAGACCTCGAACTGGACCTGGGACCCGGTCGCCAAGCAGTACTTCTGGCATCGCTTCTTCAGCCATCAGCCCGACCTGAACTTCGACAACCCGGCGGTGATGGAAGCGATCCTGAAGACCATGCGCTTCTGGCTCGACATGGGCGTCGACGGCTTCCGGCTGGACGCGATTCCCTACCTGGTGGAACGCGACGGCACCAGCAACGAGAACCTGCCCGAGACGCATGCGGTCATCAAGCAGCTGCGCGCCGCGATCGACGCGCAGTACAAGAACCGCTTCCTGCTGGCCGAGGCCAACATGTGGCCGGAGGACGTGCGCGAGTACTTCGGCGACGGCGACGAATGCCACATGGCGTACCACTTCCCGCTGATGCCGCGCATGTACATGGCGATCGCGCAGGAAGACCGCGACCCGATCGTCGAAATCATGCAGCAGACGCCCGACATCCCGGACGGCTGCCAGTGGGCGATCTTCCTGCGCAACCATGACGAGCTCACGCTCGAGATGGTGACCAGCAAGGAGCGCGACTACATGTACCGCATGTATGCGGCCGATCCGCGCGCGCGCATCAACCTCGGCATCCGCCGGCGGCTCGCGCCGCTGATGGAGAACGACGGCGACCGCATCAAGCTGATGAACAGCATGCTGCTGTCGATGCCGGGCTCGCCGATCATCTATTACGGCGACGAGATCGGCATGGGCGACAACGTGTTCGTCGGCGACCGCAACGGCGTTCGCACGCCGATGCAATGGAGCCCCGACCGCAATGCGGGCTTCTCGCGCGCCGACCCGCAAAGCCTGTACCTTCAACCCATCATGGACGCGATGTACGGGTACGAGGCGCTCAACGTCGAGACGCAGGCGCGCGAGGCGGGTTCGCTGCTGAACTGGACCAAGCGCATGCTGGCGGTGCGCAAGACCAGCCGCGCCTTCGGCCGCGGCCGGCGCAACTTCCTGAAGCCGGGCAACCGCAAGATCCTCGCGTACCTGAGCGAGTACGAGGACGAGGCGATCCTGTCGGTCTTCAACCTGTCTTCGGCGGCGCAGCCGGTCGAGCTCGACCTGTCGGCTTTCAAGGGCCGGGTGCCGGTCGAGATGCTGGGCCGCGTGGCCTTTCCGCCCGTCGGCGAACTGCCCTATCTGCTCACGCTGCCTTCGCACGGCTTCTACTGGTTCCGGCTCGCGGCCGACGTCGCCACGCCGAGCTGGCACCAGGAAGGCGTGCCGCTGCAGGACCGGCCCGTGCTGGTGCTGTTCGACGGCTGGACCAGCTTCTTCCGCGACCGCGTGATGCCCTGGCGCATCGGGATGTCGGAGCGCATGCGGCTGCAGTTCGAGACCGACACGCTGCCGCGCTACGTCGAGACGCAGCGCTGGTACGCATCGAAGGGCACGCCGGTCCAGCGCGCGCGGCTGGTCGATCACGCGGTGTGGGACCAGGGCGACTTCAGCTGGATGCTGCCGCTGCTCGAACTCGACGGCCCGACCGACACCGCCACCTATTTCGCGCCGCTCGCACTGGCCTGGGAAGACCGCGAAGAAGAGCGCCTGAAGACCTTGAGCCAGGGCGCGATCGCCAAGGTGCGCCAGCAGGCCAACGTCGGCGTGATGGGCGACGCCTTCTTCGACGACGCCTTCTGCCGCGCACTGATCGAGGCCATCGGCGCGCGCAAGGAAATCCCGACCGCGCACGGCCGCCTGCAGTTCCGCCCGACCGAGGTGTTCGCGGCACTGGCGGGCGACGGCGTGGCGGCACTGCCCGTCACGCCGCCCAGCGCGGCCAGCAGCAACACGGTGGTCACGCTCGGCGAAAGGCTCTTCGTGAAGGGCTATCGCCGGCTGCGTGCCGGCCTGAATCCGGAACTCGAAGTCGGCCGTTTCCTGACCGAAGTCGCGCACTACCCGCACTGCGTGCCGGTGGCCGGCGCGCTCGAATACCACGGCGACGATGGCAGCACCATGACGCTCGCGCTGGTGCAGGCCTTCGTGCCCAACTCGGGCGACGGCTGGGCCTACACGCTCGGCTACCTGGAGCGCTACCTCGAAGCCATGCGCACGCTGGAAACCGTGCAGCCCGACGACGTGCACGGCGGCTTCCTGGCGCTGATGCACACGCTGGGCGAGCGCACCGCGGAACTGCACCTCGCGCTGTCGATGCGCACCGGCGACCCGGCCTTCGATCCGCAGCCGATGACCGAGGCCGACGTGACGGCCTGGCGCGAACGCGCAGCCAGCGAGGCCAAGGTGTCGCTCGACCTGCTGGCCGCCCGCCTGCCCGCGCTGCCGCCGGAAACGCAGGAGGAGGCCAGGCGCCTGCTGGCCAAGGCGTCGCAGGTACCGCAACGCATCCAGTCCTGCGGCTCGGAAGTGCAGACCGGCCTGAAGACCCGCTACCACGGCGACTACCACCTGGGCCAGGTGCTGGTCTCGCGCAACGACTTCCTGATCATCGACTTCGAAGGCGAGCCGGCGCGCACCTTCGAGGAACGCCGCGTGCTGAGTTCGCCGCTGCGCGACGTGGCGGGCATGGTGCGGTCGTTCAACTACGCGCGGTGGACGGCGTTGCGCCGCATCGCGCAGAGCGCCAGCGAACTCGCCAAGCTGGAACCGCTGGCGCGCGACTGGGAAGCCAAGACGCGCGAAGCCTTCCTGGGTGCCTACACCGAGCGCCTGGCGGCCGACGGCATCACGCAACCGCTCGATTCGGACTGCGGCCTGTTCGCGCTGTTCGAACTCGAGAAGTCGATGTACGAGCTGCGCTACGAGCTCAACAACCGTGCCGACTGGGTGCAGGTGCCGTTGCAGGGCATCCTGTCGCTGATCGACGCGGGCCAACCGCGCGCTGCATGACGGGTGCGCGCCGCACCCACTGAATTGGAGAAAGTCACCATGGAAGATTTCGGCATTCACCTGGAGCCCGTCCGGGCCATCCTGTACCAGATCGGGGCCTTCGTGCCGCGGCTGCTGATCGCGATCGTCGTGGTGATCGGCGGCTGGCTGCTGGCCAAGGTCGCGCGCTTCGCGCTGGTCAAGGCGCTGCGCGCCATCAACTTTCCCGTGCTGACCGAGCGCTCCGGCCTGGACAACTTCCTGCGCCAGGGCGGAATGGCCGGCGACACCACCACGATCTTCGGCGCGCTCGCCTACTGGCTCGTGATCCTGGCCGCGCTGCTGATCGCCTTCAACGGCCTGGGCCTGACCTACATCACCGACCTGCTCGGCCGCGTGGTGTGGTTCGTGCCGAACGTGTTCGTGGCGCTGCTGGTGCTGGCCTTCGGTGCGTACTTCGCGCGCTTCATCCGCGACATGGTGCAGGGCTATTGCCGAAGCGTGCAGTTGCAGGACGCGGCCTTGCTCGGCCGGCTGGCGCAATACGCGGTGCTGGCCTTCGTGGTGCTGATCGCGCTGGACCAGATCAAGGTCGGCGGCGACATCGTGCGCGAGAGCTTCCTGGTGATCCTCGGCGGCGTGGTGTTCGCCATCGCGCTGGCCTTCGGACTGGGCGGCAAGGACTGGGCGCAGGAGCGCATCGAGCAGTGGTGGCCGCGGCGCTCGCGCGGCCCGAAGGACCCGACGGACGACAAGCGGCTCTGATCGAGAAAAGGACAACAGCCCGACATGCGCAATGAGAACCCGATCACCGTCGTCTGGCCCGGCCAACCGTATCCACGCGGCGCCAACTGGGACGGTGAAGGCGTCAACTTCGCGATCTTCTCGCAGCATGCGGAGCGCATCGAGCTCTGCGTGTTCGACGACGGCGGACGCCACGAGCTGCAGCGCATCGAACTGCGCGAGCGCACCGACGACGTGTGGCACTGCTACCTGCCCGAGGCGCGGCCGGGCATGGCCTACGGCTACCGCGTGCACGGGCCCTACAAGCCCGAGGACGGGCATCGCTTCAACCCGAACAAGCTGCTGATCGACCCCTACGCGAAGGACCTGGTCGGCAAGCTGCGCTGGGGCGACGCGCTCTACGGCTACACCATCGGCAGCAAGCGCGAGGACCTGTCCTTCGACCGGCGCGACAGCGCCGCGCTGATGCCGAAGGGCCGCGTGCTCGAAACCGCCTTCACCTGGGGCGACGACCGCCGGCCGCGGATCGCGCGGCAGGACATGGTCATCTACGAGATGCACGTGCGCGGCTTCACGATGCAGCACCCGGAGGTGCCGGCCGAACTGCGCGGCACCTACGCCGCGCTGGCCACCGCGCCGGTCATCGACTACCTGAAGCGCCTGGGCATCACCACGGTCGAACTGCTGCCGGTGCACAGCTACCTGAACGACCGCCACCTCGCCGAGAAGGGCCTGCAGAACTACTGGGGCTACAACACGCTGGGCTTCTTCGCACCCGAGATGCGCTACAGCGCATCGCGCAAGGTGAAGGAGTTCAAGACCATGGTGAAGACGCTGCATTCGGCAGGCATCGAGGTCATCCTGGACGTGGTCTACAACCACACCTGCGAAGGCAACCAGCTCGGACCGACGCTGTCGCTGCGCGGCGTGGACAACGCGTCCTACTACATCCTCAACGCCGAGCACCGGCGCTACTACGACGACTTCACCGGCTGCGGCAACACCGTCAACCTCGCGCATCCGCGCGCACTGCAGCTGGTGATGGATTCGCTGCGCTACTGGGTCGAGGAGATGCACGTCGACGGCTTCCGCTTCGACCTGGCGTCGGCGCTCGCACGCGAAGCCGGCAAGGTCGAGAACCTGGGCGGCTTCTTCGACGCGATCCAGCAGGACCCGGTGCTCAACCGCGTCAAGCTGATCGCCGAACCCTGGGACCTCGGCTATGGCGGCTACCAGGTGGGCAATTTCCCGCTGGGCTGGGCCGAATGGAACGACCGCTACCGCGACGCGATGCGCGGCTACTGGAAGGGCGACAGCGGCCTGCTCGGCGAGCTGGCCAGCCGCGTCACCGGCTCGCAGGACATCTACGGCTGGTCGGGCAAGCATCCGCACGCGAGCATCAACTTCGTGACCGCGCACGACGGCTTCACGCTGCACGACCTGGTCTCGTACAACCAGAAGCACAACGAAGCGAACGGCGAGGACAACCGCGACGGCAGCAGCAACAACCTGTCGTGGAACTGCGGCACCGAAGGCCCGACCGACGACCCCGAGGTGCTGGGCCTGCGCGAGCGCCAGAAGCGCAACCTGCTGGCCACGCTGCTGCTGTCGCAGGGCACGCCGATGCTGCTGGCCGGCGACGAGTCCGGCCACACGCAGCAGGGCAACAACAACGTCTATTGCCAGGACAACAAGCTCGGCTGGATCGACTGGTCGCTGGACGCCGACCGCAGCGCGCTGCTGGCCTTCGTGCAGCACCTGGTGCAGCTGCGCCGGGCGCACCCGTCGATCGGCCGGCGGGCCTTCTTCCGTGGCGCGCCGCTGCCGGGCCGCACCGTCAAGGACGTCGGCTGGTTCCGACCGGACGGCCTGGAGATGAAGCCCGAGGACTGGGGCGACGGCAACGCGCGCTGCATCGGCATGTTCATGTCGGGGCAGGGCATCGCCGATGTCGGGCCGCGCAGCGAGGCACGGGTCGACGACGACTTCTTCCTGCTGTTCAACGCCCACCACGAGGACATCGACTTCCAGTTGCCGACCGACGGCGTCGGCAGCGGCGACGCCTGGCAGGTGCAGATCGACACGGCCAGCGCCGCCCTGCCCGACCCGGCGTCACCGACGGCGGCCGGACCCGTCTGCCGGCTGCGTTGCCGGTCCCTCATGCTGCTCAGCCGGCCCGCGGCCGGCGCCTCCATCGCCATCCCATGAAACACACCCACGCCATGCCCTTCGGCGCCGCGGTCCTCGACGAGGGCGGCGTGCGCTTCCAGTTCTGGTCGCCCGGCCTCGAACGCGTCGAGCTCGTGCGCAACGGCGGCACGCCGGTCGCCATGCGCACGGAACCCGGCGGCTGGCACCGGCTCGACGTGGCCGACGCGCATGCCGGCGACCGCTACCGCTTCCGGTTGCCCGACGGCCTGCTGGTGCCCGACCCGGCCTCGCGCCGCAATCCGGACGACGTGCACGAGGCCAGCGAAGTGGTCGCGCCCGGCGCCTTCGACTGGCATGACGCGGGCTGGGCCGGCCGCCCCTGGTCGGAAGCCGTGATCTACGAACTGCACATCGGCACCTTCACGCCCGAAGGCAGTTTCGCGGCCGCGCAGCAGCGGCTGCCCGAGCTGGTGGCGCTGGGCATCACCGTGGTCGAGCTGATGCCGGTGGCGGATTTTCCCGGCCAGCGGGGCTGGGGCTACGACGGCGTGCTGCTGTTCGCGCCCGATGCCGCCTACGGCCCGCCGGAAGCGCTGAAGGCCTTCGTCGACGCGGCGCATGCGCTCGGGCTGATGGTGCTGCTCGACGTGGTTTACAACCACTTCGGCCCGGAGGGCAACTACCTGCACGCGGGCAGCCCGGCCTTCTTCAACGCGGCGCACCAGACGCCGTGGGGCGCGGCCATCAACTACGACGGGGAGTTGGCGCGCACCGTGCGCGACTTCTTCGTGCACAACGCGCTCTACTGGGTCGAGGAGTTCCGCTTCGACGGCCTGCGCATGGACGCGGTGCACGCGATCCGCGACGACTCCACGCCGGACATCGTGCAGGAGATCTGCGCCGCGCTGCGCGACGGTCCGGGCCGCGATCGCCAGATCCATGTCGTGCTGGAGAACGATGCCAACGGCGCGCACTACCTCGAGCGCGATGCCGATGGCCGGCCGCTCGGCGCGACGGCGCAATGGAACGACGACCTGCACCATGCGGCGCACGTGCTCGTCACCGGCGACACCGACGGCTACTACGCCGACTATGCGGACGACGCCGTGTCGCAGTTCGGCCGCGCGCTGGCACAGGGCTTCGTCTACCAGGGCCAGCCTTCGCCGTTCCGCGACGGCGAGGCGCGCGGCGAGCCGAGCGCGCACCTGCCGCTCGGCGCCTTCGTGTCCTTCCTGCAGACGCACGACCAGGTCGGCAACCGCGCTTTCGGCGACCGCATCGCCGCGCTGGCCGACCCCGGACTGCTCCAGGCCGCGTATGCCTGCCTGCTGCTGTCGCCGCACGTGCCGATGCTGTTCATGGGGGAGGAATACGCCGCGTCGACGCCCTTTCTGTACTTCTGCGACTTCGGCCCCGAACTCGCGGCCGCGGTGTCGAACGGCCGGCGCGCCGAGTTCGGCAAGTTCGCGGCCTTCGCCGACGAGGCGGCGCGCGCCCGCATTCCGGACCCGAACGCGGCGTCGACCTTCGTCGCGTCCCGGTTGCGCTGGGACGAGCGGCTGAGCACACCGCACCGCGAGTTCATGGCGCACATCCATGCGCTGCTCGGCATCCGGCGGCGTGCCGTCGTGCCGCGGCTCGAAGGCCAGCGCAGCGGCGGACGCTTCTGGCGCGACGGCGAGGCGCTGCGCGTCGAATGGCCGGTCGGCGGCGCCGACGGCCAGCCGGGCGGCGCGCGCCTGCAGCTGGTGGCGCACTTCGGCAAGGAACCCATCGCCGGCGTCGCGGCGCCCGATGGCGACACGCTGTACGCCTACGGCGCAGAGCCTGAATCCGATTCCAACGACACGCTGCGGCTCGCGCCGGGCGGCGTCTGCATCACCCTGGCGGAGAACCACTTTGCATGACGCTTCCCCCGCGCAGCAGGACGCACTGCTGCGCCTGTGCGCCCACTTCGGCATCGCGCCCGAATACAACGACATCTTCGGCAACCGCCACGTCGCCACGCCGGCGCACCTGAGCGCACTGCTCGCGAGCTTCGGCATCGACCCGGCCGTGCCGGCGCAACGCAGCCTGGAGCAGGCGCAGGCCGCGGCCTGGCGCGAGGGCGCGCCGCCGGCGGCGGCGATCGCGGCCGACACGCCGAACTGGCAACTGACGCTGCGCGTGCCGGCAGCCCAGTCCGACCTGCACTGGACGCTGCATGCCGAGGACGGCACCCGGCATGCCGACCGGCTGTCGCTGCACGCGCTGGCCGAGCTGTCGCGCACCGAGATCGACGGCGTGCCGTACTGCGAGCGGCGCATCACGCTGCCGATGGCGCTGCCGGCCGGCTACCACCGCGTCGCGTTCGACGGACTGCCGGGCGAGACGCTGGTGATCGCCGCACCGGCGCACTGCTACCGGCCACCGGCGCTCGGCGACGACGGCCGGGTCTGGGGCCCCGCCGTGCAGCTCTATGCGTTGCGCTCGCAGCGCAACTGGGGCGTCGGCGACTTCACCGACCTGGCACAGCTCGCCCAGCAGGCCGCACGGCGCGGCGCGGGCATCGTCGGCATCAATCCGCTGCATGCGCTGTTTCCGCACAACCCGGCACACATCAGCCCGTACAGCCCGTCGTCGCGCATGGCGCTCAACGTGATCTACATCGACGTCGAGGCGGTCGATGAATTCCGCGACTGCGAGCCGGCACAGCGGCTGGTGCAGTCGCCCGACTTCCAGGCACGGCTGGCCGCGCTGCGCGACACGCCGCTGGTCGACTATGTGGGCGTCGCCGCAGCCAAGTTCGAAGTCCTCGCGCTGCTCTATGCGCAGTTCCGCGCGACGCACCTGAAGGCGGGCGAGCGCAGCGACAGCGCCGATGCGTTCGAGGCCTTCCGCGTGTCGCGCGGCGCGGCCCTGCGCCAGCATGCGCTGTTCGAGGCGCTGCAGGCGCACTTCCATGACACCGACCCGGCGGTCTGGGGCTGGCCGGTCTGGCCCGAGGCCTACCGCGATCCGGCCGCGCCGGAGGTGCAGCGCTTTGCAGAGACGCATGCCGAACGCATCGGCTACTACGAGTACCTGCAGTGGCAGGCGGTGCGGCAGCTCGACCGCGCGAGCGCGCAGTGCGACGCCGAGGGCATGGCGGTCGGCCTGTACCTCGACCTGGCGGTGTCGGTCGACCGCGCGGGCTCCGACGCCTGGAGCGAGCAACAAACCTTCGTGCACGGCGCGAGCGTCGGCGCGCCGCCGGACGAGTTCAACCCGAACGGCCAGGGCTGGGGACTGCCGCCGCTGCGGCCCGACCGGCTGCGCACCAGCGGCTACCGCTTCTTCATCGACACGCTGCGCGCCAACATGCAGGGCGGCGCCTTGCGCATCGACCACGTGATGGGCCTGATGCGTCTGTTCTGGATTCCGCCGGGCGGCACGCCGCACGAGGGCGCCTACGTGCACTACGCGCTGGACGAGATGCTCGGCATCGTCGCCATCGAGAGCCAGCGTCAGCGCTGCATGGTGATCGGCGAGGACCTCGGCACGGTCGCCGACGAGATGCGCGCGGCGCTGGCGCGCTTCCAGGTGCTGTCGTACCGGCTGCTGTATTTCGAGCGTGGCCATGACGGCGAATTCAAGTCGCCGGCCGACTATCCGCGCCATGCACTGGTCGCGATCAGCACGCACGACCTGGCCACGCTCAACGGCTGGTGGACCGGCCACGACCTGCGGCTGCGCCTGTCGCTCGGGCTGTTCCCGAACCAGGAGATGTTCGAGCGGCAGCTGTTCGACCGCGCGCAGGAGCGCATCCGGCTGCTGCTCGCGGTGCAGCGCGCGGGCCTGCTGTCGGCCGACGCGGTGGCGGAAGCGACCGGCGCGCAGGCGCTGTCGGCGGACGTGGTGTCGGCGATCCATGCCTTCGTCGCGAGCACGCCGTCGCAGGTGATGATGGTGCAGCTGGAAGACGCGATCGGCATGCCCGAGCAGGCCAACATGCCGGGCACGACCGACGCGCATCCGAACTGGCAGCGCAAGCTGACGCTCGACCTGCAGCAGCTCGCGGTCGACCCGCAGACGCTGCAGCTCTGCGAAACGCTGGCCGCCATCCGGCCGCATCCGGCATCGCAGGCCGCCGTCGGGCGCAGCATCGACACGCGGATTCCACGCGCCACCTATCGGCTGCAGTTCCACAAGGACTTCCGCTTCGACGACGCGGTCGCGATCCTGCCCTACCTCGCGCGACTGGGCGTGAGCCACGTCTATTGCTCGCCGATCCAGCGCGCGCGGCCGGGCAGCATGCACGGCTACGACGTGGTGGCGCACGACGAGATCAACCCCGAGCTGGGCGGCCCCGAAGGCTTCGAGCGTTTCAGCGCCGCGCTGCGTGCGCACGGCATGGGCCAGCTGCTCGACCTGGTGCCCAACCACATGGGCGTGCTGGGCGCGGACAACGCCTGGTGGACGGATGTGCTGGAAAACGGCCCCGCATCGCTCTACGCGCAGCACTTCGACATCGACTGGCAGCCGCTCAACCTGGAGCTGCAGGGCAAGGTCCTGCTGCCGGTGCTGGGCGACCATTACGGCGACGTGCTCGGCCGTGGCGAACTCGTGCTGGCCTTCGACGCGGCCGGCGGCAGCCTCCGGGTCGACTATCACGAGCATCACTTTCCGCTGGCGCCCGAGAGCTATGCGCAGGTGCTGCAACGTGCCGAACCGCGCGTGACCGACCCCGAGGTCGCCGCCAGCCTGGCGAGCATCGCCGCCGCCTTCGGCCACCTGCCGGAACGCCAGGCGCCCGAGCCCGACGCCGTGGCCGAGCGCGCACGCGACAAGGAGATGCTGAAGAGCCGTCTCGCACGGCTGGTGTCGCGCCAGCTCGGCGTGGCGCAGGCGATCGCTGCGGCGGTGGCCGAGTTCAACGCGCCGGCCGAGCGCGACACGCTGCACGCGCTGCTCGAACTGCAGGCCTACCGGCTCGCCTACTGGCGCGTGGCGGCGGACGAGATCAACTACCGGCGCTTCTTCGACATCAACGAACTCGCGGCGCTGCGCATCGAGCGCGAGCCGGTGTTCGAGGCAACGCACGGCATGGCGCTCGACCTGGCGGCGCGCGGCGTGGTCGACGGCCTGCGCATCGACCATCCGGACGGCCTCTACGATCCGGCCCAGTACTTTCAGCGCCTGCAGGAAGGCTATGCGCGGCGCGCCGGCCTGGTGCTGCCCGGCCCCGATGCCGAGGGCCGTCCGGCACGGCCGCTGTATGTGGTGGCCGAGAAGATCGCGGCCTCGCATGAGGAGGTGCCGGTCGAATGGCACGTGCACGGCACCACCGGCTACCGCTTCGCGACGGTGGTCAACGGCGTGCTGCTGGACATGCGCACCGCCGAGCGCTTTGCGCGCATCTGGCGCAGCTTCACGGGCGTGCAGGACGCGTTCGAGGAGCTCGCCTACCAGGGCAAGCGCTCGATCATGCGCAACGCGCTGGCGTCGGAACTCACGGTGCTGTCGACCGAGCTGCTGCGCATCGCGCGGGCCGACCGGCGCACCCGCGACTACACGCTCAACACGCTGCGGCGCGCGCTGTCGGAAGTGGCGGCATCGATGCCGGTGTACCGCAGCTACATCATCGATGCGCCCTCCGCGCAGGACCTGAAGTTCATCGACTGGGCGGTCGACCATGCGCGCGAGCGAAGCCTGGACGCCGACACGACGGTGTTCGACTTCGTGCGCCGTGCGCTGCTCGGCCAGACCGTCTCGCAGGCCTCGGAAGCGCTGCAGGCGCGCACCCGGCGCTTCGCGATCCGCTTCCAGCAGTTCAGCGCGCCGGTGGCCGCCAAGGGTGTGGAAGACACGGCCTTCTACCGCTACTTTCCGCTGAGTTCGCTCAACGAGGTCGGCGGCGAGCCGGCGCTGTTCGGCATGTCGGTGGCGCAGTTCCATGAAGCGAGCGCCGACCGCGCGCTGCGCTGGCCGCACACCATGCTGGCCACGTCGACGCACGACAACAAGCGTTCGGAAGACGTGCGCAACCGGATCGACGTGCTGTCCGAACTGCCCGCGACCTGGCGGCTGGCGCTGCGGCGCTGGCGCGCGATGAACCGGCCCGTCGACGACCCGGCCCCGCAGATGCCGTCGGCCGCCGACGAATACCTGCTCTACCAGACGCTGCTGGGCGCGCTGCCCGCGGGCGGGCTCGACGAGTCCACGCGCGCGGACTTTGCGGAGCGCATCGAACGCTATGCGCTGAAGGCGGCGCGCGAGTCGAAGGCGCACACCAGCTGGGTGATCGCCAACGAGCCCTACGAGAACGCGCTGAAGGGCTTCGTGCAGAAGCTGCTCGGCCGCATCGACGACAACGCGTTCCTGGCGGACCTGCAGGCGCTCGGCGCGACGGTGGCCTGGTTCGGCATGCTGAACAGCCTGTCGATGACGCTCATCAAGTACGCATCGGCCGGCGTGCCCGACATGTACCAGGGCAACGAGCTGGCGGACCTGAGCCTGGTCGACCCGGACAACCGCCGCCCGGTGGACTACGCCGCGCGCGCGGGCTGGCTCGACCGGATGGACGCCGTGCTGCAGGCGCCCGGCATGGCCGGGGTGGCCGAGGCCGCACGCGGCTTCGCGGCGGAACCGCACGAGGGTGCGGCCAAGCTATGGGCGACCTGGCGCCTGCTGGCGCTGCGCGAGGCCGAGCCCGCGCTGTTCCGAGAAGGCAGCTACACCGCGCTGCACGCGGCCGGCGCCAAGGCATCGCACGTGATCGCCTTCACGCGTGCGCACGAAGGCAAGGCGATGGTGCTGATCGCCGCGCGGCTGTTCGTCGGCCTCGCGACCGATGCCGAAGCGCAGGCGGCGCAGGCCGCGGCCGACGGCTGGCTGCCGCTCGGCGACAAGGTGTGGACCGACACCGTCGTGCACCTGCCCGGCTGGCCCGAAGGCGCGCGCTTCGAGAACGTGCTGACGGGAGAACAGGTGACGGTGAAGAACGGCGCGGTGCGCCTGGCGGACGCCTTCGGGAGCTTCCCCGGCGCCGCCCTCAAGGCGCTGAACGCGCGCTCACCCTGACAATCCATCATCTGTTCGTGAAACACCGCGGAACCGGCTTTGCCGGGCCGCTGGTGTTGCCCCCGGAAGGGGGTTGGCGAAGCGACACGAAGTGCGCGAAGCCTGGGGGAGAGCCTATTGCGTGCCTTCTTCGGGCCAGTCGCGGATGTAGGCTTTCAACATCTTGTTCTCGAAATTCTGGCTGTCGACGACGGCCTTCGCGACGTCGTAGAAGCTGATCACGCCCATCAGCATCCGCTTGTCCATCACGGGCATGTAGCGCGCGTGGCGCTGCAGCATGATGCGGCGGATCTCGTCGAGATCGGTCTCGCCGGTGCAGGTGACGGGCGCGTCGTCCATCGCCTTGCGCACCAGCGTCGTGCCGACGGTGCCGCCGTTGTTGACGATCGCCACGATGACTTCGCGGAAGGTCAGCATGCCGACCAGGTCGCCGTGCTCCATGACGACGAGGGAACCGATGTCCTTCTCGGCCATCACGGTCACGGCGGCGGCCAAGGGTTCGTCGGGCGTGACCGTATAGAGCGTGTTGCCCTTGACGCGCAGGATGTCGCTGACTTTCATCGTAAATACCTCGGAGGTCGTCTTCTGTGACTGACGGGCGGAGTCCCTTTTTGAATATAGCCCATGTCGCTCACAATAGGCGCCCTGCCCCGTCACGAGGGTGCGACTGTGGGGTCGCACACGTGACGGAGCGTTACGAAAGTGAGACATGCCAGGCTATTCCGACCCCGGATTCGACACCCTCGCGCTGCACGCCGGCGCCGCACCCGACCCCGCCACCGGCGCACGCGCCGTGCCGATCCACCTCACGACCTCGTTCGTGTTCGAGTCCAGCGACCATGCGGCCGCACTGTTCAACCTGGAGCGCGCGGGCCACGTCTACAGCCGCATCAGCAACCCGACCAACGCGGTGCTCGAGCAACGCGTGTCCGCACTCGAAGGCGGCATCGGCGCCATCGCCACCGCCAGCGGCCAGGCCGCGCTGCACCTGAGCGTCGCGACGCTGATGGGCGCGGGCTCGCACATCGTGGCCAGCACCGCGCTGTACGGCGGATCGCAGAACCTGCTGAACTACACGATGCGCCGCTTCGGCATCGAGACCACCTTCGTGAAGCCCGGCGACTTCGATGGCTGGCGCGCCGCGATCCGGCCGAACACCAAGCTGCTGTTCGGCGAGACGGTCGGCAATCCGGGCCTGGACGTGCTCGACATCCCGACCGTCAGCGACATCGCGCATGCGGCCGGCGTGCCGCTGCTGGTCGACTCGACGCTGACCTCGCCCTACCTGATCAAGCCCTTCGACCACGGCGCCGACCTGGTCTATCACTCGGCGACCAAGTTCCTGTCGGGCCACGGCACGGTGATCGGCGGCGTGGTGGTCGACGGCGGCAGTTTCGACTGGGAGAAGTCGGGCAAGTTCGCCGAGCTGAGCCAGGCCTACGACGGCTTCCACAACATGGTGTTCAGCGAGGAGAGCACGGTCGGTGCCTTCCTGCTGCGCGCGCGCCGCGAAGGCCTGCGCGACTTCGGCGCATCGATGAGCCCGCACACCGCGTGGCTGATCCTGCAAGGCATCGAGACGCTGCCGCTGCGCATGGAGCGCCACATCGACAACACGCAGAAGGTCGTGGAATTCCTGGCCGCGCACCCCTTCGTCTCGCGCGTCGGGCACCCGCTGATGGAATCGCACCCGAGCCACAAGCTCGCCGAAAAGCTGCTGCGCCACGGCGCGCGCGGCGCGGGCGCGGTGTTCAGCTTCGACATCAAGGGCAGCCGCGAGCAGGGCAAGAAGTTCATCGAGACGCTGAAGCTCTTCAGCCACCTGGCCAACGTGGGCGACTGCCGCAGCCTGGTGATCCACCCGGCCAGCACCACGCATTTCCGCATGACGGACGAGGCGCTCGCCGGTGCGGGCATCGGCCAGGGCACGATCCGCCTGTCGATCGGCCTGGAGGATCCGGCGGACCTGATCGACGACCTGAAGCGCGCGCTGAAGGCCGCCGAGAAGGCGGGAGCCTGACATGCAGCTAGTCGTCAACGGACACACCACCTACGCCTACACCGGCGGCAAGGCCTTCGACGCGGCGCGGCCGACGGTCGTCTTCATCCACGGCGTGCTGAACGACCACAGCGTGTGGATCCTGCAGAGCCGCTGGTTCGCCAACCACGGCTGGAACGTGCTGGCGATCGACCTGCCCGGCCACTGCAAGAGCGCCGGCCCGGCGCCGGCCTCGGTCGAGGACGCGGCGGACTTCATCGTCGCGCTGCTCGACGCAGCCGGCGTGCAGAAGGCGGCGCTGGTCGGCCACAGCTTCGGCTCGCTGATCGCGCTGGAAACCGCGGCGCGTGCGCCGTCACGCGTGTCGCACTTGGCGCTGGTCGGCACGGCCTACCCGATGGTGGTGTCGCCAGCGCTGCTCGACAGCGCGCTGAATGCGCCGATGAAGGCCATCGACATGGTCAACAGCTTTTCGCACTCGATGCTGGCGCCGCCGCCATCGTCGCTCGGGCCGGGCACCTGGCTCTACGGCGGTTCACGTGCGCTGATGCGGCGCGTGCTCGCCAGCAACCGCGAAGTCAACGTGTTCCACGTCGGCTTCAAGGCCTGCAACGACTATGCGAATGGCGAGGCCGCGATGGCCGCCGTGCAGTGCCCGGTGCTGTTCCTGCTCGGTGATTCCGACCAGATGACACCGCCACGCGCCGCGAAGACGCTGGTGGCGAAGGCACCCGCCTCGCGCCAGATCGTGACGGTGCCCGCCGGCCACGCGCTCATGACCGAAGCGCCCGACGCGGTGCTGTTCACGCTGCGGGATTTCCTGACGGCCTGAGGCCTGATCCCCGGGCCGATGCCCGGCGCGCGCTAACGCAGCGCGTTGATGTCGACCATTTCGACGAACGGGCTCGGCGCGCCGCGCCGTGCGATCGCGAGCATCGCCTTGCCGATCTGCTCGCTGGTCGTCAGGCCGTTGGGCGACAGCAGTCGCCACAGGCCGAGCACCGGCGCCAGCGCTACATAAGCCGCCTGGTACAGCGGCGTCTTCGAGCGCACGCCGTGCAGCGGCTGGATGATGCCGGGCCGGAACATGTAGGCCGCCTTGAAAGGCAGCTTGAGCAAGGCGTTCTCGGTCGCGCCCTTCACGCGCGCCCACATGATCGGACCGCGCTCGGTGCTGTCGCAGCCACGGCCCGTGACGAAGACGAAGGTCATCTGCGGATTGAGCCGTGCCAGCACCGTCGCCGCGGCCAGCGGCAGGTCGTACGACACGCGCTTGTAGTCGGCCTCGCTCATGCCGACCGACGACACGCCGAGGCAGAAGAAGCAGGCGTCGAAGCCGCCGAGTTGCGCCTCGACCGCGCTGTAGTCGAACATGTCCTTGACGATCAGATCCTGCAGCTTGGCATGCTGCTGGCCGCTCGCGCTGCGGCCGACGCAGAGCACGCGCTCCACGCCGGGATCGAGCAGGCATTCACGCAATACACCCTGGCCGACCATGCCGGTGGCGCCGAACAGCAGAACCTTCATCGTGGAACCTCACTGGGATCGATGGAGAAAACCTCGGGCGCACGCACGATGGCGTCGCGCAGCGCATCGACCATGTCCACAGGCGGCTGCGGCGCCGGCAGTGCTGTCAGCAGGCGCGTGAGCGTCTCGGCATGCGGCAGCAGCGGGCCGAGGAAGTGCGTGCCGGCCTCGCCGACGATCAGCAGCGTGGGAAAGGTCTCGACATCGAAGTCGTCGGCCAACGCCGCATGGTCCTCGATGTCGACCCATGCGAAGCGCAGTGCCGGATGCGCGCGCGCAATCTGCTGGAACAACGGGCGGTATTCGCGGCAGGCGCCGCACCACTCGGCGCACAGGCAGACCACCCAGGTGGCGCCGGCCGGGGCGGCGGACAGTTCAGCGGATGAAACGCGCATGGCGAAAGGTGGGATGGATGGGTGAAAACCGGGCTGGCGCCGTCGGCGGGCCGCACCTATTATGAGTCGCGCCCCGCCATCCTGCGCCGCCGGCGCCAGCAAGGAGACACGATGAACACACAGCCCCTGCACGCAGCGAATGCCGCGGTCGATCCGCGCCGTTTCACCAGCTTCGCCGAGTTCTATCCGTTCTACCTGACGGAGCATTCCAACCTCACCTGCCGACGGCTGCACTTCGTCGGCTCGACGCTGTCGCTCGCGTGCCTGGTGGCGCTGGCCGTGACCGGCCGCCCGCTGTGGCTGCTGGCGGCGCTCGTTGCCGGCTACGGCTTCGCGTGGATCGGGCACTTCGGCTTCGAGAAAAACAAGCCGGCCTCTTTCAAGCGGCCGCTCTACAGCTTCATGGGCGACTGGACGATGTACCGCGACATCTGGCTCGGCCGCGTGAAGATTTGAGTCCCCCGGCTTTTCACGCGCCTTGCGCGTGTAATTCGCCACCCCCCGAGGGGGAGGTGCGGCCGCCTTGGGGCGGCCCGGCGGCGACCGCGGAAGATTTGAGCCCCCCGGCTTTTCACGCGCCTTGCGCGTGTAATTCGCCACCCCCCGAGGGGGAGGCGCGGCCGCCTTGGGGCGGCCCGGCGGCGACCGCCTTCTGAGCGCCGTGCTGCAGCTAACGAACAGCCGGCGCGCCGAGCGCGTCGCGCAGCGAGAGCGTGTCGAGCGGGCCACGGCTCCAGATCGGCTGCAGGGCTCTGGCCCGGGGCAGCATCAGTTGCGTCATCAATGGTTCCAGCGCCGTCGTGTCGGGGTCGGCGAGCAGCACATAGCGCGGCTCGTCGCCTTCGGTCTCGGTGGCCAGCGGGGCGATCCAGTCGAGCCCGACCAGGGTGTCGAGCACGGGCGCGAGTTGCAGCGTGTCGATGCGCAGCCGCTGCACCAGCATGTCGGCCGACAAGCCGCGTGCCGGCGTGGCACGCGCCCGATGCAGGAGTTGCAGCGTCTCGATCGCCAGTTGGAAGGGCCAGCCGGCCGCGTCGCCGACGCGTGCCACGCCGGCCATCAGGCTCGGCAGGTACGCCGCGATGACGGCACCCAGCAGCACGATCACCCAGGCGACGTAGATCCATACGAGCAGGATCGGAACGGTGGCGAAGGCGCCGTAGACCACCGAATAGGTCGGCACCAGGCTGAGGTAGTAACCCAGCACGCGCTTGGCGATCTCGATGGCCGCGGCCACGAAGAACCCGCCCGCCCAGGCATGAGCCCAGCGCACCGCGGTATTCGGCACGTAGTGATACAGCGCGGCCATGCCGCCGGCCAGCAGGACGAATTCGAAGCCGTCGAACAGCGGCTTCAGGAGACTGTCGGCATCGATCACGCCGCGCGACGCGCCGAACAGGTACGACGTGGTGCTCAGGCTGACCGCGAGGATCAACGGCCCGAGCGTGATGGCAGCCCAGTAGATCAGCACGCGCTGCGCGAGCGGCCTCGGCTTGCGCACGCGCCAGATGTTGTTGAGCGTCTTGTCGATGGTCAGGATCAGCGTGATGGCCGTGACCAGCAGCACCACGAGCCCGGCGATGCCGAGCCCGCTGGCCTTGCTGGCGAACTGGTTCAGGTAGCCGAGCACCTGGCGCGCGATGTTGTCGGGGATCAGGCTGTCGATCAACCAGCGCTGCAACCGACCCTGCATCTTCGAGAACATCGGGAACACCGTGAACAGCGCCAGCGCGACGGTGAAGAAGGGCACCATCGCGATCGTGGTCGTGAAGGTCAGGCTGCTGGCCGTGAGGCCGAGCCGGTCGGCCTTGAAGCGCTCGCCGAGCACCACCGCGGTGTTGCGCCACGGGAAGCGCGAGAGGTCCTTCCACAGTTGCTGGCGATTCATGGCAAGTATCATATTGCTCCCCCCAGTCTTCGCGCACTTCGTGTCGCTTCGCCAACCCCCCTCGCCGGGGGGCGACACCGGCGGACCGGCGGAGCCGGATCCGCGGTGTCTCTGGTATTTGGCCGTGACTGTTTCATCGGTTGTCGACGGTTTGATCTGATGGGGAAAAACTGACATGACGACCTCGAACTCATCGGCCTTTTCTTCCGTTGCCACCACCCGCTGGCTTGCCGTCGGCAGCCTGGTCGGGCTGATCGTGCTCGGGCTGGCCTGGGAGATGTGGCTCGCGCCGTTGCGGCCTGGTGGCTCGTGGCTGGCGCTCAAGGTACTGCCGCTGGTCGTGCCGCTGGCCGGCCTGATGAAGAACCGGATGTACACCTACCGCTGGGTCAGCCTGATGATCTGGCTCTATTTCACCGAAGGCGTGGTGCGCGCCTGGAGCGACACCGCGGGCATCAGCCGTGCGCTGGCGCTGGCCGAGGTCGCGCTGTGCCTGCTGCTCTTCGCGGCCTGTGCCTGGCATGTGCGCCTGCGCCTGCACCTGGCCGCCGCGCAACGCCCCCTGGAGATTCCCGTACCGTGACCACACTGATCGAACAACTGCGCGCCATCGTCGGCGATGCCAATGCTCTGACCGAGGGCGACCTCACCGCCTGGGAACAGGACTGGCGCAAGCGCGCGCGCGGCAAGGCGCTGGCCGTGGTGCGGCCGGCCAACACGCAGCAGGTGGCCGACGTGGTCAAGGCCTGCGCGGCAGCAGGCGCCGCGATCGTGCCGCAGGGCGGCAACACCGGGCTCGCGGTCGGCGCGATTCCGGACGCGAGCGGCACGCAGGTGCTGCTGAGCCTGCAGCGCATGAACGCCATCCGTGCGATCGACGCCGCCAACCTCACCGTGACGGTCGAGGCCGGCTGCATCCTCCAGACGCTGCAGGAAGCGGCCGAGAAGGCCGGCTTCCTGTTCCCGCTGAGCCTGGCGGCCGAAGGCAGCTGCACGATCGGCGGCAACCTCGCAACCAACGCGGGCGGCACGCAGGTCGTGCGCTACGGCAACACACGCGATCTCTGCCTCGGCCTGGAAGTCGTCACGCCGCACGGCGAGATCTGGGAAGGCACCAGCGGCCTGCGCAAGGACAACACCGGCTACGACCTGCGCGACCTGCTGATCGGCAGCGAAGGCACGCTGGGCATCATCACCGCCGCCACGATGAAGCTTTATCCGCTGCCGGCCGCCAGGCTGACGGCCTGGGCGGCCGTGCCGTCGCTCGACCACGCGGTCACGCTGCTGGGCATGGCGCACAAGCAGCTCGGCTCGGGCCTCACCGGCTTCGAGGTGATGGGCAAGTTCGCGCTGAGCCTGGTCGCCAAGCACATGCCGCAGCTGCGCGTGCCCTTCATCGACGACGAGGCAACGCCATGGTGTGTGCTGCTCGAGAATTCCGACAGCGAGTCCGAAGACCACGCCCGGTCGCGCTTCGAGGCGCTGCTCGAAGCCGCGTTCGAAGACGGCTGCGTGACCGACGCCGTGGTGGCGGAGAACCTCACGCAGGCGAACCAGCTCTGGCATGTGCGCGAGAACATCCCGCTCGCGCAGGCCGAGGAAGGCCTGAACATCAAGCACGACATCTCGATCGCGGTGTCGCGCATTCCGGCCTTCGTCGCCGAGACCGATGCGCTGCTGCAGCGCGAGATCCCCGGCGTGCGGCTGGTCAACTTCGGCCACCTGGGCGACGGCAACCTGCACTACAACGTGCAGGCACCGGCCGAGGGCGACGCCCGTGCCTTCCTGCGCGACCAGGAAGAGCGCGTGAACACGCTGGTGTACGACGCGGTCGAGCAGTTCAACGGATCGTTCTCCGCGGAGCACGGCATCGGCGAGCTGAAGGTGCACAAGCTCGAGAAGCACAAGTCGCCGGTGGCGCTCGGCATGATGCGCGCCATCAAGCGCGGGCTCGATCCGCAGAACACCATGAATCCGGGACGCGTGCTGCGGGCGTGATGTGCACGTTGGCGTGCGCGTAAAATATGCGCACACACCATGCCCATGGAGAACGACATGCTCCGTTTTGACAACGCCCCCAAGAAAGCCACCAATCTCTCCCTCAACAGCAAGGTGCTGGAGATGGCGCGAGAGCTGGGCATGAACGTCTCGCAGACGGTCGACGGCCTGCTCGCCGAGGAAGTCAAGCGCCGTTACTGGGAGAAATGGGCAGAAGAGAACAAGGAAGGTATGGCCGCTTACAACGCACGCATCGCCAAGGATGGGTTGCCGCTGGCCAAGTACCGCAGTTTCGGACGCAGCCTGGGCGACGGCAAAAAGGATTGAAATGGCGCGCTTCGATGTGTATGCCAATCCCGACCCTGAAGAGCGCGCTGCCATCCCGTACATGCTCGATGTTCAGAGCGACTATCTCCAGGTTCTGGAGACACGTGTGGTCATCCCGCTGTTTGCCGGCGGACGTCTGAAGACGCTCGTTCGCACCTTGAATCCCGTGCTGGAGGTCGCCGGCAAGGACGTAGTCATGGACACGGCGTCCATCGGTGCCGTCCCGATTGGCGAGCTGCGCCGACCGGTCGTCAATCTGGCTCATCGACAACTCGAAATCCAGGATGCGCTCGACGCGCTTTTCGCAGGCTACTGACATGACCACCCACCCCATCCGTTCCCAGTACGAAGACTTCATGCGCCATGTCGACACGCACGGCGTGTACAAGGGCGACCGAACCGGCACCGGCACGAAGAGCGTGTTCGGCCATCAGATGCGCTTCGACCTGAACGAAGGCTTCCCGCTGGTCACGACCAAGAAGGTCCACGTGAAGTCCATCATCCAGGAGCTGCTGTGGTTCCTGACCGGCTCCAGCAACAACAACTGGCTGAAGGAGCGCGGCGTCACGATCTGGGACGAATGGGCACGCGAGGATGGCGACTTGGGCCCGGTGTACGGCGTGCAGTGGCGCAGCTGGCCGACGCCCGACGGCGGCCACATCGACCAGATCGCCGACGTGATCAAGACGCTGAAGAGCAACCCCGATTCGCGCCGCATCATCGTGAGCGCCTGGAACGTGGCGGAGCTCTCGAAGATGGCACTGATGCCTTGCCATGCCTTCTTCCAGTTCTATGTGGCGCCGCCGCAGGCCGCCGGCGAACGCGGCAAGCTGAGCTGCCAGCTGTACCAGCGCAGCGCGGACATCTTTCTGGGCGTGCCCTTCAACATCGCGAGCTATGCGCTGCTCACGCACATGGTGGCGCAGCAGTGCGATCTCGACGTCGGCGACTTCATCTGGACCGGCGGCGACTGCCACATCTACAGCAACCACGTCGAACAGGTCGCGCTGCAACTGAGCCGCGAACCGCGCCCGTACCCGACGCTGCGCATCCTGCGCCGGCCGGACTCGATCTTCGACTACGCGTACGAGGACTTCGTGTTCGATGGCTACGAGCCGCATCCCGCGATCAAGGCACCGGTGGCGGTCTGAGCATGGCCCCCGCACTCGTCACTGGCGTGTACTCGCTGACCCCCGGGTGGGCATCATTCGCCTTGGGGCGACCCTGCGGCGAACGACCATGCGCCTGAACCTGATCTACGCCCGCGCCGCCAACGGCGTGATCGGCAAGAACAACGCGCTGCCCTGGCATCTGCCGGAAGACATGGCGCACTTCAAGCGCATGACAGCCGGCTGCCCCGTGATCATGGGCCGCAAGACCTGGGATTCGCTGCCGCCGAAGTTCCGCCCGCTGCCGGGCCGAACCAACATCGTCGTCACGCGGCAAGCGGGCTGGTCGGCCGACGGCGCGCAGGTCGCGCACAGCCTGCCGGAGGCGATCACGCTCGCGCGCGATGCCGCCGAGGTATGGGTGATCGGCGGCGCGCAGATCTACGCCGAAGCGCTGCCGCACGCGCAGCGCGTGGTCGTGACCGAGATCGCACGCGATTACGAGGGCGACGCGCACGCCCCGATACTCGACGGCACCTGGCACGAGACCACCCGCGAATCGCACGTGGCGGCGTCCGGCCTGGCCTTCGGCTTCGTGACGCTCGAGCGGATTTGAATGCGGGCGGGCTTTCCGCCAGAACAAGCACAACAACAGAAGAAATCCCCATGTCAGACCACGGCTTCCACGTGCACGGCCCGCACGACCACGAACTGGAGCATGCCGCCCAAGGCGGCCACGGCAGCGAGCACCACGGCATCGCCGGCAAGAGCATGACGAACCAGATCGCCGTCTGCACCGCGATCATCGCGACGGTCGGCGCGCTCTTCTCGTACATGGGCGGCGCCACGCAAGCGAACGCCGGGCTCTACAAGAACAACGCGGCCATCAAGAAGACCGAGGCCTCGAACCAGTGGAACTACTTCCAGGCGAAGAGCACGAAACAGGCGCTGACGGAGTTCGCACGCGACGCCGCACCGGATGACCGCAAGCCCGCCTTGCAGACCAAGCTCGACCGCTACGAAAAAGAGAAGAACGAGATCCAGCTCGCCGCACAGAAGCTCGAGGCCGAAGCCACGGACTGGGACCACCAGTCCGACGCGCAGATGCACCAGCATCACCGGTGGGCACAGGCCACGACCGTGCTGCAGGTCTCGATTGCGCTGGCGGCCATTGCCCTGTTGACCAAGAAGAAGTGGCTGGAGTACGGCATGCTGGCCCTGGCCGGCGTCGGTGTGCTGGTCGGTGCGGCCGCCGCCTTCCACCTCTGACCCGGCGCCTCGTGCGCCCACTGGAGCCTTCAATGAACATCTCCGAACTCCTCGGCATCGAACTGCCGATCATCCAGGCGCCGATGGCCGGCGTGCAGGGCAGCGCGATGGCGATCGCTGTGTCCAACGCGGGCGGACTCGGTTCACTGCCCTGCGCGATGCTCACGCCCGAGTCGATGCGCGCCGAGTTGCAGGCCATCACGGCGGGGACCGCACGGCCCTACAACGTTAATTTCTTCTGCCACGTGCCGCCGACACCCGATGCTGCGCGTGACCGTCGATGGCATGACGCGCTCGCGCCCTACTACGCGGAATTCGGCATCGACGCATCGGCGATCGCGTCCGGCGCCGGACGCGCGCCGTTCAGCGATGCGGTGGCCGACGTGCTCGCCGAGTTCAAGCCGCCGGTCGTGAGCTTTCACTTCGGACTGCCCTCCCCCGCACTGCTGCAACGCGTGAAGTCGTGGGGCGCGAAGGTGCTGGCTTCGGCCACCACGGTTGCGGAGGCGCGCTGGCTTGAGGCGAACGGTGCCGACGCCATCATTGCGCAGGGCCTGGAGGCCGGCGGCCATCGGGGCATCTTCCTCAGCGACGATCTGACGACCCAGATCGGCACGATGGCGCTGCTGCCGCAGGTGCTGCGCGCCGTGCAGGTGCCGGTGATCGCGGCCGGCGGCATTGCCGACGCTCAGGGCGTCAAGGCCGCGCTGGCGCTGGGCGCGGCCGGCGTGCAGATCGGTACGAGCTACCTGCTCTGCCCGGAAGCCACCACCACCGCGCTGCATCGGGCGGCACTGAAGAGCCCGCGCGCGGAGCACACCGTGCTGACCAACCTGATCACCGGACGGCCTGCACGCGGCATCCCCAATCGCCTGATGAACGAGCTCGGACCGATCGGCGAGGCCGCACCGGCGTTTCCGCTCGCCACAGCCGCGCTCGTGCCGCTGAAGGCCGCTGCCGAAAAGCAGGGCCGCGACGATTTCTCGACGCTGTGGTCGGGCCAGAACGCATCCGGCTGCCGCGAGATCCCGGCCGCCGAACTGACGCGCCTTCTCGCAAACGCCTGAAGGTGCGACGCCAAGCCGCGGCCCGATGCCGCGCGCATCCGCTGGCGCACCGATCCGTCAGCGGATGAGTGGGTGCCTCAGCGCACCAGGTCGCGCTGCGCCAATGCGGCTTCCAGGCTGCCGATGCGCGCACGGGCCGCCGACAGACGGGCCTCCAGTTCAGCGATCCGGCTCGCCTGTTTTTCTGCGCTGCTCGCGAGCCTCCGTTTGGAGATTTCCTGCGCCGTACCGTGCAGCGCCACGACCGCGCCATGCGCGTCCCGCAACGCCGCGCCGCGCGCCTCGAGCCATCCCCGCCGCCCACTGGCATGGATGTACTCGAGCTCCAGCGTGTAGGCCTCGCCGAGGCGGATGGCGCGGCCGACCGTGCGCTCGAACCGGAGCCAGCTTTCGGGGCTGAAGCACGACGCATGCTCGCCCAGGCTGGGTGGGGCGAGCGCCGGATTGCGGCCGAAAAGCTCATAGAGCTGCATCGACCAGGTCGTCGTGTCGCTCGCCACATCGAATTCCCAGCTGCCGATCTGTCCCAGCGTCTGGGCCTGCTGCAGATCGGCTTCGCTCTGACGCAGCAAGGCGCAGGCCTTTTCGGTCTCGAGCGCCTGTTGCTGAAGCTGCGCCTTCATCTCGTGAAGGCGGCTCACATCCGTCACCTGGACGATGAAGCCGAGCACCTTGCCGTTCACGACATGCGGCAGATAGTTCACGAGACCGGGTCTTTCCGGGCGCCGCGAATCGACCGGCATGCGATCGAACTCCTGCGGAATACCCTGCAGCACACCGCGGATGTAGGGCTCGCTGCGAGCGAAGAGTTCGGGACCGAGCAGGTCGCGCAGCGAACTGTCGAACAGCTGCGAGGCCCGCACATCGAACCATCGCTCGTAGGCCTGGTTGGCAAACCGGCACTGCAGGTCGCGGCCCCAATACGACAGCATGGACGGCAGGCTCTGCACGATGGCCCACACGGGATCGTTGAAATCGATCGGCGAGTCATCGTCCATGGCAGGTTCTCCCGGTCATCTCGGTGTGGCGACGAAATCACCGCCATCGCCGGCATGCATCAGCGCTCGTTGAAATGCTACGGTAAATTTCGGCGCCGACGAAGAGCGTCCGTCACGCGCTGAAGATCGGGCACGGCGGCGCCCGGCCTGCGGCCAGCACAGGCGCATTCTTCAGATGCTATGGTGTGCGGCCGCCACGAATGAGCCCTCAGGGCCTCGTGCGGCGTTTCAAGCAACATTCGAACTGCCAAACATGAATTCAGGGGATATCGAACTGCTGGTCATTGCACTCGTCAGCGTGCTGGGACTGGTCGCACTCATCGTGTCCAAGCCCAAACTGCATCCGCTGCTGGCCCTTCTGGTCGTCTCGGCGGCCGTGGGCCTGACCACCGGCATGCCGCTGGACCGGCTCGTGCGCGCCATCTCCGACGGTGCCGGCAAGACGCTGGGAGCGGTCGGCCTGGTCGTGGCACTGGGCGCCATGCTGGGGAAGATCCTGGCGGACTCCGGCGTCACGGACAGCGTGGCCAACGCCATCGTGAGCCGCTCTTCGCGCAGGGCCCTGCCCTGGGCCATGAGCGGCGTCGCTTTCATCATCGGCATCCCCATGTTTTTCGAGGTCGGCCTGGTCGTGATGCTGCCGCTGATCTTCGGCGTGGCTCGAAAACTGGAATCCGAACAACCCGGCAGCGGATCCGCCTATGTCTACGTGGGCGTGCCGGTGATCGCCGCACTCGCGGCCATGCATGGCATGGTGCCGCCCCATCCGGGCCCGTTGACCGCCATCGCCACGCTGAAGACCAGCGTGGGCGCGACCATGCTCTACGGCTTCATCGCCGCGATCCCAGCCATCGTGCTGGCCGGCCCGGTATACGGCGCCTTCATCGCGCCTCGCCTGACCGTGCGGCCGGACGACGCCCTGGTCGCGCAGTACGCGCCGGATGCCGACCACGGCGCGGCGTCGGCACCAAAAACTTCGCCCCCCATCGGCCTCGGGCTGCTCACGGCGCTGCTGCCCGCCTTGCTGATGCTGTTCCACGCGCTGGGCGAAGTCGTGCTGGCCAAGGGCTCGCCCCTGCTGCACGTCGCCGCCTTCGTGGGCAACCCGATCATCGCCATGCTGCTCGGCGTGATCTTCGCGGTCGTGGCCTTGAAGCCCGGCCAGCCCGAGGCGGTGCGCAAGGCGCTCAGCCAGAGCGTCAAGCCCGTCGCCAACGTGCTGCTCATCATCGCGGGTGGCGGTGCATTCCAGCAGGTGCTGACCGACGCCCATGTCGGCGACGCCATCGTGCACATGAGCCATCAGCTTGCACTGTCGCCGCTGCTGCTCGGCTGGCTGATCTCGATGTTGCTGTCGGTCTCGACCGGTTCGGCCACCGTCGGCATCGTGGGTGCGGCCGGCCTGCTGGCGCCGCTCGCGGCTTCCGGCACGACCGTCAACCAGCCTTTGCTGGCCCTGTCGATCGGATGCGGCTCGCTGTTCTTCAACTACGCGAATCACGCCGGCTTCTGGCTGGTCAAGGAATCGTTCGGCATGAGCATGGGCGAGGCGACCAAGACCATCTCGGTGGTCCAGTCCATCGTCGCGGTGGTCGGGCTTGTGATGGTGCTGCTGCTGAACCTGCTGCCGCCCCTGGTTTGAACGGGCCGCCCGCCGTCGCACGAAAGAACAACGCCTGCTGGCTGCACGACCGTGACCCCTGGAACCGAGGCAAGTCCATCCCCCACGAGCCACCGCGCCAGACAGGCACCCCGAAATTGCCATGAATCAAGAGGTTAGAAGTCCTATGCGTATCGCCACCTGGAACGTCAATTCCCTTACCGCACGCCTGCAGCATGTGCTCGACTGGCTGATCGCGAATCCGGTCGATCTGCTGTGCCTGCAGGAGCTGAAGATGACCGACGACAAGTTCCCGCTGGAAGTCCTCAAGTCGGCCGGCTACGAAGCCGCGGTGTTCGGCCAGAAGACCTACAACGGCGTCGCCATCCTGAGCCTCGCGCCGACACGCGACATCGTGCGAAACATCACCGGCTTCAGCGACGAACAATCCCGCGTGATTGCGGCAACCGTCGACACGCCGGCCGGACCGCTGCGCGTGGTGAACGGCTATTTCGTCAACGGCCAGGCACCCGGCAGCGACAAGTTCGCCTACAAGCTGCAATGGCTCGACGCGCTGCGCGAATGGCTGCGCGCCGAGATGGCCGCACATCCGAACCTGGTGTTGCTGGGCGACTTCAACATTACGCCCGAGGACCGCGACAGTTTCGATCCGGTGGGCCTGCGCGAGACCATCCATCACACGAGCGAGGAACGCGCGCATTTCCAGTCGCTGATCGGCCTGGGGCTGACGGATGCCTTCCGGCTGTTCGACCAGCCCGAGAAGAGCTTCTCCTGGTGGGACTACCGCATGCTGGGCTACCAGAAGAATCGCGGGCTGCGCATCGATCACATCCTGATCAGCGCGCCGTTGGTGCCCCAGGCGACGAGCTGCGTGATCGACCGCGTTCCGCGCAAATGGGAAAAGCCCAGCGACCACGCGCCGGTCGTGCTCGAGCTGACGTTGGGCGCCTGAGTCCGGCGATTCCGGTGGCATTGCGGCGTACCCGACGACCTCCCGCGTGCTGCGGGAAGAGCGCCGGGCCGCGCGGCTACGACTATTCCAGGCCCAGTTCCTGGATCTTGCGCGTGATGGTGTTGCGGCCGATACCCAGCTTCTGAGCGGCTTCGATGCGGCGGCCGCGCGTGTTGGCCAGCGCGGTGAGGATCAGTCGCGATTCGAAGCGACGCGACAGCGCATCCCAGACATCGGTGCGGCCGGCAGCGAGCAGCGTCTGGGCTTCGAGTTCCAGGCCGATCTCCCAGCCGCCGAGCGCACCCGCCTCGATGGGAGACGAGACGACAGCTGCCGGCGACGACACCGCGGCGGCCGAAGGCGCCAGCATCGCGTCATGCTCCACCGCCGTCGCAGGCATTGCGGCAACGGGCACTGCAGCCAGCACCGGAGCGGCCGCGGCAACAGGCGCGGCTGCGGGCACTTCGCCAGGCTGCACGGCCATCACTTCGGGCGGAAGGTCCTTCGCCTCGATGAGTTGCGCCGGCGCCATGACCGTCAGCCAATGGCAGATGTTCTCCAGCTGGCGCACGTTGCCAGGGAAGCCGAAGGTCGCGAGCCGTGCCAGCGCGGCATCCGAGATCCGCTTGGGCTCGACGCCCAGCTGCTTGGCACTCTGCTGGAGGAAGTGACGGGTGAGCGCAGGCACGTCCTCGCCACGCTCGCGCAGCGCCGGCAGGCGCAGGCGGATCACGTTGAGGCGGTGGAACAAGTCTTCGCGGAAACCGCCGAGCTTGACGCGTTGCTCCAGGTCCTGGTGGGTGGCCGCGATCACGCGAACGTTGGCCTTGACCGAGTTGTGGCCGCCGACGCGATAGAAATGGCCGTCGCTCAACACGCGCAGCAGGCGCGTCTGCAGATCGAAAGGCATGTCGCCGATTTCGTCGAGGAACAACGTGCCGCCTTCGGCCTGCTCGAAGCGGCCGCGGCGCATGGTCTGGGCGCCGGTGAAGGCACCGCGCTCATGGCCGAACAGTTCGCTCTCGAGCAGATCCTTCGGGATGGCGGCCGTGTTGATGGCCACGAAGGGACCGTTGGCGCGTGGCGAGTGCTTGTGCAGCGCGCGTGCCACCAGCTCCTTGCCGGAACCCGACTCGCCGGTGATCAGCACCGTCACGTTGCTCTGCGACAGGCGGCCGATCGCGCGGAACACGTCCTGCATCGCCGGCGCCTGGCCGAGCATCTCGGGCGCGGCGGCCATGCGCTCTTCGGCCACTTCTTCGCGCTGGCTTTCGTCCACCGCACGGCGGATGAGTTCGACGGCGCGTGGCAAATCGAAAGGCTTGGGCAGGTATTCGAAGGCGCCGCCCTGGAAGGCCGAGACGGCACTGTCCAGGTCGGAAAACGCCGTCATGATGATGACGGGCAAGCCGGGGTGCTTGGCCTTGACCTTGTCGAGCAGATCGAGACCCGAGCCACCCGGCATGCGGATGTCGCTCACCAGGACCTGCGGCCCCTGCATTTCATCGTCCGCCGCCACTTCGAGGGCAGCCAGTACTTCGCGTGTATTGGTGAAACTGCGCGTAGGGAGGTCCTCGCGCAGCAACGCCTTTTCCAGCACGAAGCGGATCGATTGGTCGTCATCTACTATCCAGATCGGCTTCATGCAGCTCCTTGTCGCCTTGCTGCTATGGCAGCGGTATCAATATTTTGAAATCGGTCCGGCCCGGTACGCTGTCGCACTCGATCACGCCATGGTGCTGTTGCACGAAGGTTTGCGCGAGCGTCAGCCCCAGTCCCGTTCCACCATCCCTGCCGGACACCAACGGGTAAAAAATGCGGTCCTTGATCGCATCCGGTACACCCGGTCCGTTGTCGATGACATGCAATTCCAGTGCCAGTCGATACCACTGCTTGTTGAAGATCACCTGACGGGCGATGCGGGTCTTGAAAGTGATGCATGCGTCGCCTGCCGCGCGGCGCTCCGCCAGGGCCTGCGCGGCGTTGTGGACGATGTTCAGCGTCGCCTGGATCAGTTGCTCGCGGTCACCGCGAAACTCCGGGATCGACACGTCGAAGTCGCGCTCGATGTGCAGGTCGCGCGGGAATTCGGCCAGGATGACCGAGCGGACGCGTTCGCAGACCTCGTGGATGTTGACGTCGCCGACCACGTGCGGCCGGCGGTGCGGCGCCAGCAGCCGGTCGACCAGCGTCTGCAGCCGATCGGCCTCGTGGATGATGACCTGCGTGTATTCGATGAGGTCGCGTGACTCGACCTCCATCTGCAACAGCTGCGCCGCGCCGCGGATGCCGCCGAGCGGATTCTTGATCTCGTGCGCCAGGTTGCGGATCAGCTCCTTGTTCGCCTGCGCCTGATCGAGCAGACGCTCTTCGCGGTCCTGCCGTACCTGCTGCTCGAGCGGCGACATCTCGATGACGAACTCGCCGGCCTTGTCGCCCTGCGCCAGCGTGACCTGCACGGGCATCAGCTCGTGGTTCACGCGACGCAGGAAGGCTTCGTAGCGCAGGGTGGCGAAATCGTTGCTGCGCGCGCCATCGACGGCCGTGCGCAACACGTGCGGCTCGTGGAAGCAGGCGCCGAACTGCGAGCCTTCGAGCGTGCGCCGCGAGGTGCCGAGCGCGTCCTCGAGCGCCGCGTTGGCGAACAACAGGGTGCCATCGCTCTTGATCACGCCGATCAGCGTGGAGAGCAAGTCGAAGGTCTGAAAACGTTTGGATGCCGCTGCGGGCTTGCCGAATGCCATGGTCAAGGGGTACCGGTAGAGGGTTGCAGCCGGCCGAGTTCGCGCCGGATGCCTGCGATGTCCATGTCGTTGCGTGCGATCTCTGCCTTCATGTCGGCCACGCGGTCGAGGTACTTCTGATAGTTGCGGCCCTCGGCGCCTTGTTTCTCGGGCTCGCCGTTGTTGTAGTCGCGCTGCAGATCGGCGCGACGCGATTCGGCCTTGCGAAGCTCGGCTTCGAGGATGGAACGGGCTTCGCCGTCGCGCGAACGCTGGTCGGCGCCTTCGACCCGGGGACTGCCCGCCGGCGCCGAAGCAACGGCCGAACCCGCAGCGCCCGCGCCGGCGGGCCGCGTGCCACGGACCACCGTGACGTTGCCGCCTTCCATCACCTTGCAGCCGCGCTCCTGGGCCAGGGCCGCGTTGTTCGTGTATTCATTGCCGCAGCGCCAGACGCGCTCCTGCGCGTGAAGCGGCAGGGCCGCCATGGCAACGATGCCGGCGAACGAGAGCAAAAGAGTCTTCATGGTCCTCGAAGTCTGGAGCACAGCGCAGAAGCACGCATTCTCGTGCAACCGAAAAACAGGCCGATGTCGGGCTCTCCGGCCTCCGTGCACCAACGAAAAAGGACGGCTTGCGCCGTCCTTGCGTGTGCTGAAAAGCCTTGGCTTACAGCGAGTAGTACATGTCGAATTCGACCGGGTGCGTCGCCATGCGGAAGCGCGTGACTTCCTGCATCTTGAGGTCGATGTAGGCATCGATGTACGCGTCGGTGAACACGCCGCCCTTGGTCAGGAATGCGCGGTCCTTGTCGAGGTACTCGAGGGCCTGGTCGAGGCTGTGGCAGACGGTCGGGATCAGCGCGTCTTCTTCCGGCGGCAGATGGTAGAGGTCCTTCGTTGCAGCTTCGCCCGGATCGATCTTGTTCTCGACGCCGTCGAGGCCGGCCATCAGCAGCGCGGCGAAACCGAGGTACGGGTTCATCAGCGGATCGGGGAAGCGCGCTTCGACGCGGCGGCCCTTGGGGTTGGCGACGAACGGAATGCGGATCGAGGCCGAGCGGTTCTTGGCCGAGTAGGCCAGCTTCACCGGGGCTTCGAAGCCGGGGACCAGGCGCTTGTAGCTGTTGGTGCCGGGGTTCGTGATGGCGTTCAGCGCACGAGCGTGCTTGATGATGCCGCCGATGTAGTGCAGCGCGAATTCCGACAGGCCTGCATAGCCGTCGCCGGCGAACAGGTTCTTGCCGTCCTTCCAGACCGACTGGTGCACGTGCATGCCGGAGCCGTTGTCGCCGACGATGGGCTTGGGCATGAAGGTGGCGGTCTTGCCGTACGCGTGGGCCACGTTGTGGATCACGTACTTCTGCAGCTGGACCCAGTCGGCGCGCTGGATCAGCGTGCTGAACTTGGTGCCGAGTTCCATCTGGCCGGCGTTCGCCACTTCGTGGTGATGCACTTCGACCGGGATGCCCAGCGATTCGAGGACCAGGCACATTTCAGAGCGCATGTCCTGGAAGCTGTCGACCGGCGGCACCGGGAAGTAGCCACCCTTGACGGCGGGACGGTGGCCGCTGTTGCCGTGTTCGTATTCCTTGTCGGTGTTCCAGGAAGCTTCTTCGGAATCGATCTTCACGAAGCAGCCGGACATGTCGTTCTTCCAGCGCACGCCGTCGAACACGAAGAATTCGGGTTCCGGTCCGAAGAAGGCCGTGTCGCCCAGGCCCGAGGCCTTCATGTAGGCTTCAGCGCGCTTGGCCAGCGAGCGGGGATCGCGCTCGTAGGGCTTGCCATCGGTCGGGTCGATCACGTCGCAGGTCAGGATCAGCGTCGTTTCTTCGAAGAACGGATCGATGTTGGCGGTGTTCGGGTCGGGCATCAGCTGCATGTCCGAGGCTTCGATCCCCTTCCAGCCGGCGATCGACGAGCCGTCGAACGCATGGCCCGAGGTGAACTTGTCTTCGTCGAAATGGGAGACCGGCACGGTGACGTGCTGTTCCTTGCCACGGGTGTCGGTGAAGCGGAAGTCGACGAACTTGACCTCGTTTTCCTTGACGAGCTTCAGTACATCGGCGACGGTCTTTGCCATCAGTTTCTCCTGGTTGGATGGGTTGTTAGGATTACGAAGGGGTGGAATGCAGTTTCTGTGCCATTGAAGGCAGAGGCGAATGTCGCACGGCAGCGCACACTATCACCAAAACAAAGCGTCAATTCTTCAATTTGGTGCTTGTATTTTTATCGCACCAATTCAGGGCCAAGACGAACATCGAAGGTGCGCAGACCCGCCAGCAAATCGACGTACGCGGCGTTCATCGCGTCACGGGCGCCCTTCACGCCGAGTTCGATGTGACGGCCGTGCTGGGGGTGGTCGACGCTGGGCAGGCTGAACACCTTCACGCCCGGATGCGCCTTCTCGATGGCTTCCATCAAAGGCGTCAGCGTGGCTTCCATGCCCCCATAGACGATCACGGATTTCTCCGCTGCGGCGCCGAGCGCGAACAAGGGCGCATAGCGCGCGTCGAGCACCGATTCGATCATCGGCCATGCCATCACGGGAAAGCCCGGAACGAAATGCACGTCGTCGATGCTGAACCCGGGAATCTTGTTGTACGGATTGCGGATGATTTCGGCACCAACCGGGAACACGCCCATGTTGAGCCGGTGCACGTTGTCGGGCCGATCGGGCTCGTAGACGGTGCCCTGCTCGCGCGCGGTGTCCTGCATGCGCTCACGGATCAGCAGCTCCGCCTCGGGATGGAGCGCAAGGGGCCGGGCGAGTGCGGCCGCTGCGCACTGGCGCGTGTGGTCGTCGGGCGTGGCGCCGATGCCGCCGGTGGAAAAGACGATGTCGCCCGAAGCAAAGGCCCGTGCCAGCGCAGCCGTGATGCGCGCCGGCACATCGCCGACGTACTCCGCCCAGTCCAGTTGAAGGCCGCGCGCTGCGAGCAGCTCGATGACCTTGGGCATGTGCTTGTCGACGCGCTTGCCGGACAGGATTTCGTCACCGACGACGATGAGGCCAAAGGCACGGGTCATGGATTTTCCCAGTGGGATGAAGCCGTGCGGTCCGGAATGGCCGCCTCGGCGAGGGTGGTTGAAACAGCCGGAACCAGGGCCGCGCGCTGGGCACGCAACTGCGCCAGCGCCTCCAGGCAATAGTGCGCGAACCAGAGTGCGGAGAAGGCGAAGACGAGCGTGTAGATCCAGATGGCAAGCGGCACGAGCACGAAGAACGCAGCGACGAACAGCAGCCCCGACGCCCAGATGACACTCGGCGCAGCGCCGAGATAGCCACACAGCACGCCAATGCACAACAGAGGCAATCGGTGCGCGCGCAGCACAGCCGAGCGCTCCTCGGCGTTGGCATGCTCGGCCAGCGCGTCGAAGCTCATCACCCGGTAAGTCAGCCAACCCCAGATCAGCGGCGGAAGGATCAACACCAGCGGCGGAATGAGCCACAGCGGCATCGACACGACCAGGGCCAGCAACGCCAGCACCGTGAGCCCGATCGACCGCGCGACGCTCCAGAACACCGAAACACCCTTGCCGCGCTGCAGGCCGGCAAAGCGCCGCTCGGCCACCAGCCGCGTGAGCGCCGGTGCCATCAGCCCTGCCACGATCAACAGAGAAACGACGACGATCACCGGCGTGGCCGCGAACACCACGACCAACGGCGCCAGCACCTCGGTCATGTGGGTCGAGAACAACCCGCCGATCCATCCCCAGAAGCTGGCCAGCAAGGGCCAGGCGTCGAGCGCAGCGCGTGTGCGGGCAACGCTCGGCGCCCAATAGAAGTAACCCAGTCCGGCCGCAAGCAGCGCCATCAGCAACAGCGGCGCCAACGACAGCATGATCACCCGCGGGCGCAGGCAGTACGCGGCGGCACGCCAGAAGGAGTCGAGAAGAAGACGCATCGGTACCGAGAATAACGCCCGGCGATGTCAGCGTCGGCCGGCCAGCCGCATCAGGCCCCGCCATTGCTGCGACCAGAAGCCGCGGCCATAGTCGCGAAGACGCCCTTGTGCATCGGGCTCGACCTGGTCGCGAATGCCGGTCGGGTCGTAGCGCGGCTCGAAATTCACCGTGCGAAACAGCATGTCCCACCACGGAAGCAGCACGCCGAAGTTATGGCCACCCAGTGTCGATGCGCCCTTCGACTCGTGGCCGAGGCCGATGCTGTGATGCAGCCGATGGAAACGCGGGCTGATCCACAGCCGTTCGCCGATGGCACCGAAGCCGACGCGCAGGTTGGCATGCTGCAGGCTCTCGCTGAGCTGCATCAGCGCGACCAGCGCGATGAACTGACCGGGCGCCACGCCAATCAGTTGCGCGACGATCACGATGATCGTGTCGTGGATGGCATCGTCCAGCAGATGATTTCGGTTGTCGCTCCACATCGTCATCTGACGCTGCGAGTGGTGCAGCGAGTGGAGCCCCCACCACCATCCGAAGTGATGCTGCCCGCGATGGATCAGGTATTCGACGAAGTCGAGCACCACGAGGTACACGGCGAACGCCACCCATGGCACGTCGGTGACGCCCGGCCACAGTTCGTCAAGGTGAAGCGAACCCCAGCCGTGGCTGCGCAGCAGGCCCAACGTGTCGTCGAACACCGGCTGCAGCAGGAAGAACATGCCGAGCCGGAACAGCCCGAGCCGATGGATCAGCGTGTAGAGAACATCGGTGCGGATGGCGCGCCTGTCGACCACCGGCTCGGCGGGCCGCCAGCGCTGGAGCGGCCCGATGACCGCGACGAGAATCGCGATCTGGATCAGCCCGACGAGCACCCAGCCCGTCGCGTCGAACGCCTCCTCGACCCAGCCGCCGAGGCCGACTGCGTACACCAGCGGCTGCACGACGGCCTCGAACAGCCATTGCTGCGCGCTCACGAAAATATCGGTCAGCCACTCCATGGCAGGCGGTGTCTATGCGTTCTTTGAAACTCAGGGATGCGATGCGATCCAGCCTTGATAGGCCGGATGCTGCCGCAGCGTCTCGAAGCAGAAGCCCTTGGCCTTCAAGCCCACGATCAGCGGTTCGAGCACCGCAGGCGCCCAGGGTTCCTTGCGTGACCAGATGCCGAGGTGTGCAAGCAGCACATCGCCCGACTTGATGTGATCGAGCGCCTGCTGCAACAGACGCGCATTGCTGAAAGTCTCGCTGGGCAACTCGTCGCCCAGAAATCCGGCCGGCGACCAGCCCGCATGCGCATAGCCGCAAGCGCGCGCGGCGGCGAGCAGATTCGGCGATGTCTTGCCGCCAGGCGCACGGAACAACGGCAACGGCTTCTTGCCCGTGATCTGCGCGAGCCGATCGCTCGACTGCCGGATCTCGGCGCAGTACTGCGATGCACTCCACGAGAAAGTGCGTCCGGCTTGCGGGCCAGCCGACGGCTGGATGCGGAAGCGGGGCTCGCCGCCTTTTGCAGTGGGCTCGTCGCCGCGCCAATAGACATGGTCGTAGGTGTGCGACGCGAATTCGTTGCCTTCGGCCGCGCGCGCCTTCCACCAGGGCGCCCAGTGATCGTCCAGGCTGTTGCCGTCGGTCTGCGTCCGTTCTGCGGCAGCGAAGAAAGTCACCCGCACGTTCTGGCGATGCAGCACATCCGCGATCAGCGGTGCAACGCCCATGTGGCCGGTGTCGATGGTCAGGTACACCGGCTTGGCGCAAGCGCCTTCGGCCTGCGCGCCTGCCGGCAACCATGCCAGCGCCAGCAGCGCCGTCAGGGCGACGCCCGCCCGGCCGCGACCCTTGGTGACCTCAGCGCGGGGCATGCTCGAGCGTCCATACGCCGTGCGGCGAGCGCCCGACGTTCACGGTGCGAACCACGGCCTTGGCACCCGCCAGGTCGACCACGCTGAGCCGCTTGGCCCAGCGCGAGGTGACGAAAAGCGTCTTGCCATCGGCGGACAGGTCCATGCAGTCCGGGCCACCCGGCACCGGATAGCTCTCGATGACCTTGAGCGTGCGCAAGTCGATGCGGCTGATGGTGTTGGCGACGCGATTGCTCACGAACACGGTCTGGCCGTCACCACCTGAGCGGAACGCATGCGCGCCCTTGCCCGTGAGAATCTTGCCGACCGCCACCGGTTTCTCGCCCGCCACGTCGAACACCTGCACACCGTCGCTGCCCGTCAGGCCGACCAGCAGCGTGCGATCGTTGTGGACACCGAAGATATCTGCCGGCATCGCACCCGTGGGCGTGCGCCAGCGGATCTTCTGCGTGGCCAGATCGATGGCGACCAGTTCGTCGCTGTCCTGCATCGTCACATAGGCCACAGTGCTCGCCGCATCGATCCAGATATGGCTGGGCGTCTTGCCCGTCATCACGCGGCTGGCCAGTTTGAGGTCCTTGCCGTCCCAGCGGTAGATGTCGACGTGGTTCAGGCGGTTGCCGGCGGTGACGAACCACTTCATGTCACGCGAGAACTGCAACTGGTATGGATCGATGATGCCGTAGACCACGCGCTGGACCGCAGCCGTCCGCGGGTCGAGGAAAGTCAGTGAATCGCCGGCCGAATTGGCCACGATGACCGACTTTTCGTCCGGCGTCATGTACAGGTGATGCGGCTCCTTGCCGGTCGGAATGCGTTGTTTCTCGGTCCAGCTGACCGGGTCGATCACGCTGACCGTCGCATCGAGCGAGTTGAGGACGAAGAGCGGAGGCCTTTGCTCGGCCACCGCAGGCAGGACGAAGGCCGCAAGGGCGAGCAGGATGGCCGCACAGCGGCCGATCGATGAAGAAGGAGCTTGAGTAGCTTGCAAAAGGAGAGTTCCGTGACGGCGAGCAATGGGGACTTTAACGCCCGACCCTGGCGGTCGGCTGACCTCAGCGCGCGGTTCGCAGCGCATCCACCTGTTCGGCGGTGAGCCAGCGCCATTGCCCCGGCGCAAGGTCGTCCGGCAGGCTCAACCCGCCGATGCGCGACCGATGCAATGCCTCGACACGATTGCCGACTGCCGCGACCATGCGCTTGACCTGATGGTACTTGCCCTCGGTCAGCGTCAGCCGCAACTGGAGCTCGCCGGTCGCCTCGCAAGCGGCTGCGCGTACGGGCTTGGGATCATCGTCGAGCACGACACCGGCCAGCAACCGGTCGACCTGCGATGCATCGACCGGATGCTTGGTCGTCACGTCGTAGACCTTCGGCACATGGTGCTTGGGCGAGCCCATGCGATGGATGAACTGGCCGTCATCGGTCAGCAACAACAGCCCCGTCGTGTCTTGATCGAGCCTGCCGATCGCCTGCACACCCTGCACCGCACCCTTGTTGGGCCGCAGCCGCAGCGGTGACGGCAACAGCGTGTAGATGCTGGGATAAGTCGAAGGCTTCTGCGAGCACTCCGTCCCGGCCGGCTTGTGGAGCAGCAGGTACGCTTTCTCGTGGTATTCCCACGCCGTGCCCTGCACCGTGAACCGCAACCCTTCGGCGACGGCCACCTCGGCCGCCGGGTCGCCGATCGCATTCCCTTCGACGGTGACCCAGCCCTGCTGAACCAGTCCCGCACAGACGCGTCGCGTGCCAAAGCCCTGGGTATAGAGAATTTCCTGAAGCTGCATAGAAAACGGGAAGTCTGCCAGTCCAGCTGGCATGTTGAGAATCGGACCTTGCCTAGTATCCCAGCGCCAGCCCGGTGTTGCGCCGTGGATCGTTGGCGCCGTAGTAGCGATTGCGCCCCACCGGCCGGCCTTCCAGCGACGGCGCGCCAATGATGATCGCAGCCAGGTGATTCGCCGGCTGCGCGTCCCCGAACTTGTGGCCCATGCCGAGCAACAGCTTGCGTGTGTCGGGGCTCACCGTGTAAGGCTCCAGATTGGTCACGCCCGGCTGCCACTGCTGGTGGAAGCGCGGCGCATCGACAGCCTCCTGCACATTCATTCCATAGTCGACGGCGTTCAGGATCGTCAACAGCACCGCCGTGATGATGCGGCTGCCGCCCGGTGTGCCCAGCACCATCACCGGCTTGCCATCCTTCGACAGGATGGTGGGACTCATGGAACTGAGCGGCCGCTTGCCAGGCGCAATCGCATTGGCTTCCCCCTGGATCAGTCCGTAGAGGTTCGGAACGCCGGGCTTGGATGTGAAATCATCCATCTCGTTGTTGAGCAAGACGCCTGTACCCGCCGCCATCACGCGCGCGCCGAACCAGTCGTTGAGGGTATACGTCACCGACGCCGCATTGCCCCATCGATCGACGATCGAATAGTGCGTCGTGTTGCTTCCCTCGTGCGGCCCGACGCCAGGCTTGAGCTCATCTGAGATCGCGGCCTTCTGCGGATCGATCGCCGCCCGAATCCGCGCGGCGTAAGCCTTGTCCAGCAGGCGGCTCACCGGATTGGTGACGAAGTCGGGGTCGCCGAGGTAGGTGTTGCGGTCGATGTAGGCATGCCGCATGGCTTCGATCTGGTAATGCGTGCCCTCAGCGGAGCGATAGCCCAGGTCGCGCAACGGATAGCCTTCCAGGATATTGAGGATCTCACAGACGATCACGCCACCGGAACTGGGCGGCGGAGCGGAAATCACCCGGTAACCACGGTAATCGCATTCGATCGGCGCCAACTCGCGCGTGGCATACAGGTCGAGATCGGCCTGCGTGAGGATCCCGCGACCCGCACGACTCGAGGCGACCATCGCAGCGCCGATCGAACCCTTGTAGAAGCCATCCGGCCCGCTCCGAGCGATCGCCCGCAGCGTGTTGGCCAGGTCCTTCTGCACCAGGCGTTCGCCCACATCGAAGGCCTTGCCCTTGTTCAGAAGGATCGCGCTGCTGGGGGCATCCTTTGCGAAATCGGACGTTGCAGTGGCCAGCATGTCGACATCGCCCTGTTCAAGCACGAAGCCTCCGTCCGCCAATGCGATGGCTGGCGCCATGAGCTGCTTTCGCGGCATCGTCCCATATCGGGTTCTTGCGAATTCGAGGCCCGAGACGGTGCCAGGTACACCGACCGCCAGATACCCCCGCGTACTGAGTCCCTTGACCACATTGCCATCTGCCCCGAGGTACATGTCCGGCGTCGCCGCCAAAGGAGCTTTCTCACGGAAATCGAGGAATGTCTTGCGCCCATCGGCCAGCTGAAGCGTCATGAAACCGCCACCGCCAAGGTTGCCTGCGGCTGGGTAGACGACGGCGAGCGCATAGCCGACGGCGACCGCGGCATCCACAGCGTTGCCACCCGCCTTTAACACGCTGACGCCGACACGTGTAGCAAGATGTTGAGCGGTGACAACCATTCCGTGCTGGGCAGCGACGGGTGCCTGTGACGCAGCGTGCAGCAGAGGGGTGAAGCCCAGCAGCGTGCTCAAAGCGACGCCGAAAAACCGACGCATCTCGAAAATCGGGGCCAACTTGAGCTTCAAACGTGAAAAAGTCGACATTTCTTCTTGCCTGGGATTGACCCATTTCCAGCGGAGCGCCTGCGTTGCGGGCGACCACTCGTCGAGTCAGAGTATTACCAAAGTAGTCATCTATTGCCGCCACGGGTAGCATGCCCTTCGTCGTAGACGTGATGCAACGATCTCAGGCTGACGTGCAATTTGTCACAAACTTCTACATAATCGAAGGCGCTGGTAGATTTGCTCAGCGAAACCACCTCAACCGGACGATGGTAAACATCATGCTTCTGTCGACTTGTACCTGTGGACTCAAACACATGGAACGTGCGCCCCGCGCTTTGTGGATGCGCATGATCCCCTTCCTGCGCCTCTACCGATGCAGCGTTTGCGGCAAGCAATCGCTGCTGCCGAAGCAAAAGGTGGAAAACGCACTTCGCCAAAGGCTGTCGGTGAGCTACATAGCGCCGTCGACACAGCCCTCCATGGAGTCGAAGAGCAAGGCAGGATCGCGCGCCAAGACAGAGCCCGTCGGCCTCTGATATCAAAGCGCCGCTACCGGGGAGGCGTTGCCTGACGACCCGGATCGCGTGCGATTTCCAGCGATCCACGTGCGAAATCGGTGCGACTCGCCTGCCAAAACAGGATCATCCGAACCCGAAAAGCAAAGAGCCCGCCGGTGGTCTCCCATTGGCAGGCTCTATCTTGATTGGTGGAGCTGGGGGGATTTGAACCCCCGTCCGCAAGCCATCTTCGCGCAGTTCTACATGTTTAGCGATCTGATTTGAATCTCACTTCCGGAATCGCGCAGTCGCACGCTACACCGGACGCCAGCACCCTATTTTCTCGTTTCGACTCAAGGTACCCGAATCGAAACCAGCCCATGTAATTATCTTTGCAGCCGGGAGGCTTCAGATTGCTCTGTCACCCCCTTGCCCAGCCCATCGGCCTGCTGTTGCAAAGCTCACCGGCAATTAAGCGGCGAGTGCGAAACGTTCGTCGTTTGCAGTTAGTTTGTTTGAATCTGTTTTACGAGCGCATTCAGCTCGACATGCCCCGCTGCGATTCCGAACCCACGTCGAAACCAGTGCAGCCCCAAGAGGTCCATTTTAGGCTGATTCCAGCCATTTCAAGAGATCAAGCGGTGAACTGATCGACGTGTCTGCCTGCCAGAGGGCTGCATCCGCCTGCGCCCCCATATAGCCATAGGTCGCGGCAACCGTCCACATGCCGGCCGCACGACCCGCGACGATGTCGCGCTCGTCATCGCCAACATAGATACAGTGTCGTGGCTCGACACCCATACGCCGAGCCGCCTCGAACAATGGCTCGGGATGCGGCTTGGCATGCGGCGTCGTGTCGCCGCTCACGATCGCACCTGCTGAAGCAAACAAGGGCATCGCGTTTGTAAGTGGCTCAGTGAATCTCGACGACTTGTTGGTCACTACACCCCACGGCAGTCCACGTGCAACGAGTGCTTCCAGCAATAGCCCCACGCCATCGAAGACACGGGTGTCGAGGAGCATCCGCGATTCGTAATTCACAAAAAACTCTTCACGCATGGAAGGGAACTCGGGCGAATCGGGCGTCAGCCCAAAAGCGATGCCGAGCATGCCCCGCGCCCCAGCACCCGCCATATGACGGTAAGAGCTGATAGGCAGGGACTCCAGGCCCCGATCGGTGCGCATCTTGTCGGCAGCAGCACCAAGGTCAGGCGCGCTGTCTATCAGTGTGCCGTCGAGATCGAACAAAACTGCCGCAACAGCCTTTCCACGTACCGTCACGCTGGCTTCCTGAATGCAAACATGTAGTTGACGCTGGTGTCATCGCTGAGCCAATACCGACGCGTCAACGGGTTGTGCTCCATGCCACGTGTATGCCGGAGGTCGAGTGATGCATCGCGCCCATAGGCAGCAAGCTCGCTCGGCCTGATCATTTTTTGGTACTCATGTGTACCGCGAGGCAGCAGTCCCAACACATACTCCGCACCGACGATTGCAAAAAGAAATGCCTTCGGATTTCGGTTGATCGTCGAGAAAAACACCCATCCACCCGGCTTCACAAGTTCTGCACAAGCCTTCACCACGGAACCGGGAGCGGGCACGTGTTCGAGCATCTCCATGCACGTCACGACATCGAAGCTTTCAGGCTGCTCTGCCGCCAGCGCTTCAACGCTCACTTCGCGATACTTGACTCCACGCGTACCAGCCTCGAGCGCATGCAACTGCGCGACCTTGAGAGCTTTGCTGGCGAGATCGATCCCGAGCACATCGGCGCCCTTGCGAGCCATGGAGTCGGCCAGGATGCCGCCGCCACACCCGACATCCAGCACGCGGCAAGACGCGATCGGCGCAATGCCATTGAGCCAGTCCAATCGCAGCGGATTGATTTCATGCAACGGCCGGAATTCGCTTTCCAAATCCCACCACCGGTGAGCAAGTTCGGAGAATTTGGCGAGTTCGGCCGGATCAGCATTCACGGTATCAGTCATTTTTCGATTGTCGCTGCATGCGCCCATGTCAGCCATCGATTGTGGGATACGGATCAATGGCAATAAAGCGCCAATAAAAAAAGCCCCGCTAAGCGGGGCTTTTTTGCAGACTCTTTCGAATCAACGGTTGGCGCGGGTACCGACCACTTCGATTTCCACGCGACGGTTCTTGGCACGGCCTTCGGCGGTCTTGTTGTCAGCCACTGGCTGCTTCTCGCCCTTGCCTTCGGTGTAGACGCGATTGCGTTCGATGCCCTTGGTCACCAGGTAAGCCTTGACAGCTTCAGCACGGCGAACCGACAGACGCTGGTTGTAGGCATCGGAGCCGATCGAGTCGGTGTGACCGACAGCGATGATGACTTCGAGGTTGACGTCACGGATCTTCGAAACCAGATCGTCAAGCTTGGCGCGGCCTTCAGGCTTCAGCACAGACTTGTCGAAGTCGAAGAACGCATCAGCAGCGAAGGTCACCTTCGAAGCTGCGGGCGGTGCGGGCGGTGCGACAGGAGCCGGAGCCGGGGTCGGAGCGATCACAGCAGGCGCGGGAGCGGCAGCAGCGCGAACCAGAGCGCCGTCGCAACCAGCAGCAGCGGTAGCAGGCGTCCAGTTGGCATCGCGCCAGCACAGTTCGTTCGTGCCGTTCTTCCAGACCAGCTCACCCGTTGCGTTTTGCCAGTTGTCGATGACGGGGCCGCCATTCGCTGCGGTGACACGGGTCTGCGCGCCGGCGGCAGTGGCGAGCGCAGCGACTGCAAACATCATCGCCACTTTATTCAGTTTCTTCATGGTTCTCCTCTTGGGGAAAAAGCCGCAGCCGCGCTGCGAATCAAGGACGCTTTAAGTGACCACCACCCAAAACGTTGAGACGATTGTGCCATAGGGTCTTTCGCAAACAGGGCGCCAAGAAGGCCGCAAACGTAGGACGGAAGCGGAATACGGGCCTTGTGTTGCTCAAGTGCGACACCGTCAACGGCGTAAAATTTCGCCTCCTTGCTGTCTGTCTGCCGCTCATGACCTCTTTCGCCAAAGAAACCCTGCCCATCAGTCTCGAAGAGGAAATGCGCCGAAGCTATCTCGATTACGCCATGAGCGTGATCGTCGGTCGCGCGCTGCCCGACGCACGCGATGGACTGAAGCCGGTCCACCGGCGTGTGCTTTATGCGATGCATGAGCTCAACAACGACTGGAACCGGCCATACAAGAAGTCCGCCCGTATCGTCGGGGACGTGATCGGCAAGTACCACCCACACGGCGACCAGTCGGTCTACGACACCATCGTGCGGATGGCGCAGAACTTCTCGATGCGACACATGCTGGTTGACGGCCAGGGCAATTTCGGCTCAGTCGACGGCGACATGGCCGCGGCGATGCGTTACACGGAAATTCGACTTGCGAAGATCGCCCACGAAATGCTGGCCGATATCGACAAGGAAACGATCGACTTCCAGGACAACTACGACGGGTCCGAAAGAGAACCGGCCGTCTTGCCGAGCAAGCTGCCAAACCTGCTCGTCAATGGTGCAGGAGGAATCGCGGTCGGCATGGCGACCAACATCCCTCCCCATAACCTGAACGAAGTGGTGGACGCATGCCTGCACATGCTGCGCCATCCGGAAGCAACGATCGACGATCTGATGGAGATCGTACCGGCCCCCGACTTCCCGACGGCCGGGATCATCTACGGGATCAATGGCATCAAGGACGGCTACCGCACCGGTCGGGGCAAGGTCGTGATGCGCGCCAAGTGCCACTTCGAGGACATCGACCGTGGGCAGCGCCAGGCGATCATCGTTGATGAGCTGCCCTACCAGGTCAACAAGAAGACCCTGCAGGAGCGCATGGCCGAGCTCGTGCATGAGAAGAAGATCGAAGGCATCAGCCACATCCAGGACGAGTCCGACAAATCGGGCATGCGGCTCGTGATCGAACTCAAGCGCGGTGAAGTGCCCGAGGTCGTGCTGAACAACCTGTACAAGCAGACCCAGCTGCAGGACACCTTCGGCATCAACATGGTCGCGTTGATCGATGGTCAACCGAAGCTGTGCAGCCTGAAGGATCTGATCGAAGTCTTCCTCACGCACCGCCGCGAAGTGGTCACGCGTCGCACGGTGTTCACGCTGCGCAAGGCGCGCGAGCGCGGTCATGTGCTCGAAGGCCTCGCGGTGGCACTGGCGAACATCGACGAGTTCATCTCGATCATCCGCAATGCACCCACGCCGCCAGTGGCCAAGGCCGAGCTGATGACGCGCAGCTGGGACAGCAAACTGGTGCGCGAAATGCTCACCCGCACGCGCGCCGATGGCGGCACGATCAACGCTGACGACTATCGCCCGGACGGCCTCGAGGCAGAGTTCGGGATGGGCGCCGACGGCCTGTACCGCCTGTCGGAAACGCAGGCCCAGGAAATCCTGCAGATGCGCCTCCAGCGCCTGACGGGCCTGGAGCAGGACAAGATCGTCGCCGAATACAAGGAAGTGATGGCCGAGATCGACGATCTGCTGGACATCCTCGCCAAGCCGGAACGCGTGTCGATCATCATCGGCGACGAGCTGACCACCATCAAGACCGAATTCGGCCAGACCAAACTGGGCGCGCGTCGCAGTCAGATCGAGCACAGCGCCTTCGACCTGTCGACCGAGGACCTGATCACGCCGACCGACATGGTCGTGACACTTTCGCACAGCGGCTACATCAAGAGCCAGCCGCTGTCGGAGTACCGGGCCCAGAAGCGCGGTGGCCGCGGCAAGCAGGCGACCGCGACGAAGGAAGACGATTGGATCGACCAGCTCTTCATCGCCAACACGCACGACTACATCCTGTGCTTTTCCAACCGCGGCCGGCTCTACTGGCTCAAGGTGTGGGAGGTTCCAGCGGGCTCGCGCGGTTCACGCGGCCGCCCGATCGTCAACATGTTCCCACTGCAGGAAGGCGAGAAGATCAACGTGGTGCTTCCGCTGACAGGCGAGAAGCGCAGCTTCCCGGCCGATCAGTACGTCTTCATGGCGACTTCGATGGGCACGGTCAAGAAGACCGCGCTCGACGAATTCAGCAACCCTCGCAAGGCCGGCATCATTGCCGTCGACCTGGATGCGGGTGACTATCTGGTCGGCGCAGCACTGACCGACGGCAAGCACGACGTGATGCTGTTCAGCGACAACGGCAAGGCCGTCCGCTTCGACGAGAACGACGTGCGCCCGATGGGTCGCAATGCACGCGGCGTGCGCGGCATGATGCTGGAAGATGGTCAGGGCGTCATCGCCATGCTCGTCGCCGAAGACGAGGCGCAAAGCGTGCTCACCGCGACCGAGAACGGTTACGGAAAACGCACAAGCATTACCGAGTACACGCGTCATGGCCGCGGAACCAAAGGCATGATTGCGATTCAACAGAGTGAGCGCAACGGCAAGGTCGTGGCTGCCACGCTGGTGCATGCCGACGACGAGATCATGCTGATCACAGACAAGGGCGTACTGGTGCGGACGCGCGTTTCCGAAATCCGTGAACTGGGTCGCGCCACGCAAGGCGTGACCCTGATCGGCCTCGACGAAGGCGCCAAGCTCAGCGGGCTCCAACGCATCGTCGAGAACGACGCCAACGTCGACATCGAGCCCGACAACGACACATCCACATCTTCAACGGAGAATCCCAGTGAATAAGAAAATCAAGCTCGCGTTCGTGACTGCGGCGATGGCCGCCAGTTCGTTTGCGATGGCACAGGACAAGGCCGCTTTGGTCAAGCAGTTCCTCGACATGCAGCGCCCCGGTATCGAAGCACTTGCACGCGGCCTGGTCGAACAATCCAGCGCCCCGATCGCCCAGGCCGGCTCGCAATACCTGCAGACGCAGGTGCCGGCAGAAAAGCGTGAAAGCGCGGCCAAGGCTGCCGACGCCGAGCTGAAGAAGTATTTCGACGAAACCTATCCCGTCGTGCGCGACAAGGCAGTGCAACTCGCACCGACCACCATCGGCCCGCTGATGGATCAGACCTTCAGCGAAGACGAATTGCGCCAGTTGCTGGCCTGGATCAGCTCCCCGCTGAGCAAGAAGTACCAGGATCTGAATCCCAAGATGCAGACCGCATTGACGGAGAAGCTCGTGGCCGAAACGCGTGCATCCGTCGAGCCGAAGATGCGTGCCCTGGACGCCAGCGTGGCTCAGGCGCTGGGCGCCCCGGCTGCGCCGCCTGACCAGCCCGCCCCCAAGGCTGCCGCGCCTGCCAAGGCGCCCGCCAAGAAGTGACGACGCGCGCGGGACAACGCCCGTACAACTTCTCCGCCGGTCCCGCCGCCATGCCCGAAGCCGTGCTGCAACGCGCGGCCAGCGAAATGCTCGACTGGCATGGCAGCGGCATGGGCGTGATGGAGATGAGCCACCGTGGCAAGGAGTTCGGCCAGATCGCCACGCAGGCGGAAGCCGACCTGCGCACGTTGTTGGCCGTGCCGGACAACTTCCATATCCTGTTCATGCAAGGCGGCGGGCTCGGCGAAAACGCGATCGTTCCGTTGAACCTGTCACGTGGCACGGTCGCGGACTTCGTCATCACCGGCAGCTGGAGCATCAAGTCGCAGAAGGAAGCGCAGCGCTATTGCGAGACGCGCATCGTTGCGAGCAACGTCGCGGACAAGCACACGTCACTGCCCGAAGCGGCAAGCTGGAAGTTGTCCGCCGATGCGTCCTATGTGCACGTGTGCAGCAACGAGACGATCAACGGCATCGAATTCCAGGAATTGCCCGATCTGGCTGCGCTTGGCAGCACGGCGCCACTGGTGATCGATTTCTCGTCGCATGTGGCCTCGCGCCCGGTCGACTGGACACGCGTCGGTCTCGCGTTCGGTGGTGCCCAGAAGAACCTCGGCCCGGCCGGACTCACGATCGTGGTCGTGCGTGACGACCTGCTCGGCCGCGCCCTCGACATCTGCCCGAGCGCCTTCAACTATAAGACCGTTGCCGACAACCAGTCGATGTACAACACGCCGCCGACCTGGGGTATCTACATGGCGGGGTTGACCTTCCAGTGGTTGCTACAGCAGACCGAAGGCGAAGCGACCGGCATCGCGGCGATGGAGCAACGCAACATCGCCAAGGCCCGGCTGCTGTACGACTTCATCGACACGTCCGCGCTGTACGAGAACCGCATTGCGGCCGACTGCCGGTCGCGGATGAACGTGCCGTTCTTCCTTCGCGACGAGAGCCGCAACGAAGCCTTTCTTGCCGGCGCACGCGAAGCCGGGCTGCTGCAGCTCAAGGGACACAAGTCCGTGGGCGGCATGCGCGCCAGCATCTACAACGCGATGCCCCTCGAAGGCGTCCAGGCGCTGGTGACCTACATGCGAGAATTCGAGCGATCGCATGCCTAGTAGCGCGACCGAACGATGACCGCACCAGCCTCCACTCCCCCGAACGATCCTTCCCAAAGCCTGAGCGATCTGCGCACGCAGATCGACTCGCTCGACCAGCGTCTGCTCGACCTCTTGAACCAGCGCGCCCGCGTTGCCGAACAGGTCGGCGAAGTCAAGAAGCGCGAGGGCACCCCCTTCTTCCGCCCTGATCGCGTGGCCCAGGTCATTGCGAAGATGCAGCAGAGCAACACGGGTCCGCTGAAGGACCTTCATGTCTCGGCCATCTGGCGCGAAATCATGTCGGCCTGCCTGGCACTCGAGTCGCCGCAGCGCGTCGCCGTGCTCGGACCGGAAGGCACGTTCTGCGAGCAGGCGGCCATCGAGTACTTCGGCGGTGCAGCCGACCTGATCTACTGCGCCAGCTTCGACGAAGTGTTCCACGCGACCGCCGCCGGCAGCGCGCAGTACGGCGTCGTGGGCGTAGAGAATTCGACCGAAGGCGTGGTGACGCGCTCACTCGACCTGTTCCTCCACTCGCCTGCGCATGTCGTCGGTGAAGTGAGCCTGCTGGTGCGCCACCATCTGCTGCGCACCGTCAATTCGCTCGAAGGCGTGGAGGCGGTGCTCGCTCATCCGCAGGCGCTCGCGCAATGCCAGACCTGGTTGTCCAAGCATTTGCCGAACGCCGAGCGGCGCGCGGTGTCGAGCAATGCTGAAGGTGCCCGGCTCGCCGCCGAGAATCCGGCCTGGGCCGCGCTGTCCGGCGACCGCGCTGCCACACGCTTCGGCCTGCACATCGTGTCCCACGCGGTACAGGACGACTCGTACAACCGCACACGCTTTGCCGTCATCTGCCTGCCGCAGACGCTGGCAATGCCGCCAGCCACCGGCCGCGACTGCACCAGTCTCGTGGTGTCGGTTCCCAACCGGCCCGGCGCGGTGCACGACCTGCTCGTGCCGCTGAAGGCCAACAAGGTCTCGATGACGCGTTTCGAGTCGCGCCCGGCGCGCACCGGCCAGTGGGAGTACTACTTCTACATCGACCTCGACGGTCATCCGTCGCAGCCCCACGTCGCGGCGGCACTGGCGGAACTGCGCACACTGTGCGCGTTCTACAAGGTGCTGGGCGCCTATCCGGTCACCTCCTGACCGCGATGTTCAACCAACTGGGTCTGATCGGCTGCGGGCTGATGGGCGGCTCCTTCGCCCTGGCACTCAAGCGCGCCAAGCTGGTCAAGCGGGTGGTCGGCTACAGCAAGTCGCCGTCGACCACCGAACATGCGCAGCAGCTTGGCGTGATCGATGAGGCGGCGTCATCGGCATTGCTCGCCGTATCGGGCGCCGACCTGGTGCTGGTCGCGGTGCCGGTGGCCGCCTCGGAAGCCACCTTTGCCGCCATCCGCGCCGGCATCTCGGCCGAGACGCTGGTGATGGACGTCGGCTCCACCAAGTCGGACGTGATCGAAGCCGCCCGGCGCGGCCTGCAGACGCAGTTCGGCAGTTTCGTACCGGCCCACCCGATCGCAGGCAAGGAACTCTCGGGTGTCGAGCACGCCGATGCGGCGCTGTACAGCGGCCGGCAAGTCGTGCTCACGCCGGTAGAGACCACCCGACTCGCCAACATCCAGCGCGCGGCAACACTTTGGTCGGCCATCGGCGCCCAGGTGCTCACGATGACGCCGCAAGCGCACGACAGCGCCTTCGCCGCAGTGAGCCATCTGCCGCATCTGCTGGCCTTCGCATTCGCCAACGGCATAGCGTCACAGCCTGACGGACAGCGATTCCTCGAACTCGCCGGCCCCGGCTTCCGTGACTTCACGCGCATCGCAGCGAGCGATCCGACGATGTGGCGCGATGTGCTGCTTGCCAACCGCGAACAGGTGCTGTTGCAGGCCCGGGCCTTCCGGCAGGCGCTCGACGCACTCGAGGCGATGATGCAAGCAGGTGAATCGACAGCGCTCAAGGACGCGATCGCCTCGGCCAGCGGCCTTCGATCGCAATGGAAGATGGGCTCCGGCTCGACCACCGGCTGACGCGATGTTCTCCTCTCCTTTCCTCGACATTCCCGCGCTTGCATCGGCTGGCGGCACCGTTCAACTGCCGGGCTCCAAGAGCATCTCGAACCGCGTCCTGCTGCTGGCCGCGCTCGCGAGCGGCATGACCACCGTTCACGACCTGCTGGATTCCGACGACACGCGCGTCATGCTCGATGCACTTCGCGCCCTGGGTTGCAACATCGAACGGTCGGGCAGCAGCCTGCGCATCGAAGGTCTCGGCGGACGGGCTCACGCAACGCAGGCCGATCTGTTCCTCGGCAACGCGGGCACCGCGATGCGCCCGTTGACCGCAGCGCTCGCGCTGATGGGCGGTGACTTCGAACTGCGCGGCATTCCGCGCATGCACGAGCGACCGATCGGCGACCTGGTCGACGCGCTCACGCAGCTCGGCTGCCACATCGACTACCTCGGCAATCCCGGGTACCCGCCGCTGCGCATCCATCCGGTCAAACACGGCGCACTCGCGCTCGACAAACCGATCCGCGTTCGCGGCGACGTATCCAGCCAATTCCTGACGGCGCTGCTGCTGGCGCTGCCGCTGGCCGCAAAGGCCGACATCGTGATCGAGGTCGTCGGCGAGCTGATCTCCCGCCCCTACATCGAGATCACGCTGAACCTGCTGGCGCGCTTCGGCATCGCCGTGCGGCGCGATGGCTGGGAGCGATTCACGATCCCAGCCGGCAGCCAGTACCGCTCGCCGGGCGAGATCCACATCGAGGCCGATGCGTCGTCGGCCAGCTACTTCATTGCACTCGGTTCCATCGCGGCCGATCCATCGGGCCATGGCATCCGCATCGAAGGCGTCGGTGCGGATTCGATCCAGGGCGACATCCGCTTCATCGAAGCTGCCGAGCAGATGGGTGCCCGAATCGACAGCGGTGCCAACTGGCTTCAGGTGCGCCGCGGTGCCTGGCCGTTGAAGGCGATCGACCTCGACGCCAACCACATCCCCGATGCGGCCATGACGCTCGCGGTCATGGCGCTCTACGCCGACGGCCCTAGCACGCTGCGCAACATCGCAAGCTGGCGGGTCAAGGAAACCGATCGCATCGACGCGATGGCCAACGAGCTGCGCAAGCTCGGCGCCGCCGTGGAATCCGGACCGGATTTCATCCGCGTGCACCCACTGGCGGTTGGCCATTGGCGGGCGGCATCGATCAAGACGTACGACGACCACCGGGTCGCGATGTGCTTCTCGCTGGCGGCCTTCAATCCGGACGCCATCGCGGTGCGCATCCTCGAGCCGCATTGCGTCGCGAAGACCTTCCCGGATTACTTCGAGACGCTCTTCTCGGTGGTGGAGGCAGCCGATATTCCCGTGATCTGCATCGACGGCCCCACCGCCTCGGGCAAGGGCACGCTCGCCGTCGAGATCGCGCACGCGCTGGGCTACCGCTACCTCGATTCGGGCTCGCTGTACCGCGTGACTGGCCTGGTCGCCCGTCGCCAGGGCCTGACACCGGAGCCCGAGAACGAAGCGCGAATCGCCGAGCTCGCCGAGCACCTGCCGCTGGAATTCCGCCAGGGCAAGGTCCTTCTGGACGGCGAAGACGTGAGCGACGCCATCCGCGCCGAAGCGGCTGGCCTCGACGCCTCGCGCGTTTCCGCGCTGCCCGCCGTGCGCGCGGCCCTGCTCGCGCTGCAGAAGCGCTTCCGCAGCCTGCCCGGCCTGGTCGCCGACGGACGCGACATGGGCACCGTCATCTTCCCGGACTCGAAGCTCAAGGTCTTCCTGACGGCCAGCGCCGGCCAGCGCGCCGAGCGCCGCTATAAGCAGTTGATTTCTAAAGGGATTTCAACTACACTCGACGATCTTCGCGCCGACCTGGAAGCACGCGACGCCCGGGACTCCTCCCGCAGCGTGGCGCCTCTCAAACCCGCGCAGGATGCTCGCCTCCTCGACAACTCCAGCCTTTCGATCGTTCAGTCGGTCGACCAGGTTCTGTCGTGGTGGCAGCAGACGCAGCCGTTCGGGTCCGCCTGAGCAGCTCTTCGCTCCGGCAAGTCCCCACCGCGCGACAGCGCATCGGCCTGCCGGTTTGTTCAACTCAACCCGGGCCGACAAGCCCACAACCGCCGTCTCCAGACCCTACGCAGTCGCAATGGTGTGCCTGCAAACCCTGCATGACGGAAGGAAAACACAATGTCTGAATCTTTTGCCGACCTATTCGAAGAGTCCCTGAAGCGTTCCGAAATGCGCAGCGGCGAGGTCATCACCGCCGAAGTCGTGCGTGTCGAACACAACCACGTCGTCGTGAACGCCGGACTGAAGTCCGAAGCGTACGTGCCGATCGAGGAGTTCAAGAACGACAAGGGTGAACTCGAAGTTCAGGCCGGCGATTTCGTTTCCGTTGCCATCGGCAGCGTCGAAAACGGCTACGGCGACACCATCCTCTCGCGCGACACCGCCAAGCGTCTGGCTTCGTGGCTCGCACTCGAGAAGGCCCTGGAATCCGGCGACTTCGTGACCGGCACCACCAGCGGCAAGGTCAAGGGCGGCCTGACCGTTCTGGTCAACGGCATCCGCGCATTCCTGCCGGGCTCGCTGATCGACACGCGTCCGATCAAGGACCTGACCCCGTACGAAAACAAGACCCTGGAATTCAAGGTCATCAAGCTCGACCGCAAGCGCAACAACGTCGTGCTGTCGCGTCGTGCCGTGGTCGAAGCCAGCATGGGCGAAGAACGCGCCAAGCTGATGGAAACGCTGAAGGAAGGCGCTGTCGTCCGCGGCGTCGTGAAGAACATCACCGAATACGGTGCGTTCGTCGACCTCGGCGGCATCGATGGCCTGCTGCACATCACCGACATGGCATGGCGCCGTGTCCGCCACCCGAGCGAAGTCGTTCAGGCCGGCCAGGAAATCACCGCCAAGATCCTCAAGTTCGACACCGAAAAGAACCGTGTCTCGCTGGGTCTGAAGCAAATGGGTGACGACCCGTGGATGGGCGTTTCGCGCCGCTACCCGCAATCGACCCGCCTGTTCGGCAAGGTCACGAACATCGCCGACTACGGCGCGTTCGTCGAACTCGAACCCGGCATCGAAGGCCTGGTGCACGTCTCCGAAATGGACTGGACCAACAAGAACATCGCTCCGAACAAGATCGTCTCGCTGGGCGACGAAGTCGAAGTCATGGTCCTCGAGATCGACGAAGACAAGCGCCGCATCAGCCTTGGCATGAAGCAGTGCAAGGCCAACCCGTGGCAAGAGTTCGCGCAGAACACCAAGCGCGGCGACCGCGTCAAGGGCCCGATCAAGTCGATCACCGACTTCGGCGTGTTCGTGGGTCTGGCTGCCGGCATCGACGGCCTGGTTCACCTGTCCGACCTCTCGTGGAACGAAGCCGGCGAAGCCGCGGTTCGCAACTACAAGAAGGGCCAGGAAGTCGAGGCTCTGGTGCTCGCAGTCGACGTCGACCGCGAACGCATCAGCCTGGGCATCAAGCAGCTCGACAGCGATCCGTTCACCACGTTCACGACCGTGAACGACAAGGGACAGATCGTCACGGGCAAGGTCAAGACCGTGGACGCTCGCGGTGCTGAGATCGACCTCGGCGAAGACATCCTCGGCTACCTGCGCGCCAGCGAAATCTCCCGCGATCGCGTGGAAGATGCACGCAACGTGCTGAAGGAAGGCGACGAAGTCACGGCCGTGGTGATCAACGTGGATCGCAAGACCCGCAACATCCAGCTGTCGATCAAGCAGAAGGACATGGCCGACGAGCAAGGCGCCATGGCCAACCTGCAGCAACAGTCGTCGCGCGAAAACGCCGGCACGACCAGCCTGGGCGCCCTGCTGCGCGCCAAGCTGGACAACAGCGACAAGTAAAGTCTTGTCAGGAGACAGGGCCGGCCGAGAGGCCGCCCTGTCTTTTTTTTCGTCTACGTGTTTTCGCCACCATGACCCGCTCAGACCTTGTCGAAGAACTTGCAGCCCGCTTTGCGCAACTGACCCACCGCGATGCCGAATACGCCGTCAAGACCATTCTTGACGCGATGAGCGACGCGATGGTGCGCGGCCACCGCATCGAGATCCGCGGCTTCGGCAGCTTCTCGGTGAATCGGCGGCCGCCACGCATCGGACGCAATCCGCGCTCGGGTGCCAGCGTGCAGATTCCTGAAAAGCGCGTGCCGCATTTCAAGCCGGGCAAGGCTTTGCGCGAGGCCGTCGATGCCCGGACCGCAGAGCTGGATTCGCGTAAAGACGGCAAGAACTGAAGCACGCGCCTCGGCCTAGAATCCCTGGGCCAACGGGGACGCGCATGAAATACCTCCTCTGGCTGCTCAAGGCAGCCATTTTTTTTACCCTCTTCGCCTTCGCGCTGAACAACCAGCAGGACGCGACCGTCTACTTCTTCTTCGGGACCTACTGGCGCGCACCGCTGGTGCTGGTGGTATTGGCCGGCTTCACCGGCGGTGTGGTCGTTGGCGCATTGGGTATGCTGCCGGGCTGGTGGCGGCATCGAAGCGCCGCTACGCAACGTCCCGCCGCAGCGCAGATTCCCACCGCTGCGCCCACAACCACGCCCACCCCCGCAGCGACCCTCGCTGCCACCGATCTTCCCGCCGTTCGACAGCATGGACTTTGACTTCACGTGGCTGCTTCTCGGCCTTCCTATCGCATTCGTTCTTGGCTGGCTCGCCTCGCGCTTCGACATCCGCCAGCTGAGACTTGAAAACCGCCAGGCACCCAAGGCGTATTTCCGCGGCCTGAACTTCCTGCTCAACGAGCAGCAGGATCAGGCGATCGATGCGTTCATCGAGGCCGTGCAGAACGATCCGGACACGCAGGAACTGCACTTCGCGCTCGGCAACCTGTTTCGCCGTCGCGGCGAGTACCAGCGCGCCGTGCGCGTCCACGAGCACCTACTGGGTCGCGGCGACCTCACCCGGAACGACCGGGACCGCGCACAACATGCGCTGGCCAAGGACTTCCTCAGTGCCGGATTGCTGGACCGTGCAGAAACGGCGCTGCAGAAACTCGAAGGCACCCGCTTCGAGAACGAAGCACGCCTTTCCCTGCTCGCGATCTACGAGCGTTCGCGCGAATGGGTGCAGGCGGCCGAGATCGCTCAGAAGCTCGACGATGCCGAGCAAGCCAGCTACGAAGCGCGACGCGCGCATCACCTCTGCGAACAGGCGTCGGAACAGTTGGCGGCAGGCGACATCGCGGGCGCTGCCCAGTTGCTGCGGCGCGCCGTCGAAGCGGCACCCGACGCGCCACGCCCGGCCATCGACACCGCTGCCCTGCAACTGCGCAATGGTGAAGCAGGGGCGGCATTCAACACGCTCGTCGGATTGAGCGAACGCGCGCCCCTCGCCCTGCCGCTCTATGCGGCCATGCTGCAACAGACGGCCATCGGCGCGCAGCGCCGCGACGATGGCCTGGCGCTGCTTCAGCGACGCTACGCGGACGCACCATCGATCGATGTGCTCGAAGCCATCATCGCGCTCGGTGGAACGCCAACCCCGGCAGGAGACGCACCGCCCGCCGAAGGACTGACGCCGCGCGATGGCTATATCGCGCACCTGTCGCATCAACCGTCGCTCGTTGCCGCCTCGCGCTGGCTGGCCGGCGAGCGCTTCGAACATGAGCAGTTCCATCCGCAGGTTCAGCGCGCGATCGATCAGGCGACGCGCCCATTGATGCGGTATCGCTGCGCGGCCTGTGGCTTCGAGGCGCATCAGCACTTCTGGCATTGCCCTGGCTGCCAGGCCTGGGACAGCTATCCGCCACGACGCGTCGAAGAACTCTGAACTCCTCTGACAGAGAGATCGAAAAGCAAGCGGAAGCCGATAGGCTCGTCGCGCGCGCCGGGAACACCGGAGCGCATCGCTACTTTTCAATCCAATATCCAGAGGGAGTTTCATGTTCAAGAAAATTCTGGCAGTGACGGCCATGCTGTTTGCGGTCGCATCGTTCGCCGCCGTCGACGCCAACAAGGGCACCGTGGCCGAGCTCGATGGACTCAAGGGCGTCGGTCCTGCGATGTCCAAGCGCATCGTCGACGCACGGCAACAGTCAGCGTTCAAAGACTGGACCGACTTGATGACCCGCGTGAAGGGCGTCAAGGAAAAGGCGGCGGCGAAACTGTCGGCCGAAGGCCTGACGGTCAACGGCGAGAGCTACAAAGGTGCAGCGCCTGCAGCCAAGCCAGCGAAATTTGCGAAGGCAGATGCCAAGGCCGACGCATCGACCAAGCCAGTGAAGCCCTGACAGCGCCGGGTCGATCCACCCGCCATCAAAAGCCGTCCTCCAGGACGGCTTTTTGCATTTTGGCGACCCGCCTGCTCAGGGTAATCATTGAAAGCGGATTGAAAGATGGCCTGATATTTGCACGTATGCTGCCGTCGCCCAACCTTTTCCTCATTCTGGAGAGCCCATGAATCACAAGTTCTGCATCGCCCTCGCAGGCCTCGCTTTCGGTTCCGCCGCCTTCGCCCAAACCAAGTGGGATCTCCCGACCGCCTACCCGGCCACGAACTACCACACCGAGAACATCGCCCAGTTCGCCAAGGACGTGGACGCGGCCACTGGCGGCAAGGTCAAGATCACCGTGCATGCCAACGCGTCGCTCTTCAAGGCGCCTGAAATCAAGCGCGCGGTGCAGAGCGGGCAGGCCCAAGCAGGAGAAATCCTGCTCGCGAACTTCGCCAACGAGAACCCGATCTACGCGCTCGACGGCGTTCCCTTTCTTGCGACGACCTATCCGCAAGCCAGGAAGCTGTATGCAACGTCCAAGCCCACCATGGAGAAGATGCTCGCCGCGCAGGGCATCAAGGTGCTCTTCATGGTGCCTTGGGCACCGCAAGGCATCTATGTGAAAAAGGAGATCGGCTCGGTCGCCGATCTGCGAGGCGTGAAATGGCGCGCCTACAGCCCGGCGACGGCCAAGATCGCCGAACTGATCGGTGCCCAGCCGGTGCAGATCCAGCAGGCCGAACTCAGCGCCGCCATGGCAACCGGCGTGATCGAGAGCTACATGAGTTCCGGCTCGACCGGCTACGACACCAAGACCTACGAAAGCATCAAGAACTTCTACGACACCCAGGCGTGGATTCCGAAGAACGCGATCCTGGTCAACGCCAAGTCCTTCGATGCACTGGATGCACCGACACAGGCCGCCGTGCTCAAGGCCGCGGCCGAAGCCGAAACCCGCGGCTGGAAGGTCGCGGAAGAGAAGAACGAGGAATACAAGCGCCTGCTGACCGACCGCGGCATGAAGATCCACAAGCCGTCGGCCAAGCTCGACGCCGACATGCGCCAGGTGGGCGGCATCATGCAGGCCGACTGGCTCAAGGTTGCGGGTGCCGACGGTGCAGCGATCGTCGATGCCTACAAGAAGCCATGACGAGATCCTCACGCTCATCGCCCCGTGCCTCGCAGCCCAGGGCCGGGTACGCCGTGATGCGCACGATCCACCAGCCGGAGACCTGACCGTGCGCCGCTTCCTCGACCGCCTCTACGACGGCGCAGGCGCGCTCGGCGCGCTCTGCGTGTTCCTGATCTTCGTGCTGATGATCCTGGCCGGCGTCGGCCGGCAGATGAACTGGCATGTGAGCGGCCTCAACGACGTGGTCGCCTGGCTCTGCGCCGCGGCCGCCTTCTTTGCCATGGCGCACGCATTCCGGCATGGCGACTTCGTGCGCGTCACGCTGCTGCTGGACGTGTCCAGCCCCAGGGTGAGGCGCGCACTCGATGTGAGCTGCCTGCTGATCGCTTCGGTGTCGGTCGCTTACCTCACCTATGCCGCCACCAGCTTCACCTGGGAAAGCTACGAGTTCGCCGAAATGGCGACCGGGCTGGTCGTGATCCCGATCTGGATTCCGCAGTCGACCTTCGTGATCGGCTGCTGGCTGCTGCTGATCGCGATGATCGACGAGATGGTGGGCGTGGTGCGCGGCGAGAAGCCCAGCTACCAGCGCGCCGTCGAGGAACGCCATGCCGCTGGCGACTTCTCGTCGGATGTATGACTCACCCCCGACGCGCTTGCGACGCCGCGGGTGCACCTGAACCAGGTTGCACGACGCGTGATGGAACACCGAAATGATCGAAACCCTCCTGATGGGCGCACTGCTGCTCGTCATCATGCTGGTGCTGCTCGCGGGCGGCGTCTGGATCGCGATGACCCTGGCCATCGTCGGCTGGGTGGGCCAGGCCTTCTTCACCAACACGCTGCCGGCCAAGAACCTCTTCTCCTCCTTCTGGGAAAGCAACGCGAGCTGGGAACTGGCCGCGCTGCCGCTCTTCATCTGGATGGGCGAGATCCTGTTCCGCACCAAGCTCAGCGAGGAGATGTTCGAGGGCCTGCGCCCCTGGCTGAACCGCGTGCCCGGCCGGCTGATGCACACCACCATCATCGGCTGCGGCGTGTTCGGTTCGGTGTCGGGCTCCTCGGCCGCCACCTGCGCGACCATCGCCAAGGTGGCGCTGCCGGAGCTCACGCGCCGCGGCTATGACGAGAAGCTGGCCATCGGTTCGCTGGCGACGGCCGGCACACTGGGCATCCTGATACCGCCATCGATCACGATGGTCGTGTACGCGGTGGCAGCCGACGCGTCGATCATCCGGATCTTTCTCGCCGGCTTCCTGCCGGGCTTCCTGCTGATGCTGCTGTTCTCCGGCTACATCGCCTGGTGGAGCCTGCGCAATCCGACCAAGGTGCCGCCGGCCGACCCGCCGACCACCTTCATGGAGAAGATCCGCCTGTCGGGCAATCTGATCCCGTGCGCGCTGCTGATCGTCTTCATCGTCTGGGTCCTGGTCGCCGGCTGGGCCACGGCCACCGAATGCGCGGCCTTCGGCGTGCTGGGCTCGCTGGCGATTGCGGCATGGGGCCGCAGCCTGAGCTGGAAGAACTTCAAGGACGCGCTGATGGGCGCGACGCGCACCAGTTGCATGATCATGTTCATCCTGGCCGGTGCAGCTTTCCTGACCAAGACCATGGCCTTCACCGGCATCCCGCGCGAGCTAGCGGAATGGGTCGACAGCATGCACCTGTCGCCCTATGCGCTGATCGGTGCGCTGGTGGTGGTGTACCTGATCCTCGGCACCGCACTCGACGGCATCTCGATGATCGTGCTGACCAGCGCGGTGGTGCTGCCGATGATCCAGAAAGCGGGTTTCGACCTGATCTGGTTCGGCATCTTCATCGTGCTGCTGGTCGAGATCGCGGAGGTGACGCCGCCGGTGGGCTTCAACCTGTTCGTGCTGCAGAACATGACGGGCAAGGACAGCAACGTGATCGCCAGGGCGGCCATTCCCTTCTTCTTCTGCCTGGTGGTGTGCATCGCGCTGATCACGCTGTTCCCGGGCATCGTGACCATCCTGCCGGACGTGATGATGGGCGCAGAGAAGTAGAGGTGCGGCACGCTCGAGCGTGCCGCGACGGCATCGAACGCCTCGCCATAATCGCCCGATGCTGCTCAACGTCCTGGTCATCTGTGCGGCCGCCTGCGTCGGCGCCCTGCTTCGCTGGGGCCTCGCGCTCTGGCTCAATCCGGGCGGCCTGCTGCCCTGGGGCACGCTGGCGGTCAACCTGATCGGCGGCTACCTCATCGGCGTCTCGATCGCCGTCTTCAATCAGTTGCCGGACATCGACCCGGCCTGGCGCCTCATGGTCATCACCGGCTTTCTCGGCACGCTGACCACCTTTTCCAGCTTCTCGGCCGAAGTGGTCGGCATGCTGATGGGCGGTCGGCCCGGCCTGGCGCTCGCCACCCTGGCGCTGCACCTGGGTGGATCGCTGTGCCTGACCTGGCTGGGCTTCCGCACGGTCCAGGCCTTCACGGGCTGAGAACACCGCGCTCGCCGAAGCGCGTGCTGGCGAGCCTGCGCGCATGTGCAGGCATCCGCATCAAACCCGGCGCAATGCTGCGGTTTCTGCGGACATCGATTCGCAACCCGGTCTATAGAATCGGCCGCAATGCCCCTTGTCCTTCTCGTCGCACTCCCCTTCATCGCCAGCGTGCTTGCCGCCTTTCTGCCGGCCAACGCACGCAACAGGGAGTCGACGCTGGCAGGATTGGTCGCACTGGGATGCGCCATCCAGGCGGCGCTCTTCTTTCCGCGGCTCGCCCATGGCAACGTGATCCGCTACGAGGTCGAATGGCTGCCCGCCTTCGGCCTCAACCTCGTGTTCCGCATGGACGGCTTCGCCTGGCTGTTCTGCATGCTCGTGCTGGGCATCGGAACGCTGGTGGTGCTGTACGCGCGCTACTACATGTCGGCGTCCGACCCGGTGCCGCGCTTCTTCGCCTTCTTCCTGGCGTTCATGGGCGCCATGATGGGCGTGGTGCTCTCCGGCAACCTGATCCAGATGGTGCTGTTCTGGGAGCTCACCAGCCTGTTCTCCTTCCTGCTGATCGGCTACTGGCATCACCGCCGCGACGCGCGGCGCGGCGCGCGCATGGCGCTCACGGTGACGGGCGCCGGCGGGCTCTGCCTGCTGGCCGGCGTGCTGATCCTCGGGCGCATCGTCGGCAGCTACGAGCTCGACGTGCTGCTGGCATCGGGCGACGTGGTGCGCGCCCATCCGCTCTACACCACCGCGCTGGTGCTGGTGCTGCTGGGCGCCTTCACCAAGAGCGCGCAGTTCCCCTTCCATTTCTGGCTGCCGCGTGCCATGGCCGCACCGACGCCGGTGTCGGCGTACCTTCATTCGGCCACGATGGTGAAGCTCGGCGTGTTCCTCATGGCGCGCCTGTGGCCCGTGCTCTCGGGCACCGAGCAATGGTTCTGGCTGGTCGGCGGCGCAGGGGCGCTCACGCTGCTGCTGGGCGGCTACGTCGCGATGTTCCAGCGCGACCTGAAGGCGCTGCTCGCCTATTCGACGATTTCGCACCTCGGCCTCATCACGCTGCTGCTGGGCCTGAACAGCCCGGTCGCCGCAGTGGCCGCCGTCTTCCATGTGATGAACCACGCGACCTTCAAGGCATCGCTGTTCATGGCGGCCGGCATCATCGACCACGAGACCGGCACGCGCGACATCCGCAAGCTCAGCGGACTGATGCGGCTGATGCCGATCACCGGCACGCTCGCCATCATCGCCAGCGCGTCGATGGCCGGCGTGCCGCTGCTCAACGGCTTCCTGTCGAAGGAGATGTTCTTCGCCGAGACGGTCTTCATCCAGTCCACGCCCTGGGTCGACTTCACGCTGCCGCTGATCGCCACGCTGGCCGGCGTGTTCAGCGTGGCCTATTCGGCGCGCTTCGTGTTCGACGTGTTCTTCGGCCCGCCATGTGGCGACGAGGTGCCCAGGCATCCGCACGAGCCGCCGCACTGGATGCGCGTGCCGGTCGAGATCCTGGTGCTGATCTGCCTGGTGGTCGGCATTGCGCCGGCATGGTCCGTCGGGCCGATGCTGGCGGCTTCCGCCGCGCCCGTCGTCGGCGGCGTGCTGCCCGAATACAGCCTGGCCGTCTGGCACGGGTTCAATCTGCCCCTGTTGATGAGCATGGTGGCGCTGGTCGGCGGCGGCGTGCTCTATCTGGCCCAGCGCCGCGGCCGTGCGCGAGGGCGGCTCGAACACACGCCGCTGCTGCACGTGTTCGACGGTCAACGCATCTTCGAGAACCTGCTGGCGCGCCTGAGCGAAGCGGGTCGCCGCAGCCGCCGCCTGCTCGGCACGCGCCGCATGCAGTCGCAACTGCTGCTGCTCGTGCTGGTCGCCGTGATCGGTGCCGGCACCTCGCTGTGGATCGCCCCCGCCTCGCTCGGCCTGCGCGAGCCGATCCCGTTCTCGCCGATGTTCGCGATGACCTGGCTGATCGGCGGCACCTGTGCACTGGCTGCGGCCTGGCAGGCCAAGTTCCATCGGCTCGCTTCCATGATGCTGGCCGCGGCGTCGGGCCTGGTCTGCTGCATCACCTACATCTGGTTCTCGGCGCCCGACCTTGCGCTGACCCAGCTCGTGGTGGAGGCCGTCACGACCGTCCTGATCCTGCTCGGCCTGCGCTGGCTGCCGATGCGCAAGGCGGCGGTACAGCCTGCGGCCACGCGGCTGAGGCCCTGGGGACGGCGTGGCCGCGACCTGCTGGTCGCCGCGATCGCGGGCAGCGGTCTCGCGGCGCTGGCCTGGACCATGATGACGCGCCGCTTCAACGACAGCATCTCCCCCTTCTTTCTCGACCGCGCGCTCAGCGAAGGTGGCGGCACCAACGTCGTCAACGTGATGCTGGTCGACTTCCGCGGCTTCGACACCTTCGGTGAGATCACCGTGCTCGGCGTCGTTGCGCTCACGGTCTACGCGCTGCTGCGCCGTTTCCGGCCCGCGCCCGAAGCGATGGCGCTCCCGTCGCAGCAGCGCCTGCAGGTCGACGACGGCAGCAGCGACCTGCTGAATCCACGGCGCGCCAAGGACACCGCCATCGGCTACCTCATGGTGCCGGCCGTGCTGGTGCGGCTGCTGCTGCCGCTGTCGGTGCTGGTGTCGGTGTACTTCTTCATGCGCGGCCACAACGCACCGGGTGGCGGCTTCGTCGCCGGCCTGGTGATGTCGGTGGCACTCGTGCTCCAGTTCATCGTGTCGGGTACCGAATGGGTCGAGGAACATCTGCGCATCTACCCGCGGCGCTGGATCGCGATCGGCCTGCTGTTCGCGCTGGCGACCGGCGGCGGTGCCGTGCTGTTCGGCTACCCGTTCCTGACCACGCACACGGCGCACCTGCATCTGCCGGTGATCGGCGACGTGCACATACCCAGCGCCATGTTCTTCGACATGGGCGTGTTCTCGCTGGTGCTCGGCGCCACGATGCTGATCCTCACGGCGCTGGCCCACCAGTCCGTCCGCAGCCACCGCTGGGCGGAAGAGCAGAAGGCACGCGAGGCCGAGAAGGCATCCGTCGAATCCGGCGAGCCGGCCACGGAGGGCGCACGCTGATGGAAATCGTGCTCGCACTCGCCATCGGCGTGCTGACCAGTTCCGGCGTCTACCTGCTGCTGCGCCCGCGCACCTTCCAGGTGATCATGGGCCTCACGCTGATCTCCTATGCCGTCAATCTCTTCATCTTCAGCATGGGCCGGCTCAAGGTCGACAGCGAGCCCGTGCTCACCGCAGGCATCCGGGCCACGCTGGCCAACACCGCCGACCCGATGCCCCAGGCCCTGGTGCTCACGGCGATCGTGATCGGCTTCGCGATGACGGCGTTGTTCCTGGTCGTGATGCTGGCCTCGCGCGGCCTGTCCGGCACCGACCACGTGGACGGCGAAGAGCAGAACACCGGGGAGGACGGCCGATGACCGAACTCTTCCATCTGCTCGACCGCCTACTCGACTTCACGATGCCGCATCTGATCGCGGTACCGATCGTCGTGCCCATGCTCACCGCCGCGCTGATGCTGCTGCTCGGCGAACAGCGGCGCCGCGCCAAGGCCGCGCTCGCGGTGGTGTCGGGGCTGGTCGGCCTGCTTGCGGCGCTCGCGCTGCTGCGCTGGGTGAATGCGGTCGACACCGGCAGCGGGCCGGGTTCGATCGGCGTGTATCTGCCCGGCAACTGGCGCGCGCCCTTCGGCATCGTGCTGGTCGCCGACCGCCTCTCCACGCTGATGCTGGCGCTCACCGGCGTGATCGCCTTCGCCTCGTCGATCTATTCGACGTCGCGCTGGGACAAGGCCGGCGTGCATTTCCATCCGCTGCTGCAGCTGCAACTGATGGGGCTCAACGGTGCCTTCCTCACCGGCGACCTGTTCAACCTGTTCGTGTTCTTCGAGGTCATGCTGGCCGCGTCGTACGGTTTGCTGCTGCATGGCTCGGGCAGGCTGCGCGTGCAGGCGGGGCTGCACTACATCGCGATCAATCTCGCGGCCTCGTCGCTGTTCCTGATCGGTGCGGCGCTGCTCTACGGCGTGACCGGCACGCTCAACATGGCCGACCTGGGCATGCGCATCGCGCAGCTCGATCCGGGCGACCGCGGGTTGGTGCACGCGGCCGCCGCCATCCTCGCGACCGCCTTCTTCGCCAAGGCCGGCGCCTGGCCGCTCAACTTCTGGCTGGTGCCGGCGTACAGCGCCGCCGTCTCGCCGGTCAGCGCGGTGTTCGCGCTGCTGACCAAGCTCGGCATCTACACCATCCTGCGGCTCTGGAGCCTGCTGTTCGCGCCGGACACGGGCGTGTCCGCCCAGTTCGGCCAGACCGCGCTGGTCGCCGCCGGCATGGCCACGCTGTTCGTCGGCGCGCTCGGCATCGTCGGCACGCAGCGGCTGTCGAACCTGGCGGGTTACAGCGTGCTGATCTCGGCCGGCACGCTGCTCACCGCCGTCGGCCTGGGGCAGCCCGCCGTCTGGGCCGGTGCGCTCTACTACCTGCTGAGTTCGACGCTGGCCGTCAGCGCCTTCTTCCTGCTGATCGACATGATCGAACGCTGGCGCAACGCGGGCGCCAGCATCGCGGCGCACGAATCGGCGGGCAACGCGCCCTTCCTGTCCGAAGACCTCACTTCCTCCGACGACGTGAACCTCGACGACGAACAGCAGGCGCTCTATGGCCGCGCCATTCCCGCAGGCGTCGCCTTCCTCGGCCTGGCCTTCATGGGCTGCACGCTGCTGCTGGCCGGCCTGCCGCCGCTGTCCGGCTTCGTCGGCAAGTTCACGATGCTGTCGGGCCTGCTGGACGCGCCCACCGTCAGCACGGCCAGCTGGGTGTTCATGGCGCTGCTGATCGTCTCGGGCTTCTTCACGCTGGTCGCGCTGAGCCGCACCGGCATCCGCCACTTCTGGACGCAGCCGCTGAGCACGATGCCCGCGTTGCGCATGCTCGAGGTGCTGCCGGTGGCCGCGCTGCTGCTCGCGGCCGTGGCGTTGACCATCGCCGCCGAGCCGGTGATGCAGCATGCGACCGACACCGCCGAAGGGTTGTTCCACCCAGCCGACTACCGGGACGCCGTGATGCATGCGCAGCAGAAGCCGGGAGCGGCACGATGATGAAACGCTGGCTGCCATCGCCGCCGCTGTCGGCCGCACTCTTCGTCGTCTGGGTGCTGCTCAACCAGTCGCTCGACGCCGCGACGCTGCTGTCCGCCGCCGTGCTGTCGGTCGTCGTTCCGCTGATCACCAAGGGGCTGCGTCCTGCGACCGTGCGCATGCGCCGCCCCGGCGTGGCGCTGCGGCTCGCGTTCCGCGTGCTCTACGACCTGTCGCATTCGGCATTCACCGTCGCCCGGCTGCTGCTGACCCGGCGTACCCGCGACATCGCCGCCGGCTTCGTCCAGGTGCCGCTCGACATGCGCGACCCGAATGCGCTGGCCACGCTGGCGATGGTCTGCTGCCTGACGCCCGGCACCGCGTGGGCCGAGGTGTCCTTCGACCGCAGCACCCTGCTGATCCATGTGTTCGACCTGGCCGACGAGCAGGCCTTCATCGCCATGATCAAGACCCGCTACGAACGCCCGCTGATGGAGATCTTCGAAGCATGACGCCGATCCTGTTCTGGGCGCTCAAGGGTGCGCTGTTCCTGCTGGCCGTCGCGATGCTGTGCGCCGTGACACGGCTGCTGATCGGCCCGACCGCGCAAGACCGCGTGATGGCGCTCGACTGCCTCTACATCAACGGCATGCTGATGATGCTGGTGCTCGGCATCGTCTACGCCAGCAACGTCTACTTCGAGGCCGCCATGCTGATCGCGCTGTTCGGCTTCGTCGGCTCGACGGCGCTCGCCAAGTTCCTGCTGCGCGGAGAGGTGATCGAATGAACGATTTCATCGTGGGCCCGCTGCCGCTCTGGGCCGAGATCCTCACGGCCATCTTCGCCGTGCTGGGTGCCGCGTTCGCGGCCATCGGCTCCTTCGGCCTGGTCCGGTTGCCGACCTTCTTCCGCCGCATCCATGCGCCCACGCTCGGCGCCACGGCCGGCGTGTGGTGCATGACCGCGGCAACCATCGTCTACTTCTCGGTGCAGGGCAACAACCTGTTCCTGCATGCGGTGCTGATCACGCTGTTCGTGGCGCTGACGGCGCCGGTCACCACCATCTTCCTGATGCGCGCGGCGTTGTTCCGCGAACGCCAGAAAGGCGGCGACGTGCCGCCGGCAGCGCCGTCGACGCCGGCTTCGCAGCCGCGCGAATAGCCACCCGACGAGCGCGATCTCAGGGGGACAGCCAGCAGGCGTCGTCTGGGGCACACTGCAGTGAAGACTGCCGCCGCATGGCACATGCGCCGGCCTTTGACATCACGAGGAGACCGCCCATGAATGCCCTCACATCGAGCGCTCATTTCCAGCCCGAGGAACAGGCGCTGGCCGCCGATCTCGACCCCAGCGAAACCGCCGAGTGGCGCGATGCCTTCGCCGCACTGGTCGCGACCCACGGCGCAGCCCGCGCGCGATGGATGCTCGACGAGCTGGCCCGCGTCGCACGCGAGCAGCGCATCGGCTGGCAGCCCGAGCTCTGCACGCCATACGTCAACACCATTCCGGTCGATGCGCAGCCCGCCTTTCCGGGCGACCTGGCGATCGAGGAGCGCCTGGCGTCACTGATGCGCTGGAACGCACTCGCCATGGTGGTGCGGGCCAACCACTCGTACGGCGAACTGGGCGGCCACATCGCGAGCTATGCGAGTGCGGCGGATCTGTTCGAAGTCGGCTTCAACCATTTCTTCCACGCACGCACCGGTGCCGGCGAGGCACGGCATGGCGGCGACCTCGTCTTCTTCCAGCCGCACAGCTCGCCCGGTGTCTATGCGCGCGCCTTCCTCGAAGGCCGGCTCAGCGAAGACGACCTGACCCACTACCGGCAGGAGCTCAGCGCGCCAGCATTCACCCAGGGCAGCGGCGCGCGCGGCCTCACCAGCTACCCGCATCCCTACCTGATGCCCGACTTCTGGCAGTTCCCGACCGGTTCCATGGGCATCGGGCCGATCAGCTCGATCTATCACGCGCGCTTCATGCGCTACCTCACCGACCGCCAGCTGCAGGACTGCAACGGACGCAAGGTCTGGGGCGTGTTCGGCGACGGCGAGATGGACGAGCCCGAATCGATGAGCGCGCTCACGCTGGCAGCGCGCGAGAAGCTCGACAACCTGGTCTGGGTCGTCAACTGCAACCTACAGCGCCTGGACGGCCCGGTGCGCGGCAACGGCCGCATCATCGACGAGCTCGAGAAGCTGTTCTCGGGTGCCGGCTGGAACGTCATCAAGCTCGTGTGGGGCAGCGACTGGGACGGCCTGTTCGCACGCGACACCGGCGGCGCGCTGGCCCGGGCCTTCGCGCACACGGTCGACGGCCAGATGCAGACCTTCGCGGCCAAGGACGGCCGCTACAACCGCGACACCTTCTTCGGCCAGAACGAAGCGCTCGCCAAGCTGGCGCAAGGCATGACCGACGAGCAGATCGATCGCCTGAAGCGCGGCGGCCACGACCTCGTGAAGATCCACGCCGCCTACGCCGCAGCTTCCGCGCACCGCGGCCAGCCGACCGTGATCCTGGCGCACACCAAGAAGGGCTACGGCATGGGCGCGGGCCAGGGCAAGATGACGACGCACTCGCACAAGAAGTTCGAAGACGCCGACCTGATCGAATTCCGCAACCGGTTCAACCTGCCGCTCAGCGACGCGCAGGCGACCTCGCTGGCCTTCCTGAAGCCGTCCGAAGACAGCGCGGAGATGCAGTACCTCCAGGCGCATCGGGCGGCGCTCGGCGGCTCGATGCCGCGCCGCGAGACCGCATGCGACGTGGTCGCCAAGCCCGAGCTCGCGGCCTATGCGCAGTTCGCGGTGGCGGCCGAAGGCAAGGAAATGAGCACGACGATGGCCTTCGTGCGCATGCTGGGCAACCTGCTGAAGGACAAGGTGCTCGGCCCGCGCGTGGTGCCGATCGTGGCCGACGAGGCGCGCACCTTCGGCATGGCCAACCTGTTCAAGCAGGTCGGCATCTATTCGAGCGTGGGGCAGCGCTATGCGCCGGAAGACATCGGCTCGGTGCTCTCCTACCGCGAGGCGACGGACGGCCAGATCCTGGAGGAAGGCATCAGCGAGGCCGGTGCCATCGCCAGCTGGACCGCAGCGGCCACCAGCTACAGCGTACACGGGCTGGCGATGCTGCCCTTCTACATCTACTACTCGATGTTCGGCTTCCAGCGCGTGGGCGACCAGATCTGGGCCGCCGCCGACCAGCGCCCGCGCGGCTTCCTGCTGGGCGCGACCTCGGGGCGCACGACGCTGGGCGGCGAAGGCCTGCAGCACCAGGACGGCAGCAGCCACCTGATCGCCGCGACCATCCCCAACTGCAAGGCCTACGACCCGGGCTTTGCGGGCGAGATGGCGGTGATCGTCGACGCGGGCATCCGCGAGATGGTGGTCGAGCAGAAGGACGTCTTCTACTACGTCACGCTGATGAACGAGAACTACGCGCAGCCCAGCCTGCCCGCCGGTGCCGAGGCGGACGTGCTGTGCGGCTGCTACCGCTACGACGGCTGGAAGGACACCGCCGCGGATGCCGCCGGCAACGCTGCGCCGCGTCCGAAGGTCACGCTGCTCGGGTCCGGCGCGATCCTCACCGAGGTCGTCAAGGCGGCACGCCAGCTGGCCACCGAGGGCATCGATGCGGAGGTCTTCAGCGTGACCAGCTGGAGCGAGCTCGCGCGCGACGGGCAGGCCTGCGAGCAGCGCCTGATGAACGGCGACACGGATGCCGCCAACGCAGCGGACGTGCCCTTCATCGCGCAGCAGCTCGGGCGCAGCGCCGGGCCGATCGTGGCAGCCACCGACTATGTGCGTTCGGTGCCGGAGAGCGTGCGCGCCTTCCTGCCGCCCGGCCGGCGCTACCTGACGCTGGGCACCGACGGCTTCGGCCGCAGCGACACGCGCTCGGCGCTGCGGCGCTTCTTCGGCGTGGATGCCGACAGCATCGTGCGGGCCGCGAAGCACGCGCTTCGTTGAACCATCAAAGGCGAATGTTTCGGGATTCACGCCCGATTCGTTTGAACTTGCGCGTCTTCGCGTGTGCCGCAAGACGCAGATCCTCGATGGGGATACTGGATGAGCGGTTCCATTCCAACTCATCCTTACAGAGGGTATGCGAACCTTGAAGGCGATGACGGAGACAAACCAGCAGGTGAAATGAGCCGGACGAGACTGCAACACGCAGTGCCGCAGGTGCACACGGACTGCGATGCAACCGGTTACCTCACGTCCACTGCAGGGCGCCTCGTTGCCACAAGGCATCCATGCAGACGCACATGACCAATGGCTCGATTCCAATCGACGGCACACGATCCCAGTCGATCATCCATCGCGATCCGACAGCTCCGTCCGACGTCAGCTCGCCCGGCAAGCCGATCACCCACAGCAGTCGGTCCGGTTCGACGGATTCGATTTACGTCCCCGCGACCACCGACCGCAGGCTCGATTCGACGAACACGTCGGGCCCCACGGCCTTCGGGCCCGACGGAACCGTCGCCACGGAGGCGCTCGGTGCCGTGATCAATGCCTTGGCGCATCACGCCTGGCCCACGTCCCGCTTCTTCCTGAATCTCTGTCCGGCGATATGCAAGGCGCTGGGCGACATGGGTGTGCATGTCCGGGTCCGGCACATCGCGGACCGGAATCTCGAGCGGAGCCACACGTACGGCCCCTCGGACAGCGACAACACACCCAGCATCCGAGTCACGATCAACGAGATCGATGGCCAGCAAAGAATATCGGTCGAGGACAGGTTCGCAAGAAACATCCACACCCAGTCGACCTTCGATTGCGAGAAGTTTCTGGAGGCTTGCCATAAAGCCGTAGACCGCGCCTACAAGCTGGCGGGGAACGTCGCGCCGGCCGGGTGCACGGCAACCAGCATCCGACAGGATTCGATCGAGAACGTCCGAGCCAATCCCGGCAACTATCTCTACAACGACGATGAGGATTCGAATGCCTTCATCCGGGAGGCTTTGCAGCGTCCTCGGGTCGATGCGCGCGCAGACGCGCGGCGGGGCACGGAAGTGACTTTTGCAACGGTGAACGAACTTGCCACGCCGGGCATGCTTCGACAGAACTACCTGAACAAGAGACGACTCGATCGCGATGCCCGAGACGACACGACGAGTCAAAGAACCGGCCTGTCCCATGTGAGCCGCGTGACCCAGCAATCCGCAGCGACTCAACATCGCGTCTTTGCCAGCGCGACCAGAAACGACGAGGCAGACATCCAAAGCCAGAACCAGGTGGAACAGTCTCCACTGGACGCGGCGGGCCAGCCGGGTATCGCTTCGCCGTTCGACGAGAACGAGCCCTTCGGTGGCGACGTACCACCCTATTGCCCGGTACCGGACGGGATCAATGCGCCACCCCGCTTCTATGACCTGCAGGAGTTGCAGGAAACCGTGGCGGCACACAACGAACGGCCGATCGACATGGATGCGATCGCGGCGCTGTTCAATGAGGTACGGCATTACGGTCCGGCCTTCCACCAGGGCAGCGGGCACGCTGCCGTGACTGATCACCACACGCTGATGCAGCGCGTGACCGACGACGTGGAGAACCGATTCTTCCGCGCATTGGGCTTCGACGAGAAGACCGTCGATCAGATGTACAGCTCGGCATTCAAAACAGGGATGCTGAACCCTCTCGGCTCCCTGCCGGGCATGCTTTGCCAGTATGTCGTGGCACCCACGGTTTCGCCGGACGGGGGCCGTTGGGCTTCACTCGGGCTGTCCGCCTTCGTCGCCATGTTGAATCCCTTCCTCACCGGCGTGCTTCAGACCGCGGTGGTGGAAACGCTGGCAAAGGCGCGCTCGAGCGGTGGTCTCACGATCGAACAATCGAAGAACATCAACGACAAGAAGTGGCTGGCGAACATTGCCAAGGAACTGGGCACCGCGACACAGACCTACCTGGAACACATCGCAGCACTCCAGCAGCGCTTCGACGAGGTCGCGCAGAAGTACGGCATACCGCCCGATGACGCGGCCCCGCAGGCAGCCATGGCGGCCTTGCTCGCAGCGGCCACGCCGCAGGAGAGCACCGATCTCGCGAATCTGGCAGCAGCCGCCAAGACGGCGGAAGCCACGCTTCACAAGGTGACCGAAGAGGTCTTCTCGTCGCAGTCGTCGCTCAAGAAGCAGTTCTGGGGCAACTTCTGCCAGGGCTTCATCCGGACGATCCGGGCACCGGGCAACGCCGCCTTCAATCTCCTGAAGGGCGACCAGGCCAAGGCAGTTGTCCAGACCATGGCACCGGGCGCGACCACGACCAGCGCGGTACAAGGGCTCACGACAGCGACAACTGCATGGGCAGGGCGCGCGCAAAAAGCCTCGGACTGGGCGATCTACGGCGCGCAGGTTGCGACCGCCTTGTCGCTGTTCGGAGCCCAGATGTTCGGCGCGGGAATCGACGAACGCGCCAAGCAGAAGTACGCGATGAAGGCCAACATCGCCACCGGCAACCTGCTCACCGCCGCAGGAAAGCAGCGTTGGCTTGCAGGCCAATCCATCCGGGCGCAGGACGTGGACGCAGACGCGGTCAAGGGAACCGTGCTGACGCCGCCACAGAGCCTGGCCAAGCAGGTGTTGGGCGTCGTCGAGTTCAGGGTGAAAGAAGCGCAGGCGCTCTGCGAGAAGTACGAAGCCAAGACAACCCCGCCACGCTACGCGGTGCGCACGGTCACACCTCGCACGCTGGAGGAAGGACGCGATGCGCCGAGCTATCTGACGGATCAGGAATACGCGGACTACGAGGCGGCGAAGGCTGCGCTTCCCGAGATGAAGGCCGATCTCGCGCTCATGAAAAAAGGCCTGTATGGCGAGCTGAAGCCCGACGGCTTTGCCGGATCGCTGCTCCTCGGCCATCCGGAAGCCTATTTCAGCAAGCTGCTGTCCAGCCTGATCCGAAACAAGTACCACACCAACAATGAAATGGCCGCGCAGATCGTCCAGCGCTGCGCGCAAGGCGCGCATCTGGTGCTCTTCGGCAGCGCCGGCGCCATCGTCCTCGGGAAGCTGATCGTCGCGCTGCTGGGCGGAAGCAGCAAGGTACCGAGCAAGATCCTGGCACCGCTGCTGGCACTCAGTCTGACGCAGGGCGCCGTGGGCGCGTTCAGCCAGAGCGCTGCAATCAACATGAAGAACTACCGCCGCACGGGCGAAGACAACATCGGCAACGGCGGACAGTTCCTGCGGTCCATGTTTGCGGCGCCTCTGGTCATGAACGCGCACCACCAGGCGAACAAAAGTGTCGCCGGTGCAAACCAGGCGCTCGACCAGTCGCAGCAGATGAACTTCTTCGCGCAGTACATGATGGACATTGCCGCAAACGGCCCGAGCGACACAGCGATTGCCGATGTCGCGCCCGGCGTCGACGTCGAGCCGGCCGCCGATCGGCGCAATTCACAGACGACGACGTGGGTCTGAAGAAGGCGATGCCCGACTGCGCTGTGCGGTCCGCCTGACTCAACCGCCCTGCAGCGCCTTCGCCTGCGCCACATCCATCTCGCGCGGCAGGTGGACGGCGTTCTTCACGGCAAGGATCTCCGCCATCACGCTCACGGCGATTTCGGGCGGCGTCTTGCTGCCGATGTACAGGCCGATCGGCCCGCGCAGCCGCGCCAGCGACGCCTCGGTCTGTTCGAAGTGCTCGATCATCCGGTCGCGCCGCGCCTGCGCATTGCGGCGCGAGCCGATCGCGCCGACATAGAACGCATCGGTCTCGAGCGCAGCCAGCAGCGCGAGGTCGTCGAGCTTCGGGTCGTGCGTGAGCGCGACCACGCAACTGCGCGCATCGGGGTGGAACGCGACGACCGCGTCGTCCGGCATCTCGGTCGTCAGCGCGACGCCGGGCACCGACCATGCACTGCGGTACTCGGCCCGCGGATCGCAGAGCGTCACCGCAAAGCCGCTGAACCGCGCCATCGTCGCGAGGTACTCGGCGAGCTGGCCGGCACCGATCAGCAGCATCCGGTACTCGGGGCCGAAGGTGTTGACGAGCTTCTGCGCATCGACCGCCAGTTCGTCCGGCGCATGCGTTTCGGCGAGCTGTACCGCGCCGTCGGCCAGCGTGACCGTGCGCTGCATCAGCCGCCCCTGTTCGAGCTGCGTCACCAGCGCGGCGAGCGCGGCGGGCTCGGGGTCGTATTCGAGCAGCAGTTCCAGCGTGCCGCCGCAGGGCAGGCCGAAGCGATGGGCCTCGTCGGCGGTGATGCCGTACTTGACGAGCCCGGGTGCGCCGGAGGGCATTGCGCCCGTGCCATCGGCGCCGCCGATGCCGGCGACACGGCTGTAGCGCGCGATCAGGTCGTCCTCGATGCAGCCGCCCGACACCGACCCGACCACCGCGCCGTCTTCCGCCAGCGCCATGATCGAGCCGACCGGCCGCGGCGACGATCCCCAGGTGCGCACGACGGTGGCGAGCAGCGCGCGGCGTCCAGCCCCGCGCCAGTCGCGCAGCGTGCGCAGCACCATGACATCGAGGTTCTCCATCAGCTGGCGTCCGCGTCCTTCTTGCCGCCGAGGCCGATCTTCTTCATGAAGCCGGCGACCGCGCCGGGCTTGCCCTCGGCAGCCTCCTCGGCTTCGTCCGGCGTGGCCGGCGGCGGGCCGTAGCGGCGCTGCATCTCGGCATCGAAGCGCTTGAAGAAATCGTCGGCGGTCGACTTGGCCGCGCCGTCGATCAGCCGCTGGCCGAGCTGCGCGATCTTGCCGCCGACCTGCGCCTGCACGGTGTAGTCGAGCTCGCAGGCGCTCGGGTCGTCCGCCACCGGCTTCAGCGTGACGCCGGACGAGCCCTTGGCAAAACCGGCCACGCCGCCCTGCCCTTCGAAGCTCAGCTTGTAGCCGTCGGGCGGCGTGATGTCGGTCAGCGTGACCTTGCCGGTGAACTTGGCCGACACCGGGCCGACCTTGACCGCGGCCGCCACGGTGTACTGGTTGTCGCCGGTGAGCTCGAACTTGTCGCAGCCGGGGATGCATTTCTTGAGCGTCTCGGGGTCGTTGAGCGCCTCCCAGGCCTGTTGCTGCGTGACGCCGAGGCGCCTGTTGCCGAGCATTTCCATCGTGGTTCCTTCGGGTGGTGTGTCTGGGACTCTGGGCTTCAGCGGCCTGCGCGCATCAATGCGGCGAGGCTCGCGGCCAGTTGTTCGAGTGCGGAAAGATTGTGGACCGCCAGCATCGCGTCTGCATGGCGGTGCAGGATGGCCGCACCGCGCGCAAGGGGTGCATAGCCCTCGAAGCGCAACAGCGGATTCAGCCACAGCACGCGGCGCGAATGACGGCCCAGCCACTGCAGCTCGCGCTCGAGCACCGCGGGCTCGCCGGTGTCGAGTCCGTCGCTGATGACGAGCACCAGCGTTCGCCTTCCGGTCAGCCGCCGCGCATGCAGCCGGCGCAGTTCGGACAGCGAATCGCCCAGGCGCGTGCCGCCCGCGAAGTCGTCGATGGCGGCACCGGCCGCAGCCAGCATCGCGTCGCTGTCGGCGATGCGGAAGGCCGGCGTCAGGTCGGTGAGCCGCGTGCCGAAGGCGAACACGTCGCGCCGGCCCGCATGCCGCGTGGCCGCATGCAGAAAGGCCAGCAGCAGCCGTGCATAGCGTTCCATCGAGCCCGACACGTCGACCAGCACGAGCAGCGGCAAGGGCTGCGGACGCCGGGCCAGCCGCGGCAGCTGGAGCAGCTCGCCGCCGTTGCGCGCGGCCGCGTGCAGCACGCCCGGCCAGTGGATGCGCGCGCGCGATGCGCCGCCGGCGGCCACGCGCAAGCGGCGCGACGGCAGCGACGGGATGGGCAGCGCGACGTCGCGTGCCAGCCGCTCGACCAGCCGGTACTCGGCCGCGCCGAGCGCATTGAAGTCGGCATGCTGGAGCCGCTGGAAGTCGCTCGCCGTCATGGCCGCATCGAACTCGACTTCGCGCTCGTCCTGCGCGGCAGGCCCGGGCAGGCGCAGCGCCGAAAGCGCCTCGCGCACGCGGGGGCGGCGCTTCGACGGCTCCATCTTTCCTTCCGCGCTGGGCAGCATCTGCGCGAGCATCTTGTTGGCGAGTTCGGGGTCGCGGAACCAGGCGTCGAAGAGCTCGCGGAACACCAGCCGGTCTTGTTCGCGGCTGACCATCACCGCCTCGATCGCCGCTGCCAGGTCGTCACGCCGGCCGACGCCGACGAGCAATGCGGCCTGGGTCGCGAGCGCGATGCGGGCAGCGTCGGTCGGCACGCCGGCGCGCCGCAGCGCACGGCCGAAGCCGGCGATGTTGCCGGCCATCTTTCCGCGTCGCGCATCGCCGAGCACGGTGGTCGTCATGCGGTGGATGCGTCGACGCTCAGCACCTCGGCGGCCAGGCTGCGCGTGAGCGCCGCCACGTCGTCGCGCTGCTTGAACAGGATGCCGGCGGTGTCGGCCGCGACCTCGGGATCGAGCACCAGCGTGTCGAGCGCGACCAGCGCGCGCGCCCACTCGACGCTCTCCGCAATGCCGGGCGCGCGCTGGAACGCGTTGGCGAAGGGCGCGCTGCGCAGCGTGCCGACGAAGGCCGCGACCTGCGCCGACAGCGCATCGCCGGCCTCGGGCACCTGCGCGCGGACGATCGCGAGTTCACGCTCGCGCTCGGGGTAGTCGAGCCAGTGGTACAGGCAGCGGCGCTTGACCGCGTCGTTCAGGTCGCGCGTGCGGTTGCTGGTGAGGATGGTCACCGGCGGCACGACCGCGCGCACGGTGCCGAGCTCCGGAATGCTCACCTGGTACTCGCCGAGGTATTCCAGAAGGAAGGCCTCGAAGGGTTCGTCGGCCCGGTCGACCTCGTCGATCAGCAGCACGGCGCCGGGTGCGGGCGCCTGCAGCGCCTGCAGCAGCGGGCGGCGGATCAGGTAGCGCGGCTGGTAGACCTCCGATTCGACGTCGTGTGCCGGCGACGCCATGGCGCCCTGCGCTTCGGCCGCGCGCATGTGCAGCAGCTGCGCCGCGTAATTCCATTCGTAGAGCGCCTCGCGCTGCTCGAGGCCGTCGTAGCACTGCAGGCGCAGCAGCTCGCGCTGCAAGGCCTTCGACAGCGCCTTGGCCAGCTCGGTCTTGCCGACGCCGGGCTCGCCTTCGAGCAGCAGCGGGCGCTGCAGCTTGAGCGCGAGGAACACGGCCGTCGCCAGCCGGCGGTCGGCGAAGTAGCCGGCTTCCTCCAGCCCGGCAACAAGCGAATCGATGGTCGAGAAGATCATGGCGAAGGGTACTGCAGCCACTGCGTCGATGTCCGGCGCGCCGCCGTGGGCAACGCGGTGCGCGACATGCGACGAGGGCCCGATGGAAGGCCTCGCGGCCTCAGCCCAGCGCCGTGCGAACCGCCCGCTGCGTCAGCACGCTGATCAGGTTCGCCCGGTAGGCGGCGGACGCGTGCAGGTCGGCGTTGAGATCGGAGGCATCGATCTTCACGCCGGCCGCGGCCTCGGGCGTGAAGCTCTGGCTCAGCGCGGCCTCCAGGCCGGCGTGCCGGAACACGCCGTTGCCCGCACCGGTGATCGCCACGCGCACGCCGTCCGCATACTGCGTGAGGAACACGCCGACCAGCGGGAAGTGCGAGGCCTTCTGCCGCAGCTTCTCGTAGTGCGCGCGCTGCGGCAACGGAAAGCGAAAAGCGGTGATCAGCTCGCCCTCTTCCAGCGCGGTGCTGAACAGCCCGAGGAAGAAGTCGTCGGCCGCGATCTCGCGCCGGTTGGTGACGACCGTCGCACCCGACGCCAGCACGGCGCTCGGATAACAGGCCGCCGGATCGTTGTTGGCGACCGAGCCGCCGATGGTGCCCATCGCGCGCACCTGGCGGTCGCCGATGCGCGATGCGAGATCGGCCAGCGCCGGATACGCCGACTGGACCTCGGCGCTGTTCGCGACGTCGAGGTGCCGCGACATCGCGCCGATGACCAGCGCGTCGCCTTCACGGCGGATGCCGGTGAGCGCGGGAATGAGCGCCAGGTCGACCAGCTGCTCGGGTGCGGACAGCCGCAGCTTCATGGACGCCAGCAGCGTCTGGCCGCCGGCCAGCGGCTTGGCGCCGGCCGTGGCCAGGGCGACCGCGTCATCGACCGTGGTCGGGCGTTCGAGGGTGAAGGGATACATGGTGAAGTCCTTGCGCGTTCGTTCGATGGGAGGTGCCCGTCGGGGCGTTCCGTGGCGCGGCTCAGGCCGCGGGCCGGCCCTGCGTGCTGGCGGCCAGCGACGGCGTCTGCGGCTCCTGCGTCGGGCTCACATGGCCGGTCTGCATCGCCTCCCACACGCGGTGCGGCGACGCGGGCATGTCGAAGTCGCGCACGCCGAGCGGGCGCAGCGCATCGAGCACCGCATTGATCACCGCCGGCGGCGAGCCGATCGCGCCGGCCTCTCCGCAGCCCTTGGTGCCCAGCGGGTTGTGGGTGCAGGGCGTGCTCAAGGTGTCGAGCCGGAACTGCGGAAAGTCCGCGGCGCGCGGCATCGCGTAGTCCATGAAGCTGCCGGTCAGCAGTTGGCCGGTCTCGTCGTACACGCAGTTCTCCATCAGCGCCTGGCCGATGCCCTGCACCAGGCCACCGTGCACCTGGCCTTCGACGATCATCGGATTGATGATGGTGCCGAAGTCGTCCACCGCGGTGAAGCGGTCGACCTTGACCTCGCCGGTCTGCCGGTCGATCTCGACCTCGCAGATGTAGGTGCCGGCCGGGTAGGTGAAGTTGGTCGGGTCGTAGAACGCGGTTTCGTTGAGGCCCGGCTCGAGCTTGTCGAGCGGGTAGTTGTGCGGCACGTAGGCCGTCAGCGCCACCTGCGCGAAAGGTATCTTCTTGTCCGTACCTTTCACAGTGAACTCGCCGTCGGCGAAGGCTATGTCGGCATCGCTGGCTTCCATCAGATGTGCCGCGATCTTCTTGGCCTTGGTCTCGATCTTGTCGAGCGCCCGCATGATCGCCGCGCCCCCGACCGAGATCGAGCGCGAGCCATAGGTGCCCATGCCGAACGGAATGCGGCCGGTGTCGCCATGCACGATGTCGACCGCCTCGACCGCGATGCCGAGCCTGGCCGCAACGACCTGCGCGAAGGTCGTCTCGTGGCCTTGCCCGTGGCTGTGCGAGCCGGTGAACACGGTCACGCTGCCGGTTGGATGCACGCGCACTTCGCCCGCCTCGAACAGGCCGGCACGCGCACCGAGCGCGCCCGCGACGTTCGACGGCGCCAGCCCGCAGGCCTCGATGTAGCTCGAGTAGCCGATGCCGCGCAGCTTGCCCTTCTTCGCGCTCTCGGCCTGCCGGGCGGCGAGCCCGTCGACCTCGGCCAGCTCGTTGGCGCGGTTCAGCAACGCCGGGAAATCACCGGTGTCGTACTGCAGCGCCACCGGCGTCTGGTACGGAAAGCTCGAGATGAAGTTGCGGCGGCGGATCTCGTCCTGCGCGAGGTTCAGGTCCCACGCGCAGCGCGTGACCAGGCGCTCCAGCAGGTACGTCGCCTCGGGCCGGCCGGCACCGCGATAGGCGTCGACCGGCGCGGTGTTGGTGAACCAGGCATCGACCTCGACGTAGATCTGCGGCGTGGCGTACTGGCCGGCCAGCAGCGTGGCGTACAGGATGGTCGGGATCGCGGTCGAGAAGGTCGACAGGTAGGCGCCGAGATTGGCGTCGGTGTGCACGCGCATCGCGAGGAACTTGCCGTCCTTGTCCATCGCCATCTCGGCGTGGCTCACATGGTCGCGGCCGTGCGCGTCGCTCAGGAAGCACTCGGAGCGCTCGCCGGTCCACTTGATGCTGCGGTTGAGCTGCTTCGCGGCCCAGGTCAGCGCCACGTCCTCGGCGTAGAGATAGATCTTCGAGCCGAAGCCACCGCCGACGTCGGGCGCGATCACGCGCACCTTGTGTTCCGGCAGGCCGAGCACGAAGGCCGTCATCAGCAGCCGTTCGACGTGCGGGTTCTGGTTCGACACGTAGAGCGTGTATTCCTCGCTCGCCCGGTTGTAGTTGCCGATGGCCACGCGCGGCTCGATCGGGTTCGGGATCAGCCGGTTGTTGACGAGGTCGAGCCTGGTGACGTGGGCCGCATTGGCGAAGGCGGCATCGGTCTGCGCCTTGTCGCCGAGCGTCCACTTGTAGCACTGGTTGTCGGGTGCCTCGTCGTGGATGGTCACGCCGCTCTGCTTCTTCGCGGCGTCGCCGACGGCCACCAGCGCGGGCAGCACGTCGTAGTCGACCACCACGGCCTCGGCAGCGTTCTTCGCCTGCTCGACCGTCTCGGCCACGACCATCGCCACATGGTCGCCGACGTAGCGCACCTTGTGGATCGCGAGGATCGGGTGCATCGGCTCCTTCATCGGCGTGCCGTCGGGGTTGTTGATCAGCCAGCCGCACGGCAGGCCGCCCATCTTCCCTTCGATGTCCTTGCCGCTGAAGATGCCGACGACGCCGGGCATGGCGGAAGCTGCCGAGATGTCGACGGACTTGACGACCGCATGCGCGTGCGGCGATCGCACGAACACCGCATGGCTCTGCGCGGCCATGGTGACGTCGTCGGTGTACTGGCCGGCACCGGTCAGGAAGCGGAGATCCTCCTTGCGGCGGATCGACTCACCGATGTGCGGGAGCTTGGCGAAATCGGGTGCACCCATGGCGTGCTCCTCATGCCGCCGTGGCGGTGGTGACGGGCGCCGATCCGGCGGCCATGGCCTTGCCACCCATCTGCACCGCCTTCACGATGTTCTGGTAGCCGGTACAGCGGCACAGGTTGCCGTCGAGCAGTGCGCGCACCTCGGCCTCGTCGGCGCCCGGGTGGTAGGTGCACAGGTCGATGGCGCTCATCACCATGCCGGGCGTGCAGAAGCCGCATTGCAGGCCGTGGCATTCCTTGAAGGCCGCCTGCATGGGATGCAGCGTGCCGTCGGGCTGGGCGACACCTTCGATCGTCGTGATGGCCGCGCCTTCGACCTGGCCGACCAGCACGTTGCACGACTTGATCGCACGGCCATCGAGGTGCACCGTGCAGGCGCCGCACTGCGCCGTGTCGCAACCGACGTGGGTGCCGGTGAGGTGCAGGTGCTCGCGGATCGCGTGCACGAGAAAGGTGTTGGGCGGCGCGTCGACCGTGACCGCGCGGCCGTTGACCGTGAAGTGGACCTGCATGTGGCTGTCTCCGTGAGGTGGATGGCTGATTGAGGCAACTGGCATCTTCGGCGACACCGGCCCGGTTCGCCATCCTAGGCAAAACCCTAGAAACCTGCACGGCCCCCTCTGCCGGCGAGCGGTCGGTCAGGGGCCGGAGCGCGCGGCCGTTCAGCCCGGCAGCGCCAGCACCACCGCCGACTCGTCCACGATCGCCATCACGCGCTGGCGCGTCCGCAGCCCGGTTCCGCTGGGCGCGAAGCCCACGATCTGCAGGCCGTCCTCAAGCGTGACCGCGAGCTCGTCGCCGCTCTCGCCACGCGCCGCGGCGGCCACGGTGCCGGCGAGGCGGTTGTCGAGCGCCGCGGCGGCCGGAACGACGCGCTCCACGCGCACGGCGGTCGCCTTGCACAGCGCGATGGCCGTCATGCCCGGCTCCAGCCCGAGCAGTTCGACGCTTTCCTGCGTCACGCGTGCAGCGATGCGTGCCGCGGCGCCCAGCCGCATCGCGACGCGCACGATGCGACCGACCGAAGTGAAGGACTCGATGACGACCGGCAACTGGTTGCGCATGCTGGTGCGCACCGCAAGCCGCGCCATGGTGGCGTCGATGCCCGTCGCCGCTGCCGCATCGGCCGCACCACCACGCGCCGCCCAGCGAGCATGCACGTCCTGCCGTGCCGTGTCGAGCGCTTCCGCCAGTTCGAGCAGGTGGAGCCCGTGCGCGGTGAGCAGCGCGCCGCCGCCACCCGAACCGCCCACCGCACGCTCGACCAGCGGCACGCCCGCCAGGTTGGTGAGCGTGTCGATCGCCTGCCACGCCGCCTTGTAGCTCACGCCGGCATCGCGCGCAGCCTGCGAGATGCTGCCGCTCAGCGCAATGCCGCGCAGCAGTTCGATGCGTTTGTCGGCCGGCGCATGGCCGAGAGCGTCGATGAAACGGGGCGTGGGCATGGCCGCGATTGTGCAATGCACGCACCACGCGGACGGTCGTCGTCGGGCCGACACGCGGGATCCCGCCGCGCCACCTAGACTTGTGCTATTCCCACAATGAACAGCGCTCGATCCGCCAAAGGATGTTCCCGTGGACCCAACCTCGACCGTTCCGCCCATCGCCCTTTCCCTGGCGGCGCTGCTTGGCCGCCGCTCGGTCTCGCCGCGCCGGCTGACCGCGCCGGCGCCGTCGCCCGATCACATCGACCTGATGCTGCAGGCCGCGTTGGCGGCGCCCGATCACGGCCGGCTGCACCCCTGGCGCGTGATCGAATTCCGGCCCGAATCGCGTGAGGCCCTCGCCGATCTTTTCGAGGCCGAGAAGAAGCGGCGCGATCCGCTCGCCGGCCTGTCCGACCTGAAGCGTGCCCGGGAGCACGCCACGCGCGCCCCTTGCCTGCTCGGCTTCGTGGTGTCGCTGCGCCAGCGCAAGCGTGTGCCGCTGCGCGAGCAATGGCTCGCGGCCGGTGCTGCGCTCGGCAACCTCGTGAACGCGGCGCATGCGCTGGGCTATGGCGCGATCGTGCTCAGCGGCGATCGCTGCTTCGACCCTGCGATCGTGCAGGCATTGGACCTCGCGCCCGGCGAGTACCTGGCCGGCTTCATCGCCATCGGCACCATCGTCGAAGCGCCGCCGGACGCCGCGCGCCCGATCTCGCAGACGGTCTGGTCCTGCTGGTCGCCGCAACTGCAGGACCAGCGCCTGCCGATGCGGCCCGCGCCGATGCCCTTCGAATTCGACGACGAGGACATCGGATGAACGCGCCGCCCGACATCGCAACCATCGTCTGCCGGCCGATCGGCATCGTGCGCAGCCGCTTCGCGGACACCGTCGACATGCCGGTGCAGACCGCGGGCGCCCCCGACGAGCCTGGCCGCGTCGAACTGCTGCCCGAGTTCGTGCCGGGGCTGCGCGACATCGAGGGCTTCGACTACCTGATCCTGCTCACGCACCTTCACCGATGCGCGCACGAGCGGCTCGAGGTGACGCCCTTTCTGGACACGCAGCCGCACGGCGTGTTCGCGACGCGGGCGCCGGCGCGGCCGAATCGCATCGGCCTGTCGATCGTGCGACTGTTGCGGGTCGATGGCGGCACGCTGCACTTCAGCGGCAACGACATGGTCGACGGCACGCCGGTGATCGACATCAAGCCCTACGTGCCGCGCTTCGACGTGCGCAGCACCGAGCGCATCGGCTGGTTCGACGGCCGGCTCGACACGCTGTCGGACGCACGCTCCGACCGGCGCATGGACTGAGAGTCCCAGGGGACTTGTATCCGGTTGCTATCATTTCGCTATTCCATCCATGAATAGCGAAATCGAAGGACGCAAGATGAAGACTTCCCCGCGTTGGCTGCGTGCCGGTGCCCTGTTCGCAGCACTGACGTTGAGCGGTGCATTGCATGCACAGGAGATCGTGGTGTCGGCCGCCGCCAGCCTGACGAATGCCTTCCAGGCCGTGGGCCAGGCCTTCGAGAAGACCCATCCGGGGACCAAGGTCACCTTCAACTTCGCGGCCTCCGGCGCACTGCTCGCGCAGATGCAGCAAGGCGCGCCGGTCGACGTGTTCGCATCGGCCGACCAGGACACCATGAACCGCGCAGCCACCGCCAAGCTGCTGGCCGATGGCACGCGTGCCGACTTCGTGCAGAACACGCTGGTGCTGATCGTGCCGGCCGCCGGTGGCCAGTCGCCGCAGAAGCTGGCCGACCTCGCGGGCGCCGGCTACAAGCGCATCTCGACCGGCACGCCGGCCTCGGTGCCGGTGGGCCGCTACACGATGCAGTCGATCGAGCAGGCCGGCCTGACGTCCGCGCTGGACGGCAAGTGGGTCTACGGCGAGAGCGTGCGCCAGGTGCTCAACTACGTGGCGCGCGGCGAGGTGGACGCCGGCTTCGTCTACCGCACGGACGCGATGATCGAACGCGACAAGACCCGCATCGTGCTGACCGTGCCGACCACCACCGCCGTGACCTATCCGATCGCCCAGCTCGCCGCGAGCAAGAACGCGGCGACGGCCAGGGACTTCATCGCCTTCGTGCGCGGCGCGTCGGGCCAGGAGATCCTCGACGGCTTCGGCTTCTCGAAGCCCTGACCGCAAGCCTGCACCTTGCTCACGCCGCTCTGGCTCACGCTCAAGGTCGCGATCCTCGCCACGCTGTTGTCCGGCGCGGCGGGCATCGCGCTCGCGTGGTGGATGTCGCGCCGGCGCTTCGCCGGCCAGGACGTTGCCGACGCCTTTCTCATGCTGCCGATGGTGCTTCCGCCCACGGTGCTGGGCTATTACCTGATCGTGCTGATCGGCCGCAACGGCGTGTTCGGCCAGTACCTCGACCGCTGGTTCGGCATCAACCTGATGTTCACCTGGCAAGGCGCGGTGATCGCCGCATCGGTGGTGTCGCTGCCGCTCATCTACAAGGCCGCGCGGGCCGCCTTCGAGGAAGTGGACGGGCGCCTCACGCATGCGGCGCGCACGCTGGGCGCGGGCGAGTTCGAGGTGTTCCTGCGCATCTCGCTGCCGCTGGCGGTGCGCGGCATCGCGGCGGGGCTGATGCTGTCCTTCGCGCGCGCCATGGGTGAGTTCGGCGCCACGCTGATGATCGCCGGCAACCTGCCGGGCAAGACGCAGACGCTGTCGATCGCGGTGTACGACGCGGTACAGGCCGGCCATGACGACCAGGCCCTGTGGCTCACGCTGCTGATCTCGGTGGTCTGCATGACGGTGCTGGTGGTTTCGGGCCGGCTGCTGCAGGCACGGCATTGACGCGATGAGCACCGTTCTCGACATCCACGTGCGGCTCGCGCTGCAGTCCACCGGCCGGCATTTCGCGCTGGACGCGCAGTTCACGTCGAATGCCGCGCGCACGGCGCTGATGGGCGCTTCCGGCTCCGGCAAATCGACGGTGCTGATGGCGGTGGCCGGGCTCGCGCCGCTGGCGCGCGGCCATGTGCGGATCGGCACGCGGACGCTGCTCGACAGTGCGCGGCAGATCGACCTGCCTGCGCGCGAACGGCGCATCGGCATCGTGTTCCAGGACTACGCGCTGTTCCCCCACATGACGGTCGAACAGAACCTGGCGTTCGGCGTGCGCCGCCTCGGCCAGCGCATGGGGGATGCCGACCAGGCGCGCATCGACGCGCTGGTTCAGCAGTTCGATCTCGGCAAGCTGCGCGGCGCCTGGCCGCGGCATCTGTCGGGCGGCCAGCGGCAGCGCGTGGCGCTGGCCCGTGCGCTGGCGCCGCAGCCACACCTGTTGCTGCTCGACGAGCCGCTGTCGGCCCTCGACACCACGCTGCGCACGCGGCTGCGCGCGGAACTCGCGGAGATGCTGGAGCGCGTGCAGATACCGACGTTGCTGGTCACGCACGATCCGCAGGACGTCGAGGTGCTCGCGCAGACGGTCGTGCTGCTCGACAACGGCCGGGTGGTCGCCGCGGAAGGCCAGGCCACGCCAGCCGGCGCCTGATCAGCCCGCCGGCACCTTGTCCAGGAAGCCGGTCACGGCGCGCAGCTTGCCGCCGTCGACCTGCGCGAAGTCGGTGCCTTCGATCATGTCTTCGGCGCCTTCGGGACCGAGCATCCACGAGAAGCGGACATGCTCGCCGTGCGCGTCGGCCGCGCCCTTCAGGCGGAACCGGAAGCCCGGAAAGCGCTGGTGCACGGCACCGACCAGGGCGCCGATGTCGTCCAGGCCGCGCGCCTGCATCATCGGGTCGACGTAGTGCGCATCGGTCGTCCAGCCGGATTCCAGAAGCTGCCGGCGCTGCCCGGCGTCGGCCTCGTTCCAGACGGCGATGTAGCGTTGGGCGATGCCTGCGGCATCGATCGAAGCGGTGTTCATGGCGATTCCTTTCGTGAGTCCAACCCGCAACGGCGCGGGGTGAACGAATGGTCGCCGCGGCCCTGCCGTGCGTCGATGACGTGGCAGGTCATGGCCGGTGTGCGCCGCCCTGGTGGAAGGCTAGAGCGCGCAGGTGCGGAAGCCGAAGAAGCCGTCGTCGCGTTCCGGCGGCGCAAAGCCGCGGCGCTTCAGCCAGCGCAGGCGCGATGCCGTCGCGAAAGAAGCGCCTCGCTGCACGCGCGCCGTGCCGAAGGCCGGCTGCGGATCGAACCCCGTGCCAACGCTCCACGCATCGGCGCGGTAGCCGGTCCAGGGTTGCAGCCGTCCGGACATCCACTCCTGCACGTCGCCCCAGCGGAAGCCACGGCGTTCGGCCTGGTGCGCGGCGATCTCCCATTCGACCTCGGTCGCGAGGCGGCGACCGGCCCAGCGCGCCCAGGCATCGGCTTCCCACCAGCTCAGGTGCATCGCGCTGTGGTGGCCGGACACGCGCACCGTCCGGCCGAAGCGCTGCTGCAGCACCGAGCCGCCGGTGCCGTGGCGCGAGCCGCCGATCTGCTCGACGTGGCGCGGACCGCGCCGGCCATCGGGCTGCTCGAGCAGCCACTGCCGACCCTGCGGATGCCACAGGTCGTCGCGGTCATAGCCGCCGTCGTCGACGAACTCGATGAACTGGCTCCAGGTGACGGGCTGCGCATCGATCTCGAACTCCGGCACGTCGACGGCTTCCCGCCCATGTTCCTGCGACAGCGTGAAGCGCTCGTCCGCAGTGCCCAGCACCCACCGCGTGGCGGGCAACGCCAGCGTCGGCCGCGTGACCGTGGCGGGCGCCGCGTCGACGTCGAGCGGCAAGCCGAGCGTCTGCGCCATCACGACCAGTTGCTCGCCACGCAGGTCTTCATGCAGCAGCGCAAGCCGATAGAAATAAAGGCCGGCATCGTTGTCGGCGGCACGCGCGAGCAGATCGAGCGTGGCTTCGAGCGTCTCGAGCAGATAGCCGCGCGTCTGCCCGAGCCCGGGCAACCCTTCCGCCCAGCAGACATCGGGGCCGCCTTGCTGAGGATTCCACCATTCGTCCGCATTCGGTTCGACCGAGGCCAGCCGTGTCGGGCGCGCCGGGCAGGCGGCGCCGAGGGCGCGCTGCGTGTTGCGCGCGATCCAGCTTTCGGCGAACCAGCCGATGTGTCCGGCCAGCCAGACCGGCGGCACCACTCCGTGCAGGCGCGGCACGTGTTCCACCGCCGAACCGAGCGCCTGCTCGTAGAGAGACAGCAGATGCAGCGTGTGGTTGCGGGCGTCGATCAGCGCGAGCGACAGCATTTCGCGACCGGCGCCGAACACCTCCGGCGAATCGACCGGCCGCGCCGGGCCGCGGGGCGAAAAGGACGGGTAATCCGGACGTGACGGCGGAGATGGAGCGGCCATCCGCCAATTATGGTGCTCAGGCCAGGCTCACGAAAACGCGGCCCTCGGGCCGCGCTGGTGGAGTTGTGGAGCGTGCGGCTTCTAGAAACTCGACTGAAGTTCCACAGCCGGGGTCTTCTCTGCGGCCACACCGAAACGCGCCGTGATCGACGCCGCGATGCCCTCCGCATCGAGCCCGACGCTTGCCAGCAATTTCACCGGGTCGCCATGCTCGATGAAGCGATCGGGCAGGCCGAGCTGCAACACCGGCTTCACGATGCCGGCGGCCTGCAGCGCCTCGAGCACGGCACTGCCGGCACCGCCCATGATGGCGCCCTCCTCGACCGTCACCAAAGCCTCGTGCGAGCCCGCGACCTGCAGCAGCAACTCGATGTCGAGCGGCTTCGCCCAGCGCATGTCGACGACCGTCGCGTCGAACCGCGCCGCAGCCTCGAGTGCCGGATGCAGCAGCGTCCCGAAGGCCAGGATGGCCACGCGCGAGCCCTGGCGGCGGACCTCGCCCTTGCCGAAGGGCAGCGCCTCGAGCGTGAGATGCGGCACCGCGCCGACACCCGCACCGCGCGGATAGCGCACCGCCACCGGATGGTCCTGCGCATAGGCCGTGCACAGCAGCGCGCGGCATTCCGCCTCGTCCGACGGGCAGGCCACGCTGATGTTCGGAATGCAGCGGAGGAAGGAGATGTCATAGGCGCCCGCATGCGTTGCGCCGTCGGAGCCGACCAGGCCCGCGCGGTCGAGCGCGAACACCACCGGCAGGTTCTGGATCGCCACGTCGTGGATCAGCTGGTCGTAGGCGCGCTGCAGGAAGGTCGAATAGATCGCGACCACCGGCTTGAGGCCTTCGCAGGCCAGGCCGGCGGCAAAGGTCACCGCATGCTGCTCGGCGATGCCGACGTCGTAGTAGCGGCCGGGAAAACGCCGCTCGAATTCGACCATGCCCGAGCCTTCGCGCATCGCGGGCGTGATGCCGACCAGGCGACCGTCCTGTGCCGCCATGTCGCACAGCCACTGTCCGAACACCTGGGTGAAGGTCTGCTTCGACGCCGCGGCAGGCTTGACCAGGCCGATCTTGGGATCGAACTTGCCGGGGCCGTGATACGCCACCGGATCGGCTTCGGCCAGCTTGTAGCCCTGGCCCTTCTTGGTGACCACGTGCAGGAACTGCGGACCGTCGAGCTGGCGCAGGTTCTCCAGCGTCGGCACCAGCGAGTCGAGGTCATGGCCGTCGATCGGGCCGACGTAGTTGAAGCCGAACTGCTCGAACAGCGTCGCAGGCACGACCATGCCCTTGGCATGCTCCTCGAGCCGCTTGGCCAGCTCGAACAGCGGCGGGGCCGCGCGCAGCACGCTCTTGCCGACGCTCTTGGCCGCAGCGTAGAAGTTGCCGCTCATCAGCTGCGCGAGATAGCGGTTGAGCGCACCCACGGGCGGGCTGATCGACATGTCGTTGTCGTTCAGGATGACCAGCAGCTTGCAGTCGGCCACGCCGGCGTTGTTCAGCGCTTCGAAGGCCATGCCGGCGGTCAGCGCGCCGTCGCCGATGATCGCGACCGAATGGCGGTCTTCGCCCTTCTGCTTCGCGGCCATCGCCATGCCGAGCGCTGCCGAGATGCTGGTCGACGAGTGTGCGGTGCCGAAGGTGTCGTACTCGCTCTCGGCGCGCTGCGGAAAGCCCGAAATGCCGCCGAGCTGGCGCAGCGAAGGCATGCGCTCGCGCCGTCCGGTCAGTATCTTGTGCGGGTAGGTCTGATGGCCCACGTCCCAGACCAGCCGGTCGTGCGGCGTGTTGAACACATGGTGCAGCGCCACCGTCAATTCAACGGTGCCGAGGTTCGAACTCAGGTGGCCGCCGGTGCGCGAGACGTTGTCGAGCACGCAGGCCCGCACTTCGTCGGCCACCTGCCGCAGTTGGGCGCGGTCGAATTTGCGGAGCACCGAGGGATCGTGGATGGTGGGGAGCAGCGGAGCCATGGGGACGTTGTTGTTCTGACGCTTGCGCGTTTTATCGGTCGCGATCCACGACCATGTATGCCAGCGCACGCAGCGCGGCCGCGTCGGACAGCCCGCTGCGGTCCAGGGCCGCCAGCGCGTCGGCGAGCAGCCCGCGTGCCTGGCTGCGGGCGCGTTCGAGGCCGAGCAGCGACACATAGGTCGGCTTGTCGCTCGCAGCGTCCTTGCCGGCCGTCTTGCCGAGCGTGGAGGAATCGGCGGTGACGTCGAGGATGTCGTCGACGATCTGGAAGGCCAATCCCAGCGCCGCGCCGTAGTCGCGCAGCGCCGACAAGGCCTGTGCCGGCACGTCGCAGGCGCACGCGGCGCCCATCTCGACGCTGCCCTCCAGCAACGCACCGGTCTTGAGCCGATGCATCTCGCGCAATTGAGCCTCGTCGAGCGACTTGCCGACGCTGGCGAGATCGATCGCCTGGCCGCCGGCCATGCCCTGGCTGCCCGCAGCCCGTGCGAGCAAGCGGCACAGGTTGGCCTGCGCTACCAATTCGACGGTGCCGTCGTCGGGGGTCAGCAGTTCGAAGGCCAATGCCTGCAACGCGTCGCCCGCGAGCAGTGCATCGGCCTCGCCGAACTTCACATGCACCGTGGGCTTGCCGCGACGCAGGACGTCGTTGTCCATGCAGGGCATGTCGTCGTGCACCAGGGAATAGGCATGGATCAGCTCCACGGCGCAGGCTGCGCGCAGCGTGGCGGCCGTGCTGCCACCGACCGCTTCGCTCGCGGCGATCACCAGCAGCGGGCGCAGGCGCTTGCCACCGTCGAGCACGGCATAGCGCATCGCATCGCCGAGTTGCACGGGCGAATCCATGCCGACCCATGCCGACAATGCCTCTTCGACCTGCGCCAGATGCGGCGTCATCCACGCGGCCAGCCGGGCCGCGTTCCAGTCCTCGCCGATCGCTGCCCTCATTCGGCCGACCAAGCCTTCAGGCTGCCCGCATCCAGGATCTTGATCTGCTCATCGACCGCCTGCAGCTTGTCGCGGCAAAAAGCCAGCAGTGCCGCGCCGCGCTGGTAGCTGCCCAGCAGTTGGTCGAGCGGGAGCTGGCCGGATTCGAGTTCACCCACCAGCTTCTCGAGTTCCTGGAGTCCGGCTTCGTAGCTGGTCGGAAGGGCCGCGGCGTCGGAAACCGCCGAAGCGCTCGAGGGAGGAGAAGATGGCACCTTGGGCATTCGCAATCGAAGGTAAAACGCGGCATTCTAGGACGGGGATGTGGAAAATGACCTGCCGGGTACAATCCTTCGTTCTCCTTGCCGGCGCCAGCCGGTGACATTTCCAAGGCTGCCGCGACTGTCGAGCGGCGCCTATTTTCCTTTTTCTCCCTGTGGGGAGCTTGGTCAGGTCACCCATGTCTGATTTAAGTCTTCAACTGCAGCAGGCCACGAGCCAACTCCCGGTTTCCGCGTACTTCGACGAGGCGCTTTATGCCCGCGAGCTGCAAACGCTTTTTGCCAACGGCCCGCGCTACGTCGGGCATCGCCTGGCGGTGCCCGAGCCCGGCAGCTTCCATACGCTGCCGCAAGAGCACCATGGCCGCGCGCTGGTGCATACGCCGAAGGGCGTGGAGCTGATCTCCAATGTCTGCCGCCATCGGCAGGCGGTCATCCTGCAGGGCCGCGGCGAGCTCGATGCGCGCACGGGCGGCAACATCGTCTGCCCGCTGCACCGCTGGACCTACGCCGCCGCCGACGCACGCACCACCGGCACGCTGATCGGCGCGCCGCACTTCGCGCAGGACCCCTGCCTCAACCTGCACAACTATCCGATCGAGGAATGGAACGGCCTGCTCTTCGAGAAGAGCCGCGACCCGGCGCATCCGGGCCGCAGCGTGACGGCCGACCTGGCGGGCCTGGGTCCGCGCGCCGACCTCGACTTCTCGGGCTACGCGCTCGATCGCGTCGAGCTGCACGAGTGCAACTACAACTGGAAGACCTTCATCGAGGTCTACCTCGAGGACTATCACGTCGGGCCCTTCCACCCCGGCCTGGGCAGTTTCGTGACCTGCGACGACCTGCGCTGGGAGTTCAGCCGGCAGTTCTCGGTGCAGACCGTCGGCGTGGCCAACCGGCTGGGCCGCGCGGGCAGCCCGGTCTACCAGAAGTGGCAGGAGCAGCTGCTCAAGTACCGCGACGGCAAGCCCCCGAAGTACGGCGCGATCTGGCTCACCTACTACCCGAACGTGATGGTCGAGTGGTATCCGCACGTGCTCACGGTGTCGACGCTGCACCCGATCGGTCCGCAGAAGACGCTCAACATGGTGGAATTCTTCTACCCCGAGGAGATCGTCGCTTTCGAACGCGAGTTCGTCGAGTCGCAGCAGGCCGCGTACATGGAGACCTGTGTCGAGGACGACGAGATCGCCGAGCGCATGGACGCCGGCCGCCGCGCGCTGATGCTGCGCGGCGACAACGAGACCGGCCCCTACCAGAGCCCGATGGAAGACGGTATGCAGCAGTTCCACGAGTGGTACCGCCGCGAGATGGACTTCAGCTGAGCGACGGATGCAGGCTTTATGGATGGTGCTCGGCGCACTGATCTTCGCGACCATGGGCGTGTGCGTGAAGATCGCCTCGCAATGGTTCTCCAGCGCCGAACTGGTCTTCTATCGAGGCTTGATCGGCATCGTCTTCCTCTGGCTGCTCGCACGCCAGCGTGGCGTGAAGCTGGCGACCGCCTATCCGCTGATGCATGCCTGGCGCAGCCTGATCGGCGTGGTGTCGCTGGGCGCCTGGTTCTATGCGATCGCCCACATGCCGCTGGCGACCGCGATGACGCTCAACTACATGAGCAGCGTCTGGATCGCCGCGTTCCTGGTCGGCGGCGCGCTGCTGGCCTGGGTGCCGGTGCCGGGGCGCGATGGCAAGGTGCCCAGGCCGCCGCTGCAAGGGCCGCTGATCCTCACGGTATTGGCCGGTTTCGTCGGCGTGGTGCTCATGCTCCGGCCGACGATGGGCGAGAACCAGGGCTTCGCGGCGCTGCTGGGCCTGCTGTCGGGCCTGACCGCCGCTTTCGCGTACATGCAGGTCGTCGCACTGTCGCGGCTCGGCGAGCCTGAAGCGCGCACGGTGTTCTATTTCGCGGTCGGGTCCGCGGTGGCGGGCGGACTCGGCACGGCGATCGGCGGCCACACGCCCCTGAACGCATGGACCTGGCCGCACGCGATCTGGCTGCTGCCGGTCGGCGTGCTGGCCGCGCTGGGCCAGCTCTGCATGACACGCGCCTATGCGACCGCCAAGACCGAAAGCGGCACCCTGCTGGTCGCCAACCTGCAGTACTCCGGCATCGTCTTCGCGTCGTTCTACAGCGTGGTGCTGTTCGGCGACCGTCTCGATGCGCTGGGCTGGGCCGGCATGGCGCTGATCGTGACCAGCGGCATCGCGGCCACGGTGCTGCGGCAGCGCTCGCTGCCGAAGGCGCCGGCCGAAGAACACTAGCCACCGGCGCGAGCGCAGCCGCGCGCTGCGCAGGACAATGCACATCCTTTCAGGCCCTCCATGAATGCCATGCCCTTCACCACCCTGATCTCCCCCGAACAACTCCAGGCCCTGCAGGCCGCCGGCACGCCGCTGATGCTGTTCGACTGCAGCTTCGAACTGATGAAGCCCGAAGCCGGTGTTGCGGCCTACCGCGAATCGCACATCGCCGGCGCGGTCTATGCCAATCTCGACACCGACCTGAGCGCCAAGCATGGCGTACCCGGCAAGCATGGCGTCGTGGTCGCGCACGACGACGGCGAGCCGGCCTCCGGCGGTCGCCATCCCTTGCCGAGCCGCGAGAAGTTCGCCGCCTGGCTGTCGAGCGTGGGCTTCGCGAACGGCATGCAGGCCGTCGTGTACGACCGCAACGGCGCCAACTACTGCGGCCGCCTCTGGTGGATGCTCAAGTGGATGGGCCACGACGCCGTGGCCGTCCTCGACGGCGGGCTGCAGGCCTGGCAGGCCATCGGCGGTGCAATCGCCCACGGCGAGGAGCCGGCCCACTTCCAGTCGAATTTCGTGCCCGGCGAGCCGCTGCTGCAGCTGGTCACGACCGGCACGGTGGCCGGCCGTCTCGGCCAAGCTGACCAGACGCTGATCGACGCGCGGGCCGGCGCACGTTATCGCGGCGAGGTGGAACCTCTGGACCCGATCGCGGGTCACATCCCCGGGGCCCTGAACCGGCCCTTCGCCGACAACATCGGCCCCGACGGCAAGTTCAAGCCGGCCGCGCAATTGCGCGCCGAGTTCGAGACCCTGCTGGCGGGCCGGGACCCGGCGACGGTCGTCCACCAGTGCGGCAGCGGCGTGAGCGCGCTGCCCAACCTGCTCGCCATGCAGATTGCAGGACTGGGGCCGACGGCGCTCTATGCCGGCAGCTGGAGCGAATGGAGCAACACGCCGGGGCTGCCGACCCGGCAAGGCGCCGAACCGTGATCCGAAAACTCCCTCTGCTCGTTCTTCTCTGCGCGGCCTCGCTGGGCGTGGCGTCCACCGCATCGGCCCAGGCTCAGCACGCCCACGTCCACGGACTGATCAAGCTCGACATCGCGATCGACGGCCCGAGCATCGTGGTCGCCATGGAATCGCCGCTGGACAACCTGGTCGGTTTCGAACGCGCGCCGCGCACCGACGCCGAGCGCCAGACGGTGGACAACACGGTCGCCACGCTGCGCGCCGCCGACAAGCTCTTCGACATCGATCCGGCCGGCAACTGCAAGCTGGGGCCGGTGAACCTGCAGTCGCCGGCACTCGGCCTCGGCCAGGCCTCGGCGGCCGACGCGGCAGGCGGCGCACATGCCGACATGGACGCGACCTTCGCCTTCAACTGCACCAACGCCACGGCTGTGAAGTACATCGACGTCAGCCTGTTCACGGCCTTCAAGGGCCCGCGCCAGATCGACGTGCAGATCGCCTCACCGAAGGGGCAGTTCCAGCGCTCGCTGAAGCGCCCGAACACACGGCTCGCCTGGGGCAAGTGAGCATCCGGTGACCCAGGTTCTCGTTGCCGAGTCGCTGCGCTTCGCCTGGCCCGGCACGGCGGCGCCCTGCATCGACATCGCGCGTTTCGACGTCGCCGCCGGTGAGGCCGTGTTCCTGCACGGGCCGAGCGGCTGCGGCAAGAGCACGCTGCTGTCGCTGCTGGCAGGCGTGCTGGTGGCCGACCAGGGCCGCGTCGCGCTGCTCGGGCACGACTGGGCCGAACTGTCGGGCGCGGGGCGCGACCGCTGCCGCGTCGCGCACGTCGGCTACATCTTCCAGCAGTTCAATTTGCTGCCGTACCTGAGCGTGATCGACAACGTCCTGCTGCCCTGCCGCTTCTCGCAGCGGCGCTGCGCCCAGGCCTCGCACGGCGGCGCACCACGCATTCAGGCCGGGCGCTTGCTCGCGCAGATGGGCCTCGATGCCAACCTCTGGACACGGCCTGCGATGCAGCTGTCGGTGGGCCAGCAGCAGCGCGTGGCGGCGGCGCGGGCGCTGATCGGCAAACCCGAACTCGTGATCGCCGACGAACCCACGTCCGCGCTGGACGAAGACCGGCGCGAGGCCTTTCTCGACGTGCTGCTCGAAGCCTGCACGGCCAACCAGAGCGCGCTGGTGTTCGTGAGCCACGACCAGCGCATCGCGTCGCGCTTTTCGCGCCACGTGCTGTTGCCCGAGATCAACCGCGCTGCGCGCACCCCGCCATGAGCGTCCTGTTCGGCATCGCCTGGAAGAGCGCCTGGAACCGGCGCTTCACGCTCGCGCTCACGGTGCTGTCGATCGCGCTGTCGACCTTCCTGCTGCTGGGCGTCGAGCGCATCCGCACCCAGTTGCGCGACAACTTCGCGTCCTCGGTCTCGGGCACCGACCTGATCGTGGGCGCACGCACGGGCTCGACACAGCTGCTGCTGTATTCGGTGTTCCGCATCGGTGCCGCGACCAACAACATCTCGTGGAAGAGCGTGCAGGCGCTGTCGGCGCATCCGGGAGTCGACTGGGTCGTTCCGCTGTCGCTGGGCGACTCGCACCGCGGCTTCGCGGTGCTCGCCACCACGCCCGATTACTTCACGCACTTCCACTACGGCAACCGACAGGCGCTGGTGCTGCGCGAAGGCAAGCCCTTCTCGGAACTCTTCGATGCGGTGATCGGCGCCGAGGTCGCCGACCGGCTCGGCTACCACGTCGGCCAGAAGATCACGCTGGCCCACGGCAGCGGCGAGCTCGACACCGGCGCGCATGCCGACAAGCCCTTCACCGTCACTGGCGTGCTGGCGCGCACGGGGACGCCGGTCGACCGCACGGTGCACATCGGGCTCGCGGCCATGGAGGCGATCCATCTCGACTGGGCCGGCGGTGCGCCGATGCCCGGCGTGCACATACCGGCCGAGCAGGTGCGCAAGTTCGACCTGACCCCGAAGAACGTGACCGCCGCGCTGGTCGGCCTGAAGAACCGCGCGGCCGTGTTCTCGGTGCAGCGCTGGGTGTCGACCTACGCGGGCGAACCGCTGATGGCGATCCTGCCCGGCGTCGCGCTCGACGAGCTGTGGAGCGTGGTCGGCGTCGGGGAAAACGCACTGCTGCTGATGTCGGCGCTGGTCGCGCTGGTGAGCCTGGCGGGCCTGGTGTCGGTCGTGATGGCCGGGCTCAACGAACGGCGACGCGAACTCGCGGTGCTGCGCGCAGTGGGCGCGAGCCTGCGGCATGTGCTGGCGCTGCTCGCGCTCGAGGGCGCGCTCGTGACGGCGCTGGGCATCGTGATCGGCGTGATCTTCGCCACGCTCGGCATCGCGCTGCTGTCGCCCTGGCTGCAATCGCAATTCGGGTTGGCGCTCGCGCTGAGCGCACCCACCCCCAACGAGTGGCTGCTGCTGGCCAGCCTGCTGGCTGCCGGCTTCGCCGCGAGCCTGCTGCCGGGCCTGCGCGCCTACCGGCTTTCGCTCGCGGACGGCCTGTCGCCGCGCATCTGACAACCGACCTTTTTCGAGGACTTCACCATGACCGCTCTTTCTTCCCTGCTGCGCTCCGGTGCAGCCCTCGCCTGCATCGCGGCGGCCGCCACCGCCTTCGCGGCCGGCCCGGCGCCCGAAGCGACCACGGCCACCAATCCGCTCGGCGGCAAGGGCGCTGCGGCCAAGGCCGCGCCCGGCCAGGCACGCGAGATCTCCTGGGCCGAGCTGGTGCCCAAGGACTGGGATCCGATGAAGGCCTTCAAGGACATCGACTTCAGCAAGCTCGACGATGCCGACCCGAAGGCGTCCGAGCTGCTGATGAAGATGCAGCAGGCGTCCGACAGCGCGCCCGCCAATCCGGAACTCAACGGTGCCGTGGTGAAGATCCCGGGCTTCATCGTGCCGCTCGAACAGGACAAGGGCGAGGTCACCGAATTCCTGCTGGTGCCCTACTTCGGCGCCTGCATCCACACGCCGCCGCCGCCCGCCAACCAGATCGTGCACGTGGTGCCCGAGAAGGGCGCCAAGTTCCGCGCGATGGACACGGTGTGGGTCACCGGCAAGCTGCAGACGTCGCGCAACGACTCGATGATGGGCGTCAGCGCCTACCACCTCGCGGCCCAAAGCGTGACCAAGTACAACGGCGGCGCGAAGCAATAGGCGACGGCCATCCGGGCGCTCCGGCCATGCCGGGAGCACCCGGACGGCCGCAGAACTGACACGCGCGACCGAAACGCGCTGTCACATCTCGGGTCGGCTTTCGGGCTACGGTGAACGTTGAGCGGAAGGTGATGCCGCATCGATCCTGATGCGCATCGCCACCCGATCAAGGTCATCACAACCAGGGAGCGAGACATGGCCCAATGGCATCTGCATCGACCGGCGCCCAGCGCCACAACGGCGGCACCGGCGCGACGACCACACACGAAGTTCGTGCTGGCGACCATGAGTGCGGCGGTGCTCATGCTCGCCGGCTGCGACAAGCCCGCAGAGCCTCCCGCTGCGGCGACGGTACCTGCAGCACCTGCCGCCGCTCCGGCACCCGAAGCGTCCGCCCAACCGGTGGCCGCAACACCCGCAGTGGCGCCTGCGCCCGCTCCCGCCTATGCACCGCCTTCGGCAGAACAGCTCTACCAGTTGGTCGCGCCGATCGCGCTCTACCCCGACAAGCTGGTGGCACAGGTTCTTGCCGGCGCGACCTATCCCGACCAGGTCACTGCCGCCAACCAATGGCTGGCGCAGAACAAGACGCTCAAGGCCGGACCGCTGGCCGACGCCGCGGAGCGCCAGCCCTGGGACCCGAGCATCAAGTCGCTGACCGCATTCCGTTCGGTGCTGGACCAGATGGCGAGGAATCCGTCGTGGACCACCGCGCTCGGCGAGGCGTATTACAACGACCCGACCGATGTGCTGAATGCCGTACAGGTGATGCGTCAGCGGGCCCAGCGCGCCGGACGGCTGAAGAGCACGCCGCAGATCAAGGTCGCAGCCGCCACGGCACCGCCTGTCTACACGTCCGATCCGAATGCACCGCTGATCTATTCAGGGCCGCCAGTCATCGAGGCGCCTCAGCAATTGATCACGATCGCACCGGCCCAGCCCGACGTGGTGTACGTGCCGAGCTACGACCCGCAGCAGATCTATGGAGAACCGGTGCGTGCCTATCCAGGCTATGCCTATGCGCCGCCGCAGCCCGTCTACACCGAGCCGCGCTACAGCAACGCGCAGATCGCCACCGCCGGCGCACTGACCTTCGGGCTCGGCGTGGTGGTCGGCAGCGCGATCCAGCGCCATGACTGGGGATGGAATTCGTGGGGCATGAACTGGGGCGACCGGCGCCGCGACGATCGACGCCCTGAAGGCCGCCAGCGCGAAGGCCGCGGCGACGATCGGCCGGCCGTGATCTACAACCGCTCGACCTATGTGTCGCGTTCGGAATCGATCACGAACAACAACATCCGCAACGTCTACAACAACGGCCCCGATCCGCGCCAGCAGCAGGCGCAGCAAGCCCAGTTCGCACGCCAGCAGGCCGAACAGGCGCAGCAGAACCAGCGTGCCGAACAGCAGCGGCAGTTCCAGCAGCAGCAACAGCAACAGCAGGCCGACGCTCAGGCCCGGCAGCGCGACCAGCAGGCACAAGCCCAGCGCGAGCAGATCCGCCAGCAGCAGGATCAGCAGCGCCAGCAACAGTTGCAGGCCCAGAACCAGCAGGCGCAGCAGCGTCAACAGCAAGCCCGCCAGGACGAGGCACGAAGACAGCAGCAAGCCGTCGACCAGCAACGCAGGGGACAGGAAGCCCAGGCTCAGCAGCAACAGCAGCAACAGCAGCAACAGCAGGAGGATCAGGCCCGCCGGCAACAGCAGGCCAACGCGCAGCAGCAAGCTCAACAGCAGCAACGACAGCAGCAGGAGCAGGCGAGACGGCAGCAGGCTGACGCGCAAACGCGGCAGCAGGATCAGGCGCGTCAACAGCAAGAACAAGCGCGCCAGCAACAAGCCCAGGCGCAGGACAGACAGCGCCAGCAACAGGAGCAACAGCGCCAGCAGCAGGATCAGCAACGACGTCAGGCGGCACAAGGCCAGGCGCAGCAGCAACAGGCGCAACAACAGCAGCGCCAGCAGGAACTGCAACAACAGGATCAGCAGCGCCGGCAAGCTGCGCAAGCCCAACAACAACAACAACAACAAGCCCAGCAGCAGGAGCAACAGCGTCGGCAGGCAGAGCAGGCTCGTCAACAGCAGCAGCAAGTGCAGAACCAGCAGCGGCAGCAACAGGAGCAGCAACGCCAGCAGCAGGAACATGCCCAACGCCAGCAACAGGATCAGGCGCGGCAACAGGCACAGCAAGCCCAGCAGCAGCAGCAGCGTCAACAGCAGGAACAGGCGCAGCGCCAGCAGGCACAACAACAGGCCCAGCAGCAACAGCAACAGGCTCAACAGCGGCGCCAGCAGGAGCAGCAACAGCAGGCGGCCGCGGGCCAACGCCCGCAGGGCCGGCGGCCGCCGGACGATCAACGGCCCTGAGAACGGCGACGCCCGTCATTCACGATGCAAGGCGATCTCGAGCCGATCGCCTCCGGACAGCGGTGCGTCAGGAAGAGAGAAGTGACGCCCCGGGCGGTGGCCTGCACACCGGCTGGGGCATCGCGCGAGCCGGTCAGTCCGGCGCGTGATTCACGCGATCGTGTTCCTCGTCGGCCGGCACGTTGTCGGCGTCGAGATCGCTCGCATCCGTCAGATCAAGCCCGGTCTCATCTTCGATTTCGGCTGAATCCTCGCCGTCGAGCGCGTCATAGCCGTCCTCGGACAAATCCGCATCTGCGGATGCAGGTGCGTTTCCGGCGGTGCGACGAGGTGAGGTTGCAGAAGACATGGTGATTTCCTTGATGGCTCTGGTGGTTGCAATGCGGCTGCGACCGGATGGCGTGCCGCATGCTTCATCATGCGCCGGAACTCCGCCGGCACGCACCACGGCCAACCGGCCGCATGCGTGTCGGAATCATCCGATCGGCTCAGGGCTTGTGCGGCGCGACCTCCGCGGCATGGTCGTGGTCATGTCCCTCGTGGCCATGCTCGTGATCGTGCTCGCCATGCGCGAGCCGGCTGACCATCGTCACCAGCACGATGCCGGCCACCAGCCACAGCACCTGCGCGGCAGTCTGGCGCGCCGGGAGGCTCTTCTGCAATTGAGGGATCAGGTCGGCCAGCGCGACGTACACGAAGCTGCTGCCGGCCAGCACGAGGAAGTACGGCAGCCAGCCATGCAGCTGGTCGATCAACCACCAGCCCGCCAGCCCGCCGAGCGCGGTCATCGTGCCGGCCAGCGACACCTTGACCAGGGCCGAGCGTGAATTCGCCGAACTCTGGCGCAGCACGACCAGATCGCCGATGTGATGCGGCACCTCGTGCGCCAGCACGGCCAGCGCGGCAACCAGGCCGAGCCGCACATCCGCCACGAAGGCCGACGCGATCAGGATGCCATCGCCGAAACAGTGCACGCTGTCGCCGGTCAGCACCGCCCAGCCGCCCGCGCGCCTTTCGCCATGCGCGTGGCCGTGCGCATGGTCATGCGCGTGCCCGGCGTGGGAATGATCATGTCCGTCATGGCCATGTGCCTGCGCCGCGCCGACCGGGCCCGGCACGGCGTGGTGGTGCTCATGGCCGTGATGCCAGAGTTCCGCCTTGTCGAGCAGAAAGAAGAACACGAGCCCGAACAGCAACAGCCCGAACAGCAGCGCCGGTTCGATGCCGCTCTCGAAGGCTTCAGGCAGCAGGTGCATGAAGGCGGTGGCGAGCAGTGCGCCCGCCGCAAGGCTCAGCAGATGCTGCGAGTTCACGCCGCGTCCGCCGTTACGCACACCGATGCGCATGAGCAAGGCGGCGAGCCAAACGCTCCCGATACCGGCGAACAGGGTCGCCGCGATGATGGCCAGCAAAGTCATAAGGTCCTGCAGCACGGGCACGAAGCCCGAATCGATCAAAAAAGCATCAAACACAAACAACAAAAGCCGCCCCTTGGGACGGCTTTTGGCGGAGGCGGCCTGAAGCGTCGCTGCGTCGAAAAGGACCAGGCGACGCCGCGGGCCTTGAACCAGGCCTGTGTGCGCTTCCATCCGTTCCCGGCCGCTTCCTTCGAGGTCGCTCGGCCGGTAGTCCGCATGGAACGCATGGCCCGCTTCGGGGTACACGACAAATTCCGATGCCTTGGCTGCCGGCGTACCGGTTGCCAAGGCCATTTTTATCTTATCAACCGTGTCAAGAGGGATGCCTGATCTTTTTCACCATGGAGGCCGCGAAACTTCCAGGCGGTTGCCGGAACGGTCGTCGGCATAGGCGCGCGACGCCAATGCCGACGCCAGCACCCGCGCCGGATCGACCAGTTGCAGCGCAGCGGTCGCTGCACAGCCTTGCAGGCCCAGCGGAACCTCGGTGCAGCCCATCACGATCGGCAACGGGCCGTGGCGTTGCGCCAGTTGCAGCGCCACCTCGGAAAAGCAACGCGTCGCCAGCGACAGATCGCCGGCCTTCACGCCGTCGTAGATGCCGCGCATGAGGAGCTCCCGCTCGGCGGCACGCGGCAGATGGCAGGTCAAACCGGCTTCGGCCATCGCGTGCTCATAAAGCCGGACACGGTAGGTGCCCTCGGTCGCCATCAGCGCCACCTCGCGCACGCCCTGCGCGGCCAGATGCGCCGCCACTTCGCGTGACACATGCAGCAACTCGACCTGCGGAAAGCGTTCCTGCAGCGCCGCGTGCCACGCGTGCGCCGTGTTGCAGGCGATGGCGACGGTGCGGCTGCCCAGCGCAGCCAGCCGGCCCAGCGCCTGCAGCATCGGCTCGAGCGGCTGGTGCGCGCCATGTGACGCGGACTCCAGCGCGCCGGTGCGATCGGGCACCGGAACCTGCGCTAGCCAATGCTCGGGAAAGGCCTGGTCGCGCACCGGCTCGCCCTTGGCCCGCATGTGCTGCGCGCAGGCCTCGACGAACAGGCGCACGAAGTCCGCGCCGGCCGCCGGCCCCATGCCACCCAGAATGCCGACCACCTGCGTCACGTCACTCCTTCAGTATCCAGACGCCCCCGCCCGCCGCTCCAGAAACACCACGGAACCGGCTCCGCCGGGCCGTCGGTGTTGCCCCCGGAAGGAGGTTGGCGAAAGGCGACACGCAGTGCGCCGAAGCCTGGGGGAGAGCTCATGTCGCCGGTTTGTCCGACGGGGTCTTGATGTTGTCCTTCAGCTCCTGGCTCATCGGCAATCCGATCGGCAGGTTCTTCGGCGGGATCGGTGCCAGGAACCACTTGTTGTAGAGCTTTTCGAACTCGCCCGACTTCATCATTCCGGTGATCACGCCGTCGACCAGCGCCTTGAACTGCGGGTCGTCCTTCGGCAGCATGCACGCGTAGGGCTCGACCTGCAGCGCCTCGCCGACCACTTCGAGATCGGCCGGCGCCTTCGAGTTGGAGCGCAGGCCGTACAGCAGGATGTCGTCCATCGCGAAGGCCACGGCGCGGTCGGTCTCGACCAGCAACAGTGCGTCCGCATGGTCCTTGGCCGACACGATGTCGATGTCGAGCTTCTTGTCCTCGTTGTACTTGCGCACGACCAGCATGTTGGTGGTACCGGCGGTGATGGTGACCTTCTTGCCCTTCAGGTCCGCATAGTCCTTCACGCCGGAAGTCTTCTTCACGAGCAGGCGGGTGCCGGTATAGAAGTGGTTGATGGCGAAGGACACGTCCTTGCCCCGCGCGGTGTTGTTGGTGGTCGATCCGCATTCGAGCTCGATCGTGCCGTTCGACAGCAGCGGAATGCGGTTCTGCGACGTCACCGACATCCACGCGATCTCCAGGTTCGGCTTGCCGAGCTTGGTCTTCACCGCATCGGCGATCGCATTCGACAGCTCGACCGAGAATCCGATCGGCTTGCTGGGGCCGTCCAGGTAGCTGAACGGCACCGACGATTCGCGATAAGCCATCGTGAACTTGTTCTCGGCCGCGATCTTGGCCAGCGTGTCGGCGGCGTGGGCGCCGGTGGCGGTCAGGAGAACGGCAGCCATCAGGACGGAGAGTTTCATGCGAGCCTTTCGGTGAGTGGGTTGATCGACGAAGGCCAGTGTAAAAACTTGCTGCACCGGTCCAATAATTCCTTTTGCGTCGAATGGCATGCCGGAAAGTTATGGATGCGAAGCGTGCGAGCCCGCCGCTTCCGGGGCATGCCATTTGGCTATGGCCGGTCCTCGTTTCGGCATTTCCCGCCAGGCCGATGCCGGCCTAGAGTCACGGCCATTCGGCAACGAGAGAGGACAAGGTCATGCACGTCTGTGTGCTGGGCGCGGGCATCGTGGGGTTGGCCACGGCGTGGCAACTGCATCGCGATGGCCATGAGGTCACGGTGATCGATCGGGCGGCGGCCGGTGCGGGCGCCAGCGGTGGCAATGGCGCGCAGCTGAGCTATTCGTACGTGCAGCCGCTGGCCGACCCGTCGATCTGGGCGCAGTTGCCCAAGCTGTTGCTGTCGCCCGATTCGCCGCTGAAGCTGCGTCCGCAACTCGATCCGCTGCAATGGCGCTGGGGGATCGAATTCCTCGCCGCCTGCAATGCCGCAACCTCGCGCGACACCACGGCCCGGTTGCTGGCGCTGGCCGCCGAAAGCCGGCAGGGCTTCGAGACGATGCGCGCCGGGATCGCTGCGGACTGCGACTTCTCCGCCACCGGAAAACTCGTCCTGTACCGCAGCGAAGACGCATTGGCCGGCGCGGCGCGGCAGGTCGAGTTGCAGCGCACCATGGGCAGCGAGCAGCGGGTCGTGACGCCGGCCGAATGCGCCGACATCGAACCCGCACTGGCGCACTACGCGCAGCAGATCGCAGGCGCCGTCCACACGCCGAGCGAATGCGCCGCGGACTGCCTGAAGGTCTGTCAGGCGCTCGAAGCCTGGTTGCGCGCGCACGGCGTGCACTTTCTGCTCGGCACCGAGGCCCGGGACTTCACGGTGCGTGCCGGCCGGGCGGTGGCGGTGCGCACGGCTGCCGGCGACGTCGAGGCCGATGCGTTCGTGATGGCGCTGGGCACCGCGTCGCATCGGCTGGGCCGAACGCTGGGCGCCTACCTGCCGGTCTATCCACTCAAGGGCTACAGCATCACGGTGGATGTCGACCCGGCGCCCGGTGCCGCGCCCAGAGTGAGCGTGACGGACAGCGCACGCAAGGTCGTGTTCGCACGGCTCGGTGGCCGGCTGCGCGTGGCGGGCATGGCGGAACTCGTGGGCCATGACGCCCGCATCCCGGCCGACCGCATCGACACCCTGGCCGACGCCACGCGCGCCGTGTTCCCCGAGGCCGGCACGCTGGCCGAACTCCGCCCATGGACCGGCATGCGTCCTGCCACACCGACCGGACTGCCGATCATCGGCCGGCGCGGCGCAGCCCCGGCCAACATGCTGTTCAACACGGGCCACGGCGCGCTCGGCTTCACGCTGGCCTTCGGCTCCGCCGCACGGATCGCACGAACGCTGACGGCGTGACGCCGCCGCGCCGGGCGCCCGTCAGCCCATCGTCTGCGCGATGGCCTGCTGCATCGCACGCGTGATGCTGCGCACGGCCACCGAGTCCGGCTTGCCGGCAAGGCGCAGTGCGCGCACAGGCACCGGAATGTGCGGCTCCAGCGCCAGCACGTCGACCTTCGCACGATCGGCGGACCCGGCCGTGCAGCCGTCGACCAGCGCCACGCCGAGCCCGTGATGCGCCATCGCCAGCGCCGCGTGGTACGTCTGCACCGTGACCACCGCCTGCTGGAAGCCCACGCCGGCCTGGCGGCAGGCCTGGCTCAGGCTGGTGCCGACCGGGTCGCGGTTGTCGAGTCCGACGACCGGAAGCTTGGCCAGGTCATGCAGCGCCACCGAGCCGTTGCGCACCAGCGCGCGCGGCAGCATACCCTTGGGCGCCACGCAGACCATGCGGCTGTCGGCCAGCGACTCCTGCGTCAAGGCCGGATGCAGCGCCGGGCTGAAGGCGAAGCCGACGTCGGCTTGCTGCAGCAGCAACGCCGACATGATCTGCGGCGAATGCAGCGACTCGATGGTCACCGCGATGCCCGGATGCTTTTCGCGGAAGGTCTTGAGGGCGCGCGGCACCACCTCGTAGCTGAGCGCCAGCACGGTCAGGATGCGCAACTCGCCCGCCACGCTGGCCGTCTTCAGGTTGGTGGCCAGCCGCTGCACCTCGTCGAGCTGCGCGAACAGCTTCTCGATGTGCGGATGCAGCGCCAGCGCCTCGGTGGTCGGCGCGAGCCGGCCCTTGGTCCGCTGGAACAGCGGGAAACCCAGTTGCAGCTCCGCATGCTGCAGCGTGCGGCTCACTGCCGGCTGGGTGATGTTGATCAGCCGCGCCGCCGCACTCACGCTACCGGTGAGCATGATCGCGTTGAAGACTTCGATATGGCGCAATCGCACGATGAACGCTCAATGTGCCTTGTCCCAGTTCGGCCCGACGCCGAGTTCGGCGAGCAGGGGCACCTTGAGTTCCGCCACGCCGGCCATCAGCCGAGGGATCTCGCTGCGCACCCACTCGACTTCGGCCTCGGGCACCTCGAACACCAGTTCGTCATGCACCTGCATGATCATCTTCGTCGCGCGTTTTTCCGCGTCGAGCACGTCCTGAACCTTGACCATGCTGAGCTTGATCAGGTCTGCCGCCGTACCCTGCATCGGCGCGTTGATGGCCGCGCGTTCGGCACCGCCACGGCGCGGACCGTTGGGCGAGTTGATCTCCGGCAGATAGAGCCTGCGACCGAACACGGTTTCGACGTAGCCCATTTCCTTGGCGCTGGCACGCGTCTCGTCCATGTAGTGCTTCACGCCCGGGTAGCGCGCGAAGTAGCGGTCGATGTACGACGCCGCCGCCTTGGTCTCGATGCCCAGGTTCTTCGCCAGCCCGAAGCTGCTCATGCCGTAGATCAGCCCGAAGTTGATCACCTTGGCATAGCGCCGTTGCTCGCTCGACACCTGGTCGACCGGCACGCCGAACACCTCGGCCGCAGTCGCGCGATGCACGTCGATGCCTTCGGTGAAGGCGCGCAGCAACGACTCGTCGCCGCTGATGTGGGCCATGATGCGCAGCTCGATCTGCGAGTAGTCGGCGCTCGCGATCACGCTGCCCGCCGGCGCCACGAAGGCCTCGCGCACGCGCCGGCCTTCGGCGGTACGGATCGGGATGTTCTGCAGGTTCGGGTCGTTGCTGCTCAGCCGGCCGGTCACGGCCACCGCCTGCGCGTAGTGCGTGTGGACGCGGCCGCTGCGCGGATTCGCGAGCTGCCCCAGCTTGTCGGTGTAGGTGCCCTTGAGCTTCGACAGGCTGCGGTGCTCCAGCAGCTTGGCCGGCAACGGGAAGTCGTCGGCCAGCTTTTCCAGCACCTCTTCGTCGGTGCTCGGCGCGCCGCTCGGCGTCTTCTTGACGACGGGCAGGCCCAGCTTGGTGAAGAAGATCTCGCCGATCTGCTTCGGGCTGCCCAGGTTGAAGGGCTGGCCCGCCAGCTCGTAGGCCTCCTGCTCCAGCTGCATGATGCGCGTGCCGAGTTCGTGACTCTGCGCGGCCAGCGTCGGCGCATCGATCAGCACGCCGTTGCGCTCGATGCGGTAGAGCGCCTCGCTGCTGTCCATCTCCAATTGGTAGATGAAACGCAGCTTCTCGTTGGCCTCCAGTTGCGGCCAGAGCGTCAGATGCACGTCGAGCGTCTGGTCGCTGTCCTCGCAGGAGTATTCGGCCGCCTTGGCGATGTCGACCTGGCTGAAGGAGATCTGCTTCGCGCCCTTGCCACACAGGTCTTCGTAGTCGATGCCGCTGCGGCCCAGATGACGTTCGGCCAGGCTGGCCAGGCCGTGCGGCTTGTGGACCTCGAGCACATAGCTCTGCAGCATCGTGTCGTGCGCATAGCCCTGCACCTCGATGCCGTGGTTGGCGAGCACATGCCGGTCGTACTTGACGTGCTGGCCGAGCTTTTTCTTCGCGCCGTTTTCCAGCCAGGGCTTGAGCTTCGCCAGCACCTCGTCGCGCGGTAGCTGGTCGGGTGCGTCGGGGTAGTCATGGGTCAGCGGGATGTAGGCCGCCTCGCCCGGCTTCACGCTGAAGCTCAGGCCGACGATCTCGGCGCGCATCTCGTCGAGCGACGTCGTTTCGGTGTCGAGCGCGACCAGATCGGCCGCCTCGATCTTCGCGAGCCAGGCGTCGAACATGGCCCAGTCCAGCACCGTGTCGTAGGCCAGGTTGCTGGCCTTCTCGGCCGCCTCGTCACCCAGGCTGTCGACCGGTTCGTCGAACAGGCCCGGGCCGGCGTCGCCGGCCTTGCTCTTCTCTTTCTTCTTGCGGTTGTTCTCCTCGATCAATTCGGGTGGCACCGCATGCGTCTCGAGCGTCTTGACCAGGCTCTTGAAGCCGTATTGCTCGTAGAACGCCTTCAGCGCATCGACCTGCTGCGGCCCGATCGCGATGCCGTCGAGCGACGGCAGGCCGGCCACGTGCGCCGTCAGATCGCAATCGGTGCGGATGGTCACGAGCCGGCGGCCCTGCGGCAACCAGTCCAGCGCCTTGCGCAGGTTCTCGCCGGCCTGGCCCTTGACCTCGGCCGCGTGCGCAACCAGTTCGTCCAGCGAACCGTACTGCAGCAGCCATTTGGCGGCCGTCTTGGGGCCGACCTTGTCGACGCCCGGCACGTTGTCGACGGTGTCGCCGACCAGTGTCTGGTAGTCGATCATGAGCGACGGCGGCACGCCGAACTCGGCCGTCACGCCGGCCACGTCGCGCCGCTTGCCGTTCATCGTGTCGATGATCGTGATGTGCTCGTCCACCAGCTGGCTCATGTCCTTGTCGCCGCTGGAGACGATCACCTCGATGCCCTGCTGCGCAGCCGTGCGTGCCAGCGTGCCGATCACATCGTCGGCCTCGACATCCGGCACGTGCAGCACCGGCCAGCCGAGCAGCCGCACCACCTGGTGGATCGGGTCGATCTGGCCACGCAGGTCGTCGGGCATCGGGGAGCGGTTCGCCTTGTAGGCCGGATACCACTCGTCGCGGAAGGTCTTGCCGGGCGCGTCGAACACGCAGGCGGCGTAGTCGGCGCGGACTTCGCGGCGCAAGGCCTGCATCATGTTGATCATTCCGCGGATCGCGCCGGTCGCGGGGCTGGCGGGGTCGCCAGGGACGGCGCGCAGGTCGGGCATCGCGTGGAAGGCGCGGTAGAGGTAGCTCGAACCATCCACGAGCAGCAGCGTTTTCTTGTCGGTCATCGGGGCATTTTGCCGTGCGGCGCAGGCCGCCGACCACGCCCGCCGTCGCCATGGGCCGACATCGCGCCCCGGGAGGGCCGGACCTACAATCGGCCCATGCCGTCCTTCCATCGCCCCATTGCCCAATTTCTGTTTGCGCTGACCTGCGCCCTGCCCTTCGCGGCAACCCACGCGCAGACCACGCCGCAGCCTTCCGCCGCCCAGCCGGACGAAAAGCAACAAGCGCGCGAGGAAGGCCGCAAGAACCAGAAGATCGAGAACATCCACGTCGAGGACGGCGGTGCATCGGTCGACGAGAAGCGTTATGGCGGCCAGACGCAAAGCATCACGGTCCAGCCGAAAGCCAATGTTCCGGGCTACAGCGTGCTGCCCAACGACGGCGGGCGCGAGCGCCAGGGCCAATCCGAGACCGGCACCGGCGGCAACGGCCCGCGGGTCTGGAACGTGATGAAGTTCTGAGCGTCGTGGCGGTCTACACCGAAGTCGGCTTCGACGAAGCCGACGCCCTCCTGCGGCGACTCGACCTCGGCACGCTGCGCGACCTGCGCGGTATCGAAGGCGGCATCGAGAACACCAACTATTTCGCGACCACCGACAAGGGCGAGTTCGTGCTGACGCTGTTCGAGCGCCTGGGCGCCGAACAGTTGCCGTACTACCTTTGCCTGATGAAGCATCTGGCCGGCCACGGCATTCCCGTGCCCGAACCGTTCGCCGACCCAAGCGTTCGCCCTGCGCCGGACAACGCATTCGGCGACGCACCCGGTGCGCCGTGCGAGCTGCTGCATACGGTCGCGGGCAAGCCGGCCGCCGTGGTCCAGCGGCTCAGCGGCAAGAGCGAGCTGGCGCCGTCGACGGCGCATTGCGCGGAGCTGGGCGGCACCTTGGCGCGGATGCATCTCGCGGGCCGCGACTTTTCGCGCAGCCAGCCCAATCTGCGGGGCCTGGCCTGGTGGAACGACACCGCCCCCGTGGTGCTGCCCTACCTCGACGAAGCCCAATCCGCGCTGCTGCGCACGGAACTCGCCCACCAGAACCACGTCGCCGGATCGTCGACCTTCGCGGCACTGCCGCGCGGACCGGTCCACGCGGATCTGTTCCGGGACAACGCGATGTTCTTCGCTGGCGACGGCCCGCCACGCCTGAGCGGAATCTTCGACTTCTACTTCGCCGGCACCGACAGCTGGCTCTTCGATCTCGCCGTGTGCCTGAACGACTGGGCCGTCGATCTGCCGAGCGGTCGGCAGGACGCGGAACGAACCGCGGCCCTGGTCAACGCATACCTCGCGGTCCGTCCGTTGACGGCTGCGGAGCGCGCGCTGTTTCCGTCCATGCTGCGCGCTGCCGCGCTGCGTTTCTGGATTTCCCGGCTGTGGGATTTCCATCTGCCGCGCGAGGCCAGCATGCTGAAGCCGCACGATCCGACCCATTTCGAACGCGTGCTGCGCGAGCGCGTGCGCTCGCCATTGGTGCCTGCGGACATTCCCGAGCCGGTGGCGGCCTGAACTGAACTGATGAAACTCAACCTTGTGCCGGCCCGTACCGGCGTGACCTGGGTCCGCAGCGGACTCAAGACCTTCCTGCGCCAGCCGTTGGCCTTCGTCTCGCTCTTCTTTTTCTTCATGGCGCTGGTTTCCATCGCCTCGCAGATTCCCTTCATCGGTGCGGTGCTCGCGCTGATGCTGCTGCCGACCATGACGCTCGGCTTGATGGCTGCGGCGGCGCATGCGAGCAGCCCCGAGAAGCCGGCCGCAGGCACGGTGTTCCGCGCCGCGCTTCAGGCAGTGCGCGCCGACGTGCGGCCGATGACGGTGCTCGGCGCGCTGTACGCGGGGCTGTTTCTGCTGGTGATGGCGATTTCGGCCATCGCCGACGGTGGCGAGTTCGCGCGCATCTACCTGCTGGGCGGCGCGCTGAGCCGCGAGGTGGCGGAGAAGACCGAATTCCAGGTGGCGCTGTGGATCGCGATGGCGTTGTATCTGCCGCTGTCGCTCGCGTTCTGGCACGCACCGGCGCTGGTGCACTGGCACCGCGTGCCACCCGCCAAGAGCCTGTTCTTCAGCTTCGTCGCCTGCTTCAGGAATTTCGGTGCGATGACGATGTTCGGACTGGCCTGGTTCGGCGTCTTCGTCGGCGCAGGGCTGGTGCTGAGCATCGGCGCGACGCTGCTGGTGGCGGTCGGCGCGATCGGCATGGGCGACGGCGCCACGGCAGCCGGCGGCGCAGTGATGCTGGGCGGTGCGCTGGTGATGGCGGCGATGTTCTTCACCAGCACCTGGGGCACCTTCAGGGACAGCTTCAAAGAGTAGGCTCGCCCAGAGAGTGGGCTCGCCCCCAGGCTTCGCGCACTTCGTGTCGCTTCACCCCCCCCCTACCGGGGGCAACACCGACGGACTGGCAGAGCCAGATCCGTGGTGTTCCTGGCCTTGATCCAGTCTCGTCGGAATCGATCAGACGGGTGTCAGTTTGGCGACGGACAGTGCCAACCACTTCACGCCGTGACGCGGGAAATTGACCTGCGCGCGCGCGTCGTCGCCGGAGCCTTCAAGGGCGGTGACGGTCCCTTCACCGAACTTGTTGTGGAACACCTGCATGCCCGAGCGCAGGCCGTGTGAGGGTGCGGCCTTCTGCGGTGGCACCGGCGGGCTGGCGAACGCATCGCGGCTGAAGCCGCCCCCACCGGCCTGGCCGCGGCCCGACGTCGCGTAGCCCCCGCCGTAACCGAAGGCGGACGGCGCAAAACCGGCGTTCTTCGGCGTCAACCACTTCAGCGCGCCTTCAGGCAACTCTTCATAGAAGCGGCTCTTGAGGTTGTAGCGCGTCTGGCCATGCAGCATGCGGGTCTGCGAATGGCTCATGTAGAGCCGCTGGCGCGCACGCGTGATCGCCACGTACATCAGCCGGCGCTCTTCCTCGAGGCCATCGTGGTCGGTCATGGAGTTCTCGTGCGGGAACAGCCCCTCCTCCATGCCGGTGATGAACACGCAGTCGAACTCCAGGCCCTTGGCGGCATGCACGGTCATCAGTTGCACCGCGTCCTGGCCGGCCTGCGCCTGGTTGTCACCGGACTCCAGCGCGGCGTGCGTCAGGAAGGCGGCCAGCGGGCTCAGCGTCTCGCCGGTCTCCGCGTCGGGTGCGAGCGGCTCATCGACCACCGGCAGATTCGGATCGAGGCCCTGGCTGGCCGGCGACTGGCGCAGTTCGTCGATCGGCAGCGCGACCGCGTCGCGGCCGAAGCCTTCCTGCGTGACGAAGCTCTCGGCCGCGTTCACCAGTTCTTCCAGGTTTTCGATGCGGTCCGCGCCTTCGCGATCGGCCTTGTAATGCTCGATCAGGCCGCTGTGGTCGAGCACCAGCTCGATGATTTCGCGCAGCGAGATGCCCACGGTCTGCTCGCGCAGCACGTCGATCTTGGCGACGAAAGCCGACAGGTTGGCACCCGCCTTGCCGCCGACCGCACTCACCGCGTCATGCAGCGAATGGCCGGCCACCCGCGCCGTGTCCTGCAGCACCTCGATGCTGCGCGCACCGATGCCACGCGGCGGGAAATTCACGACGCGCAGGAAACTGGTGTCGTCGTCCTTGTTCTCGAGCAGTCGCAGATAGGCCAGTGCGTGCTTGATTTCGGCGCGCTCGAAGAAGCGCAGGCCGCCATACACGCGGTACGGCACGGCCGCATTGAACAGCGCCGTCTCGATCACCCGGCTCTGCGCATTGCTGCGGTAGAGCACTGCGATTTCCTTGCGCGCGATGCCTTCGCGCACCAGCTGGCGCATCTCCTCGACCATCCATTGCGCTTCGGCGAAGTCGCTGGTCGACTCGTACACGCGCACCGGCTCGCCCGGACCCTGCTCGGTGCGCAGGTTCTTGCCGAGGCGCCGGGTGTTGTGGCTGATCAGCGCGTTGGCCGAGTCGAGGATGTTGCTGAAGCTGCGGTAGTTCTGCTCCAGCTTGATCTGGTGCTGCACGTTGAACTCGCGCACGAAGTCCGTCATGTTGCCCACGCGCGCGCCGCGGAAGGCATAGATGCTCTGGTCGTCGTCGCCGACCGCGATCACGCTGTTGTGCGCGCCCGGCACGAAGCGACCGTCCACCACCTGGCCCGAGAGTATCTTGATCCAGGCGTACTGCAGCTTGTTGGTGTCCTGGAACTCGTCGATCAGGATGTGGCGAAAGCGCCGCTGGTAGTGTTCGCGTACCGCATCGTTATCGCGCAGCAGTTCGTAGCTGCGCAGCATCAGTTCGCCGAAGTCGACCACGCCCTCGCGCTGGCATTGCTCCTCGTACAGCCGGTAGAGCTCGACCTTCTTGCGGTCGTCTTCGCTGCGGGTCTCGACGTCGCCGGGCCGCAGCCCGTCTTCCTTGGCGCCGGCGATGAACCATTGCGTCTGCTTGGCAGGAAAGCGCTCGTCGTCGACCTGGTACTGCTTCATCAGCCGCTTGATGGCGGACAGCTGGTCCTGCGTGTCGAGGATCTGGAAGGTCGACGGCAGATTGGCCACTTTCCAGTGCGCGCGCAGCAGCCGGTTGCACAGACCATGGAAGGTGCCGATCCACATGCCACGCACGTTGACCGGCAGCATCGCGGTGAGCCGCGCGGTCATCTCCTTGGCAGCCTTGTTCGTGAAAGTGACGGCCAGGATGCCGCCCGGCGACACACGGCCGGTCTGCATGAGCCAGGCAATGCGGGTGGTGAGCACCCGCGTCTTGCCCGAACCCGCGCCGGCGAGGATCAGCGCATTGCCTTCGGGCAGCGTGACGGCAGCAAGCTGCTCGGGATTGAGGTTCTGCAACAGCGGCGACGCTGCGGCAGCGCCGGGAGAAGAGGCGCCAGGGGAAGCGTCGTGCGGGCCGAAAAGGGACATCCGACCATTGTAGGAAGCCGGGGTCCGACGCGCCGCTGCCGATCTACTTCACGAGCTTCAATGTGCCCTTCATCAACGACGAATGGCCGGGGAACGAGCAGAAGAAGCTGTAGCTGCCGGCCGAATCGAGCTGGGCCACCGGAAATGTCACGCTGTCGCTCTCGCCACCACCCACCAGCTTGGTGTGCGCGATCACGCGGGCGTCACCCGGCTTGACGTAATTCTGGGCAGCGCCGGCAGCAATGCCGTCGGCGGCGATGGCCTGAACGTCGGCCGCCTTGGCCAGCACCCAGTTGTGACCCATCGCCTGCTTCGGCAGCTTGCCGGCATGCTTGAGCTTCAGCGTGAAATCCTTGCAGCCCTTGCCGATCTCGATGGCGGTCTTGTTGAACTGCATGGCGTCGTTGCCTTCGATCTCCGCGCTGCAGTCGGCAGCGAGCACGGGCATGGAGACGAGGGCCGAGACGGCGAAGGCGGCAAGGGCGGCAAGGGCGGCGGTATGGCGGCGAATCATGAAGTTTCCTTGGAACGGCAGTCACGACGGCGGGCTGCGTTGCTGCGCATTCTTTCGGCGCCAGCGTCTTCCATGGATGACCTGCATCAAGGTCCGTGCACACGGCCATCGCACCTGCACACCGGAGGCCGGGTCTTGCGGCAGATCAAGACACGCATGGCGATGCCTGCCGACACTGATCCCAGCTGCCGGCCCCGCGTGCCGGCCACCACTGGAGAGAAAGAACCATGAACACGAAGCTCACACGCACACTGATCGGCACACTTCTGGGCGCCTCCCTCGGCGCTCTGATCGCCCTGCCCGCACAAGCCCAGGAAGCACAGGGCAACTGGCTGGTGCGCGCCCGTGCCGTGCGGATAGACCCGGCCAATCATTCCGATGCCATCGGTGCGCTGGCGATCCCGGCAGATGCGATCACGGTGAACGACAAGACAATTCCCGAGGTCGACATCACCTATTTCTTCACGCCCAACATCGCAACCGAACTCGTGCTGACCGTGCCCCAGAAGCAGACGGTGACCGTCGAGCAGAGCGCGCTGGGCGGCCCCGTGGCGATCGGCAGCTTCAAGCACCTGCCGCCGTCGCTGATGCTGCAATACCACTTCGCACCCGATGCGCAGATCCGCCCCTACGTCGGCGCTGGCGTGAACTACACGCGCATCAGTTCGGTGAACCTGAACGTGCCGACCGTCGGCCGGCTGGATCTTGACCACAACAGCTTCGGGCTCGCGGTGGGCGCGGGCGTCGATTTCGCCGTGGCGAAGAACGTCTTCCTCAACTTCGACGTGAAGAAGGTGCAGATCCGCACGGACGTGAGCCTGGGCGGCACGAAGCTGTCGACCGTCAAGGTCGATCCATGGCTGATCGGCGTGGGCGTGGGCTATCGTTTCTGATCTGCCCTCCGGGGGATCGCGCCTGGAAGCTGTCCCGCGAATAAGGTCTATACCGAATTTGCCGCTTGCAGACGCCACGCCCTCTCTAAAATCAATCACCGGGCCCAAGTTTCTTGGCTCCCGGTTTTTTTGCGCCCGCATTCTGCGGCGCTGCGATCAGGCCGGGACCGGACCAAGCGCCCACGCCAGCGGAAATTGCTCCCTGGCGCACTTCGTCAACAGGAGCTTGGTCTTCCATGCAGATATTCGATTACGACAACATCCTGCTGCTTCCGCGCAAGTGCCGCGTGGAGAGCCGTTCCGAGTGCGACGCCAGCGTCACACTCGGCGGCCGCAGCTTCCGCCTGCCCGTCGTCCCCGCCAACATGAAGACGGTGGTGGACGAGCGAATCAGCCTATGGCTCGCGAAGAACGGCTATTTCTACGTGATGCACCGCTTCGATCTCGACAACCTGAAGTTCGTACGGGACATGCATGCCGCGGGCGTGTTCGCCTCCATTTCGCTGGGCGTGAAGAAGCCCGACTACGACACCGTCGACCAACTGGCCGCAGAAGGCCTCACACCGGAATACATCACGATCGATATCGCACACGGCCATGCCGACAGCGTGAAGAACATGATCGGCTACCTGAAGCAGAAGCTGCCGAAGTCGTTCGTGATCGCCGGCAACGTCGGTACGCCGGAGGCCGTGATCGACCTCGAGAACTGGGGCGCGGACGCCACCAAGGTCGGCATCGGCCCGGGCAAGGTGTGCATCACCAAGCTCAAGACGGGCTTCGGCACCGGCGGCTGGCAGCTGAGCGCGCTCAAGTGGTGCGCGCGGGTCGCGACCAAGCCGATCATTGCCGACGGCGGCATCCGCGACCACGGTGATATCGCCAAGAGCATCCGCTTCGGCGCCTCGATGGTCATGATCGGCTCGCTGTTCGCGGGTCATGAGGAATCTCCGGGCCAAACGGTCGAAGTCGATGGCACGCTCTTCAAGGAGTATTACGGCTCGGCCAGCGACTTCAACAAGGGCGAATACAAGCATGTCGAGGGCAAGCGCATCCTGGAGCCGATCAAGGGGAAGCTCGCCGACACGCTGATCGAGATGGAGCAGGACGTGCAGAGCTCGATCAGCTACGCGGGCGGCAAGGCGCTGATGGACATCCGCAAGGTCAACTACGTGACGCTCGGCGGCGACAACGCAGGTGAGCATCTGCTGATGTGAAAGGCGTGGCGCTGGTGCGAGACAGATCGCCATCGTCTCGCTAGAATTTCTTTCTGTGGGGGGGTAGCTCAGCTGGGAGAGCGCCGCGTTCGCAATGCGGAGGTCGTGAGTTCGATCCTCATCCTCTCCACCACGATTCCGACTTGAGGCTCCACGGCAGGCCGCTGGAGCCTTTTCTTCGCCGGTGATCTCCGCCCGGATATCCTCCATCGTCAGGCAGACGACGTTTACACGCCATGTCCACGAAATGTGACTGGCGTTTGCCAAATGCCAGAATTCATGGCTATAATAGCGGGATTGACTGGGAACGGTAATCAAACTGTTCCACAGGGGCTCTTAGCTCAGTTGGTAGAGCAGCGGACTCTTAATCCGTAGGTCGAGTGTTCGAGTCACTCAGGGCCCACCACCAACAAAGAAACCTCGTAGGTTGTTGATTCGAAAGATCAGCGGCTTACGGGGTTTTCTCATTTCAGGACTTGAACAAGCTCTTCGCACGCGCCTTTTGGAAGCTGCGGCGCGGGCGTTCAATGCGCAGCGGCTGACCAGCCCACCACCATCCATCCAGCGAGGCAATTTCCCGAGGCCGCCGCCGCGCAAAAGCGTTCGCACTCATTCGATGGGCACCTACACGTTGCGAAGCGCCGACTTTCCACAATAGCTGCCATGAACCGCTTCTTCATCACCATTGCCGCCTCGCTGGCTTCTGCAGCGTTGCTTTGCCTGTCGATCCCCGCAGGGGCCGCCGATGTCGACGGCGGAGCCATCCTCCTGCTCGGATCGCTGCATCCGCGTTGAGCTCACACCGCACAAAAAAAAGCCCGCTCTTCCATCACAGAAGGCGGGCTTTTTCATGCGGCATCTACCGCACGGAATCTGATCTCAGCGCGACGGCTTGAATGCACGCTTCTGTGCATCGCGAGGAACGAACACCTTGCCGCCACCCGCGTTGCCGCGAGGAGCGAAACCATCGCCACGACCTGCGCCGGCACCAGCCGATGCACCGCGCGGCGCACCCTCGCCCCAGCCCGGCTTGCGACCGTAGCCACCCGCACCGCCTGCATCGTCGCGACCACCAAAACCGCCGCCATGACCACCCGGGCGAGGGCCTGCACCCGCCGGCGCACGCGCTGCGCGATCGTTGAAGCCGCTGGCACCCGCATAGTTGCTCGGACCACCGCCGTAACCACCTGCATTGCCGCCGCGATGGCCGGCACCGCCGCCGAATTTGCGGTCACGCGAGTGACCCTCTCCACGGCCGCGACCACCGAAGTCGCCTTGCGGACGCGATTGCGGCATGCGCTGTTGCGGCTCGAGACCCGGAATGGTTTCGGACTTGAACTGCTGGTGGCTGTAATGCTCGATGTCCATGATCTTGCGACGATCGCGGAACTCAGCAAAGGTCACAGCGATACCGTCGCGGCCAGCACGGCCGGTACGGCCGATGCGGTGCGTATAGTCCTCGGCCTTCATCGGCAGGCCGAAGTTGAAGACGTGGGTGATGGTCGGCACGTCGATGCCGCGCGCAGCCACGTCGGTTGCCACCAGGATCTGCACCTGGCCTTGGCGCAGCGCCATCAGGCGGCGGTTGCGCAGGCCCTGGCTGAGCGCGCCGTGCAGCGCGACGGCGCTGAAACCGTCCTGTTGCAGGTCATTGGCGAGGCCGTCGCATTCGACCTGCGTGCTGGCGAACACGATGGCCTGATTGATCGTCGTGTCACGCAGCCAGTGATCAAGCATCTTGCGCTTGTGCTGGGTGTTGTCCGCCCAGAACAGCACCTGCTTGATGTTTGCGTGCTTTTCCTGAGGCGAATCGATCTGCACCTTCTGCGGCTGACGCATCACGCGCGTGGCGAGCTGCTGGATGCGCGGCGCGAAGGTCGCGCTGAACATCATGGTCTGCTTGCGGCCGATGGTCAGTTGATTGACTTCAGCCAGATCGTCGGAGAAGCCGAGGTCGAGCATCCGGTCGGCCTCGTCGACGACGAGGAACTGGACCTGATCCAGCTTGATCTGCATCGAGCGCTGAAGGTCGAGCAAACGGCCTGGCGTGGCGACCACGAGATTGGCGTTCTGCAGCTTCGCGATCTGCAACTGGTAGGGCATGCCGCCCACCACGCTGGCAACGCGCAGGCCACGGCAATGGCGCACGAGGTCGATGGCGTCGTGCGCCACCTGCTGCGCGAGTTCGCGCGTCGGGCACAGGATCAGGGCGCCAGGCGTGGCCGCCTTGAAGTTGCGCGCATTGGTCGGATCCTTGCGCTTGGCCTTCTTGGGAGGCGCTTCCCCACGGGCTGCGGCTTCGGCGGACAGGCGCTGGAACTCGGCCTTGGCGATTGCCTCGGCTTCGGCTTCCTGCTTGAGCAAAGTGTGCAGCACGGGCAGCAGGAAAGCCGCTGTCTTGCCGCTACCGGTCTGGCTGGACACCATCAGGTCGATGAAGCGGGCATCGCCCTCTTCAGTGCTACCGAGGGCCAACGGGATGACCTTGTCTTGCACGGTCGTCGGCTGTTCGAAGCCAAGATCGGCTACAGCGGCCACCAGCTCGGCAGCGAGGCCCAGGCGCACAAAGCCGTTCGGCAACTTGGGAGCCTCCTCGGCGGCATCTTGCAGTTCGGCTGCAGGTGCGTCGATGGTGGCAAAGGAATCGCCGGCCACGGCGAATTCATCGGATTGCACAGGCGCGAAATCGCCCTGCGCTTCATAAGCGTCGGTCATAGAGATAGTCTCATACGCGAGCGCTGCCGTTGGCGGCGCCCCGTCGGGTGGTTAAAAACATCAACCATCCAACGACATTCAGCAAGACTGTCCGGATGAATCCGGCGCTTTCGCCTTGGCTGCGGCCCGTTTCGTCGGGCGCGGTGTGCAAGATAGGGAGATGCAAGGAACGCTGCGTTTTGCAGCGAGCCCTCAATTATTGCACGTCCTGGGGTTTTTACCTAATCTTCGAGGCGAAGAAATGTCGAACGGTAGTGGGCAAGCTCTTCGATCGACTCATGGACGTCCGCCAGCGCGGTGTGCGCCTGCTGCTTCTTGAAGCTGCTGTAGGCCGCCGGCTTCCAGCGCTTGGCGAGCTCCTTCAGCGTGCTGACGTCGAGATTGCGATAGTGGAAGTACGCTTCGAGCTTGGGCATGTACTTCACCAGGAAACGCCGGTCCTGCCCGATCGTGTTGCCGCACATCGGCGATCCCTGCTTCGGGATATAGCGCGAGATGAATTCCAGCAGCAATTTTTCCGCCGCGGCCTCGTCGAGGGTCGACGCCTTGACCTTGTCGATCAGTCCGCTTCGGCCGTGCGTGCCCTTGTTCCAGGCGTCCATGCCGTCGAGCACTTCGTCGCTCTGGTGGATCACGAGCACGGGGCCGTCGATGCGCGGCGTGAGGTCGGGGCCGGTGATGACCACCGCGATCTCGAGCAAGCGCTCTTTCTCGGGATCGAGGCCGCTCATCTCGCAATCGAGCCAGACGAGGTTCAGGTCGCTCTTCTTGAGCGTGGCGGGGACAGAAGATTCGATGGATTCGGACATGTGCCGATTGTCGTCGATGGCCTCAGCCCCGGCCGGGTTGCCGCGCGGCGTTGACGGCAGGGCTAAACTCGCGCCCGATGTCCGACTCCCTGCTCTTCACCTCCCTCTTTGCCGCCGCGCTGCTGCTCGGCCTGTTCGTGAAGTTCTGGCTCGCGTCGCGCCAGATCCGGCACGTGGCGCGGCACCGCGACGCCGTTCCGGCGGCCTTCGCGCAGGTCATCACGCTGGCGGCGCATCAGAAGGCGGCCGACTACACGGTCGCCAAGCTCCGCTTCGGTCTGATCGAGATGGCATTCGGCACCGCCGTCCTGCTCGGCTGGACGCTGCTCGGCGGACTCGATCTGCTGAACAAGGCGCTGCTCGGATGGCTCGGTGGCGGCCTGGTGCAACAGCTCGCGCTGCTGGCGGGCTTCGCCCTGATCGGCGGCATCCTCGACCTGCCATTCACGCTGTGGCAAACCTTCCGCCTGGAAGAGCGTTTCGGCTTCAACAAGATGACGTTCGGGCTCTGGCTCGCAGACATGCTCAAGGGCACGCTGGTCGGCGCCCTCATCGGACTGCCGATCGCCGCCTTGATTCTCTGGCTCATGGGCGCGGCGGGCACGCTCTGGTGGTTCTGGGCGTGGGCCGTGTGGATGGGCTTCAACCTGCTGTTGATGATGGTGTACCCGACCTTCATCGCACCGCTGTTCAACAAGTTCAAGCCGCTCGACGATGCCGGGCTGAAAACACGCGTGACCGCCCTGATGCAGCGCTGCGGCTTCGCCGCCAAGGGATTGTTCGTGATGGACGGCAGCAAGCGCAGTGCACATGCCAACGCCTATTTCACGGGCTTTGGCGCGAGCAAGCGTGTGGTGTTCTACGACACGCTGCTGCGCCAGCTGACGGCGGGTGAGGTCGAAGCCGTGCTGGCGCACGAGCTCGGGCACTTCAAGCACCGCCACATCCTCAAGCGCATGATTGCGATGTTTGCGCTAAGCCTTGCAGGTTTTGCGCTGCTGGGTTGGCTGTCCATGCAGGCCTGGTTCTACACCGGGCTGGGCGTGCAGCCGAACATGGGTGCACCCAACGACGCACTCGCCCTGCTGCTCTTCATGAGTGCGGTACCGGTGTTCGGATTTTTCGTGGCACCGCTGCCCGCATCGCTGTCGCGCAAGCACGAATTCGAGGCCGATGCCTATGCAGTCGCCCAGACCAGTGGCGCCGCTCTGTCGGCGGCATTGCTGAAGCTCTATCAGGACAACGCGTCGACGCTCACGCCCGATCCTGTGTTTGTTCAGTTCTACTATTCCCATCCACCGGCTTCCGAGCGTCTCGCGCGGATGTCGACGACCTGACGACGACGATTCGCCATGACAAGCATGTTCACGATCAAAGACTGGAAGACCGAAACCCGCCGCGCGCTCAGCGCCACGGAAATCGTCAGCGGCCTCGCGCGGCTCGACGGCTGGACCCTCACCGGCGACGATGCCAACGTGGCCATCGAGAAGACCTTCACCTTCGCCAATTACTTCGAGACCATCGCGTTCGTGAACGCGCTCGCCTTGATTGCGCATCGCCAGGACCACCATCCGGATCTGAGCGTCCATTACAACCGCTGCGTCGTGCGCTTCAACACGCACGACGTGAGCGGCATTTCGCGCACCGACCTCGAATGCGCAGCCCAGGCCAACGCGCTGCTGGCCACCGCATGACGCACAGAGGCACCGCTGTTGGCTAAGTCCCGTGGCGCCGCTGGGACGGCGGCATCGGCACTCCACGATGGGCTCGTCGTGGCCAGCCACGGGCGACATTGCATGGTCGAGACGCCGAGCGGCGAACGGCTGATCTGCCATCCTCGTGGCAAGAAGAGCCAGGCAGTCGTGGGCGACCGCGTGAAGTGGCAGGCCACCGAGGACGAAGGCACGATCGAGCAAGTCGTCGAACGCCGGAATCTCTTCTACCGACAGGACGAGATCCGCACCAAGTCCTTCGCCGCCAACCTGGATCACGTATTGATCCTGATCGCCGCCGAGCCGGAGTTTTCCGAGCATCAATTGGCACGCGCGCTGATCGCGGCGCAGGCGGAACGCATCACACCGATCATTGCGCTCAACAAGAGCGATCTGGTCGTGCCCTTCGAACGTGCCTGGAGCCGGCTCGCACCCTATCGGCGAATGCATCACGGCGTGCTGCCGCTGTCGCTCACCGCATCGGGTGAGGTGGATCGGGCTGCGCTGCTGAAGCTGCTGGACGGCAAGACCACGCTGGTTCTCGGCCCCTCGGGCGCCGGCAAAAGCACGCTGATCAACCTGCTGGTGCCCGGCGCCAGCGCACTGACGGGCGAGATTTCGCAGGCACTCAATTCCGGCAAGCACACGACGACCAGCACGACCTTCTACTGGGTGGACGCCGACAGAAAGACGGCGCTGATCGACTCACCAGGCTTCCAGGAATTCGGACTGCACCACATCGAACCCATGCAACTCGCGCACCTGATGCCGGACATCGCCGAACACGCGAGCGACTGCAAGTTCTACAACTGCACTCACCTGCATGAACCGGGCTGCGGCGTGATCGCGCAGGTCGAAACGCCGACGCACCCAGGTGCGATCAGCGCGACCCGTTATCGCATCTATGGCGAGCTCTTCGCCGAATTGAGCCAGAGCCGCTACTGAGACTGGTGAAGCGGCTGCACGCCGCGCGCTACTGACGCGCCAGCAGGATCGCCTGCAATGCCGCCACGAGCGTGCCGCACTGGTCGCGCGTGCCAATGCTGATGCGCAGGTATTGCGAGATGCGCGGCTGACGAAAGTGCCGCACGAGCACCGCGCGCTCACGCAAGGCGGCCGCCAATTCGGCGGCGTCCAACTCCGGATGGCGTGCGAACACGAAGTTCGCCTGCGAAGGTAGCAATTCGAAGCCCAGGTCCTCGAGTTGCAGAACGAGTCCTTCACGCGTGTCGACCACGGCATCGCGGGTCTTGGTGAACCATTCCTCGTCGTCGAGAGCCGCAACGGCACCCACTTCGGCCAGGCGATCGAGCGGATAGGAATTGAAGCTGTTCTTGACCCGCGAAAGCGCCTCGATCAGATGCGGCTGCCCGCAGGCAAATCCGACCCGCAGGCCGGCCAATGACCGTGACTTGGAAAGCGTCTGTACCACCAGAAGGTTCGGATGGCGCTCGATCAACGACAGCGCACTCTGGGCACCGAAATCCACATAGGCTTCGTCCACCAGCACCACACGGTCCGGACAGGCGCGCAGCAGTGCCTCGATCTGCGTCAGCGGAACACCTATGCCGGTTGGCGCGTTCGGATTTGCGATCACGATGCCGGCACAGCCCTGGGCAGCGCGTAACGCCAGCGCCCCAAAGTCGATGCGCAACGCCTCGTCGACCGGCTGCAACTCGCAATCGATGCCATACAGCAGCGCGTAGACCCGGTAGAAGCTGTAGGTGATATCGGGGAACAGCAGCGGCTGCGCCTGCTGGAAAAAAGCGAAGAACGCGTGCGCGAGCACTTCGTCCGAGCCATTGCCAACAAACACCTCGGCGCTGGTCAGGCCGTGTCGGGACGCGAAGGCATCGCGCAACGCGAGCGACTCCGGATCGGGATACAAGGCCAACCCATCGCCGGCCGCCTGCCTGATGGCATCGACTGCCCGCGGTGACGGCGGATACGGGTTCTCGTTGGTGTTGAGCTTGACGAGGTTGGCAATGCGCGGTTGTTCGCCGGGCACGTAGGGCTCGAGCGCCGCGACGCGAGGGCTCCAGAAAGCAGGTACCGATGCCACGACGTTCAACCCAGCAGACGCGCGAGCGTCAAAAGCGCGAGCAGCACCATCCACATCACGACCGAGCGCCAGACCAGGCCGACCACGCTGCGCAGATGAGCCGGCTCGGGCTCACGACCCGGCGTGCTGCCGGACTGACTGGGGCCTTCGAGCAGCGGGTCGCCCGACAGCGTATTCGAATAGGGTTCGCCTGCAGGTACCGGTCGCAATAGACCGCCGCCCAACCGCACGTTCACCGCCCCGGAGGTGGCAGCCAGAATCACGCCGTCATTGGCATTCGGGAAGCGCTTGGCATCATTGCGCCAGCAGTCGATCGCATCCTCGAAACTGCCGACAACGGCAAAGCCGAGGGCCGTGATACGTGCAGGCAACCAGTCGATCACCCTCCAGGCACGTTCGGCTGCATGGCGCACCCACGCGCTGGAGGGCTGGACCGCGGCACCCTCCTTGTAGGCCCAATATCGGGCGACGAATTCGCTCATGCGGTAGAAAACTGCGCCCGCGGGCCCGAGGCCCAGCGCCGCCAGGATGGAGAACCATGCAAGCACGCCGAAGACATGGCGGTGCGCGGCAATGACGGAATGCTCGATCACATGGCGAACGATTTCACTGCGCGGCAGGTTTGCGGCATCTGCATGCTTCCAGTGCGCCAGCAGCGATCGGGCCAGCGCTTCGTCCCCTTCATCCAATGCATCGCGGATGCCAGTGAAGTGATGGCTGAACTGCCGGAAGCCCAGCGTGACGTACAGCACGGCAATGCTCCAGAGCACTGCGAACGGAAGGCCGAGCGTGAGCGCCAGCAGCCAATGCACGCCAATGGCCATCAACGTAGGTGCAAACACCGAGAGCCCCCACGCAACCCAGCCGTGATGCGACTTGCCTGCATCGAAGTTACGGCTGGTCCAGCGCGTCCAGCCGAGCATCGCCGCGTAGGCCGGATTGTGGTGCGCCAGCGGCCTCGCCTGCTCGATCAGCAGCGCGCACAGAATGGCAAAAAAGCTCATCGGTCGATGATAGCGATTCGGTACCCGGCCCCGCCGCGCGGGAGGCGCGCATCAAGCGCTCAGAAAACGGTACAGGTTGCGCAGCATTCCGGCCGTCGCGCCCCAAACGAATCGTTCGTTCGGACCGTCCTGGTAGGGCATCGAATACCACTGCCGTGCACTCATGCCATCACCCACCATGGCATGGCGCCGATGGTTCGCCGGATCCATCAAAAAAGCCAACGGCACCTCGAAGGCATCGGCCACTTCACCGGGACTCAGCGTGAGTTCGAAGCCAGGCTCGACCAGCGCCACCACCGGTGTGACGATGAAGGAGGTCACGGTGGTGTACGTCGGCAGACTGCCGAGCACCTCGATGAAACCTGCCGACAGGCCGACTTCTTCCCAGGCTTCGCGCAACGCCGCCGCAGCCACGTTGGCGTCTTCCGGGTCGACACGTCCGCCGGGAAACGCGATTTGCCCCGAATGCGTGGACATCTGGCTGGCACGCTCGGTCAACAGGACAGTCGGCTTGGCGCGTTGCACGACAGGAATCAGCACTGCGGCCTGTGCCGGTGCGCGGTTGCCCAAGGCCGGCTCACGTCGCAGCTCCGGGGTCCAGATCGGTGGATTGGCGAAGCGCGCACGCAATGCCGACGCCGTCAGCATGGATGGCGCCACGGCAGGCAGCTCGCTATCCACCCGCACCACCGGCACTTCACGCGGATTGACCACTGGCACCGAAGAGACGGCGTTGATCGGTTCGACTGACGCAGTGGGCTGCACGGGAAGATTGTGGAAAGTCAACAAGGTACTCGGAACGAAACGCAAAAATCAAGCCCGCGGTGCACACGAACCCGGCAACAAATTGTTTGGCGATACGGCATGGCGCCAAAACAAAAAGGCCGCCCTGAATGGCGGCCTTTTGCAAGCACGGGAGCGTATCGCCTTACTTGGCGGCGGCTGCCGTCGGAGCCTTGCCCGGCAGCTTTTCCTTGATGCGTGCCGAACGGCCGCTGCGTTCGCGGAGGTAGTACAGCTTGGCGCGGCGCACATCGCCGCGGCGCTTGACTTCGATCGATGCGATCAGCGGGCTGTAGGTCTGGAACGTACGTTCCACGCCTTCGCCGCTCGAGATCTTGCGAACGGTGAAACCACTGTTCAGGCCGCGATTGCGCTTGGCGATCACGACACCTTCGTAAGCTTGCAGACGCTTGCGGCTGCCTTCGACAACGTTCACGCTGACGATCACGGTGTCGCCAGGCATGAAGGCGGGGATGGTTTTGCCGAGACGGGCGATTTCTTCCTGCTCGAGGGTTTGGATGAGATTCATGATGTCCTGAATTCGATCATGCACACGCTACACAAAAGGCAGAAGGCATCGGATGCAGACAGAGGCATAGCGCGAGTGCTGCAATTGCAGCATGTACACCAGCTTGTTGACGTCCGTGGAGTCCGCGGCGGGCAGAGGATCGGGGAGCCGAAGATTATAGCTTTTTTTGCAGCGCGCGCTCGTCTTTTGCATCGAGGCGGCCGCCCGAACGTGCCGCTTCGATCAAATCGGGACGATACGCAGCCGTCACGGCCAACCGCTGATCGCGACGCCAACGCTCGATCTGTGCATGGTGGCCCGACATCAATTGCGCGGGCACGCCCTGCCCTTGCCATTGCTCGGGCCGCGTGTAGTGCGGGCAGTCGAGCATGCCATCGAGCGCGGTGTTGAAGCTGTCCTGCACATGGCTGGCCTCGTCGCCCAGCACGCCCGGCTGCAGGCGAGCCACGGCATCGAGCAAGACCATCGCGGCAACCTCACCACCCGAAAGCACGAAATCACCCAGGCTGATCTGATGGGTGACGCGTGCATCGATGAAGCGCTGGTCGATGCCCTCATATCGGCCGCAAACGAGCACGGCGCCCTCACTGGCGGCCCACTGCTCGACCGCCACATGCTTGAGAGTCGCACCAATGGGAGAGAACAGCACGACCGGCGCCGACGCCCCGCGCGCCGCCAACGCAGCATCGAGGCAGTCGGACATCGGCTGCGCCATCATGACCATGCCCGGACCGCCACCGAAAGGACGATCGTCCACGCGCCGGTAGTTGCCTTCGGCAAAGTCACGCGGATTCCAGAATACGACTTCGACCTGACCCGATTCATAGGCGCGACGCGTCACGCCGCTGCCCAGAAAAGGCACGAACATTTCGGGAAACAGGGTGAGGATGTCGAAGCGCATCCGCGGCGCTCAGTAGTCGGGCTGCCAGTCGACCAGGATCGTTCGCGCCGCCAGATCGACCTTGTCGATGAAGGCCGACACGAAGGGCACCATGCGCTCGATCGGCTTGCCGTCCTCTTCGGAGGCAAGCACCAGCGTCGTCTGCGGCCCGGTGGCCAGCAGCTCGCGCACCGCCCCCAGAACAACGCCCTCGCGATTGACGACCGACAGGCCGATCAAATCGACCCAGTAATACTCTTCGTCGCCAGCCGTCGGAAAGCTCGATCGCGGCACGAACACGCGCGCGCCACGCAACGCCTCGGCCGCATTGCGGTCGGGCACGTCGGGCGACGTTGCAACGATGAGATCGGAATGTTCCTTGGCTTCGCTGATCGCGAGCCGGAATGCACTCATCCCTTTGGCGCCCGAAGGCTGTATGAGCCAGCGCTTGGACGAGAAAAGCGCCTCGGGCTGGGCGCTGTGGGGCAGGACCTTGAACCAGCCCTTGATGCCCCAGGCATCGGCGATGCGGCCTACTTCGATGGCGTCAGCCGGCAATTCGGCGACTTCGAGCCCAGGCAACATCGCCGAAGCGTGCGTCAGGCCGCAGCCTTGGGCGCTGCAGCAGCAGCCTGCTTGATCAGGCGAGCCACCGTCGGCGATGCTTGCGCGCCGACGCTCTTCCAGTAGGTCAGGCGGTCCTGAGCAATGCGGATGCCTTCTTCGCTTTCCTTGGCGGTCGGGTTGTAGAAACCCAGGCGTTCGATGAAGCGGCCATCGCGGCGAACGCGCTTGTCCGACACGACGATGTTGAAGAACGGACGGCCTTTGGAGCCGCCGCGGGAGAGTCGAATGACGACCATGATTTATCCTTCGGGTGGTGCAGCAAACCCGAAAGGGTCGCCCACAATGTTCTTCCAGCGCCGAGACACGCGACATGGCCACCCGGCCAGCGACACGCTGAAAAGCCCACGATTATAGCCCGTGCGTTCCCAGCCCCATCTTTTCGCGCTTTTCGAACCATCCCAAAACCCCGTCCGCGTATCAGAATGACCACAACCATCCGTCCCAGCCGCGACGAAGACGTCGCTGCGATTGCCGCCATCTATGCGCATCATGTGTTGAATGGCACAGGCACTTTCGAGACCGAACCGCCGACAACCGCGGATATGGCGGCTCGCCGCGCCGATGTGCTGGCCAAGAAGCTGCCCTACCTCGTCGCAGAGAGCGGCGGCGAAGTCCTCGGCTATGCGTACTGCACCTGGTTCAAGCCGCGTCCGGCCTACCGCTTCTCGGCCGAGGACTCGATCTACATGGCCGACAAGGCGCGTGGCAAGGGCCTGGGCGCCCAGTTGCTCGCGGCACTCTCGCAGGCCGCGGAGGAAGCCGGCATTCGCAAGCTGATCGCGGTCATCGGCGATTCGGCAAACGCCGGCTCGATCGGCGTGCATCGTGCGCAGGGCTTCACGCACGTCGGCGTATTGAAGGATTGCGGCTGGAAGTTCGGCAAGTGGCTGGACGTCGTGATGATGGAAAAGTCGCTGGGTGCCGGGAGCACGACCGCGCCCGAATGAAGATGCCATGAAAAACAAGACTCTCGCCGCCTGGCTGGCCTTCATCGGCGGGCCGCTGGGCCTGCATCGTTTCTATCTGCATGGCCTCGGAGACACGCTGGGCTGGCTGATGCCGATACCGACGGCGCTCGGCCTCTATGGCATCGAACGCGCACGCCTGTACGGCCTCGACGACGGCTGGAGCTGGCTGCTCATTCCGCTGATCGGCTTCACGATCGCAGGCTGCGCGCTGACCGCCATCGTCTACGGGCTGATGGCAACGGAGAAATGGAACGCGCGCTTCAACGCCGGTGCCGCCGAGGACGTGGCGCCAGGGCGTACGGGCTGGCTCACGATCGGCGCGGTGGTTTTCTCGCTGCTGATCGGCAGCGCTGTTCTGATGGCCAGCATCGCCTTCAGCTTCCAGCGTTACTTCGAGCACCAGGTCGAAGAGGGCCGGAAGATTTCGCAGTGAACCGCCACATCGCAGAACTGCCGACAGCCTGCGATGTTCTCGTTGTGGGCGCCGGCCCGGCCGGTAGCGCAGCGGCATTGACGCTTGCGCGAGCGGGTCTCGATGTCGTGCTGGTGGACCAACAAGCCTTCCCCCGCGACAAGGTCTGCGGCGACGGATTGATTCCCGATGCGCACCGCGCGCTGCGCAAACTCGGTGTGCTGGACGAGGTGATGGCGCGCGCCCGTCACGTCGGCATGGCGCGATGCAACGGCCCGCGCGGCGGCTTCGTCGACATACCCGGAACACTCGCCGTGCTGCCGCGCAAGGAACTGGACATGATCCTTTGCCGCGCCGCCGCGGCCGCTGGCGCACGCATGTTCGCCCCGGTTCAGTTCATGGCTCCGCTCGAGGAGCAGACGGAAAGCGGCGAGACACGCGTCACCGGAGCGCGACTTCAGCACGGCGAAACGGCACACGTCCTGCGCGCCCGCTGGACGGTCCTCGCCACCGGTGCCAGGCCTCAGGCGCTGATGGCGGCAGGCATGTCGACCCGCACCGGCCCCAGCGGCGTCGCACTGCGCGGCTACGTCCGCAACCCGGCCATGGTCGGACGCATCGACACGCTCGAACTGGTCTGGAACCGTGCGTTCGCTCATGGCTACGGCTGGATCTTTCCTGGCCCGGACGGTGTATTCAACATCGGTGTCGGCACTTTCAAGCACACCGCGGATGCACGCCGGGGCAGCCGCGCCAAAGGCGAAGCAAACCCGAACCTGCACCAGGTGATGGAAGAGTTCGTCCGCATTCATGCGCCAGCCCGCGAGCTGCTCGCGGACGGCGTGCCGCTCGGACCCTGGAAAGGCGCACCGCTGCGCTGCTCGCTGGAGGGCGCAAAGCACACACGCCCCGGGCTGCTGGTGGCCGGCGAAGCGGCCGGCAGCACCTACCTGGTGAGCGGCGAAGGCATCGGCAAAGCCATGGAGACAGGCATCCTGGCGGCCGAAGCGTTGCATGCGCCGACCGACAGCGACGATGCCGTCCAGGCACGCTACCAGGCCGGCCTGCGCACGCTACAGCCGCGTTTCGACATGTACCGGCGCGCCAACACCATCGGCCGCCATCCGTGGCTGATCGACCTGGTCATCTGGCGTGCGAGGAAAAACCCGGCACTGCTGCGGCGCCTGAGCGGCGTATTGAACGAAACCAGCAATCCAGGCAACCTGCTGAGCCCGCACGGCTTTCGCCGGCTGTTCCTGCCGCATTGACCTCCCACGGGCGGGCGCACCGCGAGCGCTAGAAGATCTGCAGGCTGACCCAGTAGGCGATCGCCGCCACGAAAGCCGACGCGGGGATCGTGAAGATCCAGGCCCAGACGATCGTGCCCGCCACACCCCAGCGAACGGCGCTGGCGCGCTGTACCGAACCCACACCGACGATCGCGCCGGTGATGGTGTGCGTCGTCGACACCGGAATGCCCAGTGCCGTCGCCAGGAACAGCGTCAGCGCGCCACCGGTCTCCGCGCAGAAGCCACCCACCGGCTTGAGCTTGGTGATCTTCTGACCCATCGTCTTCACGATGCGCCATCCGCCAAACATCGTGCCCAATGCGATCGCCGTGTAGCAGGCCACGATGGTCCAGGTCGGCGGTGCATCGGCGTTGGCATGGCCGGTCGCGATCAACAGCATCCAGATGATGCCGATGGTCTTTTGCGCATCGTTACCGCCGTGCCCCAGGCTGTAGGCGCCGGCAGAAGCCAGCTGCAGCCGCCGGAACCAGCGATCGACGCGCGACGGCGTGGCCCGATGGAACACCCAGGCCACGATGATCATCATGAAAGAACCGAGCAGGAAACCCAGCAGCGGCGACACGAAGATGAACGCCACCGTCTTCCAGATGCCGGCAGCCACCAGCGCACCCGAGCCTGCCTTCGCGATCACGGAACCGACGATGCCGCCGATCAGCGCGTGCGAGGAGCTGCTGGGAATGCCGTAGTACCACGTCACGAGATTCCAGCTGATCGCGCCGATCAGCGCGCCGAACACCACGTGCACATCGACGATGCCGGGATGCACGATGCCCTTGCCCACGGTCGCAGCCACGCTCAGGTGGAACACGAAGATCGCGACGAGATTGAAGAAAGCCGCGAACACCACGGCCTGCGCCGGCTTGAGCACGCCGGTCGATACGACGGTGGCGATGGAATTCGCCGCGTCGTGAAAGCCGTTCATGAAGTCGAACAGGATCGCCAGCACCACCAGAAGCGCCACGACCCACAGGGCCACCTGAACCGTTGCCATGAAGCCCCGCGATCAGGAGTTCTCGAGGACGATGCCCTCGATCACGTTGGCGACGTCCTCGCACTTGTCGGTGATGGTTTCGAGCAGTTCGTAGATCGCCTTGAGCTTGATCACCTCGCGCACGTCCGGCTCCTCGCGGAACAGCTTGCTCATCGCGCTGCGCATGACGCGGTCGGCGTCGGACTCGAGCCGGTCGATCTCCTCGCAGGTCTTCAGCGTCGCTTCGGCCACCGCCGGCTCGGCGATCTTGGACAGGAACTTGACCGCGTCCTTGACGCGTTCGCAGCATTTCACGCTGAGCGTGGTCAGCCGCTTGATCTCGTCCGTCATGTGGCGCACGTCGTAGAGCGCCATGGTTTCAGCCGAATCCTGGATCAGGTCGGCCACGTCGTCCATCGTGTTGATGAGCTTGTGGATCTGCTCGCGATCGATCGGCGTGATGAAGGTCTTGTGCAGCAGCCTGTTGACGTCGTGCGTCACGCGGTCGGCTGCGCGCTCGGCGTTGTCGACGTCGCGGTTGTACTGCTCACGCAGATGCACGTCGTTGTAGTTGGCCACCAGATGCTCGAAAGCACGCGCCGCCTCGACGATGCGCTCGGCGTGCTGGTTGAACATCTCAAAAAAATTGCCCTCTCGGGGCAGCAACTTGCCGAACATGACGTTCGCTCCTTAAACGATGCGTGTGTCGTCGTGATGACGATTTCGTGACAGGCGGGAGTGTAAGGGGCGCGGCCGCGGCACCCTCTACAGCCGCTCGATGGGCTGATCGACGACCTGGGCAAGCGCCGTCGGCGCGACGCGCTCGGGCGCGATCTCCGCCAGCGGCAGCAGCACGAACGCCCGCTGCGCCATGCGCGGGTGCGGCAGTGTCAGCGTCGGCGTGTCGAGCACCTCGTCGCCATGCAGCAGCAGATCGAGATCGAGCGTGCGCGGCGCGTTGCGATAGGGCCGCTCACGGCCAGCATCCAGCTCGAGCCGCTGCAGCGCGCCCAGCAGATCGTGCGGTGCGAGCGCCGTGTCGACGGCGACGACCGCATTGATGAAATCGGGGCCGGTCGCGTCGACCGGTGCGCTGCGGTACAGCGACGAACGGACGAGCACACGGGTCCGGGGCAGGCTTGCCAGATCGTCCATCGCGCGCAGCACGGTGGCGCGCGCATCACCCAGGTTGCCGCCGATCGCGACAAAGGCGATCGTCATGCGTCCGGCGCGCTGCCGCCTTCAGGGCGGGGCTTGCGGCGGCGACGGCGCTTGCGCGGCGCGGCCGCGGCTTCGCCGTCCGGCGGCACCGCTTGCGCATCGTCGGCATCGTCCGATTCCGCGTATGCGGCATCTTCGGCGGCCGGCTTCGGCGCATCGGCAGGCGCCGCCGGCGCACGCACCCGCACGCGGGTGCGTGTCTGCGTCTTGAGTTCGTCGCGCACCTGGTCCAGCAGATCCTGCCGACGCGCATCGTCAGCCACGCTGAATTCCTGCCACCACTCGGCGATGGCCTCGCCGATCTCGCCGACGTCCGCGCGCAGCCGCATGAAGTCGAAGGCCGCGCGGAAACGGGCCTGTTCGACCAGGCTGTACGGCGTGGAGCCGGTGCGCTTGTCGAAGCGCGGCTGCATCATCCAGATCTCGCGCATGTCGGCGGCGAGCTTGCCGCGGCCCGACACGTCGCCGATGCGTGAATTGAAGACGTCGTCGATGGCATCCTGCAGGGCCGGAAACGGCGGCTGGCCGCGCTGGCCATGGCGCCCCTCGATGCGCTGCGCCCAACCGTCACGCACGTCGGCCCACAGCACGCAGGCCAGCAGGAAGCTCGGCGCCACCGGCTTGCCTTCGTCGACGCGGCGATCGGTGTCCTGCAGCGCAGCCTTCACGAAAGGCTGGTCCGCGCGCTCGACGACGACGTCCAGCAGCGGATAGATGCCCTTCGCCAGGCCCAGCTTGCGCAGTTGTGCAATGGTCGCGATGGCATGACCGGTCTGCAGCAGCTTGAGCATCTCGTCGAACAACCGGCTCTGCGGCACGTCGGCCAGCAGGCGGCTCGACTCGATCAGCGGCGCGGCGGTCTTGGCCTCGAGCTCGAAGCCGAGCGCAGCCAGCTTCGCGGAAAAGCGGATTGCACGGATGATGCGCACCGGGTCTTCGCGGTAGCGCGTGACCGGGTCGCCGATCATGCGCAGCACCAGCTTCTTGGCGTCCTTGATGCCGTTGTGATAGTCGACCACGATCTGGCTGGCCGGGTCGTAGTACATCGCGTTGACGCTGAAATCGCGGCGTGCGGCGTCTTCTTCCTGCGGGCCCCAGACGTTGTCGCGCAGCACACGGCCGGTCGAATCGACCGCATGCGTCATGCCGGCGAGTTCGCCCTTGCTGGTGCGCTCGTTGCCCTTGACCTGCTCGGCAGCCGCGTTGTCCATGTAGGCGCGGAAGGTCGAGACCTCGATCACTTCGTGTTCGCGGCCCCGCCCGTAGACGACGTGCACGATGCGAAAACGCCGGCCGATGATGAAGGCCCGTCGGAACAGGCTCTTGACCTGCTCGGGCGTGGCGTTGGTGGCCACGTCGAAATCCTTCGGACGCAGGCCCAGCAGCAGGTCGCGCACCGCGCCGCCGACCACATAGGCTTCGTAGCCCGCTTCCTGCAGCGTCGTGACGACGTTCCTCGCGCGCTCGTCGACGAGCGCCGGGTCGATGCCGTGCACGCTCGCGGGCACTTCGTTGCGCTTGCCGAAGCGCGATTTCGCGCTGCTGGCGGAGCCGGCCGATTTGCCGAGCAGCTTGTCGATGAAGGTCTTGATCATTGGGTTCGGTGGTGGCGCTGGCGCGCCTCATTCATTTTCGAGCATCGATCGGATCAGCGGGATCGTGACCGCGCGCTTCGTCTGCAGCGCATAGCCGTCGAGCTGGTTGAGCAGTTCCATCAGGCTGCCGAGGTCACGGCTGAACCGATGGAGCATGTAGTCGAGCACGTCGTCGGAAAGCATCACGCCGCGTGCGTCGGCCGCCTGGCGCAGCACGGCGCGACGTTCGGGTTCGCTGAGCACCTGCAGATGGAAGACATGACCCCAGCCGAGCCGGGTGCGCAGGTCCTCGCGCAGTTGCAGATCGGCCGGCGGCAATGCACCTGCCGCGACCACGCCGCGCTGCAGGCTCTGGGCGTTGACGAACCAGTTGAAGGCGGCGTGCTGCTGGACGGCGGTGTACAGATGCACGTCGTCCATCAGCACGGCGACCCAGCGCTCGTCGAACTCGGGCGGATCCATCACACCTGCATGCAGCCAGCCGACGCGGTTGCCCTGTGCGCTCAGCGCGCCGCCGACGGCCTCCAGCAGATGCGTCTTGCCGCTCGCGCCCTCGCCCCACAGGTAGGTGGGCACCGGCGACCGCAGCGCCGCCCCGTGCGCCTCACCGACCCACAGGCTCAGATGCCGGAGCGCGGGTTCGTTCGGTCCGGCGAAAAAGCCTGCGAGCGTGGGGCCGGTGGCGAGGCCGATGTCGAGCGCGAGCTGCTTCATGCCTCGGGCAATGAGGCCAATGGCTGGCGCAGGGCCGCGGACGACGCGGGAGATGACACAAAAGGGGGGTTCATGGCGCAGGGCCCGACGGCCCTTAAAATCGTGGCGAATTCTATCGGCCCGGCCACTTCGGTCGCCGAAGCGCCATCCTTCCCCCGTCTGTCCAGCCCCGCCAGCCCATGAACTCCAACTCCACCACTCCGCTCAGCTACAAGGACGCCGGCGTCGACATCGATGCCGGCGACGCGCTGGTCGACCGCATCAAGCCGCTCGCCAAGAAGACGATGCGCGAAGGCGTGCTGGCCGGCATCGGCGGTTTCGGCGCGCTGTTCGAAGTGCCCAAGCGCTACAAGGAACCGGTGCTGGTGAGCGGCACCGACGGCGTCGGCACCAAGCTCAAGCTGGCTTTCGAATGGAACATGCACGACACGGTCGGCATCGACCTGGTCGCCATGAGCGTCAACGACGTGCTGGTTCAGGGCGCCGAGCCGCTGTTCTTCCTCGATTACTTCGCCTGCGGCAAGCTCGACGTCGACACCGCTGCGGCCGTGGTCGGCGGCATCGCCCGTGGTTGCGAGCTGTCGGGCTGCGCACTGATCGGTGGCGAAACGGCCGAGATGCCCGGCATGTATCCCGCCGGCGAATACGACCTGGCCGGCTTCGCCGTCGGCGCGGTCGAGAAATCGAAGATCCTCACCGGTCAGGACGTGAAGCCCGGCGACGTGGTGCTCGGCCTGGCTTCGGCCGGCGTGCATTCCAACGGATTCAGCCTGGTGCGCAAGGTCATCGAGCGCGCCGGCGCCGATCTGCCGGCCACGCTCGACGGCAAGCCGTTCCGCGAAGCGGTGATGGAACCGACGCACCTCTACGTGAAACCGGTGCTCGACGCACTCGCCAAGCACCCCATCAAGGCGCTCGCGCACATCACCGGTGGCGGCCTGCTCGAGAACATTCCCCGTGTGCTGCCCGACGGCACCGCTGCCCACCTGAAGAAGGGCAGCTGGCCGCAGACCGAGCTGTTCGCCTGGCTCCAGAAGGTTGCCGGCATCGACGATATCGAGATGAACCGGACCTTCAACAACGGCATCGGCATGGTCGTCGTGATCGACGCCGCCGAAGCCGCAGCCTGCGCGGCCACGCTGCGCGCGTCGGGTGAAACCGTTTTCGAGATCGGCGCGATCGCCGCGCGCGGCGAAGGCGCCGCCGTCGTGGTGAGCTGAAAGCGAACGAGCGCAAACGGTGAGCGCCCCCACGACGTCGGTTTCCACGCGAACCCTGGTCATCGCCAGTTACCTGCTGATCGCCGGCGGGCTGCTGCTGGTGATGCTGCAGGGGCTGTTGCCCGGATTGCTCTGCGCCTGCGTCGGCTTCATGGCGACACGCTGGGCCGCACGCACCTTCGACGCCGGATTGCGCCGCGTGCGCAAGCAGCCATCGGCGCAAGCGCCGGTTCCGCTGACTTCATCGGGCCTGGCACGCGGTCTGGCGGCTGCCGTGGTGATGCTGGCGCCCCTCGTTTTGCTCACCGCCCTCTTCTCCGACACGCGCGCCTTCGTGATCAGCGCGCCCGGTCAGTACCAGGAGCTTCTCGACTACATCGCCCGCACGATCCTCGAACTTCGGCTCAAGCTGCCGCCCGAGGTCGCGATGTACCTGCCCGAGGGCTCCGCCGAAGTGCAGCGCATGGTCGCCGGCTATCTGCGCACCCAGGCCGGCATGCTGGCGCTGACCGGCCGGGCGTGGCTCGGTGCGCTGCTGTTCGCCTATGTGGGCCTGCTGGTCGGTGCGCTGGCCGCCGCGGCGCGCCCGTCGGAGTCGACGCGTCCGCTGACCGAACAATTGCGCCGGCGCATCACGACGTTCGGCGAGGCTTTCGCGCAAATCGTGGCGGCGCAGTTCTGGATCGCAGCCTTCAACGCGTTCCTCACGGCGATCTTCCTGCTCTTCCTGCTGCCGCTGTGGCATCTGCAACTCCCGTACACGCCGGCGCTGATCACGCTCACTTTCGTCGCCGGGCTCGTGCCGATCGTCGGCAACCTTCTGTGCAACACGGTGATCACGATGGTCGGCCTGTCGGTGTCGCCGGTGGCGGCGGCCGTGTGCCTCGCCTTTCTGATCCTGATCCACAAGGCCGAGTACGTGATCAACGCCAAGGTGGTCGGCAGCCGCACACAGATGGCCGTCTGGGAACTGCTGGCCGTGATGTTCGTGGCCGAGGCCGTGTTCGGCCCGGCCGGCTTGGTCGCCGCGCCGCTGTTCTACGCGTACCTCAAGAAGGAACTCCAGGCCGCGCGCCTGGTGTAGCTGCCGCTCCCGCCCGGCTGCAACGGCCGCGGCAAGACCTTTCTTTTGCTTTCTGACTTTCACGTGGACACCGTCCAGGGCTTTTGCTATTCTTTTGTGGACGGCGTACACAATTTCAGGACACACGCTGTCGACAGCTCCTCCACTCATTGCCGGAAGCCCATGCTCAAGACCATTTCCCTGATCGTTCTGCTCCTGCTGATCGCGCTGGTGGTCTATGCGGCCACGCGGCCCGGCAGCTTCCGCATCCAGCGCAGCCTCGACATCCAGGCACCGCCCGAGAAGATCCATCCGCTGATCGACGACTTCCATCAATGGCAAGCCTGGTCGCCCTACGAGAAGCTCGATCCGGCCATGACGCGCCGCTTCAGCGGTCCCGCGCGCGGCCAGGGTGCGGCGTACGAGTGGTCGAGCGACGGCAAGGCCGGCACCGGGCGCATGCAGATCCTGTCGTCGAACGCACCGAAGACGACGATCCAGCTCGATTTCAGCAAGCCGTTCAAGGCGAACAACACCGCCGAGTTCACGCTGGTGCCGCAGGATGCGGCCACGCAGGTCACCTGGGCGATGTACGGCGCGAGCCCGTTCGTCGCGAAGCTGATGGGCCTGTTCTTCGACATGGACGAGCTGGTCGGCAAGGACTTCGAAGCCGGCCTGGCCAGCCTCAAGGCAGCCGCCGAGAAGTGACGCGCCACCACCCACCCAAACCCAAAAGGAAACCACCATGAAGGTCCTCAACGCCTATCTGATGTTCGACGGCACCGCGGCCGAAGCCATGCGCTTCTATGCCGCGACGCTGGGCGGCAAGCTCGACGTGATGATGCAGTCCGAAGTGCCCGGTGAAGTGGGCTGCGCGGTGCCCGGCGACCCCGGTCGCGTGATGCACGCGCATCTCGCCTGCGAAGGCGGCATCCTGATGGCGTCCGACACGATGCCCGGCCAGCCGTACGAACGCATGCAGGGCTTCGGCCTCACGCTGACCTACGCCACCGTCGCCGAAGCGGAGCGCGTCTTCCATGCGCTGGCCGAAGGCGGCCAGATCCGGATGCCGCTGGCCAAGACCTTCTGGGTCGAGAGCTTCGGCATGCTGGTCGACCGTTTCGGCACGCCGTGGCTGATCAACGGCGGCCAGATGATGGGCAGTTGATGGCGCAGCGCCACGACGGCCGCGCGGCACCGCACCGCCGTTGGCTGGCCTTGATGGTCCTGTGCCTGGGCGTGCTGATGATCGTGCTCGACACGACCATCGTGAACGTCGCGCTGCCCTCGATCCGCCAGGATCTCGGCTTCTCGGAAACCTCGCTGGTCTGGGTCGTCAACGCCTACATGCTGACCTTCGGTGGGTTCCTGCTGCTCGGCGGACGGCTGGGCGACCTGTTCGGCCACCGCCGGCTGTTCCTGCTCGGCATCGCGCTGTTCACGCTGGCGTCGCTGGCCTGCGGCATCGCGGGCTCGCAGGCGATGCTGATCGCCGCGCGTGCCGTGCAGGGAATAGGCGGTGCGGTCGTGTCGGCGGTCTCGCTGTCGCTCATCATGAATCTGTTCACGGCGCCGGCCGATCGCGCCCGCGCCATGGGCGTGTACGGCTTCGTCTGCGCGGGCGGCGGCAGCATCGGCGTGCTGGTCGGCGGCTTGCTGACGGGCAGCCTGAGCTGGCACTGGATCTTCCTGGTCAACCTGCCGATCGGCGTGCTGGTCTGCGCCCTGTGCATGGCGCTTCTGCCGCCGGGCGCGCGCCAGAAGACCGCGCCCAGGCTCGACATGGCGGGTGCCGCCAGCATCACGGCGTCGCTGATGCTGGCCGTCTATGCGGTCGTGAACGGCAACGAGATCGGCTGGACATCGGCGCAGACGCTCGGGATGCTCGGCGCCGCATTGGCGCTGCTCATCGTGTTCTTCGCCATCGAATCGAAGGTGCATGCGCCACTGGTGCCGCTCGCGCTGTTCCGGCGGCGCAACCTCGCCACGGCGAATGTGGTGGGCGTGCTCTGGGCGGCGGCGATGTTCGCGTGGTTCTTCATTTCTGCGCTGTATCTGCAACTGGTGCTGGGTTACACCCCGCTGCAGGTCGGCCTCGCCTTCCTGCCGGCCAACCTGATCATGGCCGCGTTCTCGCTGGGCCTGTCGGCGCGGCTGGTGATGCGCTTCGGCATCCGCTGGCCGCTGGCCATCGGGCTGCTGATCGGCGCCGCGGGCCTTGCATGGTTTGCACGCGTGCCGGTCGACGGCCGCTTCGCCACCGACGTGCTGCCCGGCATGCTGCTGCTGGGGCTGGGCGCCGGTGTGGCGTTCAATCCGATGCTGCTGGCGGCGATGAGCGACGTCGATCCCGCCGATTCGGGCCTTGCTTCCGGCGTCGTCAACACCGCCTTCATGATGGGTGGCGCGCTCGGCCTCGCCGTGCTCGCGAGCCTCGCGGCGGCCTGCACCGACGCCCTGCTGGCCACAGGAGCGGCAGCGCCGCTGGCGCTCAATGCCGGCTACCGACTGGCCTTTGCGCTCGGTGCCTTGTCGGCCGCGATCGCCGGCCTGCTGGGCGCCGTGTTCGTCCGATCCACCGGCATGCCTTTGCCGGACGCAGCGCCCGGCCACGGCTGAAGCGCGGCGCAAGGCGTCCATCCGCCTGCGGCCGCAGTGGCTTCGAATGTCCTGATCTGATCGATTCACGTCCGCCGAGACGCGGACGAAATGGCCGGCCTATTCGAAAATTCGTGGCATCAACCACTCGCCGCAGGACAATCCACCCATGAACCGCTGTCTCGTTGTGATCGATGCACAAGAATCTTTCTGGCATCGTCCCTATTCCACCGATCGCGACATGGCGCCCTATCTCGCCGCGCAGAACGCGCTGATCGAAGGCTGCGCCAGCGCCGGCATCCCCATCGTGCGGGTCTTCCACTCCGACGGACCTGCCACGCCGGCCAACCCGTTTTCGGCCGAGTCCGGCCTTGTCCGGCCGATTCGAGGGCTTGCCGACTTCGAAGCCGCCGCGACCTTCACCAAGCGCCGCCACAGCGCACTGGTCGACACCGGCCTGCAGGTCTGGCTCACGCAGAACGGCATCGGCCACCTGATCGTGAGCGGCATTCGCACCGAGCAATGCTGCGAGACGACCGCGCGCCACGCTTCGGACCTGGGCTGGCGTGTCGACTACGCGCTTGACGCGACCTTGACCTTCGACATGACACAGCCCGACGGACGCCCGCTGGCGGCCGACGACATCAAGGCGCGCACGGCCACCGTGCTGCAGGACCGTTTCGCGCACGTCTGCAGCGCGGCGCAAGCGCTGGCCCGCGCGCAAGCCGACCGTGTGGCGTCGCAGGTGGCTGCATGAGCGACGCGCCGGGCCGACCCCAGCCAGCTGGCTCCGAAGGCGCCCCAGTGAGCGACGCGCGCTGGCGCGTGCTGATCCTGGCCTTCGACGGTGTCGAGGCGCTGGACTTCGCCGGGCCCTTCGAGGTCTTCACGACCGCCACGCGCATGCACCAGCGCTTGCAGCCCGACGCAGCGCCGCTGTTCGACGTGGCCGCGGTCGGCGCAGTCAGCCCGGAAAGGCCGTTGACCACCGCGCGCGCAGGACTGCGGCTGCTGCCCGATCACGGACTGGCCGGCAGCCCGCAGGCCGACGTGCTGATCGTGCCCGGCGGCGTGGTCGACCAGCCGATGGCCAGCACCGAGACGCTTCAGTGGATCGCCGCGCAGGCCGCATCGGCCGCCGTCACCGCATCGGTCTGCACCGGCGCCTTCCTGCTTGCGGCCAGCGGCGTGGTCACCGACCAGCGCGTCACCACGCACTGGGAAGACATCGCCGACCTGCGCCAGGCCTTCCCCGCACTCGACGTGGTCGATGGCGTGCGCTGGGTCGACAACGGCAAGGTCGTCACGTCGGCCGGTATCAGCGCGGGCATCGACATGAGCCTGCATCTGGTCGCACGGCTCGCGGGCGATGCGCTGGCCGAGCGCACGGCGCAGCAGATGGACTTCACATGGACACGCAACCCCTGAGTCCGCCTGCCGGCTTTGCAGGCACGCCGGCGCCGCCCTATTACGCGGTGATCTTCGCGTCGCAGCGCCATGCCGACGACGCTGGCTACGCGCAGATGGCCGACCGCATGGTCGAGCTGGCGGCACTGCAACCCGGCTTTCTCGGCGTGGAAAGCACGCGCGGCGGCGACGGTTTCGGGATCACGGTGTCGTACTGGCAGAGCCTCGAAGCGATCGCCGCCTGGCGGCAGCACGCCGAACACCGCATCGCCAAGGAAAGCGGCCGGCGCGACTGGTACGCGCACTACGAACTGCGCATCGCCAAAGTCGAACGGGCCTATGGCAAGCGCAACTGAACCCGCCGACGCAACGGGTGCGATCGATGCCGGCCAGCCGATCCGCGTCGTTTTCGTGCTGCTGGACAACAGCCTGATCCTGGACTGGGCCGGACCGGCCGAAGCCCTGCGCATCGCGAACCAGCGGCTGCTGGCGATCGGCCAGCCCGCACGCTTCGAACTCGTCTTCGCGTCGCCCAGCCCGGACGCGCGTTCGCGCGCCTCCGTCGGCGTGATGCTGAGCGACCTGCAGGCGCTGCCCGCGCACTGGGACGGACCGGCGTGGATCGTGCTCGTCGGCCTGCCGGGCCAGACCATTGCGGTCGACGGCACCGAAGCGCAGTCGCTGCTGCACTGGCTGCGCGGCCAGCGGCTCGAACGCGGGCGACTCGAGCTGGTGACGATCTGCGCCGGCGCGTTGCTCGCCGCGCATGCGGGGCTCCTGAGCGGCCGCCGCGCCACCACGCACCACCAGCATCTGGACGAATTGCGCACGACCGACGCACGCTGCGAAGTGGTCTCGAACCGCGTGTTCGTGCTCGACCCGCCGGTCTACAGCAGCGCCGGCGTGACGACGGGCATCGACCTGATGCTGCATCGCATCGCCGAGGTCTGCGGCGAGGCGCTGGCGGCACAGGTCGCGCAGACGATGGTGGTGGCGCTGCGTCGCGGGCCGCAGGACCCGGAGCTGTCGCCCTTCCTGGCCTACCGCAACCATCTGCACGCCGCGCTGCACCGCGTGCAGGACGCCGTGAGCGAACGCCCCCAGGCCGACTGGACGGTGCCGCGCATGGCACAGGTCGCGCACACGTCGGCCCGGCATCTCACGCGGCTGTTTGTGGAGCATGCGGGCGTGGCGCCGCTGGCCTACCTGCGGCGGCTGCGGCTCGCCAGTGCGCAGCTCGCGCTGCAGTCGGGCGCCAACGTCACGCAGGCGGCCGAACGCTCGGGTTTTGGCTCGGACACGCAGTTGCGGCGAGCCTGGCATCAGTTCGGGCTGACGGGATCACCGTCGGACGGTCGGCCGCCGGTCTCTCACTGACGCGCACACCGCCTTCGGATTCGGAGCCAGCGCCGATCAGGCGGTCGCCGCCGCCGGTTCGGCAGGCGCATCGTTCGGCGTCTGCAGCCACTCCCGCGCGTGAGCACGCAACGCATCGATCTGCAGCCAGACCAGCGTGAGTTCCGTACGGAACAGCCTGGCGGCCTGGTCGGTTTCGTCATCGGGGCCGACGACCGCAGCCAGTGCCGCGCGCGTGGCCGCTTCAGCGCTTGCATCGGGCACGGTGGCGACGGCAGCGGCGTCCGCCGGCACGGCTGACGGGGCCGACGAGGTCGACGAGCCCGGCGAAGGCGCCGCGTCGGCCTGCAGCAATTCCAGCGCGAGTGCTTCGAGCGCCTTGGCCGCACTCTCGGCAGCCTCGCGCAGCACGGCCGCGCGCGCCGGATCGGGCAGCGCCGCACGGTGCGCGCCCAGGGCGGAAAGATAGCTCAGCAAAGTGTGCGAGCGAATCAGGAAGCGCAGCGCCACGCCGGCCCGCGGCCGCACGAAGCCGGGCTCGCGGAACATGTGCGCGACGGCGGTGGACAGCGCGGCGTCGGCGTTGTGGTCGTTGCGCCGCGCCAGCCGGTAATCGAGGCTGTCGCGCGCGCCGGTGCGGTATTGCTCGACGATACGGCGCAGGTAGCCGGCATGGCTGCGCATCGCGGTCGCGGCCAGCTCGTTGATGCGCCGCGCCTGCCAGTGCGGCAGCACCAGCAGCACCGCCAGGCCAGCGATCGCGCTGCCGATGGCCGTGTCGACCAGCCGCGGCACGATCAGGCCGGCGCCGTTGCCGACCTGGTTGAAGCACAGCAGCACGAGCAGCGTCATCGCCGCCGTCGCGAGCAGGTAGCGCGTGGCGCGGTTCGCGAAGAACACCACGCCAGCCACCACCGCGAGCAGCGACTGCACGAGCGGTTGCGGAAACAACTGCAGCAGCGCCCAGCCGAGCACCACGCCGAGCGCGGTGCCCGCCACGCGCTGGCCCATGCGCGAGATCGTGTCGCCGTAGTTCTGCTGGCAGACGAACAGCGTCGTCAGCAGGATCCAGTAACCCTGCGCCGGATGCACCACCCACATCAGCACATAGCCGACGGTCAGCGCGATGGCCAGCCGCAGCGCATGGCGGAACAGCGCCGAGCGCGGGCTGAGCTGGCGCCGCACACGCTCGACCATGTCGCGCCAGGTGCGCGGCGAGCGGTCGAACAGGCCCATCTCGGTCCGGCCAGCCTGCGCGGAGGGCTTGCTCGCACCGGCGAGCTGGCCGTCGAGCTGCGCGAGGTTGCGCGCCAGCCCATCGACCGAGCCGAGCAGCGCAAGGCGTTCCGGCGTCGCCGTGCTCGCGCGCTCGTGCTCGATGGCGCCGCGCAGGTCGGCCATCGCCTGCACGCTGGTGTCGTCGATCACGAAGGGTTCGCGGCGTTCGATCGACTCCGACAGCCGCTGGCAGGCCAGCCCCTGCAGCGACAGCACGCGCTGGCAACGATAGAGCAGGTCGCTGTGGAAGAAGGCGTCGGCCAAGGCGTTGTAGTCGTCGTGCGAGGAGCTCGCGCGCTCGTGCACGTCCTGCGCGATCAGGTACAGCCCGCGGTAGCGCGAGATGCGGCCGGTCGGTGCGCGCTTGCCGATGCGGCGGAAGATGCTTTCCTTCGCGGCATTGAGCTCGGCCACGACCTCGGCATTGAGCTGCGCGAGCGACAGCCGCTTGCGTTCGATGTCGATGCCGCGCAGCGGCTCGAACAGCGAAGCCTTGAAGCGCACGTAGTCGCCAAGCACGGCAAACAGCCGGACGAGCTGGCGCTGCACCGGTTGCGCCGGAAAGAACGCGGCCCACAGCACCGAGAAAACGCCATACCAGGCGGCGCCCGCCAGCAGGAAGCCGGCCTGGCGCCAGCCGCCACCGCCGTGCGCGCCCTGGTGATCGAGGCTCAGCGTCGTGTACATCGCAAGGATCAGCGTCGCGTAGCCGATGGCCTTGTAGCGCGCCTCGACGGCGCCCAGCATCGTCAGCCAGAACGCGGCCAGCGCAAGCCCGACGATGAAGGCGACGGGATGGCCGAACAGCAGCTCGACCGCCCCCGCCGCGACGCCGAAGCAGACGAGTGTCAGCAACTGCGCGCGCAGGCGGCCGCGCCAGCTGTCATCGGTTTCGGCCAGCGCACTGGCGATCGAGCCGAGGAACAGCGGTATCACGGCGTCCTGATGGCCCGTGACGCCGCAGAACGCCATCAGGCTGCCAAGAGTGAACAGCACGCGCACGGGCTGCGCGAGGCCGGCGAAGGCACGCAGCCATTCGCGAAGGGTGTCGATCGTCCGGGAATCCATAGGGTCGGTGATGGTGCACGATGTGCGCCACGTTCGCTGCGTCTAGCTCAGGTAGCCACAAAAACGCAACACATGGCCGTCGGGCTCGCGGATCGCGAATTCGCGCAGGCCCCAGGGTTGCGAGACCGGCTTCTCGATGATCGTGACACCGCGCGTCACGTAGGCGGCGAACAGGCCGTCGACGTCCTGCCCGACATGGATCACGATCTCGCCCCGCCAGGGCTGCGCGTCACGGCTGCCGCGCTGCCACAGGCGGATGTAGACCGGATCGCCCCAACCGGGCTGCCCCGGTTTCCTGACGCCCTGCCTGACGCGCGCATAGCTGGGCGGCTCGCCGGCGATGAAGTCGAGCTCGAAACCAAGCACCTCGCAGAAGTAGCGCGCGGCACGCGCCGCATCGGCCACCGGCAGAACCGGCTGCACGCCGTGGAACTGGTGTCGCGTGCCGAGGTCGGGCAGCTCGGCCATGGCGCTGTTCCTCAGCTCTCGGCGCGGCGCAGCCGCAGCACGCGCTCGGAGATCACGTCGATGTCGAGCGCGTCTTCGGCATGCTGCAGATACGTCTCGAGGTCGGACACCGCCAGCGCGACGTTGCCCTGCCCGGCATGCGCGAGTCCGCGGTCGCGATGCTCGCCCCAGGCTTCGGGAAACAGCGCGATCAGCCGGTTCTGGACCGCGATCGCACGCTGCCAGTCTTCCTGGGACTGGTGGATTTCCTTCAGGTTACGCAGCATGCGGCCGATGATCTCGCGCGGTGTTGCAGGCTGCAGGTACAGCCCGAGCGGCACGTCGTAGTCGCCGACCAGTCCATTGCTGCGCTTGTAGGGTTCGAGCCGCTCGCTGAGATCCTCGCGCGACAACGATCGTCCGGTGAAAGGGTCGATCACGACCTGCCCTTTCGGCAGCGTGACCTTGAGCATGAAATGCCCCGGGAAGCCGACGCCGCGTGCCTGAAGATCCAACCCCTGTGCCAATTCCATCCAGAGCACGGCCAGCGAAATCGGAATGCCGCGCCGCGTGCGCAGCACCGCATTCAGATAGCTGTTGTCGGGGTCGTAGTAGTCGTTGACGTTGCCGCCGAAGTTCAGGTCGTGGAAGAAGAACTGGTTGAGCGCACGCAGCCGCGCCAGCGGCGCAGCATCGGCCGGCAGCCGTCGCTTGAGGCGCGCGAGCAACTGGTCGACGTCGCCCAGCACCTGCTGGACGTCGAGCTCGGGGTATTCGTCCTGCGCAATGCTCGCAGCGGCTTCGAGGAGCGGAAAGTGCTCGTCGCTTTGCACGAGCGAGCTGAAATACTCAAGGGCAGTAGGCGCCGAAAAGCTCAGAGGCATGTGTCTTTGTAGTTGAGGCTGTGAGGGCCGTCAAGGCGGCCAGGCCGGCGACCGACGGTGGCCGATCAGTGGCGCAGGAAGCTGCGCAACTTCAGCCCGGTGATGCGCAATGCACCGAAATAGATCGCCGCAGCCCCGACGACCATCAGTGCCAGCAGGCCGGCGCGCAGCAGGCGCTGCTCGCGCAGGGCGATCCAGTCGAAATGCTGATTGCCCCAGACCAGCAACGCGCCGAGCAGCGCCGTCGCGACGATCACCTGCGCAATGAAACGCCCCCAGCCAGGCGCCGGCTTGAAGCTTCCGACCCGGCGCAGACCGATCAGCAGCGCGAGCGCGTTGACCAGTTGCGCCAGCCCGATGGACAGCGTCAGGCCGGCGTGCTGCAGGTGCGGCACCAGGAAGATGTTGAGCACCTGGGTCAGCGCGAGCGTGGCCAGGCTGATGCGCATCGGCGTGCGCATGTCGTGGCGCGCGTAGTAGCCAGCGGCCAGCACCTTGATGGAGACGATGCCGAGCAGGCCCGTGCCGTAACCCATGAGCGCGACGGTGGTGCGCTGCACGTCGAGCGCGCTGAATGCGCCGTTGTGGAAGAGAACCGCCACCAGCGGCTGCGGGAACACCAGCAAGGCCACGGCACACGGCACCGTCAGCAGCACGATGAGGCGCAAGCCCCAGTCGAGCATGGCCGAATAGCGGGCGTCATCCTGCGCAGCACGCGCCGCGGCGAGCTGCGGCATCAGCACCACACCCAGCGCGACGCCGAGCATCGCGCTCGGGAATTCCATCAGCCGGTCGGCATTGGTGATCCAGGTCACGCTGCCTTCGGCGAGGTGCGAAGCGATCTGCGTGTTGATCAGCAGCGAGATCTGCGCGCCGCTGACGCCGATGAGCGCGGGGAGCATCAACCGCATGATCTTTCGCGTGGTGGGGTCCGCCCATGCCGCGCGCAGCGCCGCCAGGCCGACGCCGATGCGAGGCAGCATCCCGAGCTTGCGCAGCGCCGGGATCTGCAAGCCCAGCTGCAGCGCCCCGCCGAGCATGACGCCGATGCACTGTGCATAGATGGGTTCGATGCCCCATTTGCGGAACAGCGGTGCGCCGGCCACGATCGACAGGATCAGCGCCACGTTGAGCAGCACCGGCGATGCGGCCGGCACCACGAACCTGCGCCAGGTGTTGAGGATGCCGCCCGCAAAGGCGACCAGCGACATGAAGCCGATGTAGGGAAACATCCAGCGCGTCATGACGACGGCGGCGTCGAATCCGCCGGACTTCTGCAACCCGCTGGCCATGGCCCAGACCATCAGCGGCGCGGCGACCACGCCGGTCACGCACAGCAGCAGCAATGTCCATGTGAGCAGCGTGCCCACATGGTCGATCAGGCGCCGGGCGCCTTCGTCGCCTTCCTGCGTCTTGCAGGCGGAAAGCACCGGCACGAAAGCCTGGCTGAACGCGCCTTCTCCCAACACGCGGCGGAACAGGTTGGGAATGCGGAACGCGACGTAATAGGCGTCGGTCAATGCGCTCACGCCGAAAACCGAACTCATCAGGACGTCACGCAAGAGCCCCGTGATGCGCGATGCGAGCGTGAGAAGAGAAACGGTGGAGGCGGATTTGAGCAGGGACACGGCGCCGAAGTGTAGGCGCCCGCGTACAGAAACGCCGGCACCGTACGTCGCCTCCTCGGCGAACGCATCCGGGGCGGGCGGGCTCGAAACACTGAAAAATCGGCTTTGTCGCACCGCCGGTATTGCCCCGGCCTGGGGTTGGCGAAGCGACGCGAATCACGTGCATCCTGGGGCGGGCTATAATCTTCGGCTTTGCTGCAACATCCCCAGACACCAAGGAACACACAACATGGCATCCGCTAAACCCAAAAAGAAGAACCCGCGCCTCGCGTCGGGCCGCAAGCGCGTCCGCCAGGACGTCAAGCTCAACGCTGCGAACACCTCGCTGCGCTCCAAATACCGTACCGCGGTCAAGAACGTCGAGAAGGCCGTGCTGGCCGGCGACAAGACCAAGGCTGCCGAACTCTTCGCCAAGGCGCAGAGCGTCGTCGACACCGTCGCCGACAAGGGCATCTTCCACAAGAACAAGGCTGCTCGCGACAAGAGCCGTCTGGCTGCCAAGGTCAAGGCCCTGGCGCTCGCACCCGCAACCGCAGCGGCCTGATCTTTCAGGCCAATCGCCCGGAAGGCCCGAACAGGCCATCCGCCGTTTGACAGGGGTGCGCTGCAGCAAAGTGAAAACCGCCTTCGGGCGGTTTTTTCATGGGCGTCTTGTTTGGGTTTTCGTCATGGCCGGCGCGTGCAGCGGGACAGAACTCGGGCCCAGCCGCAGGCCATGTGCCGCCGACAAGCGGCGTGCAGCCGTTCAGGCGCCTTCGACGATTTGCAGGCCGTTGTCGCGCGCAAAGTTCATCACGAAGTCCCAGGCCATCACGTCATGGTCGCGCAGGTCCCGGTGGACGATCACGCATTTCACGCCATCGATGCTCGTCGGCACGCACCATGGCGAATAGCTCAGATGGCTCCCGGGCGTTGCGCCGCCGGGGCGAAACGAACTCATGACGCCGGCCAGCCGCTCGGCCCAGTCGCTGGGGCGGAACGTCCGGCCGTCCTTCGTGAGGCCCTGGATAAAAACTTCTTTGGCGCTGGGAGAAACCATCGGATGGGTGGGGCGCGCAGCGAGGTGCTGCGATGCACAACGATTCTATCCTTGGCCCCCCGTCCGACCACGCTGCTCGGCATTGCAGTGATGCGCAATCCTCAACGAAGCCGTCACGCCCGCCGCCTAAAATTCATGTCCGAATCGCCTTCCTTCTCCGGAGTACCGCAATGAGCGCATCTGTCGAACCCACCTCGCCCCACGTCATGAACACCTACGGCCGTCTGCCGATCGCGCTGTCGCATGGTCAAGGCTGCCGAGTCTGGGACACCAACGGCCGCGCCTACCTCGACGGACTTGGCGGCATCGCGGTCAACACGCTGGGCCACAACCATCCGGAGCTGGTGCCGGCGCTGCAGGACCAGATCGCGAAGATCATCCACAGCTGCAACTATTACCACGTGCCGGGCCAGGAAGCGCTGGCCACCAAGCTCACCGAGCTGGCCGGCATGACCAACGCCTTCTTCTGCTGCACCGGCCTCGAGGCCAATGAAGCCGCACTGAAGCTGGCGCGCAAGTTCGGCCATGACAAGGGCATCGAGCGCCCCGAGATCGTGGTCTACGAAGCGGCCTTCCATGGCCGTTCGATCGCCACGCTGTCCGCCACCGGGAACCCGAAGATCCAGAAGGGTTTCGGTCCGCTGGTCGAGGGCTTCATCCGCGTGCCGCTCAACGACATCGAGGCCCTGAAGAAGGCCACCGAGGGCAATCCGAACGTGGTCGCCGTGTTCTTCGAAACCATCCAGGGCGAAGGCGGCATCCATCCGATGCGCGTCGAGTACCTGAAGCAGGTGCGCGCGCTGTGCGACGAGCGCGACTGGCTCATGATGATCGACGAGGTGCAGTGCGGCATGGGCCGCACCGGCAAGTGGTTCGCGCACCAATGGGCCGGCATCGTGCCCGACGTGATGCCGCTGGCCAAGGGCCTGGGTTCCGGCGTGCCGATCGGCGCCGTGGTGGCCGGCCCCAAGGCCGCGCACATCTTCGGCCCCGGCAACCATGGCACGACCTTCGGCGGCAATCCGCTGGCGATGCGCGCCGGTGTCGAGACCATCCGCATCATGGAAGAGCAGAAGCTGGTCGAAAACGCCGCCAAGGTCGGCGCGCATCTCAAGGCTGCGCTGGAACGCGAATTCGAAGGCCTCTCGGGCGTGAAGGAAGTGCGCGGCCAGGGCCTGATGCTGGGCATCGAGCTCGACCGCCCCTGCGGCGTGATCCTGACCCGCGCCTGCGAGGCAGGTCTGCTGCTGAGCGTGACGGCAGACAGCGTCATCCGCCTGGTGCCACCCTTGATACTGAGCATCGCCGAAGCCGACGAGATCGTCGCCATCCTCGCGCCGATCGTGAAGGCCTTCCTCGCGGAGCCGACGCCATGACCAGCAGCACGACACCCGCCATCCGGCATTACCTGCAGTTCTCGGACTTCACCGCCGACGAGTACGCCTACCTGTTCGAGCGCGCCGCGCTGATCAAGAAGAAGTTCAAGTCGTACGAGCGGCATCAGCCGCTGGTCGACCGCACGATGGCGATGATCTTCGAGAAGGCCAGCACCCGCACCCGCGTGAGCTTCGAGGCCGGCATGTACCAGCTCGGCGGCAGCGTGGTGCATCTGACCACCGGCGACAGCCAACTGGGCCGCGCCGAACCGATCGAGGACAGCGCCAAGGTCATCAGCCGCATGGTCGACCTGGTGATGATCCGCACCTTCGGGCAGGACAAGATCGACCTGTTCGCCGAGCATTCGCGCGTGCCGGTCATCAACGGCCTGACCAACGAGTTCCATCCGTGCCAGATCCTGGCGGACATCTTCACGTACATCGAGCACCGCGGCTCCATCAAGGGCCGCACGGTGGCGTGGGTGGGTGACGGCAACAACATGGCCAACACCTGGCTGCAGGCGGCCGAGATCCTCGGCTTCACGGTGCACGTGAGCACGCCGAGCGGCTACGAGGTCGACCAGTCGATCGCCGGCATCCGCTCGGCCGAGAGCTACAAGGTCTTCAAGGACCCGATGGAAGCCTGCCGCGGCGCCGACCTCGTCACCACCGACGTCTGGACCAGCATGGGCTACGAGGCCGAGAACGAGGCGCGCAAGACGGCCTTTGCCGACTGGTGCGTCGACACCGACATGATGCGTGTGGCGCAGCCCGACGCCCTGTTCATGCACTGCCTGCCCGCACACCGCGGCGAGGAAGTCGAGGCCGATGTGATCGACGGCCCGCAGTCGGTGGTCTGGGACGAAGCAGAGAACCGGCTGCATGCCCAGAAAGCGTTGATGGAGTACTTGCTGATTGGCAAGGTCTAGCCGGGTTTTCTCGTATCCGTTGGAAATAAGCGACACCACGACCCTTCTCGCGGCGCTAACTTTGCGCCATGAGCCAACGAATCTGGGACATCTCCCCGCCCGTGCATGAGGGCGCGCCGGTCTTCCCCGGCGACACGCCCTACCAGCAGCGCTGGGCCGCGACCATCGGCCCGGGCTGCCCGGTCAACGTCAGCGAAATCCGGCTGTCTCCGCATGTCGGTGCGCACGCCGATGCGCCGCTGCACTACGACCCGGACGGCGCCAGCATCGGCGACGTCGACCTGACGCCCTTCCTCGGCCCTTGCCGCGTGATCCATGCGATCGGCTGCGGCCCGCTGATCGAATGGAAGCACCTGTCGCACGCCCTCGACGGGTTGCCGCCGCGCGTGCTGGTCCGCACCTACGACACGATGCCGGTCGACCGCTGGGACCCCGCGCTGCCGGCGTATGCGCCCGATACCGTCGCGCGGCTGGCCGAACGCGGCGTGCTGCTGATCGGCATCGACACCGCCAGCATCGACCCGGCCGACAGCAAGACCCTGGACAGCCACCAGACCATCCGCCGCCTCGGCCTGCGCGTGCTCGAGAACCTCGTGCTCGACGACGTGCCCGAGGGCGACTACGAACTCATCGCGCTGCCGCTGAAGCTGGTCAGTGCCGATGCCTCCCCGGTCCGCGCCGTGCTGCGCGAACTCCCAGCGCCGGCAACCGCCGCCACATTCCCACCGAAGTAGAACCATGACGACCTCCATCACCCTGGACGACTGGCGCGCACTGGACGCCCAAGACCCGCTGCGCAGCCTGCGCGATCTGTTCACCCTGCCTGAGGGCGTGATCTACCTCGACGGCAACTCGCTCGGCGCGCTGCCGAAAGCCGCTCCCGCACGCGTCGCCGAAGTGGTCGCGCAGGAATGGGGCAACGGCCTGATCCGCTCCTGGAACACCGCCAGCTGGATCGACCTGCCGAAGCGGCTGGGCGACAAGGTCGCGCGCCTGATCGGCGCCGCGCCGGGCGAAGTGGTCTGCACCGACAGCACCTCCATCAATCTGTACAAGGTGCTGTTCGCCGCGCTGAGCCAGATGAAGGACAGCGGCCGCCACATCGTGCTGAGCGAGCGCAGCAACTTCCCGACCGACCTGTACATCGCCGAATCGCTCTGCCGCGCGCACGGCTTCACGCTGAAGCTCATCGACGAAAAGGAATTGCCGTCGGCGCTGACGTCCGAGGTCGCCGTGCTGATGCTCACGCACGTCAACTACCGCTCCGGCGCCATGCACAACATGACGGCCGTCACGGCCGCCGCCCACGCGGTCGGCGCGCTCACGGTCTGGGACCTGGCCCACAGCGCAGGCGCCGTGCCGGTCACGCTGAACGCGAGCAATGCCGACTTCGCGATCGGCTGCGGCTACAAGTACTTCAACGGCGGCCCGGGCGCGCCGTCCTTCGTCTGGGTGCATCCGCGGCATGCGAGCCAGTTCGAGCAGCCGCTGTCGGGCTGGTTCGGCCACGCCGCGCCATTCGAATTCACGCCGCACTACCGGCCGGCGCCCGGCATCACGCGCTACCTCTGCGGCACGCAGCCGATCATCAGCCTGTCGGCGCTCGAATGCGGGCTCGACACGCTGCTGGCCGCGGAAGCCATCGACGGCAGCGAGCGCGGCATGGCGGCGATCCGCGCCAAGTCGCTGGGGTTGACCGATGCGTTCATCGCGCTGATCGAGTCGCGCTGCCCGGGCGCCTTCACGCTCGTCACGCCGCGCGAGCATTCGCGGCGGGGCTCGCAGGTGAGCCTGGCCATGCGCGAAGGCGAAGGCGCCTACGCCATCGTGCAGGCGCTCATCGCACGCGGCGTGATCGGCGACTACCGCGCCGGCGACGCGCAGATGCCCGACATCCTGCGCTTCGGCTTCACGCCGCTGTACCTGGGCTATGAAGACGTCTGGAACGCCGTCGAGCAGATCGTGCAGGTGCTCGAGTCCGGCGAGTGGCAGCGCCCCGAGTTCAATCGCAAGCATGCGGTGACGTGATGAGCAACGCACCCGACACTCCCGCCGAATCCGGCGGCGGCTGCCCGATGGGGCATGGCGCGAGCGCGGCGCCGGTGGCGTCCATCGCACAGGGCGAGAAGATCGTGCAGGACGAAAAGGCCCAGCTCGACTTCAGCGCCTCGATGAGCTACGGCGACTACCTGCAGCTCGACGCAATCCTGACCGCGCAGAAACCCCGCTCGCCCGCGCACGACGAGTTGCTCTTCATCGTGCAGCACCAGACCAGCGAACTCTGGATGAAGCTGATGCTGCACGAGCTGCGCGGCGCGATCCGTGGCGTGGCCGCCGACGAACTCGGCAGCGCGTTCAAGATGCTCGCGCGTGTGAGCAAGATCATGGAACAGCTGGTCCACGCCTGGGACGTTCTCGCGACCATGACACCGCCCGAGTACAGCGCGATGCGCCCTTACCTGGGCAGCTCCAGCGGCTTCCAGAGCTACCAGTACCGCTGCATCGAGTTCGCGCTCGGCAACAAGAACGCGGCCATGCTCAAGCCGCACGCGCACCGCGACGATCTGCTGGCGATGGTCGCGGCAGCGCATGCCGCACCCTCGCTCTACGACGAGTCGCTGCGCCTGCTGGCGCGCCGCGGTTTCGCCATTCCGGCGGACCATCTCGAACGCGACTGGACGCAACCCTATGTCGAGAGCGCTGCCGTCGAGCAGGCCTGGCTCGAGGTCTATCGCCATCCCAAGGAGCACTGGGACCTGTACCAGCTCGGCGAGGAACTGACCGATCTCGAAGATGCGTTCAGGCTCTGGCGCTTCCGCCACGTGACCACGGTGGAGCGCGTGATCGGCTTCAAGCGCGGCACCGGTGGCACCGGCGGCGTGAGCTATCTGCGCAAGATGCTCGACGTGGTGCTGTTCCCGGAAATCTGGACGCTGCGCACCAACCTTTGAACGCGCGCGTGCGGCCAGCGGCTGGACCGGTTCGGCCGGCTCGACGAACGCGCCCGGCCTCTCAACCCGCGTAGAGCCACGGCACGTCGAGCAGTCGAGGGCCGAGGGCGCGCATCGCGGCATCGCGCGCCCAGCGCACCGGCCCGGTGAGGTGGAAGATCTCGCCGTTGCGCCGCGCGCGCGCCTGCACCCGCGCGTTGCGCTCCCAGCGCATGTCGGCATAGCGCCGGAACGCGTCGGGCACATCCGCCGAGGCGCCCTCGCCGATCGCATCGGCCAGCGCCACGGCGTCCTCGATCGCCATGCCGGCGCCCTGCGCCAGATACGGCAGCATCGGATGCGCCGCGTCGCCGACCAGCGCAATCCGTTCACCGGCCATCTCGTGCGGGCCAACCATCGGGGCGCGATCGTTCAGGGTCCAGGCGCGCCAGTCCGGCATCGCTTCCAGCAACGCCTGCAATGGCGCGCAGCAACGGCCAGTGGCGCGCCACAGGGCGTCGAGGCTGGTGCGCTGGTCCCAATCGCGGGCGTCGCCGGCCGGCGCCGATTCGGCCAGCACGACGACATTCAGCGCCTCGCCGCGGCGCACCGGATAGGCGACCGCATGCAGATGCGCGCCGAGCCAGACGCGCACCTGCCGGCTGCGCAGCGCCGCCGGCAGCGCGTCCTGCGCGATCAGGCTGCGCCAGGCGGTGTGGCCGGTCGGCTGCGGCGCCGGCCCGTCGATGAGCCTCGGCCGCACGACGCTCCACAGGCCGTCGGCACCGATCAGCGCATCGCCTTCCCAGGCGCGTGCGTCGTCCGTGGACAGGCAGACGGCCTCGCCGCGCGCCGCCACCTGTGCGATGCGCGCGCTGGTGTGCAGCGTCGCCTGCGGGCAGGCGCGCACGGCCGCCAGCAGCAGCGCGTGCAGATCGGCGCGGTGGACGCAGGCATAGGGAGCGCCGTAGCGGCGCGGCATGTCGTCCTTCAGCGGCAGGCGCGCGAGTTCGGCGTGGTTGCCGGCACTGCGCACGACCAGCGCTTCCGGAAAGGCGGCGATGCCGTCCAGGCCGCTGCCGAGCCCGAGCGACTGGAGCCGCCGGGTGGCGTTCGGGCCGAGCTGGATGCCGGCACCGACTTCGCCGAAGGTGTCGGCCTGTTCGAGCAGTTCGATGCGATGCCCGCGGCGTGCCAACGCCAGGGCCGCGGCCAGGCCGCCGATGCCGCCGCCGGCGACCAGGAACTCGACGGCCATGCCGTCAGCGTGCCTGGGTGGGCTCGCCGGAGGAGGCGGACGTCTTGGGTGTCTTGGCCGTCCCGCAGCTGCCGCAGCTCTCGCAGGCGCCACAGCCGGAGCTCTTGGCCAACGATGCCGCCAGCGCATCGGCGCGTTGCCGATCGACCAGCCCGGCACGGTGGCCGCCGGTCGCCAGCGTGGATGCCGCCGAGCGGCGCCAGCCTGCGGGCATCCAGCGCCAGACGGCGTAGATGGCGGCCAACGCGACGATCAAGCCGACGATCAGTTGCTGTGTCATTTTCAGATCTCCGAGAGGTGTCTAACCCGCACCCAGCGCCACTGCGACGTGGTACGTGATGAAGCAGGCAATGTACGCCAGCCCGAACAGGTAGCCGGCCATGATCCAGACGTAGCGCCACGAGTTGGTTTCGCGGCGCACCGCAGCCAGCGTCGACAGGCACTGCGGCGCGAACACGAACCACACCAGCAGCGACAGCGCGGTCGCGAGCGACCAGCTGCCGGCCAGCAGGGGTTCGAGCGCGGTCGCGACATCGTCGCCGGTGGCCGACAGCGCGTACACCGTGCCGAGCGCACCCACCGCCACCTCGCGCGCCGCCATGCCCGGCACCAGCGCGATCGATATCTGCCAGTTGAAGCCGATCGGCGCGAAGATGGTCTGCAGGCCGCGCCCGATGATGCCGGCCAGGCTGTACTGGATGGCCGGCCCGGTCGCACCTTCGGGCGGCGACGGGAAGGTCGACAGGAACCACAGCAGGATGGTCAGCGTCAGGATGATCGTGCCCACGCGCTGCAGGAAGATCCAGGCGCGCTCGTACAGGCCGAGCGCCAGGTTGCGCGGGTTGGGCCAGCGGTAGGCAGGCAGCTCCATCAGCAGCGGCGAATGCGTCGGCCCGGTGCGGAAACGCTTGAGCACCCAGGCCACGCCCATCGCCGACAGGATGCCGAACAGGTACAGCGCGAACAGCACGACGCCCTGCAGGTTGAACACGCCGCCGACGGTCTTCGCCGGAATGAACGCCGCGATCAGCAGCGCATACACCGGCAGGCGCGCCGAACAGGTCATGAGCGGCGCGATCATGATGGTCGTCAGCCGGTCGCGCCAGTTGCTGATGGTGCGCGTGGCCATCACGCCCGGAATCGCGCACGCGAAGCTCGACAGCAGCGGAATGAAGGAGCGGCCCGACAACCCGACGGTGCCCATCACGCGGTCCAGCAGGAAGGCGGCGCGCGGCAGGTAGCCCGAGTCTTCCAGCGCGAGGATGAAGAGGAACAGGATCAGGATCTGCGGCAGGAAGACGATCACGCCACCCACGCCGGCCACCACGCCATCGACCAGCAGGCTCTGCAGCATGCCTTCGGGCACCACGCCCTTGACCCAGCCGCCGAGGCCGTCGGTGCCGGCCTTGATCAGGTCCATCGGCACGTTCGCCCAGCTGAACACCGCCTGGAACATCAGGAACAGCGTGACCGCCAGCACCAGCATGCCCCACAGCGGATGCAGCACGACGCGGTCGATGCGGTCGCTGGTGTCGAGGCTGCCCTGCGGCTCGCGCACCGCCAGGCCGAGGATGCGGCGCACCTCGCGCTGCGTGGCCAGCACGTCGTCGAGTTCGGGCGCCTGCCAGGGCAGCGGCGTGGCGGCCGGCACCGGCACATCGAGCGCGGCGAGCAGCGCATTGGCGCCGCCAGCATGGATGCCAACGGTCTCGATCACCGGCAGGCCGAGTTCGCGCGACAGCACCGCCGTATCGACGGTGATGCCCTGCTTGCGCGCCATGTCGGTCATGTTGAGCGCCATGACCATCGGCAGGCCGAGCTTGCGCGCCTCCAGCACCAGGCGCAGGTTGAGGCGCAGGTTGGTCGCGTCGGTCACGCAGACCAGCAGGTCGGGCAGCGCCTCGCGGCTCTGGCCGGTGACGATGTCGCGGGTCACGGCTTCGTCGGCCGACAGCGCATTCAGGCTGTAGGCACCCGGCAGGTCGAGCACGAAGACGCGGCGGCCGGCCGCGGTCTGCAGCGTGCCTTCCTTGCGCTCGACCGTCACGCCGGCGTAGTTGGCGACCTTCTGCCGGCTGCCGGTCAGCAGGTTGAACAGCGCGGTCTTGCCGCAGTTCGGATTGCCGAGCAGCGCGATGCGGCCCGGTGCCGTGGGTGCGGCAGGTGCAGCGCTGCCGGGCTGAAAGCTGATCGTGGCTTCAACCATGGCCCACGGCTCCCGGCGCGACGTGGACGAAGGCGGCCTCGTAGCGCCGCAGCGCGAAGGTGGTGTGGCCGAGCCGCACCGCGATCGGCTCGCGCCCCGGCGTGCCGCTCGCGATGATGCGCACCGCCTCGCCGGGCACGAAACCGATTTCGGTCAGACGAAGGACGAGCTCGCGGTCCTCGGCGCTGGCGGGACGGGCGACGTCGAGCACCGTGGCCCATTGATGGTCTGGAAGCTGGTCCAGCCGCAGGCCGGAAAGCGGCGGCGCGGCGGCGTTGTCGTTGTGATCCACGTGGGCGAAGCGACCCGTGTGCCGGGTGCATGGAGTGTCAAAACACGAATGCTAGCAATTCGCAATCGGCAAGGCCACCCATGCCCTCAACAACCGTGGTGCCCGCTCAGTTCAGGCCGAGCATTCCGCGCAGTTTCGACAGGTCTTCGGCCAGCGTGTTGACGCGGCCGGCCAGCAGCTTGCGGTCGCGTTCGGTCAGCTTCGAATAGGTCTCGAAGCCGCCGTCGGCGGTGCGGTACTTGGACAGCGTGTCGAACACGACCTTGAAGTTCGCGTCGGTCTTGTCCGAGAAGGCCTTGTTCTCGCGCACGACCAGCGGGCGCAGCAGTTCGACGATCTTGTAGGCGCCCTCGAAGTTCGACTGGAAGTCCCACAGGTCGGTGTGGCTGTAGCGGTTTTCCTCACCCGATATCTTGGTCGCGGCAACTTCTTCCATGAGCACGGCGGCGCCGCCGACCACCTTTTCCGGCGGGAAGGTCAGCGCACCCAGGCGCTTCTGCAACTCGAGCACATCGGCCAGCAGCTTGTCGGCGAAGGGGTTCAGGTCCTTGGTGCTCTTCTGCGTCCACAGGCCGTACTCGATGCGGTGGAAGCCACCGAACTCCGGGTCCTTCTCGGCCTTTTCATGGTCGTCGGCACGCGAGTCGATGGCGCTGTCCATGTCGCTGAACAGCTCGGCCACCGGCTCGATGCGCTCGTAGCTCGTGCGCGTCGGCGCATAGAGCTTCTTGGCCTTCTCGATGTCGCCGGCCTTCACCGCGGCCGTGAACACACGCACATCCGCCACCAGCTTGCGCACGTTCTCGGCCACATAGATCTTGTAGTCGGCGATCGGGCCGACCAGATCGAGCGGCGCCACGGCGGCCGTGGCGCTGACGCCATGCAGGCCGGCGGCGCACAGGGCGAGGGTGGCGATGAAGCGGCGGCGAAATTGCACGGACATGGATCTCCTTGAGTGAGTGCGTTGCGGTGAAAAAAGTGGTGGGCGCGGCACTAGGCCGGCTTCGTGGCGTCCATCAGCGCGCGGCCGAGCCAGTCGCGCGCATCGCGCACGCCCGGCAGCGCGAAGAAGAAACCGCCGCCGATCGGCTTGATGTATTCCTCCAGCGGCTCTCCGTCGAGCCGCTTCTGCACGGTGATGAAGCCCTTCTCGAGGTCGGCCTGGTAGCAGATGAAGAGCAGCCCCATTTCGAGCTGCCCGGACTTGGTGACGCCGTTCGAGTAATTGAACGGCCGGCGCAGGATCAGGTTGGCCTCGGACGCCGGCGTGCGCGGATGGGCCAGGCGGATGTGGGCGTCCATCGGCGTGACCTTGCCTTCGGGGTCCTTCGCGTAGTCGGGCACGTCGTGCTCGGTTGCGCCGGACCTTGCCCCCAGCGGCGCGCCAGTGGGTTTGACGCGACCCATGATCGCCTCCTGCTCGCGCAGCGGCGTGCGGTCCCAGCGCTCGACGAAGTTGCGGATGATCCGCACGGCCTGGTAGCTGCCGTCGCGCGCCCACATCGGCTCGTCGTCGTCCGCGCCGATCCAGACGATGCGCTCCATCAGCGCCGCATCGGCGCCGTCGGGATTGGCGGAGCCATCGCGAAAGCCCAGGAAGTTGCGCGCGCTCTCGGCCGGTTTGCCCGCCACGGCCGGGATCGGCGGCACGCTGCCTTCCTGCTTCCAGTGCAGCACCAGCAGGTCGGGCGTGTTCTTGATGATGTCGCGCAGCGCGTGGATGTTGGTGTCGGGCGTGTTGGCGCAGAACTGGATCGACAGGTCGCCGTGGCACAGCGCCGCGTCGAGCGCATCGTTCGGGTGGCGCTGCATCGTGCTCAGCCGCTTCGGCTTCTGCGCGGCAAGGCCGAAGCGCTCGTCGAACAGTGTCTCGCCGACCGCGACCGTGACGGTCAAGGCATCCGGCTGCACCACCGGCCCGAGGATGCCGGAGCCGGCCGGCGGCAGCAACGGATCGGGGTCGAGCTGCGCGCCGCCCTGCGTCAGGAAGGCGATGCGCTCGGTCAGCGTGCGGAACAGGCGCTCCAGGTCGGCGCGGTTCTCGGCCAGCACGAAGAAGGAGGCGACCATGCCGGCGGTCGGCCGCGGCGTGACGATGCCGGCCTGATGGCGGCCGATGTGGGGCACGCGGTCCTGCGTGTGGCTGCTCTGCGGCGCGTCGGTGACCTGGGCGCCCGCCGCCGGGCCTTCCGGCGGCCCCGATGGCGCAGCGGCACGCGCGGCGGACAGCCCGGCCAGCGCGGCGCTCGCCAGGCCCAGACGGCCCAGCAGACGGCGGCGCGGCGGCGATGCCGGCCCCGCGTCGTCGGCCGGGTTCGCGTCGTGGGGGGTCGAGGGATCGTTCGGTGCCATGGTGCCCCCCGTCATTCGAGCCCGAGGGCCGCGTTGACCTTGCCCAGCGATTCGGCGAGCGCGTGCACCGGCTCGGCCAGGGCCTTGCGCTGGTTCTCGTCGAGCACCGTGGGCCTGAAGCCTTCGCCCGCGCGGAACGGCGCCAGCGCGGCGTCGAACGCGGCGAAGCCCTGCTCGACTTCCCTGTTCAACGGCGACGCGGCCTTGGCCAGCAGCGGCGACAGCAGGTCGAAGATCTTCTTCGTGCCGTCGAAGCTGCCCTGCAGGTTGACCAGTTCGCCATGGCCGTAGTGGTCTTCGCCGCCCGCCGGCAGGTTGTCCGCCACACGGCGCAGCAGCTTCGACGCCGAGCCGGCCAGGCGTTCGGGCGGCACGTTGAGTGCGCGCAGACGCTGTTTCAGCGTGTCGATGTCCGCGACCAGTTGCTCGGCCACCGGCGCCAGGCCGGCCATGTCCTTGCGGTCGAACAGCGCGTATTCGATGCGGTGGAAACCGGTGAACGCCGGGTCGGCCTCGCGCTGGCCGAAATAGTCGGCGCGCGCATTGAGGCGGGTGTCGAGATCGGCGAACAGCTCGGCCATCGGCTCGATGCGCTTGTAGGCCTGGTGGGCCGGCGCGTACGCCGCCTGCGCCTGGGCCAGGTCGCCGGCCTTGACGGCATCCGCCAGCGCATGCGCCGCGTCGTCCAGCGTGCCGGCTTCGAGTGCCAGGAACACGCGGTACTCGGCCAGGGCGCCCACGTAGTTGACCAGCGACGGGCGCGCTGCCTCGGCATCGGATGCAGCCGACGGCGTGACGTGCAGCTTGCCGCGCGGATTGCTCAGCAGGCCGCAGGTGATGTCGAAGGTGCCGGGCTGCAGCTTGACCGTCATGGTCTGCGAGAAGCCGGGCGCGATGTTCTCGCGCTCCTCGACCACCATCACGCCGTCGAGGATCTCCCACTCGAGCGCACGGGTCGACTGGTTGACGATGGTGAAGGTGGTGCGGCCGGCCGGCACGGTGATCTCGTTGGGCTCGCACACGTTGCCGCGGATCGTCACGGTGACCGCGTTGTCGGCCGCCTTGGCGGGCGCCTTCTTTGCAATGCCCGAGGCGTACCAGAAGGCTGCGAGACCGGCGATGACGAGCAACGCGGAGCCGGCCACGGCGACGCGCATCAGCGAAGAGGATTTCGGGGAAGCAGAAGACATCGGGAGCAATCAGCGGGCCGTGGCACGGCCAGACGCGGACGCCGGCGCCACCGGGCGGAAAAAGAAGAACAGCGTGACGGCGAGGAAGACGAGGTACACGACGACCTCGCCCACCACCGGCGCGGCCTGGTAGCCGAGCAGGCCCGACAGCACGGCGCCGAGCGGGCTGTCCATCGGGAGCGACTCGCTCATGTCGAACACCACGCCCTGCAGCTGGTTCCAGACGCCGCCCTCGTGCAGCTTGCGCAACACGCCCGCCAGCAGCCCGGCAGCCACCAGCAGGATGAACACGCCCGTGTAGCGGAAGAAGCGGCGCAGGTCGAGCCGCACGCCGCCCGAATAGAGTCCGTAGCCGACCACCACCGAGACCGCGATACCGGCCAGCGCGCCGACCGGTGCTTCCCAGCCGCTGCTCTGCTGAAAGATCGCGAGCAGGAAGAAGACCGACTCGAGCCCTTCCCGCGCCACCGCCAGGAAGACCATGCCGATCAACGCCCAGGCTTGCCCGTCGCCCTGGGTCAGTGCGCGATCGATCGAGGCCTGCAGCTCGCCCTTGATCGAGCGCGCTGCCTTGCGCATCCAGAACACCATCGACGTCAGCATGACCACGGCGATCAGCCCGACTACGCCTTCGAACAGTTCCTGCTGCTTCTGCGGGAATTCGGCCGCGAGCAGTTGCAGGGCGGCGCCCGCGAACAGCGAGAGCGCCGTGGCCAGCAGCACGCCGACCCAGACCGCCGGCATCAGGCCGCCGCGGCCGCTTTTCTGGAGATAACTGGCAACGATGCCGACGATGAGCGCGGCTTCGATGCCCTCGCGCAGCATGATGAGAAATGGAATGAGCATCGGGATCGGGAGAGCGGAACAGGCGTCCCCCGGGGACCGGCGCATCGCGCGCCTCGGCGGCAGGGACACGCCGAGGATAACGCATCAAACGAGAGCGATTCTCATCTCCGCCGAATGACCCGCTCGCCCGAACGGGTGTATCCGACCACCGGCCCGGCGCCCCGCGCCGTCACCGGATTCACCGATCGTCAGGCGGCCAGCAGCTGGCGCAGCACGAAGGGCAGGATGCCGCCGTGCTTGTAGTAGTCGACCTCGATCGGCGTGTCGATGCGCAGGCGCACCGTCACTTCCTGGTGGCTGCCGTCCGGGCGATGCACCACCAGCTTCACGTCCATCTGCGGCTTGAGCTCGCCGCCGATCACGACGTCGATCTTCTCGTCGCCGGTCAGGCCCAGGCTCTGCCAGGAATCGGCACCGCGGAACTGCAGCGGCAGCACGCCCATGCCGACCAGGTTGGCCCGGTGGATGCGCTCGAAGCTGCGCGCGATCACGGCCTTGATGCCCAGCAGCTGCGTGCCCTTGGCGGCCCAGTCGCGCGACGAACCGGTGCCGTATTCCTCGCCGCCGAACACCACCGTCGGCACGCCCTGCTCGATGTACTTCATCGCGGCGTCGTAGATGAACATCTTCTCGTTGCCCGGCTGGAAGCGCGTCAGGCCGCCCTCTTCCTGCGTGCCGTTCGCATCGGGCGGCAGCATCAGGTTCTTGATGCGCACGTTGGCGAAGGTGCCGCGCATCATCACGTCGTGGTTGCCGCGCCGCGATCCGTAGCTGTTGAAGTCGGCCTTCTGCACGCCGTTGGCCTTGAGCCAGATGCCGGCGGGCGAGCTTTCCTTGATCGAGCCGGCCGGCGAGATGTGGTCGGTGGTGATCGAGTCGCCGAACAGCGCCATCACGCGCGCACCCTTGATGCCCGGGTCGGACGCATGCGGCTTCATCTTGAAGCCCTCGAAGAACGGCGGCTCGGCGATGTAGGTCGAGCCCGGCCAGTTGTAGACCTGCCCGCTCACGCCCTGGATGCTGCTCCAGAGCTTGCCCGGGTTGTCCTTGATCTGGTCGTAGTTCTTGCGGAAGGCCTTGGCGTTCATCGCGAAGCCCAGCAGCGAATCGATTTCCTGCGCGGTCGGCCAGATGTCGCCCAGGAACACGTCCTTGCCCTTGTGGCCCTTGCCGACCGGCTGCGTCATCAGGTCGACCGTGACGTTGCCCGCGATGGCGAAAGCCACCACCAGCGGCGGCGATGCCAGGAAGTTGGCCTTGATGTTCGGGTGGATGCGCGCCTCGAAGTTGCGGTTGCCCGACAGCACGGCTGCGCCGATCAGGTCGTTCTGCGTGATGACCTCGTTGATCTCGGGCGCCAGGTCGCCGGCGTTGCCGATGCAGGTCGTGCAGCCGTAGCCCGCCAGGTAGAAGCCGAGCTTCTCGAGGTACGGCAGCAGGTCGGCCTTCTCGAGGTATTCGGTCACGATGCGCGAGCCGGGCGCGAGCGACGTCTTCACGTGCGGCTTGACCTTCAGGCCGGCTTCGACCGCCTTCTTGGCCAGCAGGCCGGCGGCCAGCAGCACGCTCGGGTTCGAGGTGTTGGTGCACGAAGTGATGGCCGCGATCAGCACGTCGCCATTGCCGATCGTGACCTTCGGCGGTGGCGCCTTGGGTGCCGTCGCAGCGACGTGCGCGGCGGCGTTGGTCGAGCGGTTGGACTCCATCTCGACCACCTGGCGCGGTGCGCCGGGCGCGGGCGATGCGGTTTCCTGCTCGGCGCCCTCGCCTTCCTGCGGGAGCGCATAGCGCAGCTTGAGCTTGTCCGCGGGCTGGTTGAAGCCGTTCGCGTCGTTGGGCTTGCTGAAGAGTTCGGAGAACTTGGTCGAAAGGTCGCCGAGGTTGATGCGGTCCTGCGGCCGCTTCGGGCCGGCCAGGCTCGGCGTGACGGTTCCTAGGTCGAGCTTCACGACCTTGGTGTAGTCGATCTCGCCCGGTGCCGGCATGCCGAACAGGCCCTGCGCCTTGTAATAGGCCTCGAACAGTTCGATCTCGGCGTCGGTCCGGCCGGTGCCCTTGAAGTACGCGATGGTCTTTTCATCGACCGGGAAGAAACCCATCGTCGCGCCGTACTCGGGCGCCATGTTGCCGATGGTCGCGCGGTCGGGCACCGGGATCGACGCGGCGCCCGGGCCGAAGAATTCGACGAACTTGCCCACCACCTTCTCGCCGCGCAGGATGGCCGTGACGTACAGCACCAGGTCGGTGGCGGTGACGCCTTCGCGCAGCTGGCCGCTGAGTTCGAAACCGACCACGTCGGGCGTCAGCATGTAGACCGGCTGGCCGAGCATCGCAGCCTCGGCCTCGATGCCGCCGACACCCCAGCCGACCACGCCGACGCCGTTGATCATGGTGGTGTGGCTGTCGGTGCCGACCAGCGAGTCGGGGTACCAGACCGGCACGTCCGACTTGTCGCCCGGCGCCTTGTAGACGCCGCGCGCGAAGTACTCGAGGTTCACCTGGTGGACGATGCCGAAGCCGGGCGGCACGACGCGGAAGGTGTCGAAGGCCTGCATGCCCCACTTCATGAACTGGTAGCGCTCGTTGTTGCGCTGGAACTCGAGCTTCATGTTGAGGTCGAGCGCCTTGGGCGTGCCGTAGTAGTCGACCATGACCGAGTGGTCGACTACCAGGTCGACCGGCACCAGCGGCTCGATGGTCTTGGGCGACTTGCCGAGCTTCGCGGCCACGCTGCGCATCGCGGCCAGGTCGGCCAGCAGCGGCACGCCGGTGAAGTCCTGCAGCACCACGCGGGTCACGACGAAGGGAATCTCGTCGGTGCGTTCGGCATTCGGCAGCCAGTGGGCGAGTTGGGCGACATGCTCGGCCGTGACCTTCTGCCCGTCGCAATTGCGCAGCACCGACTCGAGCACGATGCGGATCGACACGGGAAGCCGGTTGATGCTCGGGTACTGCTTGGCCAGTTCCTTCAGCGACCAGTACTTGCCGGATTTCCCCGAGGCAGTCTTGAATGTCTTGAGGGTGGGGGAAAACGCGTGTGTCGAGCCGACGGCCATGTGAACTCCTTCAAATCGTGGGGCGGCATAAAGATAGCAGGCTTCAATGAATCCGGCTGTCGGAAGGCAGGCCGCCCCACTCTCGAAAAGGGGTTCGCGCCGCGTCGCACGGCCGTCTTCGATGCGGCGGCCATCCGGCCGGAATGCATGACCTGCCGGGTCATGGCGAACGCGCAGCCGGCGGACCAGAATGGACGCCATGAATGCCATTGCCGCCCCTCGCTCCGCCGCTGCCGTGCCAACCCCGCCCGGGCTCGGCGGCTGGCCCCAACCGGGCATCCGCGACCCTTTCGGCGTGCACCTGCGCCATTGGCGCAAGCGTCGGCGGCTGAGCCAACTCGATCTTGCGCAGGAGGCCGACGTGTCCACGCGGCACCTGAGCTATGTCGAAACCGGTCGCGCCGCGCCGAGCCGGGAAATGGTGCTGCGGCTGGCAGACCGGCTCGAGGTTCCGTTGCGCGAGCGCAATGCCTTGCTGGTCGCTGCCGGCTACGCGCCGATGTACCGGCAGCGCGCGCTGGACGACCCCGCCCTGGCGGCGGCGCGGCGGGCCGTCGAACTGGTCCTGGAAGGCCACTCGCCCTACCCCGCGCTGGCGATCGATCGCCACTGGAACCTGGTGGCCGCCAACGCCGTCGTGCCGCTTCTGCTCGCGGGCGCGTCGCCCGAACTGCTCCAGGCGCCCATCAACGTGCTGCGGCTGAGCCTGCACCCCGACGGGCTGGCGCCGCGGATCGCCAATCTCGCCCAATGGCGTGCGCACCTGCTGGAGCGGCTTCAGCAGCAGATCGCCGCGACCGGCGACGCCACGCTGCAAGCCCTGCACGACGAGCTGGCTGCCTACCCGGCACCTGCCAACGGCCACGAGAGCGGACCCGCCTCCGCGAGCGCCGATCTGGCGGGCGTGGTCGTACCGTTCCAGCTCGCGACGCCCCAAGGCGTGCTGAGCTTCATCAGCACGACGACGATCTTCGGCACGCCGGTGGACGTCACGCTGCAGGAACTCGCGGTCGAGTCCTTCTTCCCTGCGGATGCGCGCACGGCCGCCGCGCTGGCGGACATCGCCGCGCAAACGAAGGACGACAGCACCAGCGATTGATGCGCCCGCGCGTCATGTCGGTTCAAGACGACATGAACTCGGGCCAAAGGTGTGCCCGTCCGAAAAACGGCGGTCGATAGCGTCTGTGCATCTCAACTGAACACAGGGGCACGACCATGACATCGACCAACGAACACGCCAAGCTCTGGGAGCTCATCAAGGACACGCGCTTCGGCATGCTCACGCACCGCCACGGCGACGGCCTGCTGAATGCGCATCCGCTGACCACGCAGAACAAGTCGGTCGACGAAGACGCGACGCTCTACTTCTTCGTACCGAAGAACGGCGACATCGTTCGCCACCTGGCCGAGGACGACATCGTGAACGTGTCGTACGCCAACACGGACGACGACAGCTACGTCTCGGTCGCGGGCCATGCGTCGCTGCTGGAAGACCAGGCCAAGAAGAACCAGCTCTTCACCAAGGCCGCCGAAGCGTGGTTCCCGAACGGGGTCACCGATCCGAACCTCGGCCTGCTGGCCGTGCGCATCGCCAATGCCGAATACTGGGACGTCAAGGACAGCAAGATGGTGCAGCTCTTCAAGATGATGAAGGCCGCCGTCACCGGCGAGCCGCCCAAGAATCTCGGCGACCACAAGAAGCTGAACCTGGTCTGAGCGGGAGACATCGCGCTCATGCTCGCTCCACGCGCCGATGCAACGCCCGGCCTGCTTCCGGACGCGCTCGACGTACTCGACGCGCCGCTGAGTCTTCAACGGCTGGTGCTGGGCGGCAGCGGGCGCCTGCCCCTGCCGGGATCCGGCCGCACGCTGGAACGCTGGCAGTCGCTCGCTGCCGTCGCGGCGGTGGACCTCGCCGTCGCCAAGCTGTTCGAAGGCCACACCGATGCCATCGCCATCCTCGCCGAACTCGGCGCGGAGACCGTGCCCGCCCACAGCGTGTGGGGCACCTGGTGCGCCGAACCGCCGGACGCCCGGCTCTCGCTTCGGGTTCATGACAACGGGGTCGCACGGCTCACCGGCCGCAAGGCCTGGTGCTCCGGTGCGGCGCAGGTGACCCATGCCGTCGTCAGTTGCTGGAACGAGGCCGGAGAGCCCTGCCTCGCAGCCGTCGCGATGCAGCAGCCGGGCGTGAGCGTCCGCGAAGCCGACTGGCACGCCGTCGGCATGGCCGACACGCACACCGGCGACGTGCTGTTCGACGAAGCCCTGGCTGCGCAGATCGGCCGTCCGGGCGACTACGTCGGCCGCCCCGGCTTCTGGCACGGCGGCGCAGGCATCGCCGCCTGCTGGTTCGGTGGCATGCGTGCCATTGCGGAGACCGTGCGACGCGCCAGCGGCCCTGCGGCCGATACCCATCGCAAAGCGCATCTGGGCGCCATCGACGTGGCGATGTCCGGCGCTGCCGCCGTGCTGCGTGAAGCCGCCGCCTGGATCGACGCGCAGCCCGATGCCGACGCACAGACCGTGGCGTTGCGCACCCGGCTCGTGGTCGAGCGTGCAGCCGAAGAGGTCATGACGCACGCCGGCCGCGCGGTGGGCGCAGCGCCGTTCTGTCGCGACGCGCACTTTGCGCGGGCGATGGCCGACCTGCCCGTCTATCTGCGCCAAAGCCATGCCGAACGCGATCTCGCCGCGCTCGGCGATCACCTGGCAACCGCCGCTGGAGAAGATGCATGGATGCTCTAGTCAACGACCGCGCCATCGAGGGGCTTGGAACGAGCGAGATGCAATGGCAGGCGTGCGCCCACCTGGCAACAACGCGCATCCGACTGGCGGACGACCTGGTGCCCGTCGGGTGTCGCGCCGTGGTGGTCGCGCCGCACCCGGACGACGAAGTGCTCGCGGTCGGTGGCCTGTTGACGCAGCTCGGCAAGCTGCGCCGGGAGTTGCTGCTGGTCGCGGTGACCGACGGCACGGGCAGCCACGTGGACTCGACGGAATGGCCGCCCGAACGGCTCGCACGCGAGCGTCCGCGTGAAAGCCATGCAGCCTGGCAGCAGCTCGGCCTGCATCACGTCGAAGCGCTGCGACTCGGCCTGCCCGACGGCGGCGTGACGACGATGCGCGACCATTTGTCCGACCGGCTCACCGCCCTGCTGCGCGCCAACGATGTGGTGTTCACCACGTGGCGACTCGATGGACATCCCGATCACGAGGCCACGGGCGATGCCTGCGCCGCGGCGACCGCCCGCACGGGTGCGACGCTGATCGAAGTGCCCGTCTGGGCCTGGCATTGGGCGCATGCGCGCGATGCGCGCCTGCCCTGGTCGCGCGCGCTGCGCATTCCGCTCGACGACGATGCCCTCACTCGCAAGAAGGTCGCGGTTCAGGCGTTCAAGAGCCAGCTGCTGCCGGACCCTTCGACGGGCGCAGGCCCGATCCTGCGCAGCACGACGGTCGAGCGCGCCGCACGCAACTTCGAGATCGTGTTCGCATGACGACCGCACCGCCCATCGACATTCAACGCCGCAAGGCCGGCGACGCGGGTTCACGCGCCTTCTCGGCATCGGACCGGCTGGACTATTTCGACCACCTGTACGACGAGAGCACCGACCCTTACGGGCTTCGCACGCGGTGGTACGAAGAGCGCAAACGTGCCGTGCTGATGGCGGCGCTGCCGCATCCGCGCTACGCACGCGCCTACGAGCCCGCCTGCGGTGCCGGCGAGCTCACCATGGACCTCGCCATGCGCTGCGACACCGTGCTGGCCAGCGACTTCAGCGACAAGGCGCTCGCCTCGGCACGCGCTCGCGCGATGGGGCTGGCCAATGTGCGCTTCGAGCGGCACGTGCTTCCCGCCGGATGGCCATGCGACGAACCACAGTTCGACCTGATCGTCGTCAGCGAACTCGGGTACTTCCTGGACGCAGCAGCCATGGCAACGCTGGCGTCGTGCTGCGCGCGGTCGCTTGCTGCGGATGGCGTGCTGGTCGCCTGCAACTGGCGCCCCGACTTCGCCGAACGCGCGTTGTCGACCGAAGCCGTGCATGACGCCTTCGCCGCCATCGGGCTGGCACGCAGCGTCCGGCACGAGGAGTCCGACTTCCTGCTGGAACTCTGGAGCCGCGACGCACGCTCGGTGGCGCAGCGCGAGGGCATCGCATGATCGGGATCGTGGTTCCGGCGCACAACGAGGAAGGCTGCATCGCCGCCGCGCTGGAAGCCATCCAGCTGGCCGCGGCGCACCCGGCGTTGGCGGGAGAGCACGTGCGCGTCGTGGTCGTGCTCGACAGCTGCACCGACGCCACCGGCGCCATTGCGGCGGCCTGCGGTGCCGAGGTCATCACGCTGAACGCGCGCAACGTGGGCGCCGTGCGCGCGGCCGGTGCGTCGCTGCTGCTGGCCGACGGCGCACGCTGGCTGGCGTTCACCGATGCAGACACGGTGGTGTCGCCCGAATGGCTGATGCGGCAGCTCGAACTGGACGCCGATGCGGTCTGCGGCTCGATCGGCGTGTCGGACTGGCGCATCCACGGCGCCCAGGCGGATGCGCTGCGCGAGGACTTCATGCGCGGCTACTGCGACGCCGATGGCCACCGCCACATCCATGGCGCCAATCTGGGCGTCTCTGCGGCGGCCTATGTGAGAGCGGGCGGCTTCCCGCCACTGGCCTGCAGCGAAGACGTGGCACTGGTGCAGGCGCTGGAAGCGAGCGGCGCCCGGATCGCCTGGAGCGCCGCGCCGCGCGTGGCGACCAGTGCGCGCATCGACGCACGCGCCCGCGGCGGCTTCGGCGACGCGATCCTCGCAGTGCTCACCGCCGGACTGGCAGCGGCGACGCTGCAGGCCGCCGAATGACGGCCGGGTTCAAGGCTGCGCGGCCGATCGCGTTCTAGAGGCTGCCGATCACGATCGGCCGCCGGCTGTGCCGATCTTCACCCGACGCGCGTTGCCAGATCGCCTCGTACAGACGTTCGAGATCGCGCGCGAAGCGGCACGGATCGAACAGGGGCGAGACAGCGCGCTGCGTCCAGAGAAAACGGCGGATCTGGCCGAGGCGCGCCGGATCACGCGCGAGCGAGATTGCCAGTTGCAGGTACGACGCATCGGTGGTCGCCGCCAGTTCCGTCAGCCCGATGGCGCGCAGCAGGCTCTCGGACACCCTGCTGGCAAACAGATCGCCGCTGCGCGCCACCATCGGAACGCCGGCCAGCAACGCATCGCTGCCGGTGGTGTGGGAACAGACCGGGAAGGTGTCGAGCGCGAGGTCCGCCAGTTGCAGGCGCGCCAGATGCTGCCGACGCGGCAGCCGCGGCGCCCACACGAGCCTGGCGGGATTGAGCCCGCTCGCCTCGACGGCTTTCTGCAGGTTGTGGATCGCTTCGTCATCCGAAGGCCTGAGCAGCCAGAGGACGCTGCCGGGGACGGCATGCAGCAGTTCCAGCCACAGCGAGAAGCTGCTCGCCGTGATCTTGAGGGTCTGGTTGAAGCTGCAGAACACGAAGACGCCGTCGGGCAGACCCGCGTCGGCCCTGCTCGGCGGCGCGCCAGGTTCTTCCGGCGCGTCGTTGGGCTGATAGCTGTGAGGCATGAGCGCCAGGGTCTCGCTGAAGTCGCCTGCGCGATCCGGCGGCGTGACGACCACGTCGCCGATGATGAAGTCGGCCAGACCCGGATGGCCCAGCGTGCCCGGATAACCCAGCCAGCTGATGGTCACCGGCGCCGGCCGGAGCGCCGAAATGCCGAGGCGCGCAGCAGTGGTGTAGCCCTTGAGATCGACGAGCATCTGGATGCGGTCGTGCGCGATCGCGTCTGCGATCTGCCGATCCGTCAGCCTGGACACTTCATGGAATGTCACCGGCATGGCGGCGATGCGCGCCACGTACCCATCCGATCGCTGCGTTCCGTATGAATAGAGGTGAACCTCGAAGCGGCTCGGGTCATGGCGCTCCAGGACGCCCGCCAGCAGATGCATGGTGGCGTGATCGTGGAAGTCGGCAGACAGATAGCCGATCTTCAGCTTGTCCGTCGCCGTCAACGCACCTGGATCGGCTGAGGCCTGTGCTCCCAGCTCCCTGCCCCAGCGGCTGAGCGCAAACCGGCGCCCTGCCTCCAGGTGCAGCTTCGGCGTCAGGGACGGCATGAAGAGCAGCGACCACGGCGTCGCGTTGTCCACGGCGCCGGACGAAATCATCTCGATCGCGGCCTGATCGACCTCCGCCAACCCTTCCCACGATGCGCAGCGGCGCTTGAGGAACTGCACCGAATCCCAGCGCCTTGCGTTGCGGAAGGCGAGTTCGGCATCCCGCAGCCGACCGAGGCGCTCGAGCATGCCGCCGTAGCAAAGCCAGAAGTCGGCGGAGTCGCGGTTCAACGCCAGCGCCTGTCTGAACTGGACCTCGGCCTCGTCGTAACGTCCGGCCTTCTCCAGCAGCATGGCGAGGTTCTTGTGCGCGATGGCATACGCCGCGTCCGTCGCAATCGCCTGCCGGAAACTCGCTTCCGCTTCTGCCGGCAGATTCTGTGCGGACAGCAGGTTGCCGAGGTTGTTGTAGACCTTGGCGGTCGCCGCGCCCGCCTTCACCGCGCTCTGGTAGGCGGCGATCGCCTCCAGAAACTTGGCCTGGGCGGCCAGCACGAGCGCGAGATTGGTCAGGAAATCGGGCGCCGCGCGAATGGCGATCGCCCTGCGTAGCCAAGTTTCCGCCTCCGCGTTCTTCTGCTGCAGGTAGAGCGTCACGCCCAGCCCGTGCAGCGCGGCGTCGTTTCGCGCGTCCTTGCCGATCAGTTGCCTAAATGCGGCATCGGCCATGGCCAGATCGCCGGACTGCAAATGGTTGGCCGCTGCCTCGAGCTGCTGCTTGAGATTCTGGACGCCTGCTGCTTTTTTCATTCGTCGCTCCCTGTGCCTGATTCTGCTCAGGGGAGATGCAGGGAACGGCGTCGCGGCAGCACATGCACGGCAACGGCATCGAACCAAAGAAAAAGCCCGCCGAAGCGGGCTCCTCATGCCGGCCACGAGGCCGAAGCAATGGCTCAGGCGGCGACGCCGGCAGCCACGTCCTTGTACTCGTCGAGCTTGTCGAAGTTCAGGTACTGGTAGATCTGTGCGCTGGCCGCGTCGAGCACGCCAACGCTCGCCATGTACTCTTCCTTCGTCGGGATGCGGCCCAGTCGCGAGCAGATCGCGGCGAGCTCGGCGCTGCCGAGGTACACGAAGGTGTTCTTGCCCAGCCGGTTCGGGAAGTTGCGGGTCGAAGTCGACATCACGGTTGCGCCTTCGCGCACCTGCGCCTGGTTGCCCATGCACAGCGAGCAGCCCGGCATTTCGGTGCGCGCACCGGCATTGCCGAACACGCCGTAGTGGCCTTCTTCGGTCAGCTGGTGTGCGTCCATCTTGGTCGGCGGTGCGATCCACAGCTTGACCGGGATGTCGCGCTTGCCTTCGAGCAGCTTCGACGCCGCGCGGAAGTGGCCGATGTTGGTCATGCACGAGCCGATGAACACTTCATCGATCTTGGCGCCAGCCACGTCGGACAGCGTCTTCACGTCGTCCGGGTCGTTCGGGCAGGCCACGATCGGTTCGTGGATGTCGGCCAGGTCGATCTCGATGACGGCTGCGTAGTCGGCGTCGTCGTCGCCCTTGAGCAGTTGCGGATCCTTCAGCCAGGCTTCCTGTGCGGCGATGCGGCGCGCGAGCGTGCGGCCGTCGGCATAGCCCTCGGCGATCATCCAGCGCATCAGCGTGATGTTGCTGTTGATGTACTCGATGATCGGTTCCTTGTTCAGGTGCACCGTGCAGCCGGCAGCCGAACGCTCGGCCGAAGCGTCGCTCAGTTCGAACGCTTGCTCGACCTTGAGGTCGGGCAGGCCTTCGATCTCCAGGATGCGGCCCGAGAAGATGTTCTTCTTGCCTTGCTTGGCGACCGTCAGCAGGCCCGACTTGATCGCGTACAGCGGGATCGCGTTGACCAGGTCGCGCAGCGTGACGCCGGGCTGCATCTTGCCCTTGAAGCGCACCAGCACCGATTCGGGCATGTCCAGCGGCATCACGCCGGTGGCGGCCGCGAAGGCGACCAGGCCGGAGCCGGCCGGGAAGCTGATGCCGATCGGGAAGCGGGTGTGGCTGTCGCCACCGGTGCCGACGGTGTCGGGCGTCAGCAGGCGGTTGAGCCAGCTGTGGATCACGCCGTCGCCCGGACGCAGCGAGACGCCGCCGCGGGTCGCCATGAAGTCCGGCAGTTCGTGGTGCATCTTCACGTCGACCTTCTTCGGGTACGCCGCGGTGTGGCAGAACGACTGCATCACGAGGTCGGCCGAGAAGCCCAGGCAGGCCAGGTCCTTCAGCTCGTCGCGGGTCATCGGGCCGGTGGTGTCCTGCGAGCCGACCGAGGTCATCTTCGGTTCGCAGTACGTGCCGGGACGCACGCCCTGACCTTCGGGCAGGCCGCAGGCGCGACCCACCATCTTCTGGGCGAGCGAGAAGCCCTTCTTGGTGTCGACCGGGCTGGTCGGCAGGCGGAACAGCGTGGAAACCGGCAGGCCCAGCGCTTCACGCGCCTTGGCCGTCAGGCCGCGGCCGATGATCAGCGGAATGCGGCCACCGGCGCGCACTTCGTCGAACAGCACGTCGCTCTTGACGGCGAATTCGGCGATGACCTTGCCGTCCTTGAGCGCCTTGCCGTCGTAGGGGCGCAGCTCGACCACGTCGCCCATCTCCATCTGGCTCACGTCGAGTTCGATCGGCAGCGCGCCCGAGTCTTCCATCGTGTTGTAGAAGATCGGTGCGATCTTGCCGCCCAGGCAGACGCCGCCGAAACGCTTGTTCGGCACGAAGGGGATGTCTTCGCCGGTGAACCACAGCACGGAGTTGGTGGCGCTCTTGCGCGACGAACCGGTGCCGACCACGTCGCCCGCGTAGGCAACCAGGTGACCGCGTGCGCGCAGGTCCTCGATGAACTTCACCGGACCGCGCTTGCCGTCTTCTTCGGGGACGATGCCCGGGCGCGCGTTCTTGTGCATCGCGAGCGCGTGCATCGGAATGTCGGGACGCGTCGTCGCGTCGGGCGCGGGCGACAGGTCGTCGGTGTTGATTTCGCCAGCCACCTTGAAGATGCTGACGGTGATGCTTTCCGGCACTTCCGGACGGCTGGTGAACCATTCGGCATCGGCCCAGCTCTGCAGCACGGCCTTGGCATTGGCGTTGCCGGCATCCGCCTTTTCCTTGACGTCGTGGAACTGGTCGAACATCAGCAGCGTCTTCTTGAGGCCTTCGGCCGCCACGGCGCCGACTTCCGCGTCGTCCAGCAGGTCGATCATGGGGCTGATGTTGTAGCCACCGAGCATGGTGCCGAGCAGTTCCGTCGCGCGGGCGCGGCTCAGCAGCAGGTTCGTCTCGGTGCCATGCGCCACGGCGGCAAGGTAGCTCGCCTTGACCTTCGCTGCGTCGTCCACGCCGGCCGGCACCCGGTAGGTGAGCAGGTTCAGCAGGAACTCGCCGTCCTTCGACGACGCGCTCTTCAGGAGCTCGATCACTTCGCCGGTCTGCTTGGCGGTGAGTGGGAGCGGCGGAATACCGAGCGCGGCGCGTTCGGCTACATGGTCAACGTAGGCTTGCAACATCTTTTTTTCTCCGGGAACTGAGTGGCGACGGCCTCCCGCGCAAGCAAGAGGCGCGCCGCGGGCTTACTTGCGGGGTGCGGGCTGCGCGTCGGGGCTTTCGAACAGGCTCTTCGGCGGGTTCTTCTTCATTTCGTCGGCGAAGGCGACCTGTGCGGGTGCCTGGCATTCGTCGGCCAGGCGCAGGCCTTCCTTCTGGTTCATCAGCATCGACTTGTTGGCGATCTGCAACCACATGGCGCCAGCGCGCGGGTCTTCAAGGCGGATGGCGCCGGTGCGGCTTTCGACCGGATGCATGCGGTAGCGCGCGCCCTTGGTGGCGACGGTGAAGAAGCCGGCACGCTTGTCGTCGGCCGTGATGGTCACGTCGGCGCCGAGTTCGCACTGGATCTTGCCGGTGTAGACGCGCTGTGCGACCTGCAGGTCGGCGTCGGTCAGCGTGATGTTGGTGTCGTCGCTGATCGGCGTCACTTCTTCCACGGCCTTGGCGGCGCGCTTGGTGATCTTCGGCTTCGGCTTCGTGTTCTTCGCGGTCGTGGTCTTGGCGGCCGGCTTGGCGGCGGCCTTGACCGCCGGCTTGGCGGGCGTGCTCGCTGCGGTTTGCGCGGTGGCAGCAAAAGGCAGGACGATCGCGACGGCGGCGGCAAGTGCGATGTACTTCATGGGGGTTCTTCCTGAGGGATGCGATCGGTGGCGATCAATGGGAGGCGGAAGCAAACCAGCGTTGCGCTTCCGTCGGGAGTGCGCGCCCGGTGGCATGGGCACGCTCGAGCACCTGCCAGAAATGCCGGTAGCTGGCGCGGTCGTGCAATGTGCCATCGAAACTGACCGGTGCCCAGTTCGCGACGGCCGCTGCATCGATTATTTTTGTAGCAATCTGAATCTGCCTCTCGTCCGGCGCGAAGGCCTGGAGGATGGGACGGATCTGGCTCGGATGGATGCTCCACATCCGCGTGTAGCCGAATTCGCTGGCCGCCTTGGTGGCGGCCACGCGCATGGCATCGGGGTTGCTGAATTCGGTCACGACGCAGTGCGAGGGCACCTTGCCGTAGGCATGCGCCGCCGAAGCGATCACCAGCTTGGCGCGCACCACGAGCGGATGCGTGAACTGGCCGGCCACGCCCATGCCGTCGGCGGGAATGGCGCCGGCATGGGCCGAGACGAAATCCATCAGGCCGAAGCTGAGCGACTGCACGCGCGGATGCGCGGCGATGTCGAAGGCGTTGTGCACCGCCAACGGCGATTCGATCAGCACATGCAGCGGCAGGCCGGTTGCGCCGGCGCGGTCGAGTTCGGCAACGGCCTGGCGCACGTCGTCGATCGACTCGACCTTGGGCACCATCAGATGGCTGAGCCGTTGCCCCGCCCGACCCGCGATCGTCGCGATGTCGTCGGCAAAGGAAGCGTGATCGACCGGATGGACACGCACGCCGACGCGCATGCCCGGCGCGGCCGCCAGCGCCAGTTCGGTCACCAGCGCGGCATGTTCGGCCTCGCCGCCAACCGGGGCGCCGTCCTCGCAGTCGAGCGTGACGTCGAACACGCAGGCGCCGAACTCCTCGGCCATCTCGGCCTGGAGCGCGAGGCTCTTCTTCATGCGCGCCTCGACGCCGCTGTAGTGGTCGCACACCGGGAGCGCCACGGCGCCGGCCTGCGCGCCGAGCAGCACGTCGCGTGGGTGAGAGGAAAGTGCCGTCATGCGGTGGTGCTCATGCCTGGCGTCGAGCGACGATGAACATGCGGGGGAAGGCCAGCAGCAGGCGTCCGTCGGTGTGGGCCGGATAGGCTTGCGCGACGCGGCTTTCGTAAGTGGCGAGGTAGCTGGCCTTGAGCTCGTCCGTCAGTGGGTCGACGAACGGCTTCAGGCCGGTCGCACGCACCCAGTCGACGATGGCGGCGGCGGATGCCATCGGGTGTTGATAGATGGTGTGCCAGACGTCGATCGCCGCGGCGTCGCGCGCCAGCAGGTCGTAGTAGCCGCCCAGCGGCAGCAATTCGGTGCGCAGCTTGTCGGCGTCACCGATCGGCGCCTTCCAGGGCGACTCGGAGGCGACTTCGCGCATCAGACGGTGCGTCGGTTCGCTGCGGTTGTCCGGCATCTGGATCGCCAGCACACCGCCGGGCGCCAATGCGGCAAACAGGCGCGGGATCAGCGTGGCGTGGTCCGGCACCCATTGCAGCGAGGCATTGGCGTAGATGAGATCGGGGGCGACATCCGGTGTCCACCGTGAGATGTCGCTGAGTTCGAAGCGCGCCGCCGGCAGCCGCTCGCGCGCGCTGACCAGCATGGCCTCGGAATTGTCGGTTCCCAGCACCTGCGCTTGCGGAAAGCGTTGCGCCAGGAGCTCGGTGGAATTGCCCGGGCCGCAGCCGAGATCGACCACATGCGCCGCCGCAGCGAGAGGAACGCGTGCCAGCAATTCCTGTGCAGGACGCGTGCGCTCGTCCTCGTAGCGGCGGTAGAGCGCGGGATTCCAGTCGAGCATGGTCAAGAAAGTGAAATCCCGCACGCCTGCGTGTGCAGGTGCATCTGTCGCCGGAGTGCGGGATGAGGCAAACGAACCTTAGATCAGGTGGGCGACGCCAGCTTGCTCGTCGGTCAGTTCCTTGAGCGTCTTGTCGATGCGTTCCTGGCTGAAAGCGTCGATGTCCAGGCCTTCGACGACCTTGTATTCGCCGTTTTCGCAGGTGACGGGGAAGCCGAACATCACGTCCTTCGGAATGCCGTATTGGCCGTCCGACGGAATGCCCATGGTGACCCACTTGCCGTTGGTGCCCAGGGCCCAGTCGCGCATGTGGTCGATGGCGGCGTTGGCAGCCGAAGCAGCCGACGACAGGCCACGCGCTTCGATGATGGCGGCGCCGCGCTTGCCGACGGTCGGCAGGAAGGTGTTGGCGTTCCATTCCTGATCGTTGATCAGCTTGGCGACGCTTTCGCCGTTGATGGTCGCGAAGCGGTAGTCGGCGTACATCGTGGGCGAATGGTTGCCCCAGACGGTGAGCTTCTCGATGTCAGCGACGGCCTTGCCGGTCTTGGCGGCGATCTGGCTGGCGGCACGGTTGTGGTCCAGGCGCAGCATGGCGGTGAAGTTCTTGCGCGGCAGGTCCGGTGCGCTCTTCATTGCGATGTAGGCGTTGGTGTTGGCGGGGTTGCCCACCACCAGCACCTTGACGTCGCGGCTGGCGACGGCGTTGAGCGCCTTGCCTTGTGCCGTGAAGATCGCGCCGTTGACGGCCAGCAGCTCGGCACGTTCCATGCCCGGGCCACGCGGACGCGAACCGACCAGCAGTGCGTAGTCGACGTCCTTGAAGGCGGTCATCGGGTCGCTGTGCGCTTCCATGCCGACCAGCAGCGGGAAGGCGCAATCGTCGAGTTCCATCATCACGCCCTTGAGCGCTTTCTGCGGGCCGTCGACAGGCACTTCGAGCAGTTGCAGGATGACGGGCTGGTCCTTGCCGAGCATTTCGCCGGAGGCGATGCGGAACAACAGGGCGTAACCGATTTGGCCGGCGGCGCCGGTGACGGCAACGCGAACGGGCTTTTTGCTCATGGGAAGACTCCAGAAGATGATGAAACGGCGGTGACAGTGCCATGCCGCCAGTTGGCGCCAGGGCCACGCGGCCACTGGCCCGGGGGGCGGAACCGGCCGGCATTTTAAGCCGATTCACGGTTTTGGTGGCGCCCGTCTTATGTCTTATATAAGATATCGCCCGCCGCGCACCGTTCGCGGCCGCCCCTCGATTTCCATGAACACCCCCCTCAACGCCTATACCGAGACCGGAACGCCGTCGTTCAGTCCGCTGTATCAGCAGATCAAGGCGCTGATCCTGCAGCGCCTGAAGGCGGGCGAATGGAAGCCGGGCGAGCCCATTCCCAGCGAAATGGACCTGGCTGCACGCTTCCGCGTGAGCCAGGGCACGGTGCGCAAGGCCATCGACGAGCTGGCTTCCGACAACATCGTCGTTCGTCGCCAGGGCAAGGGCACGTTCGTTGCAACCCATTCCGAACATCAGGTCCAGTACCGCTTCCTGAAGCTGGTACCCGACAGCGGCGATCTGAATTCCGAAGGCCCGGCCGAACGCACGATCGTCGATTGCCGGCGCCAGCGGGCCACGGCCGACGTGGCCCGCGCGTTGTCGCTGCGCACCGGCGACCCGGTACTTCAGGTGCGGCGCGTGCTGGCCTATTCCGGCGTGCCGACCATCCTCGAAGACCTCTGGCTGCCCGGCACGCCGTTCAAGGGCCTGACGGCCGAACGCCTGCGCGCCTGGCGCGGACCGATGTACGCGATGTTCGAAACCGAATTCGGCACGCCCATGGTGCGCGCCGAGGAAAAGATCCGTGCCGTGCTGCCCGATACGGCGCAGGCGGCGCTGCTGGCCGTCACCACGGCCACGCCCCTGCTGAGTGTCGAGCGCGTCGCACTCACCTACCACGACGTGCCCATGGAATTGCGTCGCGGGCTGTACCGCACGGACACCCATCACTACCGCAACGAACTCGGATGAATCGCCGCCAAGCCCCGCGCCGCATCCTTCGATGCACAGTGTCCGAGCAATCCGGTGCGTTGACGCCGCCGGACCTGCTGTCCGATGGTGCATTGCAATAGAATTTTGCGTTGTTTGCATTTCCGTCAAAGAACAAGCCGCCTCCTCGAAAAAGCAACGAAAGCCCCCATGACAGAGCTTGCTACTCCTCCACGCCCGCCGCGGCGACAGTTCCGAAACATCAATGCCTTCACCGATCTGACGACCTACCGGTTGCCCCCGGCCGGCATCGTCTCGATCCTGCACCGCGTGAGCGGCGCCCTGATGTTCGTGCTGATGCCGTTCATCATCTGGATGTTCGACACGTCCATCTCGTCGGAGATCTCGTTCGCACGCTTCAGCAACGTCTTCAACAACGGCGTGGGCTTCGTTCCAGGCTGGTTCTTCAAGCTCGTCGCACTGGCACTCATCTGGGCCTTCCTGCATCACTTCATCGCCGGCCTGCGCCATCTGTGGATGGACGTGAGCCACAAGGCGGTGACCAAGGAATTCGGCAAGAGTTCCGCCATCTTCACGCTCGCCGTGAGCATCCTGCTGACCGTCGTCCTCGGCGCCAAGCTGTTCGGCCTGTACTGAGCTGAGAAAGATCCTGAAATGTCTGTGAATTACGGATCCAAGCGCATCGTCGTCGGCGCGCACTACGGTTTGCGCGACTGGCTGAGCCAACGCATCACGGGCGCCCTGATGGCGCTCTTCACCGTCATCCTGCTGGCGCAGGTGCTGTTCTCGCGTGGCCCGATCGGCTACGACAAGTGGGCCGGCATCTTCTCGTCGCAGTGGATGAAGGTTCTCACCTTTGCAGTGATCGTCTCGCTGCTTTATCACGTGTGGGTCGGTATGCGCGACATCTGGATGGACTATGTCCAGCCCGTCGGCATCCGCCTCGCATGCCAAATTTTCACGATCGTCTGGCTTGTGGGTTGCGCGGGTTGGGCCATTCAAGTGCTCTGGAGAGTTTGACCCCATGACTGCCTATACCAAAGACCAAATCACCAAGCGCAAGTTCGACGTCGTCATCGTGGGTGCCGGCGGCTCGGGCATGCGTGCCTCGCTGCAACTCGCGCGTGCCGGCCTCAACGTGGCCGTGCTCTCCAAGGTGTTCCCGACCCGCTCGCACACCGTCGCGGCCCAGGGCGGCGTCGGCGCCTCGCTCGGCAACATGAGCGAAGACAACTGGCACTATCATTTCTACGACACGATCAAGGGTTCCGACTGGCTCGGCGACCAGGACGCGATCGAGTTCATGTGCCGCGAAGCACCGAAGGTCGTGTACGAGCTCGAACACTTCGGCATGCCGTTCGACCGCAATCCCGACGGCACGATCTACCAGCGTCCGTTCGGCGGCCACACTGCGAACTACGGTGAAAAGCCGGTCCAGCGCGCCTGCGCCGCAGCCGACCGCACCGGCCACGCGATGCTGCACACGCTCTATCAGAAGAACGTCGAAGCCCGCACCCAGTTCTTCGTCGAATGGATGGCGCTCGACCTCATCCGTGACGACGAGGGCGACGTGGTCGGCGTGACCGCGCTCGAGATGGAAACCGGCGACCTGCACATCCTGCAGGCCAAGACCGTGCTGCTGGCCACCGGCGGCGCCGGCCGGATCTTCGCGGCATCGACCAACGCCTTCATCAACACCGGCGACGGCCTCGGCATGGCCGCGCGCTCGGGCATTCCGCTGCAGGACATGGAGTTCTGGCAGTTCCACCCGACCGGCGTGGCCGGTGCCGGCGTGCTGCTGACCGAAGGCTGCCGCGGCGAAGGCGCGATCCTGCTTAACAGCAATGGCGAACGCTTCATGGAGCGCTATGCGCCCACGCTGAAGGACCTGGCACCGCGCGACTTCGTGTCGCGCTCGATGGACCAGGAAATCAAGGAAGGTCGCGGCTGCGGTCCCAACAAGGACTACATCCACATGAAGCTCGACCACCTGGGCGCGGACACCATCCACAAGCGCCTGCCGTCGGTGTACGAAATCGGCATCAACTTCGCGAACGTCGACGTCACGAAGGAACCGATCCCCGTGGTTCCCACCATCCACTACCAGATGGGCGGCATTCCGACCAACATCAACGGCCAGGTCGTGATGCAGGACGCAGACAACCAGAGCGTCCCGGTGAACGGTCTCTACGCCGTGGGCGAATGTTCCTGCGTGAGCGTGCACGGCGCCAACCGCCTGGGCACCAACTCGCTGCTCGACCTGCTGGTGTTCGGCCGTGCAGCCGGCAACCACATCGTCCAGTTCAACGACAAGCTCAAGGAGCACAAGCCGCTGCCGGCCAACGCGGCCGACCGCACGCTGGCACGCCTGAACGAACTCGAAGCCTCGACCGCCGGCGAGTACGCACAGGACGTGGCTGGCGAGATCCGCTCGGTGATGCAGCAGCACGCAGCCGTGTTCCGCAAGCAGGAGTCGATGAACGAAGGCGTCGTCAAGATCGCCAAGGTGCGCGATCGCGTCAAGTCGATCACGCTCAAGGACAAGTCGCGCGTGTTCAACACCGCGCGCATCGAGGCCCTGGAAGTCGACAACCTGATCGAAGTGGCACAGGCCACCATGATGTCGGCCGCCGCCCGCACCGAATGCCGTGGCGCCCACACGGTGGAAGACTACGAACGTCCTGCCGACGATCCGGTCGCACCGCTGGGCCGCGACGACAAGAACTGGATGAAGCACACGCTCTGGTACAGCGCCGAGAACCGCCTCGCCTACAAGCCGGTCCGGCTGAAACCCCTGACCGTCGATTCCGTGCCGCCCAAGGTTCGCACGTTCTAACGCTCAGCTCATAAAAAGCATTCACAAGGTCCATACGATGAAGCGCACATTCCAGATCTACCGCTACGACCCGGACAAGGACGCGAAGCCGTACATGCAGACCATCGAGATCGAACTCGACGGTCATGAGCGCATGCTGCTCGACGCCCTCATGAAGCTGAAGGCGCAAGACCCGACGCTGTCGTTCCGCCGCTCCTGCCGCGAAGGCGTCTGCGGCTCCGACGCGATGAACATCAACGGCAAGAATGGTCTGGCCTGCCTGACCAACATGAACACGCTCAAGGGCACCGTCGTGCTCAAGCCGCTGCCCGGCCTGCCGGTGATCCGCGACCTGATCGTCGACATGACGCAGTTCTTCAAGCAGTACAACTCGATCAAGCCGTACCTGCAGAACGACAGCGTGCCGCCCGAAAAGGAGCGCCTGCAGAGCCCCGAAGAGCGCGAAGAGCTCGACGGCCTCTACGAGTGCATCCTGTGCGCGAGCTGCTCGACGAGCTGCCCGAGCTTCTGGTGGAATCCTGACAAGTTCGTCGGCCCGGCCGGCCTGCTTCAGGCCTACCGCTTCATCGCCGACAGCCGCGACGAAGCCACCGCCGAGCGCCTGGACAACCTCGAAGACCCGTACCGCCTGTTCCGCTGCCACACGATCATGAATTGCGTCGACGTGTGCCCGAAGAACCTGAACCCGACCCAGGCGATCGGAAAGATCAAGGAACTGATGGTGCGTCGCGCCGTCTGACCGTCATGCAAGCAGCCGCTCTGGACTCTCTCGACCAGCCGCTGGGCGTTCGCGCGCTCAGCAAGCTGAAATGGCGTTGCCGCCGCGGCCTGCTTGAAAACGACCTCTTCATCGCCCGTTTCTTTGAACGGCATGAATCCGGACTGACCGTCAGGCAGGCCGAGGCAATGGGGACGTTGATGGACCTTTCCGATCACGATCTGCTGGATCTCTTTTTGCAGCGAAAGGAGCCCGCGCCTGAACAGGCCGGGGCGGATGTGATCGATCTGCTGCGTCTGATGCGTGTCCCCTGACGGCGCGCGAGGTTCATGTCCTTCCCCCTATCCATCTGAAGAAAGAAAGTCGAAATGAAAGCTTCCGAGACCAAGGCCACACTGTCGTTCAGCACTGGCGGCGACAAAGTCGAACTACCGATCTACAAGGGCACGCTCGGCCCGGACGTCATCGACATCCGCAAGCTCTACGCACAGACCGGCATGTTCACGTACGACCCGGGCTTCATGTCCACGGCGTCGTGCCAATCGACCATCACCTACATCGATGGCGACAAGGGCGAACTGCTGTACCGCGGCTACCCGATCGAACAGCTCGCGACCAACTGCGACTTCCTGGAAACCTGCCATCTGCTGCTGTACGGTGAACTGCCGGACGCAGCCAAGAAGGACACCTTCACCAAGCTCGTGACCAACCACACGATGGTCAACGAGCAGATGCAGTTCTTCCTGCGTGGCTTCCGCCGCGACGCGCATCCGATGGCCATCATGACCGGTCTGGTGGGCGCACTGTCGGCCTTCTATCACGACAGCACGGACATCAACAATCCGGAGCACCGCGAGATCGCCGCGATCCGCCTGATCGCGAAGATGCCGACGCTGGTCGCCATGGCGTACAAGTACACGATCGGTCAGCCGTACATGTACCCGAAGAACGACCTGAGCTACGCAGGCAACTTCCTGCACATGATGTTCGCGACGCCGTGCGAGGAGTACAAGGTGAACCCGGTGCTCGAGCGCGCGCTCGACCGCATCTTCATCCTGCACGCAGACCACGAGCAGAACGCATCGACCTCGACCGTGCGCCTGTGCGGCTCGTCGGGCACCAACCCCTTCGCGGCGATTGCAGCCGGCGTGGCCTGCCTCTGGGGCCCGGCCCACGGCGGTGCCAACGAGGCGGCGCTCAACATGCTCTACGACATCCAGAAGCAAGGCGGCGTCGAGAAGATCGGCGAGTTCATCAAGAAGGTCAAGGACAAGAACTCGAACGTCAAGCTGATGGGCTTCGGCCACCGCGTGTACAAGAACTACGACCCGCGCGCCAAGCTGATGCAGGAAACCTGCAACGAAGTGCTGACCGAGTTGGGCCTGGAAAACGACCCGCTGTTCAAGCTGGCCAAGGAACTCGAGAAGATCGCGCTGGAAGACGAATACTTCGTGTCCCGCAAGCTCTACCCGAACGTCGACTTCTACTCGGGCATCGTGCAGCGCGCCATCGGTATCCCGGTGCCGCTGTTCACCGCGATCTTCGCGCTGGCCCGCACGGTTGGCTGGATCGCCCAGCTGAACGAAATGATCGGCGACCCGGAGTACAAGATCGGCCGTCCGCGCCAATTGTTCGAAGGTTCCGTCCAACGCAACGTCAAGCCGATCGCACAACGCTGATCGCCGGGCGCTCGTCGCAAAGGCTGCCTTCGGGCAGCCTTTTTGCGTTTTGGCTTACATGACGCACCGTTGGGGAGCCTTAGTTTCAGGGCTGGAGGGAATCTCCAACTCTGTCACTCTGTACAACCCAACGAATCGCAGGAGCCCAGTCATGAAGAAACTCGCCGCATTGATCGCAGTCACGTTCGTTTTCGGCGCATCGCTCGCCGGATGCAACACGATTTCCGGCGCAGGCCAGGACATCCAGAAGGGTGGCCAGAAGATCGAGAACGCGGCCGACAAGAAGAAGTAAGTCGTTCTCGACTGGACATAAAGCGGGCCGAGGCCCGCTTTTTTCATCGCGCCGCAGCAGCGGTGCCATCGTGGTTTGCGATGACAAGCCACCCCTTTGCATAGGACAATCGCAGGCTCAGCATCTTGCTCCACGATGCCCACGCTTGTGACCACCTCAGAACGCAACTTCGCCCGCCGCGTCGACCTCATGTCGCTGCAGCTGTTCGTTGCCGTTTGCGAACTGGGCAGCATCGGGCGAGCCGCCGAGCGCGAGTTCATCGCCGCATCGGCGATCAGCAAGCGCCTGTCCGATCTCGAAGCCACATTGGGCACGCCGCTGCTCTACCGCCATGCACGCGGCGTCGATCTCACGCCGGCCGGCGAAAGCCTGTTGCACCATGCGCGCTCGGTGCTCTACAGCCTCGAGAAGATGCAGGGCGAGCTCAGCGAATATGCGGACGGCGTGCGCGGCCATGTGCGGGTTCATGCCAACATTTCCGCGATCGTGCAGTTCCTGCCCGAAGACCTTGGCGCGTTCCGGCGTGCGCACGAGGAGATCAAGATCGACCTCGAGGAGCATCTGAGCAGCGAAGTGCTGCGCGCGGTCCAGGAAGGCGCCGCCGATCTCGGAATCTGCCATCTTGCAGACGGCGGCGGCGACCTGCAGAGCCTGCCCTACCGCCATGACCGGCTGATGCTCATCGTGCCGGTCGGCCACGCGCTCGCACGGCACGACAGCATCGATTTCGCGGCGTCGCTCGACCATGACCACGTCGGCCTGCACACCAACAGCTCGATCTATGTCGCGACGCGGCAGGCCGCGCTCGAATCCGGTCGAACCATCAAGTTGCGCATCCACGTGACCGGCCTCGACGCGATGTGCCGGATGATCGAGAACGGCCTCGGCATCGGCGTGATGCCGAGCCGGGCCTTCGAACTCATGCGCGGCGGCATCGGCCGTCAGCTCACCAGCGTCGCGCTGACCGATGACTGGGCGCAGCGCGAAATCCGCCTGGTGGCGCGCGATTTCTCGACACTGCCGGTCGCGGCGCGTTCGCTCGTGACGCATCTGCAAGCTTCCGAGCAGGCCGGCGCTCCAGCAGAGCACCCGGCACTCGTCGCCTGACCCGACGGCGGCCGGACCCACACAACATCACCCCCACGAAAGAAGAAGAGACCATGGCACGCACGCTCTACGACAAGCTCTGGGACGAACACGTCGTCCACACCGAGGAGGACGGCACGTCCGTCCTGTACATCGACCGCCACCTGGTGCATGAAGTCACCAGTCCGCAAGCTTTCGAAGGCCTGCGCGTCGCCGGCCGCAAGCTGTGGCGCGTGAGTTCGGTCGTCGCTACCGCCGACCACAACACGCCGACCACGCACTGGGAACGCGGCTACGACGGCATCGACGACCCGATCAGCAAGGAGCAGATCACCACGCTCGACAGCAATATCGCCGAGTTCGGCGCGGCCGCGTTCTTCCCTTTCCTGAGCCGGCGCCAGGGCATCGTGCACGTGATCGGCCCCGAGTCGGGCGCGACGCTACCGGGCATGACGGTGGTCTGCGGCGACTCCCACACCTCGACGCACGGCGCTTTCGGCGCGCTGGCGCACGGCATCGGCACGAGTGAAGTCGAGCACGTGATGGCCACGCAGACCCTGCTCGCCAAGAAGGCGAAGAATCTGCTGGTGAAGGTCGAAGGCAAGCTGCCGCTCGGCTGCAACGCCAAGGACATCGTGCTGGCCGTGATCGGCCGCATCGGTACCGCAGGCGGCACCGGCTACACCATCGAATTCGCCGGCTCCGCCATCCGCGACCTCAGCATGGAAGGCCGCATGACGGTGTGCAACATGGCGATCGAGGCCGGCGCGCGCGCGGGCCTGGTCGCGGTGGACGAGAAAACCATCGCCTACGTCAAGGGCCGCCCGCTCGCACCGACCGGTGTCGAATGGGACCATGCCGTGACCTACTGGAAGACGCTGCAATCCGACCCGGGCGCGCATTTCGACCTCGTGGTCGAACTCGACGCGACGCAGATCCCGCCGCAGGTCACCTGGGGCACCTCGCCCGAGATGGTGACCGCGATCAGTGGCCGCGTGCCCGATCCGGACAAGGAAAAGGACGCCAACAAGCGCGGCGCGATCGAGCGCGCCCTGACCTACATGGGCCTCGAACCCAACAAGCCGATGAACGACATCTTCATCGACAAGGTGTTCATCGGCTCCTGCACCAACAGCCGGATCGAGGACATGCGCGAGGCCGCCGCCGTCGTGAAGAAGCTCGGCCAGAAGGTCGCGAAGAACGTCAAGCTGGCGATGGTCGTGCCCGGTTCCGGCCTGGTGAAGGAGCAGGCCGAGCGCGAAGGCCTCGACCAGATCTTCAAGGCAGCCGGTTTCGAATGGCGCGAGCCCGGCTGCTCGATGTGCCTGGCCATGAACGCCGACCGGCTGGAGCCGGGCGAACGCTGCGCATCGACCAGCAACCGCAACTTCGAAGGCCGTCAGGGCGCGGGCGGCCGCACGCACCTCGTGAGCCCGGCCATGGCCGCCGCCGCGGCGGTGCACGGCCACTTCGTCGACGTTCGCCAATTCGCCTGATCCCGAGGAGACACCATGCAGAAATTCAACGTGCACAAGGGCCTCGTGGCCCCGATGGACCGCGAGAACGTCGACACCGACGCGATCATTCCCAAGCAATTCCTGAAGTCGATCAAGAAGACCGGCTTCGGCCCCAACCTGTTCGACGAGTGGCGCTATCTCGACCACGGCGAACCGGGGCAGGACCCGGCCAGCCGCAAGCCGAACCCCGACTTCGTGCTGAACCAGCCGCGCTATGCGGGCGCCTCGGTGCTGCTGGCGCGCAAGAACTTCGGCTGCGGCTCGTCGCGCGAACATGCGCCGTGGGCGCTCGACCAGTACGGCTTCCGCGCGATCATCGCGCCGAGCTATGCCGACATCTTCTTCAACAACAGCTTCAAGAACGGTCTGCTGCCGATCGTGCTGCCCGAAGCGCAGGTCGCACAGCTGTTCGACGAGACCTTCGCCTTTCCGGGCTACAGCCTGACGGTCGACCTGGAACGCCAGGTCATCGTCAAGCCGGACGGCAGCGAGCTCGCCTTCGACGTGCAGGCCTTCCGCAAGTACTGCCTGATGAACGGCCTCGACGACATCGGTCTGACGCTGCGTCACAAGGACAAGATCAAGGCCTTCGAGGCCGAGCGCCTCGCGACCAAGCCCTGGCTCGCGCATTCGATGATCGCCTGACCCGTATTCCTGAATTTCAACCCAAGACGCAACATGAAAATCGCAGTTCTCCCTGGTGACGGCATCGGCACTGAAATCGTGGCGGAAGCCATTCGCGTGCTCGACGTGCTCGAGCTGCCCTTCGAGATGGAATCGGCTCTGGTCGGCGGCGCCGCCTATGAAGCCCACGGCCATCCGCTGCCCGATGCCACGCTGAAGCTGGCCAAGGAAGCCGACGCCGTGCTCTTCGGCGCCGTCGGCGACTGGAAGTACGACAAGCTCGACCGCCCGCTGCGCCCCGAACAGGCGATCCTCGGCCTGCGCAAGAACCTCGGCCTGTTCGCCAACTTCCGCCCGGCCATCTGCTACGAACAACTCGTGGACGCGTCGAGCCTGAAGCCCGAACTGATCGCAGGCCTCGACATCCTGATCATTCGCGAACTGACCGGCGACATCTACTTCGGCCAGCCGCGCGGCCGCCGCACGGCCGTCGACGGCCACTTCCCGGGCGCCGAAGAGGCCTTCGACACGATGCGCTACTCGCGCCCCGAGGTCGAACGCATCGCCCGCGTGGCCTTCGAGGCCGCCCGCAAGCGCAGCAAGCGCGTGACCAGCGTCGACAAGGCCAACGTGCTCGAGACCTTCCAGTTCTGGAAGGACATCGTGACCGAGGTGGGCAAGGAGTATCCGGACGTCGAGCTCGACCACATGTACGTCGACAACGCGGCCATGCAGCTCGTGAGGGCACCGAAGAAGTTCGACGTGATCGTGACCGGCAACATGTTCGGCGACATCCTGTCGGACGAGGCGGCGATGCTCACGGGGTCGATCGGCATGCTGCCTTCGGCATCGCTCAATTCGACCAACCAGGGCCTGTACGAGCCGAGCCATGGCAGCGCGCCAGACATCGCTGGCAAAGGGGTTGCCAACCCATTGGCTACAATCCTGTCCGCTGCCATGATGCTCCGCTTCTCCCTCAACCAACCCGAAGCTGCCGACCGTATCGAGTCGGCGGTCAAGTCCGTGCTGGCTTCCGGCCTGCGCACGGGCGACATCTGGTCGGAAGGCACGAAGCGTGTCGGCACCCGCGAAATGGGCGACGCGGTCGTTGCAGCAATCACCAAAAAGACGATTACCGGCTAACCGCAGCCCGCTTCGTCACGCCCCTCCCCGGCTCGACGAGCCGGGCGCAAAGAAGACAACTTTCTTTTCTACAAAGGGCAATTGAAATGGCGAACGCATCCCAACCCCTGGTCGGCCTCGTAGGCTGGCGTGGCATGGTCGGCTCGGTCCTGATGGACCGCATGCAGGCCGAAGGCGACTTCGGGCTCATCGAGCCGGTCTTCTTCTCGACCTCCAACGCCGGCGGCAAGGCCCCGGCGATGGCGAAGAACGAAGGCACGCTGAAGGACGCCCACGACATCGACGCACTGCGCAAGTGCGACATCATCGTCACGGCCCAGGGCGGCGACTACACCACCGAAGTCTTCCCGAAGCTGCGCGCCGCGGGCTGGAACGGCCACTGGATCGATGCTGCGTCGACCCTGCGCATGCAGGATGACGCCGTCATCGTGCTCGACCCGGTGAACCTGCCCGTCATCCAGAACGCGCTCGCCAAGGGCGGAAAGAACTGGGTCGGCGGCAACTGCACCGTGAGCTGCATGCTGATGGGCGTCGGCGCGCTCTACAAGGCCGGCCTGGTCGAGTGGATGACCAGCATGACCTACCAGGCAGCCTCGGGCGGCGGTGCACAGCACATGCGTGAACTGCTGACCCAGTTCGGCACGCTGAACGCCGAAGTGCGCTCGCTGCTCGACGACCCGAAGTCAGCCATCCTCGAGATCGACCGCAAGGTGCTGCACAAGCAGCAGAACCTGAGCGCGGCCGAGACCGCCAACTTCGGCGCACCGCTGGGCGGCTCGCTGATCCCCTGGATCGACAAGGACCTGGGCGACGGCATGTCGAAGGAAGAATGGAAGGGCGGCGCCGAGACCAACAAGATCCTCGGCCAGGGCGCAGGCTTCGGCACCGCCGCCGTACCGGTCGACGGCTTCTGCGTGCGGATCGGCGCCATGCGTTGCCACAGCCAGGCACTGACCTTCAAGCTCAAGAAGGACGTGCCACTGGCCGACATCGAGGCCATGATCGCGCAAGACAACGCATGGGTGAAGGTCGTGCCGAACACGCGCGAAGCGACCGTGAAGGACCTGACGCCGGTCGCCGTCACCGGCACGATGAGCATCCCGGTCGGCCGCCTGCGCAAGCTGGCGATGGGCCCGGAATATCTCGGCGCCTTCACCATCGGCGACCAGTTGCTGTGGGGCGCCGCCGAGCCGCTGCGCCGCATGCTGCGCATTCTGTTGGACGCCTGAACCACGCGTGCGGCGCGAAGTTGCCGGCCGTTGCCGGTCGGCAACGAATTTGTGGACATACCGTCGCCGATGCGCGGCCTGTCGGTCCTGGGTTGCCTTGTCAGTGCTGGGTCATGATGTTAACGTCCACTTACACTTTCAAGGCCGCCGCGCCACATCAGCATGACAAGACATGAGTCGACCGCGCCGCGCCGCGCGGTCGCAGGCCGCCCTCCGAAATTCGCTGCATCTCTCTCATCCGTCGCCGCCCTGATCGCCGGCCTGGCAGTGAGCCAGGCGAATGCGTTGTCGCTCGGGCCGGTCAACGTTCAGTCTGCACTGGGTGAACCGCTGCGCGCGGAAGTCGATGTGTCCGACATCAGCGCCGCGGAGGCGGCGAACCTGCAACTCAACATCGCTTCGGCCGAACTCTTCCGGCAGGCCGGCATCGCGTACAACCCGGCACTCGGTGAGGTTCGCGCGAGCCTGCAACGCCGCGCAGATGGTCGCTACGTGATCCGTCTTGCAGGCACGCGTGCGCTAAGCGAGCCCTTCGTCGACCTGCTGCTCGAAGCCAATTGGAGCTCCGGACGGATCGTGCGCGACTACACGTTGTTGCTAGACCCGCCCAGCAATCGACCGGCCATCGCCCTTGCACCATCGTCACCTCAGGCCGACAACCCGCCGGCCGCGACGACTCGCGCCGTGCCGCTCCAGGCCGTGCCGCCGCCTCCGCAGATATCCGAAATGATTGCCGCGCGTCCGGCCCCGGCGCCCGCGCCAGCCGCTGCGCAGGCGCCCGCCGCGCGTCCGCCACTCTCAGAGGCGCGCAGCCTGCCGGTGATCCCGATTTCTCCCGCCGCTCCTGTCGCACCCGTCGATGCCGGCACGACGACGGCAAGCGCACCGCCCGCATCGGCAGAGCATCAAATCACCGTTCAGCAGGGCGACACCGCGGGGGAGATTGCGCGCACCTACAAGCCTGCCGAGATTTCGCTCGATCAGATGCTGCTCGCGCTGCTGCGCACCAACCCCAACGCCTTTATCGGAGGCAACGTCAACCGCATGCGATCGGGGGCGGTGATCAATCTGCCGACGGCCGCCGAGGCCGCTGCCGTGCCGCCTGCGAAGGCGCAGCAGACGGTCATCGCCCAGAGCCGCGATTTCGGCGAGTACCGCCGCCGCCTTGCAGACAATGCGCCCTCGGCGCGCATCGCCGCGGCAGATCACCAAGCCACCGGCCGGCTCCAGACGACCGTCGAGGACCGCAGCGCAGCCGCTCCGTCCGCCGACCGGCTCACCATCGCCCAGGGCGGTGCAGCCCCGGGCAACGACGAAGCACTGTTGAAGGCTCGCCAGGCCCAGGAAAGCCAGGCACGGCTGGCCGAGTTGTCCCGGAATATCAACGACCTGAACAAGCTGACGGCCGATGGCGGCAGCGCCTCGGGCGGAAGCGGAAGCGCGGCCACGACGCGAGGGTCGCCAGCGGTTGCAGCCGTGCCCGCCACCGTCGCGGTGCCGGCGCCGGGTGTCACGGGAGCCGCCACCGCCAGTGCAACCGCCCCGTCACGCACGGCGCCACCACCACCGCGCAGCTTCATCGACATCTTGCGCGCCAACCAATTCGTGCTTCTCGCCCTTGGGCTGGTGCTCTTGCTGCTGCTTCTGGCCTATCGCGTGCGTGGGCGCCGAAACACGCAAGACGCCGGAGAGAGCCTGTTCCTCGAAAGCAATCTGCCGAAGGACTCATTCTTCGGCATCAAGGGTGGCGAACCCGCTGGCCTCCAGAGCCGCCACTCGGCCATGCCGTCCGTTCCGAATACGCCCAGTCAACTCGACGGCGACGTCGACCCAGTCGCCGAAGCCGATGTGTACCTGGCCTACGGCCGCGACCAGCAGGCCGAGGAAATCCTGCGGGAGGCGCTTCGCATGAATCCGGATCGTCTGGCGATCCACTCGAAGCTGCTGGAGATCCATGCAAAGCGCCGCGATCTCCGTGCCTACGAGACGCTCGCCACGACGCTGCGCGAGCTGACCCACGGCACGGGTTCGGATTGGCAACGCGCTGCCGAAGCAGGCCAGGAACTCGACCCGGGCAACCCGCTGTACGACAGCGGGGCTCCGGCGTTCGCCGACACGGTCAGCGGCGCGCGGACCGGCACGGCCATCCCGGGTGCCGCAGAGGCGTTCAGCACGGCAATGGCCGCTGCAGGATCTGCGTACGTGCCCGCGCCGCCAACCAAGCCAACGGTCGCACCGATCGATTTCGACCTGGGCCTGGATGACGACGAATCTGAGCGGCATCCCGCCGCCATGCTGCCAGCCACGCCATTCCATGACACACCGGCGTTCGGACTGGCGAACTCGCCAAAGGCGGATCCGCTTTCCCGGCTGCCGTCGATGGGCGACTCCCGCCTTCTCGAGTTCGACCTGGGCGACCTGGCCGTGCCCGCGACGCGCGCAACGGATACCGATATCGACCGCCTGGGTGCCGCCTTCGACGCCGACGGTGAAAGCCCGCAAGCCATCAAGTTGTCGCTGGCACGCGAACTTCACGCGCTCGGAGACACCGAAGGCGCGCGCACCCTGGCCGAGGAAGTCGCCGCCGAGAGCTCGGGGGATCTGCAGGCAGATGCCGTACGCTTGCTGAGCCAACTGCATTGAGCACACGCCCGATGCAACCGCCATACCTGCATTGCCCAGGAGAACCACACCCGTGAGAATTGCGCTCGGGGTCCGCTACAACGGCCAGGCCTACCAGGGCTGGCAAAGCCAGTTGTCCGGCCGCACCGTCCAAGACAAACTCGAAGCCGCCCTTGCACGCTTTGCCGACCGGCCGGTGTCGACGCTGTGCGCCGGCCGTACCGACGCGGGCGTTCATGCGCTGATGCAGGTCGTGCACTTCGACACCGACGCCGAACGCACGCCTTTTTCCTGGGTGCGCGGCACCAACCGATACCTGCCGGACGACATCGCGATCCAGTGGGCCGTGCCGGTGCCGGACGCGTTTCATTGCCGTGCCAGCGCACTGGCACGGCGCTACGTGTATGTGCTGTCGCAGTCGCCGGTACGGCCCAGCCTGGACGCTGGCCGTGTCGGCTGGTCGATGCGCCGGCTCGACGGCGACGCCATGCGCGCTGCGGCAGGCATGCTGGTCGGCCAGCACGATTTCAGCTCCTTCCGCGCTTCGGCCTGCCAGGCCAAGTCGCCGGTCAAGACGATACGGCGCATCGAGGTGACGCGGCAGGCCGAAGGCCCTGACGAAGAACGCTGCCGCTGGCATTTCGAGTTCGAGGCGGATGCCTTCCTTCACCACATGATCCGCAACATCATGGGCTGCCTGGTGCGTATCGGCCATGGCGACGAGCGCCCTGAATGGATGGTCGACGTGCTGGCCGCGCGCAGCCGGAAAGTCGCCGCGCCGACCTTCTCGGCAGACGGTCTCTACTTTCTCGGGCCGCTCTACGACGCTGCCTGGACGCTGCCCGCCGAAGCGACGCTGCAGTCCGGGGGCGCTGCGTATGATGGCCCGCCATGAGTCTTTCGAGCCCACAGAACCTCCGCACGCGCATCAAGATCTGCGGTCTCACGCGTGAACAGGACGTCGATGCGGCTGTCGACGCCGGTGCCGATGCCGTCGGCTTCGTGCTGTATGCGCCGAGTCCGCGCGCCGTGAGCGCAGAACGCGCTGCGAGCCTCGCCGCCCGCCTGCCTCCTTTCGTCACGCCGGTGCTTCTTTTCGTGGACGAGCACACGGACACCGTCCTCGACGCCCTCGACGCGGTGCCCGGTGCCATCGCCCAATTCCATGGCAACGAATCGCCGGAGCAGTGCCGCAAGGCGAGCGGCAGCGGCGCCCACCGCTTCCTGCGCGCAGCGCGCATTCCCCTCGGCGCGGCGGGTGCCGGGTTCGACCTCGTAAAATACGCTTCCGATTTCTCCCACGCCCAGGCCATCCTGCTCGACGCCCACGTCGACGGATATGGCGGTGGCGGCAAGGCATTCGATTGGTCACTTCTTTCAACCGCCGTCGACGCTCACCTCGTCTTGAGTGGTGGACTCACACCTGCAAACGTGGCCGATGGCATTCGCCAGCTTCGGCCGCGCTGCAAATCGCTGGCCGTTGACGTGAGTTCCGGCGTCGAAGCTGCCAAGGGCATCAAGGACGCCGCCAAGATCCGCGACTTCGTCGCTGCCGTACGGGCAGCCGATCGCGCATTCCAAGCCTGACCGCCGCGCCGCTTCGATCGCGGGTGCGGCCCAACGATCGAGACCATGCAAACCTATCAGCAACCCGATGCCACCGGCCATTTCGGCAAATACGGCGGCACCTTCGCGAGCGAGACGCTCACCCACGCCATCGCAGAACTGCGCGACGCGTACGCGAAGTACAAGGACGACCCGGAATTCCTCGCCGAATTCCACTATGAGCTCAAGCACTTCGTGGGCCGGCCATCGCCGGTCTACCACGCTGCGCGCACCAGCCGCGAGATGGGCGGCGCCCAGATCTACCTGAAGCGGGAAGACCTGAACCACACCGGCGCCCACAAGATCAACAACGTGATCGGCCAGGCGATGCTCGCGCGCCGCATGGGCAAGCCGCGCGTGATCGCCGAGACCGGCGCCGGCCAGCACGGCGTCGCCACGGCCACCATCTGCGCGCGCTACGGGCTCGAATGCGTGGTCTACATGGGCAGCATGGACGTCAAGCGCCAGAGCCCGAACGTCTACCGCATGAACCTGCTCGGCGCCACGGTGGTGCCGGTCGAATCGGGCAGCAAGACGCTCAAGGACGCGCTCAACGAAGCGATGCGCGACTGGGTCACGAACGTCGAAAACACCTTCTACATCATCGGCACCGTGGCCGGTCCGCACCCCTATCCGACCATGGTGCGCGACTTCCAGAGCGTGATCGGCACCGAGTGCATCGCGCAGATGCCGGCCATGCTGGCCGCCGACGGCATCACCGGCGAGGCCGAAGGCAAGCAGCCCGATGCGGTGATCGCCTGCGTGGGCGGCGGCAGCAATGCGATGGGCATCTTCCACCCCTACATCCCGTTCGCGGGCACGCGCCTGATCGGTGTCGAGGCCGCGGGCGAAGGCCTCGACAGCGGCAAGCATTCCGCATCGATCCTGCGCGGCAGCGCGGGCGTGCTTCACGGCAACCGCACCTACCTGCTGCAGAACGAGGACGGCCAGGTGACCGAGACACACAGCATCAGCGCCGGCCTGGACTACCCCGGCGTCGGCCCCGAACATGCGTACCTGGCCGACATCGGCCGCGCGGAATACGTCGGCATCACCGACACCGAAGCGCTGGAGGCGTTCCACTACCTGTGCCGCACCGAAGGCATCATCCCGGCGCTCGAATCGAGCCACGCCGTCGCCTACGCGATGAAACTCGCGAAGACCATGCGGCCGGACCAGTCGATCCTGGTCAACCTGTCAGGCCGCGGCGACAAGGACATCGGCACCGTGGCCGACCTGTCGGGCGTCGATTTCTACGACCGCCCCTCGATGCGCGGCCTGAGCGTGAAGGGAGGCAAGTGATGAGCCGCATTGCCACCACCTTCGAAGCCCTGAAGAAGGACGGCCGCAAGGCGCTGATCCCCTACGTGACCGCCGGCTTCCCCTACGCGGACGTCACGCCTGAACTGATGCACGGCATGGTCGCCGCCGGCGCCGACGTGATCGAACTCGGCGTTCCCTTCTCCGATCCGATGGCCGACGGTCCGGTGATCCAGAAAGCCGGCGAGGAGGCCCTGGCGCTGGGTATCGGCATGGTGCAGGTGCTGGCGATGGTCGCCAGCTTCCGCCGCGATGACGACCGCACGCCGGTGGTGCTGATGGGCTACGCCAATCCGGTCGAACGCTATGACGGCATCCACGGCGCCGGCAGCTTCATCCGCGACGCGGCGGCGGCCGGTGTCGACGGCCTGCTGATCGTCGACTATCCGCCCGAGGAGTGCGAGGCTTTCGCGGGCGAACTGCGCGCGGCCGGCATCGACCTGATCTTCCTGCTGGCGCCGACCAGCACCGACGAGCGCATGGCGCAGGTCGCGCGCATCGCGACCGGCTACGTCTACTACGTTTCTCTCAAGGGTGTGACCGGTGCCGGCCATCTCGACACCGACGCGGTCGGCCAGATGATTCCGCGGATCCGCGCGCATGTGAGCATCCCGGTGGGCGTGGGCTTCGGCATCCGCGACGCGGCCACCGCCCAGGCGGTCGGCGCGGCGGCAGACGCGGTCGTGATCGGAACGAAGATCATCCAGCTGATCGACGGCCAGCCGCGCGACCAGGTCGTGCCGAAGGTCGCTGAATTCCTCGCGGGAATCCGCCAGGCGCTCGACGCGCTGCCTGGCGCTACCCCCTCTTCCTCGGCTGGCCGATAATCCCGGCACTTCAGGAGATGCCATGAGCTGGCTTGAAAAACTGCTACCCGCCAAGATTGCCCAGACCGACCCGAGCGAACGCCGCCAGGTGCCGGAAGGGCTCTGGATCAAATGTCCGAGCTGCGACACCGTCCTTTACAAGACCGATCTGGAACACAACCAGAACGTCTGCCCCAGCTGCAGCCACCACCATCGCATCGGCGCGCGCGCGCGCCTGGACGCGTTCCTCGACCCCGAAGGTCGCTATGAACTCGGCCAGGAAGTGCTGCCGGTCGACGCGCTCAAGTTCAAGGACAGTCGAAAGTACCCCGAACGCCTCAAGGATGCGCTGGAGAGCACCGGTGAGACCGATGCGCTGATCGTGATGGGCGGCTCGGTCCTCAGCATCAGCGTCGTGGTCGCCTGCTTCGAGTTCGAGTTCATGGGCGGCAGCATGGGCAGCGTGGTCGGCGAGCGCTTCGTGCGCGGCGTCGAAACCGCCATCGAGCAGAAGGTGCCCTTCATCTGCTTCACCGCCACCGGTGGCGCGCGCATGCAGGAAGGCCTGCTGTCGCTGATGCAGATGGCCAAGACCAACGCCGCGCTCACGCGCCTCGCGAAGAAGGGCCTGCCCTACATCAGCGTGCTGACCGACCCGACGATGGGTGGCGTGAGCGCCGGCTTCGCGTTCGTGGGCGATGTGGTGATCGCCGAACCGAAGGCGTTGATCGGCTTTGCCGGCCCGCGCGTGATCGAATCGACCGTGCGCGTGACGTTGCCGGAAGGCTTCCAGCGCGCCGAGTTCCTGCAGACCAAGGGCGCGATCGACTTCATCAGCGATCGCCGCGAGCTGCGCAAGACGATTGCACGGACGCTGGCCATGCTGCAGCGCCTGCCCGCCGACGCGGTGGGCTGACCTACAGCCTGAAGACGGCACCCATCAGGCTGCCGAGCACGATGCCGGCAACCTGCAACAGCACGATCGCGGCGAGCGGCGACAAGTCGACGCCGCCGATCAGCGGGATGTAGCGTCGCAGCGGGCGCACCAGCGGCTCGGCGAGCCGCGCGATGAGCTCGCTCAGCATCGACGACGTGTTCGGCAGCCACGAAAGCACGGCATAGACCACGAGCAGCGCGGTCAGCCCGGAGACGGCAAGCTGCAGCAGGCCGACCAGCGACACCAGCGGCAGGATCGCGAGCCGGCCCAGGTTGCCGAGAAGCAGCGACAGCAACAGAAACTTCACCAGGACGAGCAGCCAGGCGGCAATGGCGCTGGCCAGATCCCAGCGCCGGAACGATGGCACCACGCGCCGCAGCGGCATCACGATCCAGTCGGTCACGGCGAAGATGAAGCGGCCCAGCGGATTGCCGAAGGGCACGCGGTGGTACTGCATGTACAAGCGCAGCAGGCACGCGCCACCGACGAGGCCGACGATGACGTCCAGCAGGAACGAGGGAATCTGATAGAGCATGGCGCGCCGCAGGTGGAGGGAATGCGATGATAGTCACGCAAGGTTCCTCGATGACGACACAACCCCTACTGCACGCCCTCCCTTTGTTCCCGCTGAGCTCGGTGCTCTTCCCCGGGGGCATCCTGCCACTGCAGATTTTCGAGGTGCGCTATCTCGACATGATCGGCAAGTGCCACAAGCATGGCGCGCCCTTCGGCGTCGTCAGCCTGACGCGTGGCGCAGAAGTGCGCGCCGCGGGCGCGGCCGTCGAGGCCTTCAGCGACATCGGCACGCTCGCCCTGATCCGCGAACTCGAATCGCCGCAAGCCGGCCTGATGCGGATCGAATGCATCGGCACCCAGCGTTTTCGCGTGCGCGCCAGTTCGTTGCAGAAGAACAGCCTCTGGACTGCCGAGGTCGAGGCCATACCCGACGATGTCGACGTCGCCATCCCCGGCGACCTCGCCCATACCGCGACGGCGTTGCGTCGCGTGGTCGACACCCTCGAAGCGCGCCGCACCGCGGAAGACGCCCAGGGCCTGCGCCTGCCGGTGCGCGAGCCTTATCGCTTCGACGACTGCGGCTGGGTCGCGAACCGATGGTGCGAGCTGCTGCCGCTGCAGAACGCGCTCAAGCAGCGACTGATGGAACTCGACAGTCCGCTGATGCGGCTCGAACTGGTCAGCGACCTGCTGGCACGCGGCGGCATCGGCGACTGAGAGCACGCTGCAGGGGCCGGCCGGCTCAGAGGGCAGCGGGCTAAAATGGCGGGTTTCGCGCGGCGCCGCCCGCGCCATCCAGCCTCCCCTCTCCCATGACCGAATCCACGACCTCCCCTGCGCCAGCCAACGACGACAACCAATTGATCGCCGAGCGGCGCGAGAAGCTCGGCGCGCTGCGCAGCGCGCAGGCCGCGGGCAAGGGCGTCGCTTTCCCGAACGACTTCAAGCCGAAGCACCGCGCCCTGGCCTTGCTGCAGGCCCACGGCGATACCGAGCCCGACGCACTCGAAGCGCAGGCCATTCCGGTGAGCGTGGCTGGCCGCATGATGCTCAAGCGCGTCATGGGCAAGGCCAGCTTCGCGACCGTGCAGGACGCCACCGGCCGTATCCAGCTGTACGTCCAGCGCGAAGTCATCGGCGACGAGATCTATGCCGACTTCAAGCGCTGGGACCTCGGCGACATCATCGGCGCCGAAGGTACGCTGTTCAAGACAAAGACCGGCGAACTGTCGCTGAAGGTCACGACGCTGCGGCTGCTCACCAAGAGTCTGCGGCCCCTGCCCGACAAGTTCCACGGCATGGCCGACCAGGAGCAGAAGTACCGCCAGCGCTACGTCGACCTGATCACTGACGAGACGGCACGCCAGCGCTTCACTGCACGCAGCAAGGCCGTGAGCGCCCTGCGCGAATTCATGGTGGCCAACGACTTCCTCGAAGTCGAGACGCCGATGCTGCACCCGATCCCGGGCGGCGCGAACGCCAAGCCCTTCAAGACGCATCACAACGCGCTCGATCAGGAAATGTTCCTGCGCATCGCGCCCGAGCTCTATCTGAAGCGCCTGATCGTCGGCGGCTTCGAACGCGTGTTCGAAATCAACCGCAGCTACCGCAACGAAGGCATCTCGGTCCGGCACAACCCCGAGTTCACGATGATGGAGTTCTACGCCGCGTACTGGAACTACCAGGACCTGATGGACTTCACCGAGATGATCATCCGCACGATCGCGAAGAAGACGGTCGGCAGCGAGCAGCTGACTTATCAGGGCAAGCCGGTCGACCTCAGCCAGCCCTTCGAACGCCTCACGATCCGCGAAGCCATCGTCAAGTACACCGAGGCCGGTGCGCCGCTGGAAGGCGTCGAAGCGATCGCGCGCGTCGACAGCCGCGACTGGCTCGTCAACGCGCTGCGCAAGCTCGGCCTGAGCGAGGACAAGAACAAGCTGTCGCTGCGCAGCCTCGCCAGCCTGCAGGTGCTGTACTTCGAGGAAACCGTCGAAGAGAAGCTCTGGCAGCCGACCTTCATCATGGAACATCCGACCGAGATCTCGCCGCTGGCGCGCGCCAACGACGACCGGCCGGAAGTCACCGAACGCTTCGAGCTCTACATCACCGGCCGCGAATTCGGCAACGGCTTCAGCGAGCTGAACGATGCCGAAGACCAGGCCGCACGCTTCAACGCGCAGGTCGCCGCCAAGGATTCGGGCGACGACGAAGCCATGTTCTACGACCACGACTTCGTGCGCGCGCTCGAATACGGCATGCCGCCGACCGGTGGCTGCGGCATCGGCATCGACCGCTTCATGATGCTGCTGACCGACTCGCCGAGCATCCGCGACGTCATCCTGTTCCCGGCCTTGCGTCGCGAAGCTTGAAGACGTCGACACCCGCAATCGGCATCGATTTCGGTACCTCCAACTCCGCCATCGCCTTCGCGCTCGAAGGCGGCCTTGCGCAATCGCTGCCGCTCGAAGGCACGGCGACCACGATGCCGACCGCGCTCTTCTACAACGCCGAGGACCGCAGCACGCATTTCGGCCGCGAGGCGGTCGCGCTCTATCTGTCGGGCGTCGAAGGGCGGCTGATGCGCTCGCTCAAGAGCCTGCTGGGCAGCTCGCTGATGCAGGAAACCACCGCCGTGTACGACGGGCTGGTGAGCTTCCAGGACATCGTCGCGCGCTTCCTGCACGAGCTCGCCACGCGCGCCGAGCAGACGCTCGGCCAGCGGCCCGAGCGCGTGGTGCTCGGCCGGCCCGTGCACTTCGTCGACGACGACCCCAAGCGCGACCGACAGGCCGAAGACAGCCTGCGGCAAGCCGCGCGCAGCGCCGGCTACCGCGACATCTCGTTCCAGCTGGAACCGATCGCCGCGGCCTTCGACTACGAACAGCGCGTCACGAAGGAGTCGCTGATCCTGATCGTCGACATCGGCGGCGGCACCTCCGACTTCACCGTCGTACGCCTTGGCCCCGAGCGCATGGCACGCGCCGACCGCGCCAGCGACGTGCTCGCCACCAGCGGCGTGCACATCGGCGGTACCGACTTCGACCAGCGCCTGAACCTCGAATGCGTGATGCCGCTGCTGGGCTTCCGGCACCGCGATGCGCGCGGGCGCGAGGTGCCGAGCAAGGTGTTCTTCGAGCTGTCGTCCTGGCACCTGATCAACTGGCTCTATGCGCCCAAGGCCGTGCGCCAGGCGCAGGAGCTGCGCAGCAGCTACGCCGACATGCGCCTGCACGATCGGCTGATGACGGTGCTGGAAGAGCGCTACGGCCATCGGATCGCCAACGAGGTCGAGCAAGCCAAGATCGAGAGCTCGGTGAACGATGCACCGTCCACCATCGACCTGTCCTTCGCGGAAGCCGGCCTGAGCGCCTCGCTGACGCCGGCCGACATGGAGCAGCAACTTGCGGAGCTGCTGACCAAGACGGTGGCCAGCGCCCACGAATGCGTGCGGCGTGCGGGCCTGCGCAGCAATGACCTCGACGCGATCTACCTCACGGGCGGCTCGTCCGCGCTGCGCCCCTTCCAGCAGGCGCTGCGCCGCGGCTTCGCAGGCGTGCGCATGACCGAAGGCGACCTGTTCGGCGGCGTGGCCGCGGGCCTGGCGTACTCGGCCCGCGCCGCCGGAGTGCACGGCCGCGCATGAAATACCTGGCGCACTACCCGCCTGCGCTGCAGGCGCAGGTGCGGCAGTTGATCGCCGAAGGCAAGCTCGGCGAGCTGCTCCTGAAACGCTACCGGACGGCGCACGAGGTCCGTACCGACCGTGCGCTCTACGACTACGTGATGGGACTGAAGAACGACTTCCTGCGCAACGCCGAGCCGCTGTCGAAAGTGGCCTTCGACAGCAAGCTGCACGTGATCCGCAACGCGCTCGGCACGCACACGACGGTGTCGCGCGTGCAGGGCAGCAAGCTCAAGGCCAAGCGCGAGATCCGCGTGGCCAGCCTGTTCAAGGAAGTGCCGCTCGAGCTGCTGCGGATGATCGTCGTGCACGAGCTCGCGCACATGAAGGAGCGGGAACACGACAAGGCGTTCTATGCGCTGTGCACGCACATGGACGCCGACTACCACCAGCGCGAATTCGACCTGCGCCTGTACCTGACGCACCGCGACAACGGCGGGGCGCGGCTGTGGACGCCCGAGGCCGACCCGGCCTGACCCAGGTCGCCGACAGCCGGCAGGCCGTTCAGGCCGCGAAGCGCGCCGACATGCGGCCCAGCACGCCGAAGTCGGCCACGACCTCGTCGCCGGGCACGATCTCCAGCGGCGCGATGCAGGCGCCGGTCGTGACCAGCGCGCCTTCGGCCAGCGTCATGCCGTGGGCGCTCAATTCGTTCGCAAGCCAGGCCAGGGCAATGCGCGGATCGCCCAGCACATTGGCACCGATGCCGTCGCGCGCATAGCTGCGCGCCGTGCCGGTGACCGTTGCCTGCACACGGTGGCCGGCAAGGTCCAGCGTGCGCCAAGGCACGGCCGACCGCGGACCGAGCACGAAGTCGTGTGCGCAGGCGTTGTCGGCGATCAGTTGCGCTTCGCCGGCGCTCACGAAATCCGCGAAACGCGAGTTCGGCACCTCGATGCCGAGCCACAAATCGTCGACCGCATCGAGCACCTCGTCGAGGCTGTAAGGCACCGCGCGCGGCACCAGGTCGCGCGCCATGCGGAACACGAATTCGGCCTCGGCGACGGCCATGCGATTGCCCGCCATCGACAGCGCGTCGCCATCGGCACGCACGCGCTCGGCGAACAGGCGGCCTGCCAGCGGCCCGGACACGTTGATGTGGCGCTGCCCGGCCACGCTGGTCGCAGCGATCTTCCAGCCGGCGATCGGCCGCGGGCTGTGCGTGGCGAGTGCGGCCTGCACCGCATACCCCGCAACCCGCGTGGTCGGCCGGCAGGCATCCGGCAAGGCCGTCAGCGCGGCGCCGAGCTGCCAGGCGTTCCAGAGCAGATCGCCCGCCTGGCGGGCGTGCAGGTCGAAACCGGACGAAGTCATGTCGATATCTCCAAGGTAGGTCCTGGGTGGCACATCGGTCCTTGCGGAAGACGGCGTCGGCGCCGCGTTCAGGACGCCAGCATGGCGACCGCACGGCGGTAATCGGACGTGTCCTGCAGGGTGTCCCACGCGAGCGCTTCTCCGCGCGGCAGCAGCGCCCGGCGACGCGCTTCGCTCGCGGCGCTCGGCTGCCAGCGGCCCGAACGCTGCGCGGCTGCAAAGCCATCGAGCAGTTCGTCGAGCGGCAACCCCTGGCCGACGCTCTGGTTGCAAAGGAGCGCCAGATCGCAACCCGCATCGAGCGCCGCCAGCGCGGCATCGGTGTAGCTCAGCAGCTGGCCGTCGATGCGGCGCGCGGCTTCCATGCTGAGGTCGTCGCTGAACACCGCGCCATCGAAGCCGATGCGCGTGCGCAGGATCTCGCCCAGCCACTTCTTCGAAAAACCCGCGGGGCGCGCGTCGACCTTCGGATAGATCACATGCGCCGGCATCACCGCGGAGAGCGCGCCGCCCAGCCAGCCATAGGGCTGCGCATCGTCGGCGAGGATGGCCTTCAGACTGCGGCGATCGACCGGGACGGCCACATGCGAGTCGGCCTTGACGAAGCCATGCCCCGGAAAGTGCTTGCCGCAATTCGCCATGCCGGCCCGCAGCAGCCCGTGCGACAGGCTCTTGGCGAGCAGCGTGGCCACGCGCGGATCGCGGTGGAAGCTGCGGTCGCCGATCACGCTGCTTTCGCCGTAGTCGAGGTCGAGCACCGGCGTGAAGCTGAAGTCGACACCGCAGGCGCGCAGTTCGCTGGCGAGCACATGGCCGACGGCGGTGGCGCGCTGCGTTGCGGCCATCGGGTCGTGCATCCAGAGTTCGCCCAGGGTGCGCATCGACGGCAGCCGCGTGAAGCCGTCGCTGCGAAAGCGCTGGACCCGGCCGCCCTCATGATCGACACAGATGAGCAGGTCGGGCCGCAAGGCCTTGATCTCGGCATTGAGTGCCGAGAGCTGGGCTCGGTCCTGCCAGTTGCGCGCGAAATGGATCACCCCGCCGACCAGCGGATCCGCGAGCCGCCGCCGGTCGGCCGGCGTGAGCGCAGTGCCGGCAACGTCGACGATCAGGGGCGCATTCATGCCTTTTCCACCACGACGAAGCTGGCCGCGTACTCGGTCTCGTCGGTGACCGTCACGTGCGCAGTCAGGCCCTGCGCCTCGAACCATTCCTTCAGGCCGCCGTGCAGCACGATCACCGGCTTGCCGCTCTTCAGGTTGGCGATCTCGCAGAGCCGCCAGCTCATCGGCATGCGCATGCCCAGGCCGATCGCCTTGCTGAAGGCCTCCTTGGCCGAGAAGCGCGTGGCCAGGTAGCTCAGCCCGCGCTTCGGCCAGCGTGCGCTGCGCGCCTGCCAGATCGTGAATTCGGCATCGCTCAGCACCCTGCGCGCAAAGCGCTCGCCTTGCCGTTCATAGGTCGCGGCGATCCGCCGCAGGTCGCAGATGTCGGTGCCGATGCCGTAGATCACGCCGCGTCCTGGATGCAGCGCAGGTAGTCGCGGGTCGTGGCGGCATAGCCGAGCTCAAGTGCGTCGGCGACGAAGGCGTGGCCGATCGACACCTCTCGCACGCCCGGAACGGCCTTCAGGAAGGCGGCGAGATTTTCGCGGTTCAGGTCGTGCCCGGCGTTGAGTTCCAGTCCTGCCGCCTGCGCGGCGCGGCCGGCATCGACATAGCGCTGCAGCACCTCGTCGGCCTGGGGCGTGCCGCGCGACGAGGCATAGCTTTCGGTGTAGAGCTCGATGCGGTCGGCGCCCAGCGCCTTGGCCGCCGCCATCATGCGGGCGTCCGGGTCCATGAACAGGCTCACGCGCACGCCGAGCGCCTTGGTTTCGGCAATCAGCGGGCGCAGGCGCTCGGCGTCGTCGGGGAAGGTCCAGCCGTGGTCGCTGGTCGACTGGCTCTCGCTGTCGGGCACGAAGGTCGCCTGGTGAGGACGCAGCGTGCGCACGAAATCCATCAGGTTGTGGAACGGATTGCCTTCGATGTTGAACTCGGCCTGCGGCCAGTCGCGCGCCAGCAGCGCCGAGAGGTCGCGCACGTCATGGGCGCGGATATGGCGCTCGTCCGGCCGCGGATGCACGGTGATGCCATGCGCGCCGGCCTCGAGGCATTTCGTCGCCGCCACGCAGACGCTGGGGATCTCGAGGTGCCGCGTGTTGCGGACCAGCGCGACCTTGTTGAGGTTGACTGAAAGGGATGTGCCGGATGTGCTCATGCTCATAGCGCCTGGAGTTCTCTCATCATTTGCCGCGTGCGCAGCGTGGTGACGCCGCAATGGTAGTTGAGCAGCACGCGCAGCTGCGTGCGCAGCGCGCCGTTGCTGCCGGCGTTCAGCATGGCCACGCCACGCAAGGCGGCGGTGAACGGCGCCGGGTCGTCGAGCGTGGCCTGCAGGGCCTGCCATTCGGCGCCGCGCAACCCCGCCTCCTGCTCGTCCGCGTGGCGCAGGCCGGCCTCGGGCACCAGCCGGTAGCGAACGGTGCGCTCGAGCGGCGACAGCGTCAGCGTCTGCACGTCCAGTGCGGGCAGGAAGCCGGCTTCGCGCAGCAAGAGCAGTTCGAAGGCGCGCAGCGCCGCCGAGTGCGTGGCCGCCTGTGCGCCCCCGTGTTCGCCGGCCAGCACCTGGACCACGCCGGCATAGGCGTCGAACAGCGCTTCATGCGGGTCGTCGCGCGCCAACAGGCGCATCAGCAGTTCGTTGACGTAATAGCCCGAGAGCAGCGCCTCGCCGGTCGGCATCACATGGCCGCCCATCCATTCGGCACCCTTGAGCGTGCGGATCTCGGCGTCGCCACCGTAGTTGAGCTGCAGCGGCTGCAGCGGCAGCAGCACCGGCCGGAAGTTGGAGCTCGGCCGCTTCGCACCCTTGGCCACCAGCGCGATACGCCCGTGGTGCCGCGTGAACACCTCGAGGATCAGGCTCGACTCGCTCCAGTCGTAGCGATGGAGCACATAAGCCGGTTCGTGGGAAACGCGATGGGCGGCGGCCACTTCACTCGTAGCCGAAGGAACGGACGCGCGCTTCGTCGTCAGCCCAGCCGGAACGCACCTTGACCCAGAGTTCGAGGAAGACCTTCGCATCGGCCAGCTTCTCGAGCTCGACACGGGTTTCCATGCCGATGCGCTTGATGCGCTCACCCTTGTCGCCGATCACCATGGCCTTGTGGCCATCGCGCTCGACCACGATCGTCGCGGCGATGCGCAGCAGGCGCTTCTGGCCCTTCTTCTGCGGCGGCTCTTCCTCAAACTTGTCGATCACGACGGTCGAGGTGTAGGGCAGCTCGTCGCCGGTCAGGCGGAACAACTTCTCGCGCACCAGTTCGCCGGCCAGGAATTTCTCGCTGCGGTCGGTGAGCTCGTCCTCGTCGTAGAACCAGGCCTGCTCGGGCAGGTACTTCTCGCAGATGCCGAACAGGCGCTCGACGTCCTTCGGGTTCTTGGCCGACATCGGCACGAATTCGGCGAACTCGTGCTTCTTCTGCATGTCCTGCAACCACGGTGCGATGTCGCCGCGGCGATGCACGTTGTCGAGCTTGTTGGCCAGCAGCACGGTCGGGATGCCCTTGCCGAGCAGCTTGAGCACACGCTCGTCGGCCGGCGTGAAGCTGCCGGCCTCGACCACGAACAGGATCAGATCGACGTCGCCGACAGCGCCCTGCACCGTCTTGTTGAGCGACTTGTTCAGCGCATTGGCATGCAGGGTCTGAAAACCCGGCGTGTCGACGAACACGAACTGCGTGGCGCCCAGCGTGCGCATGCCGGTGATGCGGTGGCGCGTGGTCTGCGCCTTGCGCGAGGTGATGCTGATCTTCTGGCCGACCAGTGCATTCAGCAGCGTCGACTTGCCGACGTTCGGCTTGCCGACGATGGCGATCAGGCCGCAGTGCTGTGGGCCGGTCGGTTCGCCGCTCTCGGGCGGGGCTTCGTTGGGGACGACGTCGTTCATGGGTTCCTTGTTGCGCGTTCGGGTCCGCGCGGGTGCGTCAGGTGCGGTGCGACTTGAGCTTGATCAGCATCGCAGCGGCGGCTGCCTGTTCGCCGGCACGCCGGGAACCGCCGATGCCGCGCTCGCTGAGCTTCAATTCGGGCACTTCGCACTCGACGTCGAAAGTCTGTTTATGGGCTGCACCGACCGTGCCGGCCACGCGGTAGACCGGCAGCTTCATTTTGTGGCCCTGCAGCCATTCCTGCAATTCGGTTTTCGGATCCTTGGCGGCGGCATCCATGCGTGGATTGATCGCAACCGACTCATAGAGCCGGTGAACCAGCGCCTCGGCCGCCGCGTAACCAGCGTCGATATAGACCGCGCCGATCAGCGCTTCCACCGCATCGGCCAGGATCGACGGACGGCTCGAACCGCCCGACTTGGCCTCGCCTTCGCCGAGCCGCAGCAAGGGCGACAGCGCCAGCTTGAGCGCGAGCTGATGCAGCGTTTCCTGCTTGACCAGGTTGGCCCGTACGCGCGACAGATCCCCCTCGGGCAGTTCGGACAGGCGTCTGTACAGAAGATGCGCCACAGCGAGGTTCAGCACCGAATCGCCGAGGAATTCGAGCCGCTCGTTGTGGTCGGCCGAAAAACTCCGGTGCGTCAGCGCGAGCTGAAGCAGCTTCGCGTCGACAAACGAATGCTGGAGACGCGCCTGCAGCGCAGCGAGACCGTTTTCAGCCACGATCAACGGGACTGGCCCTTGTATTTCAACAACAGGAAGGCCGGACCCACAAGATGGATCTCGCGCTCGTAGGCATACGAGACCACGACCTTCTCGCCGACCTTGCGCACGTCGAGATCCTTGCCGCTGATCGCGGTGAAGTCGTCGACGGCCTGGGCCCGATCGAAGATGGCGCGGACTTCGGGCACCGTGGTGCCTTCCTTGGCCTTGTTGACGGCTTTTTCGATCGCCTGGTATTCGATCAGCGTCGGAATGACCTGCGCCGCGACCACGCCGACGCATCCCAGCACCGCGACCACGAAAAGCAGCCCGAGGAACGAAATGCCTCGCTGCCCGCCGCGTCGAATCGACCCGTTCTCGCTCATGAACCTATCGAGCCGCCACGTGTCACTGGAAGCCGCCGATGCGCTTCAGGTCACCGAAGTTCATCCAGACGAAGAATGCGCGGCCGACGATGTTCTTGTCAGGCACAAAGCCCCAATAGCGCGAGTCCAGCGAGTTGTCGCGGTTGTCGCCCATCATGAAGTACTGCCCTTCAGGCACCTTGCACACGACGCCTTCGACGCTGTAGCGGCAGTTGTCCTGGTTGGCGAAGGGCATGATCTCGACCTCCGAAATACCGGCCCGGCGGCCATCGTCGTTCAACAGCCTGTGCTGCTTGCCGCCGAGGTTCTCGTTGTACTGCTTGAGGTAGCGCATCGACTCTTCGTCGAAGAAGTCGGGCATCGCGTCCTTGCTGACGGGTTGGCCGTTGATCGTGAGCTTCTTGTTCAGGTAGGCGATCTCGTCGCCAGGCACGCCGACCACACGCTTGATGTAGTCGAGGCTGGGCTTGGGCGGATAGCGGAACACCATCACGTCACCGCGCGCCGGCGGCGTGCCGCTGGTGATCTTGGTGTTGACGACGGGCAACCGCAGGCCATAGGTGAACTTGTTCACCAGGATCAAGTCGCCGGTGAGCAGCGTCGGCATCATCGAGCCCGACGGGATCTTGAAGGGCTCGAACAGGAACGAGCGCAGCAGGAACACGACCAGGATGACCGGGAACAGCCCGGCGGTCCAGTCGAGCCACCAGGGCTGCATCAGCAGGCGCTCGCGTGCCTTGATGTCGACCGTGTCGACCTGCGTGATGCCCTGGCGCGCGAGCTCCTCGCGACGCTGCGTCAGCGAGGCGTCCAGCGTCGCAGCCGCACGGCGCCGCTTCGGCAGGAAATAGAAACGCTCGGCCAGCCAGTAGAGGCCGGTGACCACCGTTGCCAGAAACAGCAGCAGCGCGAAGTTGCCTTCGACCGCACCGAAATACCAGGCACCGATGTAGGCCGTGAAAGCCGCGAGGATGAGGGACGTGAGGAGAGGCATATTCAGTCTTCGACTTGCAGGATCGCGAGAAAGGCCTCTTGCGGGACCTCGACCGAGCCGATCTGCTTCATTCGCTTCTTGCCCGCCTTCTGCTTCTCGAGCAGCTTCTTCTTGCGGGAGATGTCACCCCCGTAGCACTTGGCGAGCACGTTCTTGCGGAGGGCTTTGATTGTCTCACGCGCGATGATGGTGACCCCGATGGCCGCCTGGATCGCCACGTCGTACATCTGGCGTGAAATGATCTCGCGCATCTTCGACACCACGGCCCGGCCGCGGTACTGCGACTGGCTGCGGTGCACGATGATCGACAGCGCGTCGACCTTTTCGCCGTTCAGCAGGATGTCGACCTTGACCACGTCGGACGCACGATATTCCTTGAACTCGTAGTCCATCGACGCATAGCCACGGCTCTGCGATTTCAGCTTGTCGAAGAAGTCGAGAACGATCTCGCCGAGCGGCATCTCGTAGGTCAGCATGACCTGGCGGCCGTGGTAGGCCATGTTCATCTGCACGCCGCGCTTCTGGTTGGCGAGCGTCATCACGGCGCCGACGTATTCCTGCGGCATGTAGAGATGCACGGTGACGATCGGCTCGCGGATCTCGCTCATGCGACCCACGTCGGGCATCTTCGATGGGTTCTCCACCATGATGACTTCGCCGTCGCTGCGCACCACCTGGTAGACCACGCTCGGCGCCGTCGTGATCAGATCCTGGTCGAACTCGCGCTCGAGACGTTCCTGCACGATCTCCATGTGCAGCAAGCCCAGGAAACCGCAGCGGAAACCAAAGCCCAGTGCCTGGCTCACCTCGGGTTCGTAGCGCAGCGAAGAATCGTTGAGCTTCAGTTTTTCCAACGCATCGCGCAGCGACTCGTATTCGCTCGCCTCGGTCGGATAGAGGCCGGCGAACACCTGGGGCTGGATCTCCTTGAAGCCGGGCAACGCTTCGGTTGCCGTGGCGGCCGCGCCGCCGGTGCCGGCCTTGATCAGCGTGACGGTATCGCCCACCTTCGCTGCCTGCAGTTCCTTGATGCCCGCGATGATGTAGCCCACCTCACCGGCCTCGAGCGACTCGCGCGGCTCGTTGGCCGGCGTGAACACGCCGATGCTGTCGGCGTTGTACATCGCACCCGACGCCATCATCTTGATGCGCTCACCTTTGGCCAGCCGGCCATCGACCACGCGCACCAGCATCACGACGCCAACATAGGAATCGAACCAGCTGTCGATGATCATCGCGCGCAACGGGCCATCGGGGTTGCCGCGCGGCGCAGGCATCTTCGCGACGATCGCTTCGAGGATTTCGTCGATGCCCAAGCCCGTCTTCGCAGAGCACGGGATCGCGTCGGTGGCGTCGATGCCGATGACGTCTTCGATCTCGGTGCGTGCGTTGTCCGGATCCGCGTTGGGCAGGTCCATCTTGTTGAGGACCGGGACCACTTCAACGCCGAGGTCGAGCGCGGTGTAGCAGTTGGCCACGGTCTGTGCTTCGACGCCTTGCGATGCATCGACCACGAGCAACGCACCTTCGCACGCGGACAGCGAACGACTCACTTCGTAAGAGAAGTCCACGTGGCCCGGCGTGTCGATCAGATTGAGGTTGTAGACCTGCCCATCACGTGCCTTGTAGTGAAGCGCTGCGGTCTGCGCCTTGATGGTTATCCCACGCTCCTTCTCGATGTCCATCGAGTCGAGAACCTGTGCCTCCATATCGCGTTCCGCAAGGCCGCCACAGCGCTGGATCAAGCGGTCTGCGAGCGTCGACTTGCCATGATCGATGTGCGCAATGATCGAGAAATTTCTGATGTGATTCATCAACGGGAACGCTTAAGTACTTGAATTGCCTCGTACGCAGAACGCGAAGGGCAAGAAAAAAGGGCGCGTCTGAAGGAGACGCGCCCTGAACCAACAAGCAATGGCAACTGCAGTAGTTGGAGCTTCATTGTAGGCAAAAAGGGGGGCGCGTACATGACGGAAGCTCAGCTGGAAGGGTCGTTGCAGGTCAGCAACATGGAAGTTATAAACAACTTATCAACAGAATCGGTGGATGAGTTTTGGGACAACTTGTGGGCGAACTGTGGAGCGTCGGTGGACGGCTCCAAGTCATACCGCATCGTGGGGCCAGCCTGTGTACTTATGCAGGAGGATGGCTCTCTCACACCGTTATTCTACTAAAAAGCATCGTTACAACTTCAAAAAAGTTGGCAATCACTAACAAACTGCATCCAAAGCGGCGCTTCAAAATTCAGATACGGGCGCATTGCCGGCGCATCTTTCGCAAGAAAAAGGCCCCAAATCCGACTAGCGGGTGGGGCCACTTGACGGTGAAACGGATGTCAGCGACTGCCGCGGATCAACGCATACTGCGCCCACTCACCGCGGCGGAACAACACACTGACGGGTTTGCTGCGATCCGCCCGCCCGATTGCAGCGTCGAACTCCTTCATGTTCGACACCTCGACGTTGCCCACGGCCAGAATGACGTCCCCCTCGCGCAGGCCGGCGCGTGCGGCGGCCTCGGTTGCCGCGTCGATCTTCACGCCGCCCTTGACCTTGAGTTCCTTCTTCTGCGCATCGGTCAATTCACTCACCGCCAGCCCCAGCGACTTGGCCGCCGCCGACGAGGACTGCTTGGGCGTCGGCTCCTCACGCTCGGGAGCGCGCGCAGTCGGCTTGTCCGGCTCGATCTCCGCAATCGTCACAGCGAGGTCGCGCGACGCACCACGGCGGAACACCGTCAGCGTGCTCTTGGTTCCCGGCTTGGTATTGCCCACGAGACGCGGAAGATCGCTGGGTTTCTCGATGGCCTTGCCGTCGAATTTCGTGATGATGTCACCGGGCTCGACCCCTGCTTTTTCGCCAGGGGAACCGACTTCCACACCGCGCACCAGCGCGCCCTGTGCCTTGCCCAGGCCGATCGACTCGGCCACGTCCTTCGTGACCTGATCGATCTGCACGCCGATCCGCCCTCGCGACACGCGGCCGGATGTCCTCAGCTGCTCGCTCACCCGGATCGCCTCATCGATCGGAATCGAGAACGAGATGCCCATGAAGCCGCCCGAACGCGAATAGATCTGGCTGTTGATGCCGACCACCTCGCCACGCATGTTGATCAGCGGTCCACCTGAATTTCCGGGATTGATCGCGACGTCGGTCTGAATGAAGGGCAGGTATTCGCCCGTGTCACGCTGCTTCGCGCTCACGATGCCAGCCGTGACCGTGTTTTCCAGGCCGAACGGTGAACCAATGGCCATCACCCACTCGCCGACACGCAGGCGGGAGATATCGCCGACCTTGACAGCAGGAAGGCCTGTGGCGTCGATCTTGACGACAGCCACGTCCGTGCGCTTGTCCGCGCCGACGATCTTGGCCTTGAATTCGCGCTTGTCGGGCAAGGTGACCAGCACCTCCGACGCGTCTTCGACCACATGCGCATTGGTCATCACGTATCCATCGGCGCTCAGAATGAAGCCGGAGCCGACACCACGCGGACGCTCCTCTTCCTGCTGGGGCTCCTGGGGACGATTCGGCCGAGGTGTCTGCTGACGCGGGGCGCCGGGCGCCGGTTGACCGAAAAAGCGCCGGAAGAACTCCTGCATCTCCTCGTCCATCTCGCCATTCGCGGCACCGCCACGCTGCACTTTCTCGACCGTACGGATATTCACCACGGACGGTCCGACCTGGTCGACCAGGTCCGTGAAGTCAGGCAATGTACGGGTCTGCGCGTGGACGGCCTCGATCGGCAGAAATGCACTGACGGCTGTAGCGGCCAATGCGCCAGCCAACAGACACGAACGAAGTCTTCTGGCTTCGATTTTGAACATCATCGGATTTCTTTCCTCGGAAGAACTGCGAACAATCACAGGAAGCTCTGGACCGGTGCCGCTCACTTGCCTCGGCATCAGCGCGTGCGAATCAATCCCTGCGCAAATGCCTCAAGCGTCTGCGCAGGAACCTCACCTACCGCAGTCAACCACCAGTCGCCGTTCTTGTCGATCAGACGACGCGTCAGCGTGTGGGTCGCGCCAAGCACCAAAGTCTCTTCGCGCGCCGCGCGTTGTGCATCGAAAGGCTCTATGAACAGCGACACCGAGGCCAGACCATCGGAGAACGTCCACTGCATGGTGCGTTCGGGCTTCGCAGCGCCGTCCAGCGCGCGGCGATAGCAGCTGACAGGCTTGAAACCTGCCACGGGATTCTTGAGCTCCCATCCCTCGACGGCAGCGGTCGTGCGTTCGAGTTCGGATTTTTCGACCCGATAGCCGGCCGTATTCCCCATCATCTGGGCCAGCACGTGCGCCTTGACCGGGGCATCGAGTTGGAGCTCGGAAAAAGCCGACTGTTCGACGACGCGACCTTCGCCATCGATCGTCTGCAATGCGATCACGAGGCCGGAACGCCGCTCGCTCCAGAGCCGATAGCCAAAACGCAGTCGATCGCGCGGCGCCAGTTGAACCACGTCTGCATCGAACCCGGCAACGCGGCCCTTTCCCAGCAGTCCAGCGCTGTAGAGCTCGCTGATCGACGAGTCGGGCTTGCCCGGAAGGTTGGGGAACAACTCCAGATTTTCGCGCGTCTCGCTCTTCGCAACCTTCGTGTCGGGGAGGAAGGTCATGACCTGCTCGTTGCGACGGAAGGTCGAACGTGCGGGCCCGGTGAGGACCTCGATTCGCTCCATCAGCTGCCCGGCTTCCGCCACATGCCATATGCGCGCGCTCGACAGATTGCCGGTCGGTGCCGATACGACAAAAGTACCCACATAGCTTCGCTGACGCGAAGCCACATGCATGCGTCGCAACCACTCGACGGCATCCAGAGAGGGTGGGGGTACATCAGCCAGTGGCGGCGCATGCGAGGCCGTACCTCGCGTCTCAGCGATCACCCAAGGCACCACGCAAAACGCTGCAAGCGCGAGCACGGCCCGGCGTGCAGGATTCGACATCGAAACGGTCATTGATGTCAGCGCGAAGGCCCTTCGAAAGTTGCATTGCGAAGGAAGCCGGACGGCATCTGCGAGGCGCCACCCGCCTGCTGATGAGCCTCGAGCAACTGGTCGAGTCTCGGATCGCGCAACATCACTTGTGGACGGTTGCCAACCAACACCTGATTGGACTCGAGCTGCGGAACGATTGCAGGACGGGTTGTTTCCGTCGCCGCCAACACGGCCGTACCTTGTTGCTGCGCCAATTGCGGCCCCGTCGGCGCACCAGCACTGCCGACCCAGTTCCAACCGATGGCCGCAGCGGCAGCAAGCGATGCGGCTCCGGCAACCAGCTTCCAGCGAAACACAGGCTCATTGGCTGCTTCGATGCGCGGTACGACAACCGGCGCGACAGGCACTGCGACTGGCGCAGCCACCGCAACGATGGGCTCCCGTTCGAGTCTTTGCTGCAGGCGTGCCATGAAAGCGGTGCTGTTGGTGCAAGGCGAGTGGGCGCCCGAGCGAAGCACGTCTCCGATCAGGTGGTAAGTCGACCATGTCGAGCGCAGCGCATCCGCTTCGTCCATCCGATCCATCGTCTGTGCGAACTCGCTACCTCGCAGTTGCCCGTCCACCAGGGCGGAAATCTGCTCACGCGTCATTTCTGTGTGCTTCATCTGATTCACCTGCTTACCAACGCTTCCCGGACTGGTTGTCGAGCAACGGCTTCACCCGTGCCGAAATGGCTTCTCGTGCACGGAATATCCGTGAACGCACCGTGCCGATCGGGCAGTTCATGACCTCGGCAATCTCTTCATAACTCATCCCCTCGATTTCGCGCAGCGTTACAGCCTGCCGCAACTCCGCCGGCAAGGCCGCCATGGCAGCCTCGACGACAGCCGCAATCTCGTTGGCGGCCAACACTGTTTCGGGGGTTTCGTCGGACGTTGGTTCGTTTCCGGGGCGGTAAGTTTCATCTTCGTCATCGGAAGACGGGCGCAACGCGCTTTCGGAGACCGTTGGATCGCGCTTCATGTCGACCAAGGCCTTCTTCGCCGTGTTCACCGCGATGCGGTATAGCCAGGTATAGAACTGGGCTTCCCCTCGGAACTGGTGGAGCGCGCGATACGCGCGAATGAACGTTTCCTGGGCGATATCTTCGACCAGGTCCACATCACGCACCATGCGGCCGATCAGTCGCTCGATACGTCGCTGGTATTTGATCACCAACAATTCGAACGCCTTCTGGTCTCCGGCGATGGTGCGCTGCACCAACTGGAAGTCGACTTCGCCCGGACGCGGCTCGGCAGGAAGGCTGTCGGGAGCGGCATTGTCCGGCGGTGCCGGCGGAGGGGAGGCTGTCATGAAAGGGATGAAGACGCGCCGGAATTCGGCAAAGTCGCCGCAGAGGTCGCGCGACGCGTCGCTGGGGCGCGCGAATATACAGCACGCCGCAGATCGTGCCAGCGTGATGGCAAGGACGATCGCTCCAGCCACATCCAGCGCCGGCGAGCCCCTGCAGGCCCGCTCAAATTCAACAGCATCAAGGACTGGAAGTCCAAACAGACCTCCAGTCGACCCTCGCTGGAGGACGGTACATCGGACAGCGACCATCCCTGCCCGTCGAAATACAGCGACTTTTCGGCAGCGGATGCTGCGCGGCCGGACACTAGCTGACGGGCCGATCCAGCCGCCACAACGATCGAAAGAGCGAGCACCGCAGTGCGCCAACCCGACATGCCGCCCGCGAATCCCGCTCCGGCGGCACACGCCACACCACCGCACCAAAGCGCGATGATCCAGCGGCAGGCCAAGCGCGAGCGCCCCACCGGGTAGCTCACCGACGGGGCGCTGTGCATGAAAGGCAGGAAATCAAACGCGTTTGAACACCAGCGTGCCGTTGGTACCACCAAAGCCGAAGTTGTTCTTCACAGCGACATCGATCTTCACGTCACGTGCCTCGTTGGCGCAATAGTCCAAGTCGCACTCGGGGTCCTGGTTGAAGATGTTGATCGTCGGCGGGCTCTTCTGGTGGTACACCGCGAGCGTGGTGAAGACCGATTCGATGCCTCCGGCACCACCCAGCAGATGGCCTGTCATGGACTTGGTGGAGTTCACGACAAGCTTCCTGGCATGGTCGCCGAACGCGAGCTTGATCGCGTTCGTCTCGTTGAGGTCACCGATCTGCGTCGACGTGCCGTGCGCGTTGAGGTAGCTCACCTCGTCGGCATTGACGCCCGCATTGGCCAGCGCCAGCGCCATCGAACGGCGCGGGCCATCAACGTCGGGGGCCGTCATGTGATACGCATCGCCAGTCAGGCCGAAGCCCGACACTTCCGCGTAAATCTTGGCGCCACGGGCCTTGGCATGTTCGTACTCTTCGAGCACCAGCACACCAGCGCCTTCCCCGAGCACGAAGCCATCACGGTCCTTGTCCCACGGACGAGAAGCCGTGGCAGGGTCGTCGTTGCGAGTGCTCAGGGCACGAGGCGCAGTGAAGCCCCCAATGCCCAGCGGAGAAATCGTGGACTCGGCACCGCCGGCGATCATCACGTCGGCATCACCGTATTCAATCATTCGGGCCGATATGCCGATGGCATGCAAGCCCGTGGTGCAAGCAGTCACGACAGCGAGGTTGGGGCCTTTGAAACCATACCGGATCGAGACGTGGCCGGAGATCATGTTGATGATCGAAGCCGGCACGAAGAACGGCGACACACGGCGCGGCCCGCGACTCATCAGCTCGCCATGCGTTTCCTCGATCATCGGCAGACCGCCGATGCCGGAACCGATGTTGCAACCGATGCGGACGGCTTGTTCATAGGACAACGCATCGCCAGTAGGCAACCCGCTGTCCTGCACGGCCTGCACCGCTGCGGCCAACCCCAGATGAATGAAGCGGTCCATGTGACGCGCTTCCTTCTCCGAGATGTATTGGGTGATGTCGAAACCCTTGACCTCACCGGCGAACTTGCAGGCAAATGCGCTTGCATCAAACGCTGTGATGTTCGCAATGCCCGATTTTCCGGCCAATAGATTCGCCCAGGACTCTTCTACAGAGTTCCCGACGGGGGCCAAGCAACCGAGCCCAGTGACAACGACACGGCGTTTGGTCATGCCGGCATACCTTTCTGGAAGCGCTGAAGTCGACGCCCTTCGCACGTGGACACATAAGCCACGAGCTGGAGCGGGATTTCAACGTACGGCCTGATCAGGCCTTTTGATTCTTGGTGGCGTAGTCGACAGCGTTTTGCACCGTCGTGATCTTCTCTGCGTCTTCGTCAGGGATCTCGATGCCGAATTCGTCTTCCAGTGCCATCACGAGTTCGACCGTGTCGAGCGAGTCGGCGCCGAGGTCGGCCACGAATGCTTTTTCGTTGGTGACTTGCGACTCTTCAACGCCGAGTTGCTCGGCAATGATCTTTTTGACACGTGCTTCGATATCGCTCATTTTGTTCCCTCTGGGGGTTGTAAAGAATCGGTGGATTTTAACTGGCCGGCGTGAGGCATTTGCCCCACCCGCCGTACGGGGAAAAAGGACGCGTCACAGACGCTACATGTGCATGCCGCCGTTGACGTGCAGTTCCTGGCCTGTCACGTAAGCGGCTTGCGGCGATGCGAGATAGGAGACCGCATGCGCGATGTCCGCCGGCTTGCCCAGATGGCCCAGCGGGATCTGCTGCAGCAAGGCCTGCTGTTGGGCTTCGGGAAGGCTGGCCGTCATGTCGGTTTCGATGAAACCAGGCGCCACGCAGTTGACGGTGATGTTGCGGCTGCCCAGTTCGCGCGCCAACGCGCGTGTCATGCCGGCAACGCCCGCCTTGGCGGCTGCGTAATTGGCCTGGCCTGCATTGCCTGCGGCACCGACCACGCTGGTGATGCTGATGATGCGCCCATAGCGCTGCTTCATCATCGGACGGATCACTGCTCTCGACATGCGGAAGACGCCCTTGAGGTTGGTGTCGAGCACCGCATCCCAATCGGCATCCTTCAGACGCATGGCGAGCATGTCGCGCGTGATGCCTGCGTTGTTGACCAGCACATGCAGTGCGCCATGCGTCTTGACGATGTCGTCGACGAGCGCCTCCAGCGCGGCGCCATCGTTGACATCGAGCGCAACGCCGCGGCCATCATGGGCGGCAAGTGCGGTCGTGATCTTGGCGGCACTGTCGGGCGTCGTACCGGTCCCGATGACCTTCAGGCCGCGCTGTGCGAGTTCGAGCGCAATGGCGGCACCGATACCACGCGAGGCGCCCGTGACCAGAGCGATTTGACCTTCGAATTTGGGAATGCTCATGACGAAGCGCTGAGGAGTTGACGGGTATCGGCCAAGGTCGCCGGATCGTAGATGGAAGCGGCAGCCACCTCGGGCGCGATGCGCTTGGCCATTCCGGCCAGCACCTTGCCAGGACCGCATTCGACGATCGCCTCGACACCGCGCGCACGCAATGCCTGCACACTTTCGACCCAGCGCACCGGTCCCGCCGCCTGGCGTACCAGCGCATCACGGATGCGATCCGCATCGACCTCGATGGCAACATCGATGTTGTTCACCACCGGTATCTGCGGCGCGGCGAACGTCACCGACGCTAGCCGCTCGCGAAGCGCTTCTGCGGCCGGCTTCATCAGGCTTGAATGAAAGGGCGCCGAAACGGGCAGCAACAACGCGCGCTTGGCGCCGTTGGCCTTCAAGACTTCGCAGGCCTTGTCGACCGCCGCCTTGCTCCCAGCGATCACCGTCTGCAGGGGATCATTGAAATTGACGGCCTCGACCACTTCGGCGCTGCCTGGACCGAAGGTCGCGGTGGCATCGGCGCAACCGGCCACGACCTTGGCCGCATCCATGCCGAGCACGGCGGCCATCGCACCGACGCCGACCGGCACCGCCTGCTGCATGGCCTGCGCGCGAAAACGAACCAATGGCGCAGCCTGTGCGAGCGAGAGGACGCCCGAGGCGATCAGCGCCGAATATTCGCCGAGCGAGTGACCGGCGACCACGGTCGGCTTGTCGCCACCTTCAGCGAGCCACGCCCGCCAAGCGGCCACGCCTGCCACCAGCATCACGGGTTGGGTGTTGGTGGTCAGCGCGAGTTGCTCTTTGGGGCCATCGTGGATCAGCGCCGCGACGTCTTCGTCCAGCGCGTCCGAAGCTTCACGCAGCGTCTCGACAACGGCCGGATGATCGCCCCAGGCGTCGAGCATGCCGACCGCCTGCGAACCTTGTCCGGGAAAGACAAAAGCAAAAGATTTCATGGTGTTCTTCTTATCTATCGGCGACAGCTGCGGCACGGTGAGGTGCCCCAGGCCTGTCTACAGATTCAGGAGCACGGCGCCCCAGGTGAAGCCGCCGCCCACGCCTTCGAGCATGAGCGTGTCGCCCTTCTTCACCTTGCCGCTGCGCACCGACTCGTCGAGCGCAAGCGGGATGGACGCGGCGGACGTATTGCCATGCTCGTGCACCGTCACGATCAATTTCTCGCGAGGCAGCTTCAGCTTCTTGGCCGTACCTTCCATGATGCGGATATTGGCCTGATGCGGAATCAACCAATCGATGTCGGCGTCGGTCTTGCCTGCCTTTTCGAGCGTGGCGCGCGCAGCCTCTTCGAGTACGCGGACCGCCAGCTTGAATACCGCCTGGCCGTCCATGTGAAGCAGTGGCGTACCGGACACCTGACCGCCCGATACGTGGCCCGGGACACACAGGATACCGACATGCTTTCCGTCGGCATGCAGATCACTGGCCAGGATGCCAGGCTCGTCGCTCGCTTCGAGCACGACTGCGCCAGCGCCGTCGCCGAACAGCACACAGGTTGTACGGTCGTTGAAGTCGAGAATGCGCGAAAAAACCTCGGCGCCAATCACCAATGCGCACTTCGCAGAGCCGGTCTTGATCATCGCATCGGCGACGGTCAGCGCGTACACGAAGCCGCTGCAGACGGCCTGCACGTCGAAGGCCGGGCAACCAGCGATGCCCAGCTTGTGCTGAAGAATCGCGGCGGAAGATGGGAACACCATGTCCGGCGTCGATGTCGCAACCACGATCAGATCGATCTCGTTGGCATTGCGGCCTGCGGCCTCCAGCGCTTTGCGCGAAGCCTCCAGGGCGAGATCGCTGCTGTTGACATCCGGCGCAGCAAAATGACGAGCGTGGATACCGGTGCGCTCCACGATCCACTGATCGGAAGTTTCGATACCACGCTCGGCAAGGTCGCGTGCCAGATCGTCATTGCTGACGCGGCGCGGCGGCAAGTAACTGCCGGTGCCGGTGATGCGTGAAAAGCGTGAGGAAAAAGTCATCAAGCGTGAAGCGCCGCGGCATCGGCCGGCGCCGCCGATTCCTGACGCGCCAACAAAGGCGCGGCGTGGGCGATGCGGGCCCGCACGCGATCGAGCAGGTTGTTGCGAGCGGCATCATAAGCGCGATCCAACGCGTGTCCGAATGCCAGCTCATCCGCCGAGCCATGGCTTTTGAAAACCAGTCCACGCAGGCCGAGAAGAGCGGCGCCGTTGTAGCGACGGTGATCAAGTCGACTTTTAAGCGCTTTTAGAACAGGATAAGAAACGATCGCAGCAAATTTGCTGAAGATCCCGTTCGAATACTCTGCTCGCAGGAAATCCACGATCATGGAAGCCACGCCTTCGGAAGCTTTCAACGTGACATTGCCCACAAACCCGTCGCACACCACGATATCGGTCGTTCCCTTGAAGATATCGTTGCCTTCTACATTGCCATAGAAGTTCAGATCCTGCGACTTGCCCGCAGCTCGCAGCAGTTGTCCGGCTTTTTTGATGGTTTCGCTGCCTTTGATGGCCTCTTCACCCACATTCAGCAAGCCCACGGACGGCGACTCATTGCCCGTCAATGCCGACACGAGTGCAGAACCCAGGACCGCGAACTGCAACAGATCTTCCGCGTCGCAATCGACATTGGCGCCCAGATCAAGAACGGTCGTTGCCCCGCCCTTTGCGTTGGGCAGCTGCGGCGCAATGGCAGGACGGTCGATGCCTTCCATCGTTTTCAGCAGATAACGTGCGATTGCCATCAATGCGCCCGTGTTGCCGGCGGATATGGCGGCCTGCGCCTTTCCATCCTTGACTTGCTGGATGGCAACGCGCATCGAGGAATCCTTCTTCTTGCGAAGAGCAATCTCGATCGAATCGTCCATATCAACGACTTCGCTCGCACCGATCACCGTGGCGCGCGGATGGTTGAAATCGCCCAGCGCATCCGGCATGCCGACCAACACCAGTGCCGCGTCCGGATGGCGTTCCAGAAACGCGCGGCAGGCAGGCAGCGTGATGCGGGGACCGTGATCACCTCCCATGCAATCCACGGCAAGCGTGATCACGGAAGGCGCGGACGCAGGAAAAGTCGGCGAGACCATCAAAACAAAGGCCCGACGCTACTGCAAGCGTAGCTTCGGGCCTCGGCCTTGGGTTGCTGGATCAGGCTTCGGACTTGTTTTTCAAGACCTGACGACCACGATAGAAGCCGTTCGGGCTGATGTGGTGACGCAGGTGGGTTTCGCCGGTGGTCGGCTCGACAGCGATGCCCGGCACGACCAGAGCATTGTGCGAACGGTGCATGCCGCGCTTCGACGGCGACTTCTTGTTTTGTTGGACGGCCATGATGGCTCCTGGAAAATTCGGTTGGGTGGGCGGGCATGCGAGGCAGCATCAAAAGCTCGGCAGATGTTGGAGACCGAACTTCGACGGCGGCGCGCGCGAAGCCCATGATTATAGCGCGACCAGCGGCACTGCGCCAGCCCGCCCGGTCTGGGCGCTCATTCGGACTTGCGCGGACGCAATGAGCCCAGTACCGCAAACGGATTGGGCCGCTCTTCTTCCGCCGCCTCGAAGGCCGGGTCAGCGACCGACAGCCGCACGGGCTCCGGACAAACGTCGTGCGTCGGCGTGATGGGAATGTCCATCAGCAATTCGTCCTCGATCAATGCATGAAGATCGAATTCCCTGCTCGTCACCAGCACATCCTCATCGGACAGCTCGTCTTCCGCAGCGGCCGTTTCCTCATCGGCGGCAAACCGAAACCAGCGATCGACCTCGAGCGTCGCATCGACCGGCGACAGGCAACGCTGACAGACCAACGGCAGCGTCGTGGCAGCCTGAAGATGCAGCCAAGCCTGCACCGATCCATCCGCACCGCCCCGGTCGTCGCCCTGCGCTTCCCACTGGACAGTGGCATCGGGCGCGGGCACTGCGAGCTCTGCGCTCAGGCGGCGGTAGTTCTGAAGCGGGTCGGCTGCGGCCAACGTGGCGGCGGCCTCGGCGAAGGCACGGATGTCGAGCCGTGCGGGCGTGAATTCTCTTTTCATCCCGGCCAGTCTAAACCTCTCGCGCACAATCTCCGCCCATGCAACGCCCCTTGATTCTTGCCTCGACCTCCCGCTATCGCCGAGAACTGCTGCAGCGCCTGCGACTGCCCTTCGACGTGCACGCCCCTGAAGTCGATGAAACCCCGCTTCCGGGCGAAACGCCGGCCCGGCTCGCGCAGCGCCTGGCGCTCGAGAAAGCCCGCGCTGTCGCATCGCGCTTCCCGGACGCGGTCGTCATCGGCTCCGACCAGGTCGCCGATCTTGCGGGCGAGCCGCTCGGCAAGCCCGGCGACCACATTCGCGCTACCGCCCAGCTCCAGCGCATGCGCGGCCAGACGCTGATATTCCAGACGGCGGTGGCGGTGGTCTGCCAATCCAGCGGATTCGCCGAGCAGGATCTGGCACCGGTGCGCGTGGTCTTTCGCGACCTCAGTGATGCAGCGATCGAGAGCTACCTGCGCGCCGAACAGCCGTACGACTGCGCAGGCAGCGCCAAGAGCGAGGGCCTCGGCATCGCCTTGCTCGAGGCCATCGACAGCGACGACCCGACCGCCCTGATCGGCCTGCCGCTGATCCGAACCTGCCGGATGCTGCGCGCCGCGGGCGTTGAACTGCTGTGAGTACGGGCAAGCTTTATCTCGTGCCGGCGCCACTGGACTTCGGCTGCGACGACCAGGCGCCGCTGCAGGATGCGCTGCCGCTCGGCACGCTGCAGATCGCCGCGGGGATCACGCACTGGATCTGCGAAAACGCCAAGTCTGCGCGCGCCTACCTGAAACGCATCGACGCGGTCGTGCCGCTGGCCGCGCCACTGCAGTCGCAGCAGATCCATGAATTGCCGCGCGAAGTGCACAAGAAGGGCGACCATGCCGGCCAGTTCGACGCTCGCCCCTTGCTGGCGGCGGCGCTGGAAGGACACGCCGTCGGGTTGCTCAGCGAAGCCGGCATGCCAGCCGTGGCGGATCCGGGCTCGTCGGTGGCACGCGCCGCGCACGATCTCGGGATTGCCGTCGTCCCGCTCACCGGACCGGTCTCGCTGCTGCTGGCACTCGCGGCCAGCGGCCTCAACGGCCAGAATTTTGCGTTCGTCGGCTACCTGCCTCAGGATGCGGATGCGCGCACCCAGCGAATCCGCGAATTGGAAGCGCTCGCCCTGCGCACAGGCCAGACACAGCTCTTCATCGAGACGCCGTACCGCAATGCGACGCTGCGGCAGGCGCTGACGAGCACGCTGCAGCACAACACGCGGCTCGCCGTGGCACGCGGCCTCACGCTGGGCAGTGCAGACGTCCAGAGCAGGACGGTCAAGGCATGGCGCACTTCAGCACCGCCTACGGACGATCGCCTGCCGGCGGTCTTCGCGATCGGGCGCTGAACTTTTGACGGCCACAACCAACCCGGTCTCGGCGCGCACACGCTGGGCCTCCCGCGCGCTGTTCTTCTGCTCGGGATTCATCTTCGCGACCTGGGGCGTGCACATCCCCACGGTCAAGGCGCACTATGGCATCGACGAGGCCGCGCTCGGCCTGGCGATGCTCGCTGCGGGCTTCGGCGCCCTGCTCGGCCTGAGCCAGGCCGGCCGCTGGATCGGGCATCATGGCGCACGTCGCGTTGCAGGCCTCTGCGGCACGGTGTATGCCGTACTGCTCGGAGGAATCGTGCTGATGCCGAACTACGGCGCGCTGCTCGCGCTGCTGGCGATGTTCGGGCTCGTGACAAGCGTGTTCGACGTCGCCATCAACACCGAAGCGGCGCAACTCGAGCTGCGGGGTGGCCAGCCGCTGATGAGCGGCATGCACGGCATGTTCAGCCTCGGCGGCATGGCCGGTGCCGTCACGGGCGGTGCGGCACTGGCCGCCGGGCTGCCGCCACAGCAGCACCTGTGGCTGGTCGCCGCGGCGATGGCCCTCGCCGTGGCATGGGCCGCCACTGCCATGCTGCCGCGCTGGGCGACGGCGTCGAGCCACACCGACAACGGCTTCCGGTTGCCGCGCGGGGCGCTCGCCATGCTCGGGCTGCTGGCAGCGCTGGGCCTGATCGCCGAAGGCGCGATCTACGACTGGAGCGTGCTTTATCTGCAACAGGAACTCGGCAGCTCGCAGCAAAAGGCCGCGCTGGCCTACGCCAGCTTCTCCGCAGCAATGGCCGCCGCCAGATTCGGCGGCGATGCCATGCGCGCCCGGTTTGCACCCGCCACGCTGCTGCGCGGCAGCGCCCTGCTCGCGGCGCTGGCGATGACGCTCGTGCTGTTCACAGGGACGCCCTGGGTCGCCCTGCTCGGTTTTGCCGGCGTTGGGGTGGGTTTCGCGAATGTGGTGCCGATCCTGTTCGCGGCCTCGGCGCGCGTGCCAGGCGTGGATCCGGCGCGCGGCATTGCGTCGGTATCGGCCGCGGCCTATCTGGGGTTCATGGCCGGGCCGCCGGCCATCGGCCTGTTGGCGCGCGCCATGTCACTGACGCTGGCGCTCAGCGTGGTGGTGATTTTTGCGTTGGCGCTCGCAGCCTCAGCACGCCACGCGGCGGCGCGCTGAGGAAAACGGCCGATCGATCGAGCCGCCGAGCCGCCTTCCGCGCCGGCTGACGCCGATCAGCGCAAGGCCGGCAGCGTACGCAGCGCGCCGACCGTGCCCTCGCCGATCGCCGCGCCGAACTTCTTCGCCAGCTTCTCGGCGACATTGTCGCGACGCGTGTAATCGATGACGTCTTCCGCCTTCACGACCTCGCGGGCGACGAAGTCCACGTTGCCCAGCTGATCGGCCAAGCCGAGTTCGACGGCCTGCTGGCCACTCCAGAAGAGCCCGCTGAACAGGCCTGGCGTGTCCAGCTTCAGCCGGTCGCCGCGCCCAGCCTTCACGACATCGATGAACTGCGTGTGGATCTGGTCGAGCATCTTCTGCGCATGCGCGCGCTGCGCGTCGCTCATCGGGCTGAATGGATCCAGGAAGCCCTTGTTCTCACCGGCCGTGAGCAGCCGCCGCTCGACACCGACCTTTTCCATCAGGCCGGTGAAGCCGAAGCCATCCATCAGCACGCCGATGCTGCCGACGATGCTGGCCTTGTCGACGTAGATCTTGTCGGCCGCGGCGGCAATGTAATAGGCGGCCGAGGCGCAGGTCTCCTCCACCACGGCGTAGACCGGCTTGTTGTGCTTGGCCTTCAGGCGCTTGATCTCGTCATTGATGATGCCTGCCTGCACCGGGCTGCCGCCAGGCGAATTGATCAGCAGGATCACGGCCTTGGCACCTTCGTCCTCGAAGGCAGTCTTCATGGCGGCCACCACGAATTCGGCGCTGGCATCGCCGCCGTTGGCGATCTCGCCCTTGATCTCGACGAGGGCCGTGTGTGCAGTGGTCTTGGCCGTGCTCGGCGCCGCGCGGGACATCACGGCCCATGCAAGGAAGATGAAGAAGACCAGCCAGCAAAGACGCACGAAGGTCTTCCAGCGACGCGTGGCGCGCTGCTCGCGCAATGCGGAGAACGCCAGCTTTTCGAGCGTCGCGCGCTCCCAGCCGGCTTGCGATGTGGGGTCGTTTTTGGCCATGGATGGTGCGCCTGCGGGCGCGGAAGAAAGAGGGGCGGCGCGCTCGAAAGGCTCGAAGCCCTCGGGTTCGGTACGCGTGGGGTCGGTCATTCAGAAGGCCAGGGGTTGGAGGTTCCAGTCAGTATGCCAGTGCACCACACCGTCACGTTCCGTGAGGGCGATCTTCACCAGTCCGCCGCGACAGGGGCCGCCCGCGCATTCGCCGGTATCCGGCGCGTACGCCGCACCGTGCGTGGCGCACAACAGCCATTGCCCGGAATCATCGAAGAAGCGGTCGGGCTGGAAGTCCATTTCCATCGCCACGTGGGTGCATCGATTCAGGTAGGCGTGCGGCGACCCGTCGTAACGCACGGCGAAGGCGCGGCAGGTTTCGCCACCGTAGACCACATCGAACGGAACGGCTCGACCGCCCTCGGCGAGGTCGGCCGCATTGCACAGGGGAATCTGTTCACTCACGACGGAACGCTCCAGCGGATTCACTCAGGCATTGTCGAGCAGCCAGGCGCTCAGGTCTTCCACAGAATGAGCGATGTGCAACGGCTTCAGCACGTCGAAACTGGCCGGCTCGTGCGCGCCATAGCTCACGCCGACGCTGGCGCAACCCGCGTTGAGCGCCAGTTGCAGGTCGTGCGTGGTGTCGCCGATCATCAGCGTGCGTTCGGCCGGCACATCCAATTCCTCCATCAGCTCCAGCAGCATGCGCGGATGCGGCTTGCCTTGGGTTTCGTCCGCGGTACGTGAGGCGTCGAAACGCTCTCGCAACGCCGAGCTGGCCAGCACCTCGTTCAGGCCCCGGCGCGACTTGCCGGTCGCCACCGCGAGCAGATGGCCGCGAGCCCGGAGGGCTTCGAGCATCTCCAGCACGCCATCGAACAGCACCAGGTCGTCCTGATGCTTCAGATAGTGATAGCGGTAGCGCGCGCCCAGTTCAGGGTATTTCTCCTTCGGCACGTCCGGCGCGGCACGGGCCAGCGCCTCGCCAAGGCCCAGGCCAATGACCCAGGCGGCATCGCGCTCGGTCGGCTGGGCGCCGCCGACGTCGACGACCGCCAGCTGGATGCAGCGCGCGATGAGCCGCGTCGAGTCGAACAAGGTGCCGTCCCAGTCGAAAGCGATCAGGTCAAAGCGGCGGGCAGAGTTGTCAGTCATGGTGTGGGGTCGTGGGTGATGCGGCGAGCGCGTCGCGCAGATTCTTCGGAACGAGCACTTCGAGTTCGGGTGGAAGGCCGGCTTGCAGCGCAACGCGCTTGCCGCCAACGGGATGATTGAACTGCAGTCGCCAGGCATGCAGGAACATGCGCTTCAGGCCGAGCTTCTGCAACTGCCTGTTGCGCTCGAAGGCGCCGTACTTGTCGTCGCCCGCGATCGCATGGCCGGCTGAAGCCAGGTGCACGCGGATCTGGTGCGTGCGCCCGGTCTTGATGGTGACGGCCAGCAGCGACATGGGCTGCGTGTCGCCCGGCAGCGTCAGGCTGCCGACCACGCGCACCAGTGTGATGGCGCGCATCGCGTCGGGATGATCCTTGGCGACCACGCGCACACGGCGCTCGCCCGGCTCGCTCGAACCCGCTACGCCAGGCAACAGGTATTTGGCCAGCGGCGCGTCCAGCACTTTCCGATTGGCCGGCCAGACACCATCGACCAGCGCCAGATAGGTCTTGCCGGTCTCTCGCTCGCGAAACTGGTCCTGCAAGGCCGTGAGCGCGCTGCGTTTTTTTGCGACCAGCAACACGCCCGAGGTTTCACGGTCCAGCCGGTGCACCAGTTCGAGGAATTTCACGCCCGGCCGCGCCGTACGCAATTGCTCGATCACGCCAAAGCTGACACCGCTGCCGCCGTGCACGGCGACGCCGGCCGGCTTGTCGATGGCGAGCATCACGTCGTCCTCGAGCAGCAACGGGAATTCGCGCCCGGGCGCGGGCGGCGTGGCGCCCTCCTCCGAACGCGCGGCCACGCGAACCGGCGGCAGGCGCAACACATCGCCGGGCTCGAGCCGGCTGTCGGCCTGCGCACGGCCCTTGTTGATGCGCACCTCGCCCGACCGGATGATCCGGTAGACGTGGGTCTTTGGAACGCCTTTCAGATGGCGGAACAGGAAATTGTCCAGTCGCTGACCTGCCGAATCGTCATCGACTGTCAAAAAACGGACTTCTGCCGCCGAGGGCTCAGGCTTCGCACCTATAATGTTTTTCACCAGCGCGTTTCTGTAAGTGCTTGATTAAACAGAAGTTTAGAGCACCACCGAAAGCGCTGTGAGGTCGATGCCGCTTTGGTGCCCCACCTGCAAACCCCGCGCTCCAGCGCAAAGTGGCAGGTCGGATGTCCGAGTCAAGCCGACGCCCACGAAACACCGATACGGAATACCCAGCCGGCAGGCTTCAATCTGCCGGCGGATCGAAGCGAGTCCACTTGTGTTGATGCTGCTGGTTCGAATATGTCTGCGTTGCCTCCACTGGCTGTTGCCAGCGGCCCGCGGCATTGAACCGCCCGCAGCGCGCGCTACCCCTGCGCACCCGGCCATCACCCACCTGGCCAATCGACACCACATCGGGCTCGCACCCATCCACGCCCCCCCACCCTTGCTGTCCTTGGGCTGACGCCCGAGACGGCTGCGCGCAGATCGCGCTGCAGCCAAGACATCCTGGAACAGCGGCAATTCCCCCTCGTTTCACAGGCGTCGTCCGTGCATCGTTGGCCCGTCATGGGCCGGTTCGAACGCATACCTATAAGGACAACGCATCATGAAGCGGATGTTGATCAACGCCACGCAGCCGGAAGAGCGCCGCCTGGCCATCGTCGACGGGCAGAAGCTCCTCGACTACGAAATCGAAATCGAAGGGCGCGAACAGCGCAAGGGCAATATCTACAAGGCGGTCGTGACACGCGTCGAGCCCTCGCTCGAAGCCTGCTTCGTCGACTACGGCGAAGACCGCCACGGCTTCCTGCCGTTCAAGGAAATCTCCAAGCAGTACTTCGCCGAAGGCGTGTCGGCCAGCCAGGCCCGCATCCAGGACGTGATCCGCGAAGGCCAGGAACTGGTCATCCAGGTCGAGAAGGAAGAACGCGGCAACAAGGGCGCCGCCCTGACGACCTTCATCTCGCTGGCCGGCCGCTACGTCGTGCTGATGCCGAACAACCCGCGTGGCGGCGGCGTCTCGCGCCGCATCGAAGGCGACGACCGCGCCGAGCTCAAGGAGGCGATGGACCAGCTGGAGTACCCGAAGGGCGCCAGCATCATCGCCCGCACCGCCGGCATCGGCCGCTCGGCACCCGAGCTGCAATGGGACCTGAACTACCTGCTCAAGCTCTGGAGCGCCATCGACGGCGCAGCCAAGGGCGGCAAGGGCGCCTTCCTGATCTACCAGGAATCGTCGCTCGTCATCCGCGCCATCCGTGACTACTTCAATCACGACATCGGCGACATCCTGATCGACACCGACGACATCTACGAACAGGCGCAGCAGTTCATGGCGCACGTCATGCCCGAGCATGCCGCCCGCGTGAAGCGCTATCGCGACGACGCGGCGCTGTTCAGCCGCTTCCAGATCGAGCACCAGATTGAATCGGCCTACGCCCGCACCGTGCAGCTGCCCTCGGGCGGCGCGATCGTGATCGACCACACGGAAGCGCTGGTCTCGGTCGACGTGAACTCGGCTCGCGCCATCAAGGGCGGCGACATCGAGGAAACCGCGACCCGCACCAACCTCGAAGCCGCCGACGAAGTGGCCCGCCAGATGCGTCTGCGCGACCTGGGTGGCCTGATCGTCATCGACTTCATCGACATGGACGAGTCCAAGAACCGCCGCGAAGTCGAAAGCCGCCTGCGCGACGCGCTGCGCCAGGACCGTGCCCGCGTGCAGTTCGGCTCGATCAGCAAGTTCGGCCTGATGGAAATGAGCCGCCAGCGCCTGAAGCCGGCACTCAGCGAAGGCTCGTCGATCCCCTGCCCGCGTTGCGGCGGCTCCGGCCACATCCGCGACACCGAATCGAGCGCGCTGCAGATCCTGCGGATCATCCAGGAGGAGTGCCTGAAGGACAACACGGCCGCCGTGCACGTGCAGGTGCCGGTCGAAGTCGCCTCGTTCCTGCTCAACGAGAAGCGCCCCGAAATCGCCAAGATCGAGCTCAAGCAGCGCGTCACCGTGCTGATGGTGCCGAACAAGACCTTCGAGACGCCGCACTACAAGCTCGAGCGCCTGAAGCACGACGACCCGCGTCTCGATCACATCGCCGCCAGCTACAAGATGGCCGAAGACCTGGACAACACGACGTCGGTCACGCGCCGCTCGCAGGAGCCGACCAACAAGCAGACGCCGGTGATCAAGGGCGTGCTGCCCGACGCTCCCGCGCCGGTCGTCGTGCCCAAGCCCGAAGCCGTGCGCCAGCCTGTGGCAGCGCCCGCACCAGCTCCTGTCGCAGCGCCTGCTCCAGTTGCCGCACCGGCACCCGCGGAAGCCGGCTTCATGGGCTTCATCAAGAAGCTTTTCGGCCTGGCCCCCTCGGCTGCACCCGCGCCGGCACCTTCGGCAATCCCGGTGGAAGCACCGAAGCCGATGCGCCGCGATGGTCGCCCGTCCCGTGACGGCGAAGCTCGCAGCCCGCGCGATGGCGACGCACGCCGCGGTGGACGCAACGGCGAAGGCCGCGGTGAAGCACGCGGCGCCGATGGCCGCAACACCGAAAGCCGCGGTGGACGCGGCGAAGGCCAGGGCCGCGACGGTGGCCGCAATGGCCGCTCGGGTGAGCGCCGCGACACGCGCGAAGGCCGTGGCACGGAAGTCCGCGCCGACGCTGCGGTGCGTGAACCACGCGAACAACGCGAAGGCCGTGGCCCGCGCGACGGCGAGGCACGCCGCAATGGTCGCGGCCCGCGCGAAGGCGAAGCTCGCCCGGTGTCGCTCGACGCGGCAGCCGTGAACGCCACCGAAGCATCGGCCCAGACCGCACTGGCGGACGACGGCCAGACCGAGCGCACGCCACGCCCGCGCCGTGAACGCGGCGAACGCACGGAACGCCCCGAGCGCAGCGAACGCGGCGCCGAAGGCACGCGCGAACGCAGCGAACCGAACGACAGCGCCCCGACGACTTCGGTCTACGCCGAACGGGCCCAGCGTGAAGAGCGCGCGCCACGTGAAGACCGTGCACTTCGCGAAGAGCGGGCACCCCGTGAAGAGCGGGCACCGCGCGGTGAACGTCGCGAACGGCGCCCTGACGCCGCACCGGGTACCGATGGCGTTTCGCAGTCGGCACCGCTCGAAGCCGCATCGGCCGTCGACGCTGATGTCGGCAGCGATGGTGTGCAGGGCGCCGAGGCCGCGCCGCGCCGGGACGGCGAAGAGCCGCGCCGCGGACGCTCACGCGACCGTTATGGCCGTGACCGCCGCGAGCGCGCACCGCGCGAAGAAGGCGATGCGGCCGCGCCAGCAGCACCCGCTGTCGTTGCAGAAGCGGGCGAGCAGGCCGCCGTTGAACCCATCGCGCCGGCCGTCGCCGCAGCGCCTGTCGTGGCCGAAACCGCCGCAGTTGCAGCTGCGCCGGCTCCTGTCGCTGCATCGGTGGCTCCGGCTGCGCCCGCTCCGGTCGCACGCACCGAGCGGCCGGTTGAACGACCGGCCACAGTGGCACCGAAGGCTGTTGAATCGGTCGTCAGCAAGCGCGCACTGCCCAAGGTGCAAGCCTTCGAGCTGCCGCTGGCGGAACTCGCTCAAGTGGCTGAAGGCTCGGGCCTGCAATGGGTGAACTCCAACCCGGAGCGCATCGCGCAAGCTCGCGCTGCCATTGCGGCAGAGGTGAAGCCGGCGCATGTGCCGCGCGAACGCCCGCCAGCGATCGTGATTGACGAGGGCCCGCTGGTCCTGGTGGAAACGCGCCGCAGCCTGTCCGGCATGACGCTGCCCTTCGAGAAGACGACCGAAGGCGCGGACGCATCGGCGCAGTAAGCACGCTGGAACATGCAAGACGGAGAGAGGGCAACGCACCTTCTCCACCTTGCTGCAAAAAGACAAGCCGGCCCTGTGCCGGCTTTTTTTGCGAGGAAATATGGTGATCGCCGGGGAAGAAGGATCGCCAAAGCCATGCAGCGATGTGCGGCGAGACCGCGGCCGCCTCGACTCTGGGCCCGGTGATCAGCAACCAGGCGAGCCCGCACTCGCCCCGGGTCCGACTCCGGTCAGGCGGCAATGCCGGCCTGAGCTGCGCGCTTCCAGGCAATGGCTGCCTGCTCTGCGTCGCCACGATCCTCGGCCAGCTGAGCCAACGCCAGCCATGCGCGCCGATAAAGCCCGATGTCCTGCAGCCCCATGCCGGCCTGGGCCAACAACTGCTGCGCCTTGCCCCACAGCTGGCGCTTCACGCAGGCCATGCCGGCCAGATATTGCAGATTGGCGTCGCGCGGGTTGCTCCGCTGTGCCGCCTCGATGCGCGCCAGCCAATCGGCGTCGACGGAATCGAGGCCGGCCTCCAAGGCGTTCACGAGCTTGACGCGCAATGCGTCCGTGAGCTCATGCGGTCGCGATGCCAGGATCTCCCACACGGGCAACAGCCAGCTGCGCGCGAGCGCCAGATCGCCATGCAGCGACACCATGCGCTGGGCAGCCTGGATCGCGACCTCGGCCATCTCGCGCTCGGCAGGTTCGAGCTCGCCCCAGGCACGGATCAGTTGCGCCGGATCGTGCGCACCCGACAACAACTCGGTCGCCAGACCACGCACGATGCTGTGTGCCGCGCTCGGCGAAAAGGCGCGGTGCTTGGCCAGCATCCGCGCTGTTTCCAGCGCCTCCAGCGTGCGCCGGTCCTGGCGTGCCGCCTTGAGGCGCAGACGCAACGCCAACGTGCGCCGCTGTGCGCCCTGCGGCAGTTCCTGCAGGCGTGCCAGCGCGGCGGCGGCGTCGCGGTCTTCCAGCGCCCAGCGCGCCGAACGCAGTTGCACGCCTTCACGGACACCGGACTGCAATGCGCTGCGATCGGTGCTCTCGTTCAAGGCAAGCTGCAGATGGGCATCGCGCGCCGCGCGGTCCTGCAAGGCCTGCGCGCTCTCGGCTGCCAGCAGATGCGACAGCACGCGCACCTGCTGCGCCTGAGGCAGGTCCACATTCATCGAATGCAGCGTGCGCTCCTGCACCAGCGCCGCCTGCGCGGCCTTGCCCGCACGGGAGAAGCGACCCGCCAGCAGTTGAGCGATCGCGTCGAGGATCGAGGCGTTCAGCGCACGCTCTTTCTGCTGCATGCGCCATTGGCGTGCCTGGTGCGGCAAGGAAAACAGTGCGGCGAGCGCGCGCAATGCCACGTGCAACAGCACGAACATCGCGATCACCAGCACGAGGACCAGATTCAGGGACAGGTCGACGCGCCAGGGCGGCCAGAACACGGTGATGGTGCCCTGGTTATTGCCTGCGAACAGCGCCACTGCGGCTGCAATGCCGAAGAGCGCGAGAAGCCAGAGAGCAGCGCGCATGGATCAGCGCCCGGCAGCGGCGGTGGCCAGTGCCGCGAGCGTTTCGTCGATGCGTGCGGGCGCGGTGGCCTTCACCAACAGCTGCAGTTGCTGCAACAGCGTGGCCGCGCTCTGGACCCTGCGCGAAGCAGGATCGAAGTAGCGATTCAGCGCGGTGGACACCGCGCCAAGTTCGGCGCGTGCCGTGTCGACCTGGCGCGACAGCAGCGCGAGCCGCGCACTCAACAGCTTCAGCTTGAGGTTCTCATGCAGGAAGAAAGTCTGGTCCGGCGCGAGCAGGACCGCATCGGGTTGTTCGATGCGGCCGACGCGCAGCAATGAACGCGCCTCACCGCGCACGGCCAGCAGAAAACGCTGCCACCACGGCGCATCGGCCGGCACCGGCTCCGCCTGCCAGCCATTGAAGCTGCCGCCGCGTGCGGCCACGGCATTGAGTGCGGGCAGATCGTCGATGCCGCGCATCAATTCGTCGAGCTTCTGGAGCGCTTCGGCGCTGTCGCCGTTGGCACCGGCGCGCAGCCGGTCGGCATCGCGCTGCATCGCACGCTGCAGCGGCGCAAGACGCGGCTGAGCGGCACGCGAGACACGCAGATCGCCGGCCCGCAAGGCCGCAAGCAGCGGCTCGATGTTGCCGGTCACCTCGGCCTGCTGAAGGGCCAGCCGCACAGCCGATTCGATGTCGACCACCAGGTTCTCGTCGCGCGAGCGCGACAGACTCTGCATGAGCTCTTCGAGCTGGGCGCGCTGCAACGAGACTTCGGCGAGGCGTGTTTCGTGGAGCGCGACGCGGGCCGCCGTGTCCCGCACCATTTCACTGGCCTGGCGCGCCAGCGTGCGCGCCTCGGTGGACTGGGCGATGGCGTCGGCACTCTGCCGCGCCAGTTGCTCCTGCATGCCGTTCACGCGTTGCCACAACACCAGCGCAAGCACCAACGCCACCACGGCGAACAGCGTCAACAGGCCCAGCGCGATACGCGACAGCAGGAGGGAGGCGGCAGCATGGGACGTCTGCAGCGTGGCCGGCACGGGCGCTCGCGGTGCAGGCTCCGGCGTGGTGTGATCGGTCGGGGAAGCAGCACTCATCCGAGGGATTCTATCGACGCCACCAGCGCAGGCAGGGCCGGCAGGCTGACGTGAACAGCGCCAAAACCGGCGCCGCGCGCGGCCTGCGCGATGCGGGCGTGCGTGACCACGGCGGTGGCGGCTTGCCAGTGCAGATCGGGCGCCGCATGGCACAGGTTGCCGATCGCTTCGGAACTGCTGAAGAGCCACAGCGCCCGCCCCGCAGCGCCTTCGGCGGCCAGATGCCGACCGGCCCCGTCGAGCGGAGGTGGAAGCCGCCTGTAAGCGACCACGGTGTCGACCCGGCCACCTGCAGCAGATATCTCGCGGGCCAGCCAGTCGCGGCCCGACGGCCGCCCCTCGGCATCGCCACCCCGCACGACGAGCACGCGCACGCCTGATCGAACCTGTGGACGGACGTGCGACCAGAGCGCCTCGGAGTCGAACTGCGCCGCATCCTCCGGCGGCATGTCGATCGATTCGGCCGCAACGCCGGCCTGGCGCAGCGCACGCGCCGTGCCCGGACCGGTGGCCCAGCATCGCAAGGACGCCGGCATGGCCATCGCTCCATCGAAGAAATGCACCACGGCGGCGGCACTCACGAACATCAGCGCCCCATAGTCGCGCAGGCGGTCGCGCGCCTGCTGCAGCGCACTCGCGTCGCTCACCGGCTGGATCAGGATCAGCGGCAGCGGCACGGCGTCGAAGCCGGCCGCGCACAGCGCATCGACCCAGCGTGCCGACTCCTGTGCCGGACGTGTGACGATCACTCGCCGCGGAGCCATCTAGCGTGCGCCAGCCTCGCGCAATCGCTGCGCCGCCAGCTCACCGAGCGCCTGCGCGGAAGCGAAATCGCCCGCATCGCCCGTGCAATCGATGCGCAGCAGCGCAGCGCCACCCTCCGGGTCGCCCCAGGCCGCGTCGACGCGCAGTGCGCCATCGGGCTGCCAGCGCGCGTGCGCCGCGAGCGGCATCGAGCAACTGCCGCCCATCGCACGGCTGACCGCGCGTTCGGCCGTGGCAACCAGCCAATCGGTGGCATGCGCGAGCGGCGCCAGCAGGTCGATCAGATCCTGCCGGTCGGCACGCACCTCGATGCCGAGCGCGCCCTGCCCTGCGGCGGGCAGCATCGTGTCGGGATCGAAGGCCACGCGGATGCGGTTTTCCAGCCCGAGCCGCTTGAGGCCCGCGGCCGCCAGCACGATCGCGTCGTAGTGGCCTTCGTCGAGCTTGCGCAGCCGCGTATCGAGGTTGCCGCGCAACGGCTCGATGCGCAGGTCGGGTCGCAACGCGCGCAGCAGGACGACGCGGCGCAGGCTCGATGTACCGACCACTGCGCCCCGAGGCAAGGCGTCGAGCGACTCGTACGCAGGCGACACCAGCGCGTCGCGCGGGTCCTCCCGTTCCAGCACGCAGCCGAGCGTGAAGCCCTCGGGCAACTCCATCGGGACGTCCTTGAGGGAATGCACGGCGATGTCGGCACGCCCCTCTTCGATGGCGAGTTCGAGTTCCTTGACGAACAGGCCCTTGCCGCCGACCTTGCTGAGGGTGCGGTCGAGGATCTGGTCGCCGCGGGTGGTCATGCCCAGCAGGCTGACCGTGTGGCCTCTTTCTTGCAGCAGCGCCTTCACATGCTCGGCTTGCCAGAGGGCCAGGCGGCTTTCGCGCGTGGCGATCACGATGTTGCTCAAGGCCGTTTTCCAGGTGTGACTAAGACCCGCGGGATGCTAGCATGTTGCGCCGCAGCAACGCTGTGGGCGTATCCCCAACGAGAGAGGAGAAACCGCGAATGACGACAGCGAAGAAGATCAAGACAACGACGCCGGCATCCAAGCGAGCCCGCAGCGAAGACCAGCCGCTCATCGACGACATCCGGCTGCTCGGCCGCATCCTCGGCGACGTGATCCGCGAACAGGAGGGCGAAGACACCTACGCGCTGGTCGAGAAGGTCCGGACGCTCTCGGTGGCCTTCCGGCGCGACGCCGACCAGGCCGCAGACCGCGCGCTCAAGACGCTGCTGAAGGGACTCAGCGCCAACGAAACGGTGCGCGTCATCCGCGCCTTCACCTACTTCAGCCACCTCGCCAATCTGGCCGAGGACCGGCACCAGATCCGCCGCCGCACCGAGGCCGACCGCGCCGGCGACAGCGCCGACGGCAGCCTGGAAACGGCGCTCGCGCGCATCCGCAAGGCGGGCGTGTCGCCCGAGGCGGTGATCGAATCGCTGGCGCACAGCTACGTGTCGCCGGTGCTCACCGCGCACCCGACCGAAGTGCAGCGCAAGAGCATCCTGGATGCCGAGCGCGCCATCGCACAACTGCTCACGGCACGCGACGAGATCAAGCAGCGCCAGCTGGCCTTCGCCGGCAAGAAGGACGCCCTCACGCCGATCGAGTACGCGGCCAACGAGACGCAGATGCGCACCCGTGTCACGCAGCTCTGGCAGACGCGGTTGCTGCGCTTCTCCAAGCTCACCGTGGCCGACGAGGTCGAGAACGCACTGAGCTATTACGAGGCGACCTTCCTGCGCGAGATTCCGCGCGTCTATGCCGAACTGGAACGCGCGCTGGGCCACGGCCACATCGCGCCGTTTCTGCGCATGGGCCAGTGGATCGGCGGCGACCGCGACGGCAATCCGAACGTCACGGCCGACACGCTCGACTACGCGCTGCGCCGCCAGTCCGAGCTGGCGCTGCGCCACTACCTGACCGATGTGCACTACCTGGGCGGCGAGCTCTCGCTGTCGGCCACGCTGGTCGACGTGTCGGTGGAGATGCAGGCGCTGGCCGAGCGTTCGCCCGACCAGAACGAACATCGCCACGACGAGCCCTATCGTCGCGCCCTGACCGGTGTCTATTCGCGGCTCGCCGCGACGCTGCGCGAGCTCACCGGCGGCGAGGCGGCACGCCACGCCGTCGCGCCGCAGAACCCGTATGCCAAAGCCGAGGACTTCCTGGCCGACCTGCGCACGGTCGAAGAGTCGCTGATCGACAAGCACGGCGCGGCACTGGTCGCCAACCGGCTCGGGCCGCTGATCCGCGCGGTCGAGGTCTTCGGATTCCATCTGGCGACGGTCGACCTGCGCCAGAGTTCCGACAAGCACGAGGCCGTGGTGGCCGACCTGCTGGCCCAGGCGCGCATCGAATCCGACTACGCCGCACTTGCCGAAGGCGCCAAGCAGACACTGCTGCTGCGCCTGCTGGACGACGCGCGGCCGCTGCGCATTCCGGATGCCGAATACACCGCGCTGACGAAAAGCGAGCTCGCGATCTTCGCGGCCGCGCGCCGCGCCCGCTCGCGCTACGGCGTGGCAGCGATCCGCCACTACATCATCAGCCACACCGAGACGGTGAGCGACCTGCTGGAAGCGCTGCTGCTGCAGAAGGAGGTCGGACTGCTGCGCGGTACGTTGACCGAAACGGGCGCCGGCGCCGCCACGAACGACCTGATCGTGGTTCCGCTGTTCGAGACCATCGAAGACCTGCGCAACGCGGCGCCGATCATGCGCGAGTTCTATTCGCTGCCCGGCATCCAGGCGCTGATCCAGCGCTCGGGTTCGCTGCAGGACGTGATGCTGGGCTACAGCGACAGCAACAAGGACGGCGGCATCTTCACCAGCAACTGGGAGCTGTACCGCACGGGAACCGCGCTGGTCGCGCTGTTCGATGAGCTGAACGCGCAATCGCCCGCGTCACCGATCCGGCTGCGGATGTTCCATGGGCGCGGCGGCACGGTCGGCCGCGGCGGTGGCCCGAGCTACCAGGCGATCCTCGCGCAGCCGCCCGGCACGGTGCGCGGGCAGATCCGGCTGACCGAACAAGGCGAAGTCATCGGCTCGAAGTACGCCAACCGCGAGATCGGCCGGCGCAATCTCGAGACGCTGGTCGCGGCCACGCTCGAGGCCACGCTGCTGCCTGGCGGCAAGGCCGCGCCGACGAACTTCCTGTCGACCGCGCAGGAGCTGTCGGTGGCGAGCATGGGCGCCTACCGCAAGCTGGTCTACGAGACGCCAGGTTTCGGCGAGTACTTCTTCAGCGCCACGCCGATCCGCGAGATCGCCGAGCTCAACATCGGCTCGCGACCGGCCTCGCGCAATCCGAGCCACAAGATCGAGGACCTGCGTGCCGTGCCGTGGAGCTTCAGCTGGGGCCAATGCCGGCTCACGCTGCCGGGCTGGTACGGCTTCGGCTCGGCGATCGAGCAGTTCGTCGCGGGTGGCGCCAACGCGACCGCACGCAAGGAACGCATGGCGCTGCTGCAGCGCATGTACCAGCAATGGCCGTTCTTCCGCACGCTGCTGTCGAACATGGACATGGTGCTGGCCAAGAGCGACCTTGCACTGGCATCGCGCTACGCGGAACTGGTCGGCGACCGCAAGCTGCGCCAGAAGATCTTCGGCATGATCGACAGCGAGTGGCACCGCACCTCCGATGCGCTGACCGCGATCACCGGCGCGAAGCAACGGCTGGAGGGCAACGCTGAACTGCAGCGCTCGGTGCGGCACCGCTTTCCGTACATCGACCCGCTGCACCATCTGCAGGTCGAACTGATGCGCCGCTACCGCGCGGGCGAAGGCGGAGAACGGCTGCAGCGCGGCATCCACATCTCGATCAACGGTGTGGCGGCGGGCCTGCGCAACACGGGCTGACGACCCTTGCGGCGACGCTTCCGGCGATACCGGACGCGTCGCCGGTTGCAGCGTCAGTCGCCCAGCAGTTCGCCGATCGGCTGCAGGTCTTCCACGCGGTCGCAGATGGCCTTCACGACCATCATGATCGGGATGCCGAGCAGCAGGCCCCAGACACCCCAGAGCCAGCCCCAGAAGATCACGCCGACGAACACCGCCACGGGGTTCATGCGGCTGCTGCGGCTGGTCAGCCAGGGCGTGAGCAGGTTGCCGATGAGCGTATGGATGAGCAGCGAAGTGCCGCCGACCAGAAACGCCATCTCTATCGTGCTGAACTGCAGGAAGGCCATCAAGGCCGACGCGCCCATCACGATGATCGAGCCCACATACGGGATGAGGTTCGTCACGGCCGCGAGGATGCCCCAGACGGCCGCGTTCTCCAGCCCGATGATCCAGAACGCGAGCCCCGTGGCGACGCCGACCAGTGCGCTGGTGAGTATCTGCACCAGCAGGTAGCGCTCGATGTGGCCGGTGATGTCGTCCAGCACGTGCACCGTGATCTTTTTCTTCTGCAGGCTGCTGCCCGTGATCTTGACGAGCTTGCGCCGGAAGGTGTCGCCGGAACACAGCGCGAAGAAGGTCAGGAAGGCCATGAGCGTCAGCTGTCCGGCGGCCGTCATCAAGCCCACAGTGCCGCTCCAGAGATAGTCCCGCACGTTGAACGGTGGCCGCTCGATCACGACCCGCGTGACGCCACGCCGCAGCGCCGATGGCGAACCCGCCTGGGCCGCCTGCTCCAGCTGCGCGGCGGCTTTCTGCACGGTGTCGAGCGCACTCGTGTTGTCGCTGCCGCCGGCGCGTGCGGCCAGGCGCAGCTTCTGCGCGGCGACCGGCAGGGAATCGAGCAGTTGCGAGGCGCTGCCGGACAGCGAGTAGCCCGTCCAGCCGAACACGCCACCGATGCTCAGCAGGATCAGCGCGGCGCCAAGCCACCGCGGCAGCTTGCAGCGTTCGAGGCGGTCGACGGCGGGCGACAGCGCATAGGTCAGGATCACGCTCAACATGAGCGGAATGAACACGGCCGCCGCCCAGCGCAGCGCGACGATGCTGGCGAGCACGGCGAGCACCACGAGCGCGGCGCTGCGGATGTCGACCGGCATGTGCAGCAGCACGCGCTCGCGCTCTGCACGGATATCGCGCAGCGGTTCGGTTGAATCATCGCCCGCGGGCAATGGCACATCGACGACTGGCGCCGCGTTCCGGATGTCGGACGGCCCGTTCGTCGCATCGACTGGTGCGCTCGCTGCGTCGACCCTGGACTCGTCCGTCATGTCATGTCTCCTTGAGTGCCTGCCGCACACGCGCCAATTGCCGCCGCGACACCGCGACGAGCTCGGGAATCCCATCGACCCGCAGTGCCCAGCCGGCCTCGGCGTCGTCGCGAACCAGCGCACGAATCGCGGCCTGCGCCACCAGTGCGTTGCGGTGTGCCCGCACGAAACGCCCCGGATACAGACGCTCCAGCGTACTCAGCGAGCCCTCGAAAAGATGCTCGTGCGTCGCCGTGCGCACGGTGAGGTATTTGTCTTCCGACTTCAGGTAGAGCACGTCGGCCAGCGGCACGCGCTCCGAACGTCCGCGCGCCTGGATCAGCAACGCGTCGCGCGGCCCGGCGGCGGGAGATTCACCGTCAGCGGCCGGTGGCGTCTGCCGACCCTGCAGGTGACGAACGGTCTTCTGCAGCGCCTGTTGCAGACGCTCTGCACGAACGGGCTTGGTGAGATAGTCGACGGCGTCCAGTTCGAAGGCCGCCAGCGCGTGAGAGGGATGGCCGGTCACGAACACCACGGCCGGCGCGTCCGGCTGGTTGCGCAACTGGCGCGCCAGCGCGACACCATCGCCCTCCGGCATGCCGATGTCGAGCAGCAGCAGGTCGGCAGGACGCTCCGCAAGCTGCTGCAGCGCTTCGCTGGCCTCCGCGGCTTCGGCGATCACGGGTGGCGTGGGGAGGGCGCAGCGTTCGATCAGGCGGCGCATGTGGGCACGCGCCAGCGTTTCGTCGTCGACGATCAGGATGCGCAGGCTCATGCGCGCTCCGTGCGGATGGAAAGAGTCATCGAGGGTGCGGCCGATAAAATCGGCGGATTGCGCTTCACTGAAACATTGGGTTACCAGCCCATTATTGCCTCCACGAGGCTTCCCATGACCCAAAACCAACTCGACAAGAAATCCGAAGCCTGGTCTGCCCTGTTCTCCGAACCGATGAGCGACCTCGTCAAGCGCTACACCGCCAGTGTCTTCTTCGACAAGCGGCTGTGGCAGGCTGACATCGAGGGTTCGCTGGCGCATGCCGGCATGCTCGCGGCCCGCGGCATCATCGGCGCGCAGGACCACGCCGCGATCCAGAGCGGGATGAAGCAGATTCGCGACGAGATCGAGGCCGGCAGCTTCGACTGGAAGCTCGATCTGGAAGACGTCCACCTGAACATCGAGGCCCGCCTCACGCAATTGGTCGGCGACGCCGGCAAGCGCCTGCACACCGGGCGCAGCCGCAACGACCAGGTCGCGACCGACGTGCGCCTCTGGCTGCGCAGCGAGATCGACCTGATCGGCGGCCTGCTGGTCGACCTGCAGAAGGCGCTGGTCGACATCGCCGAGAAGAACGTCGAAGTGATCCTGCCGGGCTTCACCCATCTGCAGGTGGCGCAGCCGGTGAGCTTCGGCCATCACATGCTGGCCTATGTCGAGATGTTCGCGCGCGACGCGGAACGGCTGCTGGACGTGCGCAAGCGCGTGAACCGCCTGCCGCTGGGTTCCGCGGCGCTGGCCGGCACCAGCTATCCGCTGGACCGCGAGCTGGTCGCCGCCACGCTGGGCATGGAAGGCGTCTGCCAGAACAGCCTGGACGCCGTGAGCGACCGCGACTTCGCGATCGAATTCACCGCAGCCGCCTCCGTGGCGATGATCCACATCAGCCGGCTGAGCGAGGAACTGGTGCTCTGGATGAGCCAGAGCTTCGGCTTCATCGACATCGCGGACCGCTTCTGCACCGGCTCGTCGATCATGCCGCAGAAGAAGAACCCCGACGTGCCCGAACTGGCGCGCGGCAAGACCGGCCGCGTGGTCGGCCACCTGATGGGCCTGATCACCCTGATGAAGGGCCAGCCGCTGGCCTACAACAAGGACAACCAGGAAGACAAGGAGCCGCTGTTCGACACCGTCGACACGCTCAAGGACACGCTGCGGATCTTCGCGGAGATGGTTGGCGGCATCACCGTCAAGCCCGAGGCGATGGAAAAGGCGGCCCTGCGCGGCTACGCCACCGCCACCGACCTGGCCGACTATCTCGTGAAGAAGGGCCTGCCCTTCCGCGACGCGCATGAGACCGTCGCCCACGCGGTCAAGGCTGCGATCTCGCACCAGGTCGACCTGTCGGAGCTGCCGCTGGCCGTGCTGCAGCAGTTCAATCCGACGATCGAGAAGGATGTCTACGACGTGCTGAGCCTGCGCGGCTCGCTGAATGCACGCAATACCCTGGGCGGTACCGCGCCGGCGCAGGTGCGGGCCCAAGTGGCGCGCCACCGCGGCCGGCTGGCCTGATCGGCCTGCGCACCGGGCATAAAAAAGCGGGCGCCGCAGCGCCCGCTTGAAAGCGGCCGGCATCCGTGGCGATGCGCGGCCCACCGAGGAGAACCGGTCCGGTCCGGCGGCTGGCCCGAAGTGTCGGGCGGCAGCCGCATTGATTCGAATACGCAGGCACCTCGCCGTTGGATTCAACAACGCGCGCCGCCGGATGTCCAGCCCCTGGCCTGCGCAACTGAATCCAGCCAAGGCGCTTTCCCGTATAGGAGGGATGCCGCTCGATGTCCCACAATCCGTGCATGACCGCACCCAGCCCCGACGCCGAATTGATGGCGCTGATCGATCGCGTCGGCCAGCGCGACGAAACCGCCCTCCGGCTGCTCTACGAGCGCTGCTCGCCCAAGCTGTTCGGGCTCGCGCTGCGGGTGGTCCGGCAGAACGAATGGGCCGAGGACGTGCTGCAGGAAGCCTTCATGACGATCTGGCGGGTGGCCGGCGACTACCGCGCCTCGCTCAGCCCGCCGATGGCCTGGATGGGGCTGATCGTGCGCAGCCGTGCGCTCGACCTGCTGCGCAAGCGGACGGCCGACCGGGCCAACGTGACGCAGGAATTCGACGAGCTGATGGCCGACACGCTCGAATCCGACACCGAGAACCCGATGGACACGGCGGATGCCAGCGAGCAGGCCTGGGCACTGCACCAGTGCCTGCAGCAGCTGGAGGGCCGGCAGCGCGAGGTCGTGAGCCTGGCCTATCTGCGCGACCTGAGCCATGGCGAGCTGTCCGAGCAGCTCAAGCTGCCGCTGGGCACCGTCAAGACCTGGATCCGCCGCGGCCTCGAGAAACTGCGCCTCTGCATGAACCGATTCGCGTGAGGGCCGCCGCATGAACCTGTCCGCCCAATCCCCCCTGCTCGAGCTGCTGGCTGCGAGTTATGCGCTCGGCACCTTGCGCGGCGGCGCGCGGCGCCGCTTCGAAGCCATCGCCCGCGAACAGGCGCCGGTGCGCGCCGCCGCGCTGGTCTGGCAGAGCCGCCTGTCCAGCATGGCGGAACTGCAGCAGCCGGTGGTGCCTGACGCCGCCGTCTGGACGCGCATCCGCAACATGATCGATGCCGAACAGGCGCAGCAGGCAATCGAACGCCAGCGAGCGACGGCCAATCCCGTCGACGCGTCACGCCCGGCGCCGGGCGGCTGGCTGCGCAGCCTGGCGCTGTGGCGCGGCGCGGCGATGGCCGGCGCGCTCGCCACGGTCTGCGCGATCGCCATCGGCCTGAACCTGAACCACCAGTTGCAGAACGCACCGGCCGTCCAGTACGTGGCGGTGCTGTCTGACGATCAGGCAGCGGCGTCCATGCTCGTCACCTTCGACCCGAAGAAGAAACAGCTGGTACTCCAGCGGGTCGGTGGGTTCAGCGAAGGCAGCGACAAGTCGCTGCAGCTCTGGGCGCTGCCGCCGGGCGGCGCACCGCGCTCGCTGGGTGTGCTCGGGCGCGAGCCCGCGCTCAAGTTGACGGCGCAGGAATCCGACGTGCACGCGGTGCCGACGCTGGCCATCAGCCTGGAACCGCGGGGCGGCGTGCCGAGCGAGCGCGGCCCGACCGGTCCGGTGCTCTTCAAGGGGGCACTGATCGAGAAAATGCTCTGACGCCGGTTTTTTCTTCACAATTCGAAGCATTTCAACGGGAACCGGTCAACGCCGGGCGATCGAAGTGTGTTTTGTTCGGATGAAGTCGCTCCACGCATTGAAGCGCGCCACGATCGCGCTGTCCCTCGCCATCGGCGCCGCAACGGTCGTACAGGCGCAGGTCGTCAGGGTCGAACCGCCCACGGCCGCCCGCTCGCCTGAATACGTCGCAGCCCTGACACGGTGGCAGAGTTCCTTTTCAGCGTTCTCCGAAGCCGACAAGCAAAAGCCGCCGGGCACCGACGGCGTGCTGTTCGTCGGCAGCTCCACGATCCGCTTCTGGGCGCACATGGCGCAGGATTTCCGCGACATCCCGCTGGTCATCAACCGCGGTTTCGGCGGCTCCACGATGGCCGACTGCAGCCTGTTCGCAGGCGATCTGGTCGTGCGCTACAAGCCGCGCCAGGTCCTGGTGTATGCGGGCGACAACGATCTCGCAGAAGGCCGTACGCCGCTGCAGGTGCTGGAAAGCTTTGCGAATTTCGCGAACACCGTGCGCGCCGAGCTGCCGAACACGCGCATCAGCTACATCTCGATCAAGCCCAGCCCGTCGCGCGAAGCGCTGCTGCCCAAGATCCGCGAGACCAACAACATCATCTCGGCCTACCTGCGGACGCTGTCCAACAGCGAGTACATCGACATCTACACACCGATGATCGGACAGGACGACCGGCCGCGCAGCGAGCTGTTCCTGGCCGACCGGCTGCACATGAACGAGGCCGGCTACAAGCTCTGGCAGTCGGTGATCGCGTCGCACCTGCCGGCAGCGGTGGTATTGCCGCAAGCCACGGCCTCCGTGGTGGTGCCGCCGGCCGCTCCCCGCTGACACCGGCACCGCACGCCGCTCAGCGCTCGGCGAGGTCCTTGCGACGACCGGTCCACCAGAGCGCCAACCGCGCCACGCCGTAGAGCCAGCCAAACACCGCGACCAGCAGCAGGCCGTCGCCCCACCATGGCCGCACCGTGTGGCCGTCGCCGTAGAACGCCAGAACCAGCAGCACCGCGACCAGCTGTGCGCAGAACACCGGCAGCGATGCCGAGCCCATGGCTTCGAGCCAGTGCATGCGCGGCAGCAGGCGCGCCAGCCACGGGCCGAAACGGATGGCCAGGATACCCAGCGCCACCAGGTCCAGGATGCGCAAGGGCCCCAGCTGCCATTTGTCGAACAGCAGGTTGAGCTGATCGTCGCCGCCGAAAGGCGCCTGGCCGTTCACGCCGTTGTCGTGGCGCCACCAGAAGACATAGAGTGCGATCGCCGCGGCCGCCAACAGCAGCCAGCGCGGGAAATGCAGAGGCTTTGCGTCGGGCGCATTGCGGCTCGCGCCGAGCCAGAGCCCGGAAAACCAGAGGAACTGCCAGGCGAAGGCGTTGAAGGCGCCCATCTCGTTGAAGGGCACCGCCAGCCCGAACCAGCGCACGGCGAGGCCGTAGACCCATTCGCTCAGCCCGAACTGCGCCAGCGCCCACAGCGCGACACTGGCCAGCATCACCAGCGACCAGCCATGGCGCAGCGCGAAGGCCAGCACCCAGGGACTCATCAGCATGAAAAAGATGTACATCGGCAGGATGTCCAGCAGCGGCGGCTCGTAGATCAGCAGCAGCCCGAACAGGAAGCCGTCGCGCGGCTGCGCGAGGTAATAGGACAGCAGGTTGGTCACCGCCGGCTGGTCGATGCGCAGCCCGACGAAGGCGATGATGGTGAACAGGAACAGCAGCGTGGCCGCCTGCGCCAGGTAAACCTTGAAAGCGCGCTTCAGGAAGGCCAGGCGCATGGCGTCGACGCCCTCGCGGTAGCCCAAACGGCTGTAGATCAGCCCGGACATGAACGCGGACAGCAGCACGAAGCCCTCGGCGGCCGACACGAAGCCCAGCGGCTGCCCCATCGGGTCGGTCAGGCGGGAGGGCAGATGGGTCAACGTCATCAGGACGAGCATGAGCCCGCGCAATGCATCGATTTCCCAGTAGCGTTTCATTGGTCGGCGTGGCCCTGCTTGCAGTCTCGCGCGACACACGCATGACGGACCCGCGATTGTAGAAAAACGCGACGCAGAAGGGGGCATCCGCCGACGTGATGGCCGCAAGCAATCGGCTAGGCTGCGGCCCCATACCCATAACATCAGGAGCGAGACCGCATGAGCCATTGGACACCGAGGACGCTGCTGCTGGCCGGCAGCCTGTTGATGGCCGCTCAGGCCCAGGCACTTCAGATCACCGGCGTCACGCCCCAGGGCGAGGTCTCGCGCGTACGGCAGGTGGTCGCGAAATTCGACCAGGCCGCCGTCAACTTCGGCGATCCGAAGGCACCGGCACCGCTGGCGGTGAGTTGCAGCGACGCAGCGGCGGGCAAAGGCACCGGTCGCTGGACCAGCGACAAGCAATGGGTGTTCGATTTCGAGAACGACCTGCCGCCCGGGGTGCGCTGCAACATCACGCGGATCGCGTCCTTCAAGCCGCCGGAAGGGAAGGAGCTGACCGGCACCGACCGCTTCCAGTTCAGCACCGGCGGGCCCTTCGTGCGTACGATCCGGCCAAGCTACGGAAAGATCGACGAGGAACAGCAGTTCCTGCTCGAACTCAATGGCCCGGCCACGCTGCAGAGCGTGCGCGACAACGTGTGGTGTGCCGCCGATGGCGTCGGCGAGCGCGTGCCGGTGCGGCTGCTCGAGGGCGCGGAGCGCGACACGCTGCTGAAATCGCTGAGCCGCGACAAGGAAGCCGCCAGGGAGCCGTTGCGCTATGTCGCACTGCAATGCAACCGCACGCTGACGCCGGCCAGCCGCGTCCAGCTGGTGTACGGCAAGGGCGTCGCCACGCCCTCGGGCATCGCGAACAGCGTGGAGCGGCGCTTCGCCTTCGAGGTGCGCGAGCCCTTCGCACTGACCTTCAGCTGCGAGCGCGAGAACGCCCAGGCGGCCTGCCTGCCGCTGCGCCCGATGGAACTGCGCTTCAACGCGCCGGTCGTGCGCAAGCTCGCGGCGCAGATTCGCCTGAAGGGCGGCGGCAAGACCTTCGAGCCGGCGCTCGAGGACGGCACCGACGACGCGGCGCTGGACGGGCTGAGCTTCAACCCGCCCTTCCCTGAAAGCACCCCGTTCACCATCGAACTCCCGTCGGGCTTCGAGGACGCCTCGGGTCGCCCGCTGGCCGCGCCCGAAAGCTTCCCGCTGAAGGTCGCGACCGGCGCGATGCCGCCGCTCGCCAAATTCGCCGCGTCGCCTTTCGGTGTGGTCGAGCGGCTGGCCGAACCGGGCGGCGTCGCGCTGATGCCGGTCACCGTGCGGCGCGTCGAGCCCGCATTGCAGGTCAACGCGCTCACGCCGGGCAAGGTGAGCGACATGAACCCGAGGACCGATGCGGAAATCATCGCGTGGTTCCGCAAGGTGCGCCGCTACGAGAACAGCTACACGATCGATCGCAACGTCGCCGCGCGCGACGTCAAGGGCGCCCTGCCGACGGTGATCGACCGCGACAGCGCCGACCGCGTGCAGTCGCGCATGCTGTCGCTGCTCGGCGGCCAGGCCGGCGTGAAGACGCTCGACATGCCGAAGGCCGAAAGCGGCGACCCGAGGCCCTTCGAGGTGGTCGGCATCCCGCTGACACCCGGCTTCCACGTGCTGGAGATCGCGTCGCAGAAGCTCGGCGAGGTGCTGCTCGACGATCGCTACGGAAACAACCGCACGATGTACGTGCGCACGACCGCGCTCGCCACCAACCTGGCCGTTCATTTCAAGCTCGGCCGCGAGAACTCGATCGCCTGGGTCACGACGCTCGACAAGGGCACGGTGGTGGCCGGTGCGGCGGTTCGCGTGTCGGACTGCCGCGGGCGCGAAGTCGCCACCGCCACCACCGATGCGCAAGGCATCGCGCGCTTCGACGGTGTGTCACCCACCGCGCCGTCCTGCGGTGCCGGCGACGAGGAAAGCGAAGACAGCGACTACGGCGGCAACAACGCCTATTTCGTCAGCGCCCGCGCCAAGGATGCCAAGGGCGTGGACGACCTCGCCTTCACCTGGAGCGACTGGCAGCGCGGCATCGAACCCTGGCGCTTCAATGTGCCGACCAGCCTGGAGCCCGAGGCGGACCGGGTGGCGCACACCATCTTCGACCGCACCCTGCTGCGTGCCGGCGAGACGGTGTCGATGAAGCACCTGCTGCGCACGCAGACGAGCAAGGGCTTCGGCCTGCCCGATGCGCGGCCCGGCACGCTGGTCATCACCCATGTGGGCAGCGGCCAGCAGTTCACCCAGCCGGTGAACTGGCGCGGGACCGCCACCGGCGGCCTGAGCGCGGAGAACAGCTTCGCGATTCCGCAGGCGGCCAAGCTGGGCGCGTACCAGGTCAGCCTGCGTGCGTCGGCCCCCGCGGCCAAGGGCAAGTCGGACGATGAGGACGAGTCCGACGACAGCGGCCCCAACTACGCGACCGGCCAGTTCCGCGTCGAGGAATTCCGCCTGCCGGTGCTCGAAGGCCGCATCGGCCCGAGCGACAAGAAGCCGCTGGTCGCGATCACCTCGCTGCCGACCGACGTGCAGATCAACTACGTGGCGGGCGGCGGCGCGGTCAACCTGCCGGTGCGCGTGTCGGCGATGGTGCGCGCCAAGCGCCTGGACTTCGCGGATTACGACGGCTTCAGCTTCGCGCCGCCGCGCCAGCGCGGCGAGTCGGCCGACACCGACCCCGGCGAAGAGGCGAGCGCATCGGACGACACCCGCGTGATCGCCGACAAGCTGCCCCTGACGCTGGACCGCAACGGCGCCGGCAAGCTCACGATCAACGAGGTGCCGCTCGCCAAGGCGACGCCGCGCGAGCTGCTGATCGAAGGCAGCTATTCGGACCCGAGCGGCGAGGTGCAGACGATCCGCAGCACGCAGACGCTGTGGCCGGCCGAGGTGATCGCCGGGCTGAAGACCGAAGGCTGGGTCTCGACCAACCGCAAGCTCAAGTTCCAGGCGCTCGCGCTCGACCTGAACGGCAAGCCGGCGGCCGATACGAAGATCGATGTGCAGGCGGTGGCACGCATCACCACGACCAGCCGCAAGCGCATGGTCGGCGGCTTCTACACCTACGACAACAAGACCGACGTGAAGGACCTGGGCTCGGTCTGCAGCGGCAAGAGCGACTCGCGCGGCCTGGTGCTGTGCGAAGCCGACCTGAAGGAAGCCGGCCAGGTCGAACTGGTGGTCACGGCGACGGACAAGGCCGGCCGCGCCAGCAAGGCGGCGAGTTCGGTCTACGTCACCAAGCAGGGCGAGCTGTGGTTCGGCGGCGAGGACCACGACCGCATCGACGTGCTGCCCGAGAAGAAGAGCTACCAGCCCGGCGAGGTGGCGAAGTTCCAGGTGCGCAGCCCGTTCCGCTTCGCGACCGCGCTGGTCTCGGTGGAGCGCGAAGGCGTGATCGAGACGCACGTGGTGCAGCTCGACGGCCAGGACCCGACGGTGACGCTGGAAGTCAAGCCCGAGTGGGGCCCGAACGCCTACGTGAGCGTGCTCGCCTTGCGCGGCCGGCTGCGTGAAGTGCCTTGGTACAGCTTCTTCACCTGGGGCTTCAAGGCGCCGCGCGAATGGTGGACCGCCTTCTGGTACGAAGGCCGCGAGTACGTGGCGCCGACCGCGCTGGTCGATCTGAGCAAGCCGGCCTACCGTCTCGGCCTGGCCGAGATCCGCGTCGGCGCGCGCGCCCATCAGCTCGACGTGAAGGTGTCGAGCGACAAGCCCAGCTACCCGGTGCGCGGCAAGGCGCAGGTCACGATCTCGGCCACCCTGCCCGACGGCAAGCCGGCGGCTGGTGCCGAGGTGGCCTTGGCCGCGGTCGACCAGGCACTGTTGGAGCTGATGCCCAACGACAGCTGGAACCTGATCGACGCGATGCTGCAGCGCCGCAGCTGGGGCGTGAGCACGTCGACTGCGCAGATGGAGATCGTCGGCCGCCGGCACTATGGCCGCAAGGCCGTGCCCGCGGGCGGCGGCGGCGGCAAGGGCCAGACGCGCGAGCTGCTCGACACGCTGCTCCTATGGAACCCGAAGGTGGTGCTCGACGCCAACGGCCAGGCCGTGGTGACCGTGCCGCTCAACGATGCGCTGACCACCTTCCGCATCGTCGCCGTGGCCGATGCCGGCACCGGCCTCTTCGGCACAGGCCAGGCGACCATCCAGGCCACGCAGGACCTGCAGATCATCAGCGGCCTGCCGCCGCTGGTGCGCGAGGACGACCAGTTCCGCGCGCAGATCACCGTGCGCAACACGACGCAGAAGCCGATGAAGGTCGAGGCCTCGCCGCGCGCCACGCTGCTCACGCTGGAGCCGCAGACGGTCGACATACCCGCCGGCGAATCGCGCGAGATCGCCTGGAACGTGACTGCGCCCGCTCAGCTCGCGCAGACGCGCGCCGAAGCGATCCTCTGGGAGATCGAGGCGAAGGACACGGTCGGCGGCGCGCGCGACGCGCTCAAGGTGCGGCAACGCATCGTGCCGGCCGTGCCGCTCACCGTGCAGCAGGCCACGCTGGTGCAGGTCGACGGCAGCTTCTCGCTCGACGTGGCGCCACCGGCGGACGCCCTGCCCGGCCGCGGCGGCCTGAAGCTCAGCCTGCAGCCGAAGCTCGCCGAGGGCATGCCCGGCGTGCGCGACTGGTTCGCCAACTACCCGTTCGCCTGCCTCGAACAGAAGACCAGCAAGTCGGTCGGCTTGCGCGACGCGAAGATGTGGCAGGGCGTGCTCGCGCAGTTGCCCAGCTACCTCGACAGCGACGGGCTCGCCAGCTACTTCCCGCCGCGCGACGGCGAGTCGAACCGCGGCAGCGACACCCTCACCGCCTACCTGCTTGCCGCGACCAACGAAGCCGCGGCGATCGACCCGGCCTTCGCCATCGCGGACGACGTGCGCGCGCCGATGGAAGCCGGCCTGATCGCCTTCGTCGAGGGCCGCATCCAGCGCGAGTTCTGGAGCCCGCGCAAGGACCTCGACGTGCGCAAGCTGGCGGCACTGGAAGCGCTGTCGCGCTACGGCAAGGCGCAGGGCCGGATGCTCGGCAGCATCACGATCGCGCCGAACCAGTGGCCGACCAGCGCGGTGATCGACTGGCTGCAGATCCTCAAGCGCGTGCAGGACGTGCCGCAGCGCCAGCAGCGGCTGGACGAGGCCAACAACGTGCTGAAGGCACGCCTGAGCTACCAGGGCACGAAGGTGCTCTTCAGCACCGAGCAGGACGACTACTGGTGGTGGCTGATGACCAACGGCGACGTCAACACCGCGCGGCTGCTGCTGGCGGTGATGGACGACCCGGCCTGGAAGGACGACATCGGCAAGCTGGCCAACGGCTTCATCGGCCGGCAGCAGAACGGCGCCTGGCACACGACCACCGCCAACCTCTGGGGTGGCCTGGCGCTGGACCGGTTCTCGAAGGTCTTCGAGAGCACGCCGGTGGCCGGCACGACGACCGCGCTGCTGCGTCCGCCATCGGTCGGCGGTGCCGATTCGGCCGCGCGCACCGAGAGCGTGGACTGGAGCCGGGTCGAGCGCGTGAAGACAAGCGACGCCGGTGGCGCACCCAACCAGACGACCTGGTTCGGCGCGCCGGCCTCGCCGGGGAACCTGCGCAACAACACGATGTTCCTGCCCTGGCAACTGCCGACCAAGGAGACCTTGACCGTCACGCAGAACGGCAGCGGCAAGCCGTGGCTCACGCTGCAGTCGGTCGCGGCGGTTCAGCTGAAGGCGCCGTTCGCCGCCGGGTATGCGATCAAGAAGACGGTGACACCCGTCGAGCAGGCGGTCGCCGGCAAGTACACGCGCGGCGACGTCCTGCGCGTGACGCTCGAAGTCAACGCGAGCGCCGACATGACCTGGGTCGTGATCAGCGACCCGGTACCGGGTGGCGCGACCATCCTGGGCAGCGGCCTGGGCCGCGACTCGCAGATCGCGACGCAGGGCGAGAAGAAGAGCGGCAACGGCTCACCGGCTTTCGAGGAGCGCAGCTTCGAGTCCTTCCGCAGCTACTACGAGTACCTGCCCAAGGGCGTCGTGAAGATGGAGTACACGGTACGGCTCAACAACGTCGGCGACTTCGCGCTGCCGCCGAGCCGGGTCGAAGCCATGTATGCGCCCGAGATGTTCGGCGAGACGCCGAACGCACGGGTCAAGGTGGAGGCTGCGAAGTGAGCAACGCGTTCCGCGATGGCGCGCTGCGTGACTTCGCGGGACGGTTCCTGTTTTCGGATCCCACAGGAACGGGCTCCAGTGCAAGGGAAAAATCGAACGGGCACCTTCAACACCCGTTCTCCCGAACGCGAAAGCCCTCCATGACCAACGGCATCACGCGCCCCAATGCGCCACGAACGATCGCACCGTCGAACGAACGCGATAACCCGGGCACTCAGGTCAACGGGAACCCGCCGCCAGCCGAATACACGCGACGTTCGAACACCGCGATCTACACGCCCATCGCGTACCACGGGCAAGCGTCCGGCGCGGATGCCTACTCGTCCACCTTCTCAGCGCACCCAGGCACCGGGAATCGCGCTGCCGACATGCAGCGCCCTTCGGCACACGCCGATCCCGTTCGCCAGCCTGCTGCAACGCAGCCTCCGGTCGACCTTCTCTCCAAGAGGAATTTGACCGAACAGGAATTGAGACAGATGACGCGCGAACTGTGGGGCACCCGTGTTCTGTGCGTCGGCCACGGCGTTGCAGGCGGGCCGGACAAGAAGATCTGGAGAGATCCCATCACACCCGGCGTGCTGAAGATCTACCACCCCGAACATGGCGTCACCAGCGCACGGAATCTCAATGATGCCGTCGCCCAATTGCGGACACACGGCACCCTCACGCGTGCCGATCTGCATCAGCAGCGTTCAGCGGCATTGGCCGAGCAGGTGCTCCGTGATTTCGGCGATGTGGCACATGTACTCGATCGCCAGCCCGCCCTTCCGGTGTCAGACCGGGTGGAGATGTGGCTGAACGAGAACGACACCATATCGGGACGAACGCCCTCCGGTGAATTCCACGCCCGCAATTACGCGAGGGCCTTCGAGAAGCTCATGGAGGATCCCGACCTCCGTGCGTTGCACCAGGCCTTGGAGCGGGGACTTCAGGCGCTTCAGAAGAGCGTACTTGCGCACTGGCAAGGCCAGGTGACGGTGAGTGCCGTGCAACCCCCGCTCGATTGCCTGCCCATCACGGTCTGGCCTCTGGCCAGCGGCGAAGTGGGGTTGCATGGGCCCGGGTATCCCCAGTTGGTGCTCCAGAACATGCAGGAAGTCGAGCAGGTCTTGAGGGAGCGCGGCGTCGAACCCGGCATGGCGGCCCCTCGATATGTTGCCGCCATCTTCAACCCCGTGGCAGCGCAGTACTGGGACGGAAAGGTGAAAGTGGGGGAACCGAAGCACGGTGAATTGCATCGGCATCCAAGGGTATGGCTGATGGCGGACGGACTCCTGGGTGCCAAGTTGCGCGGCCAATCGCCGCAACTGCATCTGACGGCGGACGACGTCGAGCGATATTTCAATGCGAATCACATATTCTCGAATCGCCAGAATCATCCCGGATCCGATTTTTCGGGCTTCTTGAGTCACGCCGACATCAAAGCGGCGGGCCCCAGAAAACCGCTGCTCGACCGGCTTGCCGACCGAGTGCGGCATCCTCTCGGACAAACTCGGTGAGACGTTTGAAGAAGACCTGCGAATCGACGCACGCCCCAGAGAGCGAGGCCTTGTTGCGATGCGCGTGTCGCGTGGGCTCATGGCACTGGTGGCTGGCCATGGCGGCACTGTGGTTGGGCTGCCTCGGACCCGCACCGGCCTGGGCACTCGCAGGCTTCGACGAGGTGCGACGCGACTTCCATCCATCCGACACCGCAGTGCTCGACCGTGACGGCGCGCTGCTGCAACGGGTGCGCACCGACGCCACGGTGCGCCGCGGCCAATGGATCGCGCTCGCCGACATCTCGCCCGCGCTGCGGACCGCCATGGTGCTCAGCGAAGACCGGCGCTTCTTCGAGCACAGCGGTGTCGACTGGCGGGCCGTGTCGGCGGCTGCCTGGGGAAACCTCTGGAACACCCGCACGCGCGGCGCATCGACCATCACGATGCAGCTGGCCGGGCTGCTGGACGACGAGTTGCGGCGCGCGGGCAGCGGACGCACGCTGACGCAGAAGCTCGGCCAGACCGTGGCTGCGGCGCAGCTGGAGCGCCAGTGGCGCAAGGACCAGATCCTCGAGGCGTACCTCAACACCGTGCCGTTCCGCGGCGAGATCGTGGGCATCGATGCGCTCTCGCGCACCCTGTTCGGCAAGGCGCCGCATGGCCTCGATGCGCGCGAAGCGGCCGTCGCGTCGGCCCTGGTACGCGCACCCAACGCGCGGCCGGCGCTGGTGGCGCAGCGCGCCTGCGAGGTGCTGCGTGCGATGGAGCCGAGCGCGCGGCCCGACTGCGGCGCGATCGACATGTTCACCAGTGCCGCGCTGCAACGGCGCGCCTTCGATCCCAGCCAGGGCATTGCGCCCCATATCGCGCCGCGGGTGCTCCGCGAGGCCGCAGCCAACGCGACCGGTCCGGCCGGTGCCGCCGTGCGCTCCACGCTGCGCGAACCGCTGCAGCGTTTTGCACTCGGCACGCTGCAGCGCCACCTGCGCGAGCTCAGCGGACGGCATGTGGAAGACGGCGCACTCGTCGTACTCGACAACGCGAGCGGCGACGTACTGGCCTGGGTCGGCTCTTCCGGCACCCTGAGCCGTGCCGCCGAGGTCGATGGCGTGCTGGCGCAACGGCAGCCGGGCTCCACGCTGAAGCCGCTGCTCTATGCGCAGGCGATCGCCGAGCGACGCCTCACGGCGGCATCGTTGCTGGACGATTCGTCCGCGCAGATCAATACGGCCAGCGGCCTCTACATTCCGCAGAACTACGACCATCAATTCAAGGGACCGGTGTCGGTGCGCACCGCGCTCGCAGCGTCGCTGAACGTGCCGGCGGTGCGCACGCTGGTCATGGTGTCGCCGGAATCCTTCGCACGCCAACTGCGCGGCGCGGGCCTGCCGCTGCGCGAGGGCGGCGGCTACTACGGCTACAGCCTGGCGCTTGGAAGCGCCGAGGTCTCTCTGCTGAACCTGAGCAATGCCTACCGCACGCTGGCCAACGGCGGCCGCTACAGCACGACACGCTTCGTGCTGCCGCCACGCACAGGCGCCGACACGGCCCGGGTCGACTTCACGCCCGCCATCGATCCGCGCGCGGCCTTCATCGTCGGCGACATCCTGTCGGACGCGAATGCGCGCACCCGGACCTTCGGCGTCGACAGCGTGCTCGGCACGCGCTTCTGGTCGGCCGTGAAGACGGGCACCAGCAAGGACATGCGCGACAACTGGGCCGTCGGCTGGTCGCAGCGCTACACGGTCGGCGTGTGGGTCGGCAATGCCAGCGGCGCGCCCATGTGGGATGTGAGCGGCACCAGCGGCGCGGCACCGGTGTGGTCCGAAGTGATGAACTTCCTGCATCGCAGCGAAAGCAGTCGTGCGCCGTCACCGCCGTCCGGCGTGGTCCAGCTCGACGTTCGCTTTGGAGGCGCGCTCGAAGCCGCGCGCAGCGAATGGTTCATCGCAGGGACCGAGCAGGCGCTCTTCGCACCCGATTCCGTCGCGTCTTCGGGTGCCGACGGCGGGGGTCGCATCGTGGCACCGGCCGACGGCACCATCCTCGCGCTCGACCCGGACATTCCGCCGAACCGGCAGCGTGTGCGCTTCGAAGCCGAAGGCGCGCAGTTGCAGTGGCGCATCGACGGCAAGCCTTTTGCGCGCGGCAAGATGGCGCAGTGGCTGCCCTGGCCGGGCCGGCACGTCGTGGAACTGACCGATTTGCAAGGTCGCGTCCTGGATCAAGTCCGGCTCGAGGTACGCGGTGCCGGCGTGGTCGCGAAGACCGCATCGCGCTGACATCACGCCTGCCGCGCTGGAGTGCCGCAGTGCGCCAGGCGGAAACCTACTCGCTGGTATAAATCTCCCTCCACCCTGCCGGGGCGCGCTGTCGACCCACAACGCGCCCACGCGGAGCGTCGCACAATGACCGACGCCGACCGCAAGATATGCGCAGATGCCGCGCAAAGCAGACCAACAAAGGCGAAAGCATGACAGTTCCTTCATCCACCGCGCCCGCAGCGCCGGTGCCCTACACCTCCGAAGAAAAGCGTCATCGCATCTTCGCGATCATGGCGGCCTCCTCGGGCAATCTGGTCGAATGGTTCGACTTCTACGTCTACGCGTTTTCCGCGCTGTACTTCGCGCCGTCCTTCTTCCCCAAGTCGGACCCGACCGCGCAGTTGCTCAACACCGCGGGCGTGTTCGCCGCAGGCTTCCTGATGCGCCCGATCGGCGGATGGCTGTTCGGCCGCATTGCCGACCGCTACGGCCGCAAGCGCTCCATGCTGATCTCGGTGACGATAATGTGCGCCGGCTCGCTGGCCATCGCCTGCCTGCCGACCTATGCGCAGATCGGCGCGTGGGCTCCGTTCCTGCTGCTGGTCGCTCGCCTGTTCCAGGGCCTGTCGGTCGGCGGTGAGTACGGCACCACGGCGACCTACATGAGCGAGGTCGCATTGCGCGGCCAGCGCGGTTTCTTCTCGTCCTTCCAGTACGTCACGCTGATCGGCGGCCAGTTGCTCGCGGTGCTGGTGATCGTGATCCTCGAACAGCTGCTCACCGAGGCCGATCTGCGTGCCTGGGGTTGGCGCATTCCGTTCGCGATCGGTGCCGTCACCGCGGTGGTGGCGCTGATGCTGCGTCGCACGCTGCACGAGACGCAGACCAAGGAGAACCTCCAGAACAAGGACTCCGGCAGCTTGTCGGTGCTGTTCCGTCATCACAAGGCCGCGTTCTTCACCGTGCTGGGCTACACGGCCGGCGGCTCGCTGATCTTCTACACCTTCACGACCTACATGCAGAAATACCTGGTGAACACGGTCGGTCTCCCGATCAAGACCACCAGCTACGTGATGACCTGTTCGCTGTTCGTCTACATGTGCATGCAGCCCTTGTTCGGCGCGCTGTCGGACCGCATCGGCCGCCGCAACAACATGCTGCTGTTCGGCGCGCTGGGCACCCTGACGACGGTGCCGATCCTGACCGGCCTGCAGAGCGTGACGAGCCCGTTCGTGGCTTTCCTGCTGATCATCCTGGCGCTGGCCATCGTGAGCTTCTACACCTCGATCAGCGGCATCGTGAAGGCCGAGATGTTCCCGCCCGAAGTGCGTGCGCTCGGCGTCGGGCTGGCGTACGCCGTGGCGAACGCGATCTTCGGCGGCTCCGCCGAGTACGTGGCGCTGGGCCTCAAGTCGCTCGGCAGCGAATCGGCCTTCTACTGGTACGTGACGGCCATGATGGCGATCGCGTTCCTGGTCAGCTGGCGGCTGCCGAGGCAGGCCAACTACCTGCACCACGACCACTGATCGGTTCAGCGGCCAGGCATGAAGCGGGCGACGGGCCCGCATCCATCGACTGCCGCCTGGGCAGCGGCGCGATCGGCACCTGCCTGCCGACCGACCACCGACCGATGGATCAGCGCTTGGCCGCGTCCATGTGCGCGGTCTTGGCGTTGACGATGCGCTCCGGCTCCTGAGCTTCGACCCAGGTCTCGTTGTTCAGCGCGGCATGCAGGCGCTTCTCGTCGAGTTCGTCGGTCCACTTGGCCACCACGATGGTCGCCACACCATTGCCGATCAGGTTGGTCAGCGCACGCGCCTCCGACATGAAGCGGTCGATGCCCAGGATCAGCGCCAGGCCGGCGACCGGCACATGGCCAACCGCCGACAACGTGGCCGCCAGCACGATGAAACCGCTGCCGGTCACGCCGGCCGCGCCCTTGGACGTGAGCAGCAGCACCGCCAGCAGCGTGAGCTCCTGCATCAGCGTCATGTCGGTGTTGGTGGCCTGCGCGATGAAGACCGCGGCCATCGTCAGGTAGATCGACGTGCCATCGAGATTGAACGAATAGCCGGTCGGGATCACCAGGCCGACGCAGGTCTTCTTCGCGCCCAGGTTCTCCATCTTCTCCATCATCCGCGGCAGCACCGATTCGGAGGACGAGGTGCCCAGCACGATCAGCAGTTCTTCCTTGATGTACTTGATGAACTTCCAGATGCTGAAACCATGGAAGCGCGAGATGAGCCCGAGCACCACGAAGATGAAGAGCAGGCAGGTCAGGTAGAACACCGCCATCAGCTTGCCCAGCGAGAACAGCGACACGATGCCGTACTTGCCGATGGTGAAGGCCATCGCGCCGAAGGCACCGATCGGCGCCAGCTTCATGATGTAGTTGACGATGCCGAACAGCACGTGCGAGCCCTTCTCGATCACGTCGAACACCAGCGTGCCGCGGCCGCCGAACTTGTGCAGCGCAAAGCCGAACAGCACGGCCAGCAGGAGCACCTGCAGGATCTCGCCCTTGGCGAAGGCATCCACGAAGGTGTTCGGGATGATGTTGATCAGGAAGTCGACCGTGCCCTGCATCTTGCCGGGGCCGGTGTACGCGGCGATCGACTTGGTGTCGATGGTCGCAGGGTCGATGTTCATGCCGACGCCGGGCTTGAGCACGTTGACCAGCACCAGGCCGACCACCAGCGCGATGCTGCTGACGACTTCGAAGTACAGCAGCGCGAGGCCACCGGTCTTGCCGACCTTCTTCATGTCTTCCATGCCGGCGATCCCGATCACCACCGTGCAGAAGATGATCGGCGCGATGATCATCTTGATCAGCTTGATGAAGGCATCGCCCAGCGGCTTCATGGCCTCGCCGCTCTGTGGATAGAAGTGCCCGAGCAGGACGCCGATGACGACGGCAAAGACGACCTGGAGATAAAGGGAGCGGTAGAACGGTAGTTTTTTGGTGGCTGGCGATGTTGTCATGGAATGCCTTCCGGAGGTTCTGGATCGGGCTGCGGACTCATGCTTTCTGGGCTTCGGGCCGCGCGGCGCCGGGCGCGATTCTCCACCTTGTCGGCGTGGAATAGAAATTCCTTCCGTTAGCTGTCAGTCAGCTGTCAATTCGTCTCAACCCTCAGGCATGCCAGGACGCCTGCAAAGCTTCAAAATCACGCCGTGACCGCCCCGATCCGACGCATTGCCCACCTCGACATGGACGCCTTCTATGCCTCCGTGGAACTGCTGCGCTATCCGCAGCTCAAGGGCATGCCCGTGGTGATCGGCGGTGGCCGCCGCAAGGTCGACGAAGCGATCCGCGATCTGCCCGAAGGCGGCACGCTGGCCGACATTCCGGTCGACGCGTTCCCGCGCCTGAAGGACTACGTGGGCCGTGGCGTGATCACCACCGCCACCTATCCGGCGCGCCAGTTCGGCATCGGGTCCGCCATGGGCTTGATGAAAGCCGCCAAGCTCTGCCCGCAGGCGCTCCTGCTGCCCGTCGACTTCGACCAGTACCGCGCCTTCTCGCGGCGCTTCAAGCAGATCATCCTGGAGATCGCGCCGCTGATGGAAGACCGTGGCGTCGACGAGGTGTACATCGACTTCACCGAGGTGCCTGGCGGACAGCGCGAAGGTGGCCGCGTGCTGGCGCGGCTGATCCAGAAATCGATCCTGCAGGCCACCGGCCTGACCTGCTCGATCGGCGTGGCGCCCAACAAGCTGATCGCCAAGATGGCCAGCGAATTCAACAAGCCCAACGGCATCTCGGTGGTCTACGAGAACGACCTCGAACCGCTGATCTGGCCGTTGCCGGCGCGCAAGGTCAACGGCATCGGGCCGAAGGCCGACGCAAAACTCGAACGCTTCGGCATGCGCACGGTCGGCGACATCGCAGCCAAGGACCGCCAATGGCTGATCTCGAATTTCGGCAAGGCCACCGGCGCCTGGATGCACGAGGTGTCGTGGGGCCGCGACGACCGGCCGGTGGTGACCGAAAGCGAACCCGTATCGATGAGCCGCGAAACCACCTTCGAGCGCGACCTGCACGCCGTGCGCGACCGTGCCGAACTGGGCGCGATCTTCACGCACCTGTGCGAGAAAGTGGCCGAAGACCTCCAGCGCAAGGGTTACGTGGGCAAGACCATCGGCATCAAGCTGCGCTACGACGACTTCAAGATCGCCACGCGCGACCAGACCATCGACCGCTTCGTGGACGACAGCGCCAGCATCCGCCGCGTGGCGGGTCTGTGCCTCAAGCGCGTGCCGCTCGAACGGCCACTGCGATTGATCGGCGTGCGCGTGGGCGCATTGGCCAGGGCCAACGAAATACCGGCCGGCGCGCAGGACGGGCCGCTCGTCCCGCCCACCGGGCGCGCGGCTGCGCGCACGGACTCGACGGCCTCGCTCTTCTGATGACACGCGCGCTGCGACGCTCGGCGCAGTGCATCGGTCTGGCGTTGCTGGCGCTGGCCATCGCCGCCATGCTCTACGTCGGCACGGCCGGCGCGCTGATGTTCTGGCCGACCGGTTCGCAGGCGCCACAGCTTGCCGGCGCGCCGGGCGAGGCGGCCATCGAGTCTTTCGTGCTGAGCAACGGCGTCCACACCGACTACGTCTTTCCGATCCGTTCGCGGGCGATCGACTGGACCCGCGTTTTCGCGCCGACCGACGCGCCCGCCGTACCGCCGGACGCGGAGTTCATCGCCGTCGGCTGGGGCGATCGCGAGTTCTACCTTCACACACCGACCTGGGCGGACCTGACGGTCGCTCGCGCGTTGGGCGCACTGTCTGGCCGCAACCGTGCGGTGCTGCACGTCACCTGGTTGCGCCGTGCGCAGCTGGGTCGAGGCGCGTATGCGCTGCCGCTCTCGGGCTGGCAGTACGAACGGCTGATCGCGCACGTCCACGCGGCGCTGCCGGACGGCAAGGCTGTTCAGATCGCAGGCACGCACTACGGCCGCGAAGATGCGTTCTACGAAGCGCTCGGCAGCTACAGCGCCTTCGAGACCTGCAACACCTGGACCGGTCGCGGCCTGCAGCAGGCGGGCGTCGCGATGGGCCTGTGGACGCCGTTCGACCTGAACGTCATCCACCACCTGGCGCCGGCGCGATTCTGATTCGCGGCGACCGGCATCGCCAACGAAGGTGCGGTGCCCTGCTCGCCGCGCTTGCGGCGTCCTACAGGCCATGGCCACGGCGAGCGCGAAGTTCGACATCACCCATCGACTCTGGAACTTCCGCGATGCCCGCTTCCATCCCACTGCGTCCCCAGCCTCTGGCCAACGGCCTCGTGTACGTGAACCCCGAGATGCCTGGCCTGCGCCGCTTCCGGCACGGTGACGCCTTTCGCTACAAGGACGCGAAGGGCGTGTGGTTGAAGGACGCGGAAGAGATCGCCCGCATTCGCCATCTGGCCATTCCGCCCGCCTACACCGAGGTCTGGATCTGCCCGCTGCCCAACGGCCACCTTCAGGCGACCGGTCTCGATGCGCGCGGCCGCAAGCAGTACCGCTATCACGCGGATTGGCGCGTGCTGAAGGACGCCACCAAGTTCGAGCGGCTGGAAGCCTTCGGGCTGGCGCTGCCGCGCATACGCGCCCGCATCGCGCGCGACCTGGAGGCGACACCGCATGCGCCCCTGGCCCGCGCTCGCGTCCTCGCGGCGCTCGTGCGGCTGCTGGACACCACCTTCCTGCGCATCGGCAACGAGGAATACGCGAGCAGCAATGGCTCCTACGGGCTCACCACGCTGCGGCAGAAGCATGCGGACGTGCGCGGGAATTCGCTGCGCCTGCACTTCCGCGGCAAGAGCGGCGTGATGCACGAGGCCGCGATCGACGATCCGCGGGTGGCGCAGATCGTCCGGCGCTGCCAGCAGCTGCCGGGCCAGGACCTGTTCCGCTACCAGGACGACGACGGCACACCGCATGGGCTGTCGTCCACCGACGTGAACGACTACCTGCGCGAGGCGGCCGGCGACAACTTCACGGCCAAGGACTTCCGGACCTGGCACGGCACGGTGCAGGCGCTGGAACTGACCCGACTGGCCTGCGATCGCGATGCGACGGCGCCGAGCACCGTGCGCTACAGCGCGAAGGAAATCCTGGCGGCGGTCGCCAAGCAACTCGGCAATACGCCGGCCGTGTGCAAGAAGGCCTATGTGCATCCGGCCGTGCTGTCGCTCGGCGGCGCGCTCGCCAGCGACGCCGACGCCATGCGCGACATCTGGAAGCGGATCGCCGGCCGGGCGCGACCGGCAAGGCGGCTGTACGCGGCAGAAGCCCGGCTGCTCGCCTTTCTGCACGAACACCGGCGCAGCACGAAGCGGCTTGCTGCAAGGGAAGGTGCCAGCGCGAAGAAACCGGCGCCCAACGGCCGGCGCGCCGGCACTCAGGCGGCGGCGAGGTCGAATCGAACGCTGTCGCGATCGGCGCTCAACGCATAGCCGAGATCGTCCGCCAGCGACTGCAGCGCGACGGTGTCGATGGCAAGCTTGCGTGGCGCCCGATGCGCGGCCATGGCATCGGCCTCGTCGGTCGCTCCCGCCGCGGCGCTCAGCTGGAGGCCACGGCTGCCGTCCGGCGCGATGCGAATGACCGCGACGTCCGGCACGCTGTCCTGCAGGAAACCCATGGCGCCGAGCAGCAGGTAGCGCAATGCCGCGCCGGAGGGCCAGCGAACATCGCCGTCGTTGCCGTCCTCGGCCAGCAGCGCCTCGTCGACCTCCAGACGGATGTTCTGCAAGTCGAAGGCGGTTCGCATCAGCGACGTGCATTGCCGCACGAGAGCGGCTCGGCTGATGCCTTCGTCGCCGGTGGCGAGCTCCCAGTCGCGCAGCGAACGCACGGCGACGACGAGCTCGGCGATCTGGCTGTCGATCAATGTCACGCGCTCCTGGCAGGCGTCGACGTCGATCGTCGGCGCCGCCACCTGGCGCTTGAGCATCAGCAGGCCCATGCGCATCACCGACACCGGGGCCGACATGTCATGGCGCAAGGCAGGCAGCGCACGGGTCAGCAACTCGTGGCGCACACCGGCAGCGATCCAGCTGCGGGCTCCGGGAGAAGACTTCATCAGTGCGAGGACTTCACGGGTGCGTCCGCCAGGATGCGGTCGAGCGCGTCGAAGTCGATCGGCTTCTGCAGATGATGGTCGAACAGGCCGGGTTCACCGCCCGCCGCATCGTTCGCCGAGAAGCCGGTGACCGCCACCAGCAACGGTGGTTTGGGCAAGGCGCGCAGGCGGCGCGCAACTTCGGTCCCCGGCATGTCGGGCAGGGTCAGGTCGAGCAGTGCGACGTCGAACGACTCTTCAGCCGCCGCATCGAGTGCCTGCTTCGCCGAGTAGGTGCAACGCGCCGTATGGTCCTGCAGGGAAAGCAGTTCCAGCAGCAGGTCTGCAGCCGCCTCGTTGTCATCGACGATCAGCACGTTCACAAATTGATTCCCGGCAAAGCCTTCAGTATCGGTCCGCCGGGGTATGCCGGGGTGTAGGAGCAAGCCTACTGTCGTGCCGTGCGGGCGTTCGACGGCAGCGCGCGCGGCGAACTGGTGCGAAACGGATTGATGTCCAGGCCGCCGCGGCGCGTGTAGCGCGCATACACCGACAGCTTGTTCGGCCGGCACTGCCGCCAGATGTCCCAGAACATGCGCTCCGCGCAGGGCTCGTGGAATTCGTTGTGATTGCGGAAGCTGACGATGTAGGCCAGCAGGCCGGCCTGGTCGATCGGCGGGCCGCTGTAGCTGATCTGGACGCTGCCCCAGTCGGGCTGGCCGGTGACCAGGCAGTTGCTCTTGAGCAGCCGGCTGGTGAGCGTCTCCGTGACGGGCGGCTGCAATGCATCGCTCAGCAGCAATTCGGGCGCCGGCTGGTAATGGGTGCATTCGATGTCGAGCCGATCGAGGTCGAGCCCGTCCAGTTCGTGCACCGGTTCGCGCTCGAACAGTTCCGGCGAGACCAGCTTCACACCGACGCCACCGCTGCGCCCGCTGCCACGCCAGGCGGCTTCACCGAGGTCGGCGCGCAGGCGTTCGCGCACCGCGTCCGCATCCGCGAAAACGGTGCTGTTGAAGCTGTTGAGGTAGAGCTTGAAGGACTTGCTCTCGATGATGTTGGGCGTCTCGCAGGGCACGGTGAAGTGCGCGATGGCAACCTGCGGCTTGCCGCGCGGGTTGAGCCAGCTCAATTCGAACGCGGTCCAGAGGTCGGCGCCGAAGAAGGGCAAGGCATCGGGCGCGATGCCCATGGCTTCGCGCTGCGTGGCACGGGCGATCGGAAACAGCAGCGAAGCGTCGTAGCGGTCGACATAGGCCGAGGCCCGGCCGAGTTGAGACTGTGCGGGAGTGTTGTCGAGGGACATGGATATTCGTTGGCTGAATCAGGCGGCGGCAGCGGGCGCGGTGGGTGCCGCGCTCGGCTCGCCGCTCTTCAGGAAAGGGATCAAGTGCGGCAGCAACAGATCGACCACCTGCGGCGGCAGGTCGTGGCCCATGCCGGGAATGGCCACGAAACGGGCGCCGGCAATGCGCCGGGCCGTGTCTTCCCCGCAGGCGATCGGCACCAGCGGATCGGCATCGCCGTGCAGCACCAGCGTCGGGCAGCCGATGCGCGACAACGCCGTTTCGCGACCGACATCGGCACCGACCGCCGCCATCTGCCGCATCAGGCCCTTGGGCCGATAGGCACGGCGCATCGCCTGGCGCAGCCGATCGGCAATCGCCACATCGTCCTGCCGGTACGCCGGGCCGGCAATCAGCCGGATCAGGCCGACGCTGTGCGCGATCAGCGCTTCCTCGTCGCGGCCAGAAGGGCGGCGCATCAGCAGGCCCAGCACGTCCGCGCGCGGCCCGGGCAGGCCGCGCGCGCCGCTGGAACTCATGATGCTCACCAGGCGCGTCACGCGCCCGGGCGCCGTGGCCGCCATGCGCTGCGCGATCATGCCGCCCATCGATGCGCCGACCACGTACGCGTGGCCAATGCCCAGCGCGTCCAGCACGCCGAGTGCGTCGTTCGCCATGTCCTGCACGCTGTAGGCCGATTGCACCTTGAGTCCAAGCCGATAGCGCAGGCTCTGCCACAGCACGTTCGTGTTGCCGGCCTGGTCGAAGCCCTGGCTGAGGCCGGCATCGCGGTTGTCGTGGCGCACGACCCGGAAGCCGGCATCGACCAGCGCCTGCACCAACGCATCGGGCCAGGCGATCAGCTGCATGCCCAGGCCCATGACGAGCATGACCACGGGCCTGCCCTCACCGCCCGTGTCCTCGACTTCGATCTCGATGCCGTTGGCCTGAACCTTCATTGAAACTCCCTTTCGCGCAACCATTTGGTCGCAACCCATTTCTCGCCGGCCAGGACCGGCGCACCGCCATGCAACGTGCGGGTGTCCGGATGGGGCCGCTCGTAGCTGAAGAACACGCCCGTGCCACGTTTCGGCGCCACTTCGAGGCCGACGTCCGGAAAGGTCGTTGCGCCGCCCTGTTCGGGCTCCTGCAGGTACATCACAAGCGTCGCAACGCGCTGACCGCCGCGCCGCAGGATGGTCGGCGTGCCGGGCTCGCCGGGATCGAAATAGTCGTAGTGCGGCCGGTACTGCGCACCGGGCGCATAGCGCAACACCTGGAGACCCTCGCCGAACTCGAGCGGCCAGCGCAGCAGTGCAGCGATGCGCTGCTCGACGCGCGTGACGACCTCGTTCTCTCCGCGCTCGAAGAACATGCCGTCGCTGGTGCGATCGACATTGAGTGCCTCGCCGCCGGTCTTGGTCTCGACCGTGAGCGATCGCGCGAGACGCCGCCTCGCCGCAGCGATCAACGCCTCGCATTCATCGTCGGACACGAGGTCGCCGAACACCATGACCCGCGGATGCGCCATGGTCTGGAGCACCGACACCTTCCGGTCGCCCGCATCGACGTACAGCGGCGAGGCGGAGAGATCGGGCCCCGGCATCGAACGCGGTGCCGCCGGCGCGGGGGCCTCGGCCACCTCCGCCTGCGACTCGATCGTGGAAAGTGCCGCAGCCGCCACGTCGGCATGCCAGCCGGCCGCCTGCATCGAGGCCAGGAGCGCCGCCACCGAATGGCCGGCGGCCAACTGATCGATCATCCAGGCGCGCAGTTCGGGCGTGACGGACTGGCTCACGACATCAGGCCTTTCTGCGGAACACGAGCCGCTCGGGGGTCGACACCTCGGCCGCGAAGGCGTAGCCCTCGAGGTCGAACTTCTCCAGCGCCTTGGGCGTGGCGGACTTGTGGAGCACGGCCCAGCGCGCCATCAGGCCGCGGGCGCGCTTGGCGAAAAAGCTGACGATCTTGTACTTGCCGCCCTTCCACTCCTCGAACACGCACTCGACGACGCGGGCCTTGAGCACCTTCAGGTCGACCGAACGGAAGTATTCCTGCGACGCCAGGTTGATCACGACCGGCGTGCGGTCGGCAGCCAGGCGCTCGTTCAGATGCACGGCGATGCGATCGCCCCAGAAGGCGTACAGGTCCTTGCCGCGCGGATTCGCGAGTTGCGTTCCCATCTCCAGACGGTAGGGCTGCAACCGGTCCAGCGGACGCAGCACGCCGTAGAGGCCGCTCAGGATGCAGACGTGGTCTTGCGCCCAGGCCATCTGCGCAGCGCCGAGGCTGCGCGCGTCCAGGCCGCCGTACACGTCGCCGTTGAAGGCCAGCGCCGCCTGCCGCGCATTCTTCGCCGTGCCCTTCGGCGCCCAGGCCGCATAGCGCGCGACGTTGAGAGCGGACAGCTTGTCCGACAGGCTCATGAGTTCGGCGATCTGCTGCGGCGACTTCTCGCGCAGAAGGCCGATCAGTTCGGCGGCCGGGCCTTTCGGGCCCTCGAACACGGGTTGGGTGGCGGGGACGTCGTCGGCAACAGGCGTGTCGTAGTCCAGAGATTTGGCGGGCGAAAGCAGGAAGAGCATGGATGGAATTATGGGCATGGCGAGAGACGCCCTCCCCGATGGACGAACCGTGCCCCGGTAAAATCGGGGCTTACCCATCCTGCCAGCGACGGCGCCATGCGTGCCGTTCGATATCTGCCATCCCATGAGCGAACCCATCAGCCAACCCGGCCTCGAAAGCCTGTCCAAATCCTTCGAACCCGCCGCCATCGAGGCGCACTGGGGCCCCGAGTGGGAACGCCGGGGCTACGCGAAAGCGGGCTTCCGCGGCACGCAGGCACCGAAAGACGGCGCGGACTCGTTCGCCATCCAGCTGCCGCCGCCGAACGTGACGGGCACCCTGCACATGGGCCATGCGTTCAACCAGACGATCATGGACAGCCTGACGCGCTACCACCGCATGAAGGGCGACAACACGCTGTGGGTGCCGGGCACCGACCACGCGGGCATCGCCACGCAGATCGTGGTGGAGCGCCAGTTGCAGGAACAGAAGATCAGCCGGCACGACATGGGCCCGACGCCCGCCGAGGCGCGCAAGAACTTCGTCGCCCGCGTGTGGGAATGGAAGGAGAAGAGCGGCAACACCATCACCGGCCAGATGCGCCGCATGGGCGACACGGTCGACTGGAGCCGCGAGTACTTCACGATGGACGAAGACCTCTCGGCCGTCGTCACCGACACCTTCGTGAAGCTCTACGACGAAGGCCTGATCTACCGCGGCAAGCGCCTGGGCAACTGGGACCCGGTGCTGAAGACCTCGGTGAGCGACCTCGAGGTCGAGAGCGAGGAAGAAGACGGTTCGCTCTGGCACATCGCCTATCCGCTGGAAGACGGCAGCGGCACGCTCACCGTGGCGACCACGCGGCCCGAGACGATGCTCGGCGACACCGCCGTGATGGTCCACCCCGAGGACGAGCGCTACAAGCACCTGATCGGCCAGCGCGTGAAGCTGCCGCTGGTCGGCAAGCTGATCCCGATCATTGCGGACGACTACGTCGACAAGGCCTTCGGCACCGGCGTCGTGAAGGTCACGCCGGCCCACGACTACAACGACTACGCGGTCGGCCAGCGCCACAAGCTCGAGATGATCGGCGTGCTCACGCTCGACGCGACCATCAACGACAACGCGCCCGAGAAATACCGCGGCCTGGACCGCTTCGTCGCCCGCAAGGCGATCGTGGCCGACCTGGAAGCGCTCGGCCTGCTGGTCGAGGTCAAGAAGCACAAGCTCATGGTGCCGCGCTGCGCACGCTCCGGCGCCATCGTCGAGCCGATGCTGACCGACCAGTGGTACGTCGCCATGACGCGCCCCGGCGCCGACGGCCAGTCGATCGCGCAGAAGGCGATCGACGTGGTGAAGTCGGGCGAAGTGCGCTTCGTGCCGGAGAACTGGGTCAACACCTACAACCACTGGATGGAGAACATCCAGGACTGGACCATTTCGCGCCAGCTCTGGTGGGGGCACCAGATCCCGGCGTGGTACGACGAAGACGGCACGGTCTACGTCGCGCACGACGAAGCCGAGGCGCGGGCCAAGGCACCCGGCAAGACGCTGAAGCGCGACGAGGACGTGCTCGACACCTGGTACTCGTCGGCACTCGTCCCCTTCTCGTCGCTCGGCTGGCCCGAGCAGACCGATGAGCTGGCGCGGTACCTGCCTTCGTCCGTGCTGGTCACCGGCTACGACATCATCTTCTTCTGGGTGGCCCGGATGATCATGATGACCAAGCACTTCACCGGCAAGGTGCCGTTCAGGGACGTCTACATCCACGGCCTGGTGCGCGACGCACAGGGCAAGAAGATGAGCAAGTCCGAAGGCAACGTGCTCGACCCGGTCGATCTGATCGACGGTATCGCGCTGCCGGAACTGCTCGACAAGCGCACGCAGGGCCTGCGCAAGCCCGAGACCGCGCCGCAGGTGCGCAAGAACACGCAGAGGGAATTCCCGGAAGGCATTCCGGCCTTCGGTGCCGACGCGCTGCGCTTCACCTTCGCGTCGCTGGCTTCGCTCGGCCGCAGCATCAACTTCGACAGCAAGCGCTGCGAGGGCTACCGCAATTTCTGCAACAAGCTCTGGAACGCCACCCGCTTCGTGCTGATGAACTGCGAGGGCCAGGACTGCGGCCTGCGGGAGCACACCAAGGAAGAGTGCGCGGTCGGAGGCCCGGCACATGGCTACCTGAGCTTCAGCCGCGCCGACTACTGGATCGTCTCGCAGTTGCAGCGCGTCGAAGCCGAAGTGGCCAAGGGCTTCGAGGAATACCGCCTCGACAACGTCGCCAACGCCATCTACCAGTTCGCCTGGGACGAGTTCTGCGACTGGTACCTGGAGATCGCCAAGGTGCAGTTGCAGACCGGCGAAGCACCACAACAGCGCGCGACGCGCCGCACGCTGATCCGCACGCTCGAAACCCTGCTGCGCCTGGCGCATCCGGTGATTCCGTTCATTACCGAGGCCCTCTGGCAGAAGGTCGCGCCCGTGGCCGGTCGTGCGGCCGATTCGATCATGGTCGCCGCGTACCCGCAGAGCCAGCCGGAGAAGATCGATCCGGCCGCCGAAGCCCACGTCGCGCGTCTCAAGGCGCTGGTCGATGCCTGCCGCACGCTGCGCGGCGAGATGAACGTATCGCCTGCCACACGCATGCCGCTGTATGCGGTGGCCGACAACGCGGCTGACAGTGCGTTCCTGCGTGATGCCGCACCGGTTCTGCAGTCGCTCGCCAAGCTGAAGGAAGTGAAGGTGTTCGATGACGAAGCAAGCTGGTCGGCCGCCGCCGAGGCCGCGCCGGTCGCAGTGGTCGGCGCGGTGCGCTTCTGCCTGTACATGGAGATCGACAAGGCAGCTGAAAAAGCGCGCATCGGCAAGGAAATCGCACGCATCGAAGGCGAAATCGCCAAGGTGAACGGCAAACTCGGGAATGAAGCCTTTGTAGCCAAAGCGCCCGCCGCAGTCATCGCCCAGGAACGACAACGGCTGGAGGACTTCAGCGCCACGATCTCACGACTACAGGCACAGCTTTTGCGTCTGGCATGAATAGACTTCCAAACGTCTCAAAGTGCAATTAGTATCTCTGCGACGCTCACTTTTTTATACAAATGTCCAATTCGACGACGCGTATTCGCAAGGCCGTTTTTCCTGTTGCGGGCTTCGGCACCCGCTTTCTGCCGGCAACCAAGGCGCAGCCCAAGGAAATGCTGCCGGTCGTCGACAAGCCGCTGATTCAATACGCGGTCGAAGAAGCCTATGCCGCCGGCATCCGCGACATGATCTTCGTGACGGGCCGCAACAAGCGCGCCATCGAGGACCACTACGACACCGCCTATGAGCTGGAAAGCCAGCTCGAAGCAGCCGGCAAGACCGCGCTGCTCGAGATCACGCGCGCCGTGATGCCTTCGGACATGACCGTCTCCTATGTGCGCCAGCCGCGCATGCTGGGTCTGGGTCATGCCGTGCTGTGTGCCGAGCATCTGGTCGGCAACGAGCCTTTCGCGGTTCTGCTGGCAGACGACCTGATGGTCGGCCCGAAGGGCGGCCAGCCGGTGCTCGCACAGATGACGGAAGCGTTCAGCCAACTCGGCCGCTCGCTGCTGGCCGTGCAGGAAGTGCCGCTGGACCAGGTCAAGCGCTACGGCATCGTGGCCGGCGACCAGATCGAGGAAGGCCTGGTCAAGGTCAACCGCATGGTCGAGAAGCCGTCGCCCGAATCGGCACCGTCGCGCCTGGGCGTTGCCGGCCGTTACGTCCTGACGCCGGGCGTGTTCGCCGAGATTCGCAACCAGCCCAAGGGCGCTGGCGGCGAGATCCAGCTGACCGACGGCATCGCCGCGCTGATGAAGAAGGAAGCCGTCTACGCTTACGCCTACAAGGGCGTGCGCTACGACTGCGGCAGCAAGGAAGGCTTCCTGCAGGCCAGCGTCGAGCTCGCACTCGAACACCCGGAAGTCGGCGGCCAGTTCCGCGAATACCTCAAGAGCCTGGCGCTCTGATGGCGCTTTCCACGGCTGCCCGGCGCGCTCAGCGCCGGCGCAGCACGTGGATGAAATCGCTCCCGACGGTCTGCTGCTCGACCAGCGCGTTGCCGGTCTGGCGAGCGAAGGCCTGAAAGTCCCGCACCGAACCGGCATCGGTCGAGACCACCCGAAGCAACTCACCGCTCTGCATCTCGTTGAGCGATTTCTTGGCCTTGAGAATCGGCAGCGGGCAATTCAGCCCGCGTGTGTCGAGTTCCTTGTGGATCTCCATGTCGTGCACCGACCTCAGGCGTCGGCCGGCGGGTCGGCCCGGCGCGGCCATTCGGTGAACTGCGGCTCATAGCCGCGCGTGCGCAGCCAATCGGCCAGCGCGTAGCCGGTGCCCGCTGGCCAGCACTTCACGTCGCCCAGGTCGTAGAGCTTGTAGTCGACCAGTTCCGGCGACAGCCGGACCTCGCCGTCCGCCACCGCGTGATAGGCAATGATCACCTGGTTCATGCGCTTGAACTCGTAGACACCGACCAGCTTGAGCGCGCTGACGTCGAGGTTGGTTTCTTCCTTGACCTCGCGCGTGATGCCTTCTTCCGGCGTCTCGCCCGCTTCCATGAAGCCGGTGATCAGCGCATAGGCCTTGTGTGCCCAGGCGGCGTTGCGGGCCAGCAGTACCTGCCCGCGGTATTCGACGATCGCGGCCAGCACCGGCGTGGGATTGTTCCAGTGGGTCCAGCCGCAGGCCGGGCAGCGCAGCCGTGTGGTCGGGCCGCTGTCTTCCATCAGCTCGATGTCGGTCAGCGCGGTGGCACAGGCGGGGCAATAGGTGGGGACGAACATGGTGGAGGCCTCAGGCAGGAAAGACGCCGGTCGACAGGTAACGATCGCCGCGATCGCAAACGACGAAGACGATGGTTGCGTTCTCGACCTTCTTGGCGACTTCGAGCGCCACCCAGAGCGCGCCGGCAGCCGAGATGCCACCGAAGATGCCCTCCTCGCGCGCCAGCCGGCGGCACATCTCTTCGGCGTTGTCCTGGCTCACGTTGATCACCTGGTCGACGCGGCTCGGGTCGTAGATCTTCGGCAGGTATTCCTGCGGCCACTTGCGGATGCCGGGTATGCGCGAACCGTCATCCGGTTGCGCACCGATGATCTGCACGCCGGGGTTCTTTTCCTTCAGGAAGCGCGACACGCCCGTGATCGTTCCGGTGGTGCCCATGGCACTCACGAAATGCGTCACGCGCCCCTGCGTGGCGTCCCATATTTCGGGGCCCGTGGTTTCGTAGTGGATGCGCGGGTTGTCGGGGTTCGCGAACTGATCGAGCACCCGGCCCTTGCCCTGCGCCACCATCTGGTCGGCCAGGTCGCGCGCGTATTCCATGCCACCGCTCTTGGGCGTGAGCAGCAGTTCCGCGCCGAATGCCTTCATGGTCTGCGCACGCTCGACGGACAGGTCCTCCGGCATGATCAGAACCATGCGGTAGCCCTTGATCGCCGCAGCCATCGCGAGTGCGATGCCGGTGTTGCCGGAAGTGGCCTCGATCAGCGTGTCGCCGGGCTTGATCTCGCCGCGTTCCTCGGCACGTTTGATCATCGATAACGCCGGCCGATCCTTCACCGAGCCGGCGGGGTTGTTGCCCTCGAGCTTGCCGAGGATCACGTTGCCGCGCCGTGTGTTGTCGGCTGCGTCGATGCGCTGGAGCGCGACCAGCGGCGTCTTGCCGATGGCGTCTTCGATGGTGGGATAGGTCATGTTTCTCTCGTGTCGCGCTGCTTGCGGCAGCCTGGAACACCCGCCGACGATATTTTTGGCTTGCGAATCTGCGGGAGCATGCCGCGCACTGTGCCATAATTTTGGGCTGCACTCTCCCGCGCCCGGGTGGTGAAATTGGTAGACGCAGGGGACTCAAAATCCCCCGCCGCAAGGCGTGCCGGTTCGATTCCGGCCCCGGGCACCACGGTTTGACGCACTTCGCCATGATAGTGCGCGCTCACGTGAAGGAAGTTGTTCCGCATTCGTTCCGCGAGGCGTTCCGCATTCCCCCCGTCGCAGTGGCAAGGGTGTACAGAAGTCAAGGAACTTGCATCTCCGTAGTTACTCTGAAGATGTATGTGCAGAAGTGGGTGTTGATGGTTGCTTGTTAACGACTGTTGTTAATGACAGCGTTGTCAAGTTATCCACAGGACCCTAAAATAGCAGTTGTAACAAAAAAAGGTCTGCTAGTAGGCAGGAACGAAGTGGATCAAGAAGAAGAACAACAAACGACGCTGAACCCTGAGGCACAGGAGCGCTGGGCGGAGATTGCACCCTCGGTTGAAGTTCTGTGGGGCGAGATCCTTCAGACTGCGGACAAGGTGCTGCAGGCTCATATGAAGTTCGGATTCGAGCATTTCACTCACAAGATCAGTCCGTCTATCGAGGACATACTGCTGAGCTTGAAGGTAGTCGAATCAGTCTTAACTACATTGGATACTGCTGGTGCACTGCAAGTGTTCGAGGAACGTTTGGTGATGAACGCGAAACAGCAGATTTGGTTGGTGCAGTGTGTTGCGAGTGCCTTGAAGAACGGCGACAAGGACGATTACAACGCTGCCATCCTGAAGATGGAAAAACAGGCAAGGTTTTAACTAAGAGGTGAACATGAACGATCTTATGAAGTTCGATCTGTACGCGATGTCCAACCCAAAGACCGATCGCGACTTTACGGCGCTGATTCGAGAGGCGATCGAAGAGACGCGCTCGATCAACGAAAAGCTGGATGCCATGCTGGCATCTGCACCTCTGGTGAAAGAGCACGCCTGAGCATCAACACGTTTTCGTCAAAAGGCCCGCTTCGGCGGGCTTTTTTGCGCCTGTCGGTCGACGGAGAGGTTTAGCTTACCCTTAGCCTCCTGCCTCGGTCTGTGCATGACACACTCCCCCGCGCGGGGCCGTTCAGGCCGCGGAGGATTCTGATGTTCATCGAAATTGTCGGCACGCAGGTGCGAGTCCTCCCATCGATCCACGTCTTCCCAAAGGGGGCCGTGAAAGGTTGGGAGCCCGCAGTTCGTGCGCAGGTCGACTGGGCCGAGCAAATCGCGGTGGAAATGCACTCATCGCGCGCCGGCATCACATTTGCCCTTCCATCCAGACACCGCTCATCGTCGCTCCCTCTTGCAACGCTTTCGAAGCTCGGGCCCATTTGGCCGGCGAACTCCGGACGTCTGGAGGATGCGTCATTGCCACGGATCATGTTCACGATTGGGATGCTGGGGATCAGCACGGTCCCTGGCGTAGAGAGTTGCATCGAAGAGTGGACAGCCGAGCGCGGGCCTCTGCTCGAGCTCGAAACGCCTGAGATCTTCATGAGAGGGTTCGAGGAGCTCGACTCGAAGGTGTACGAGCGTGAGATCAGTAAGCGCCTTGGAACGACGCCGCAGTCCAAGCGCCTGCTCGAAAAGATGGTGCGTGCATGGGTGAACGGCGATCTGGACCAGATGGCCAAATTGCTACGAGAGAATGTTTCCCCAGAGATTCTGCAGGCCTTGCTTTCTCATCGAAACAAAGCATGGGCTCCCGTCGTTGCGAAGCTTGCGCGCGGCGGCAAGAGGACGCTGATCGTCTGCGGCATGGGCCACTTATGCGGCGCGGGCAACCTTCTCGAAATTCTGTCTCGCGACTACGACATGGAGTTCACGCAGTCGAACTGACATACCGCTATGCCTTTGATGCCCCCGCCTGCTCAGCGATTTTCCGTACCGCGTCCCCTGCACGCTTTGACCCCGCGGACGAGCCCAGCCAGTAGTTGCACACCTGGCCGAATGCGATCGACAGCGCCCCGAGCATGACGTTCAGCAGCTGGAAGGCGTTCGGCGGCAGGTCGGCTGGTGCCCCCCAGGCAATGCCAGGCTCGGCCGCAGCCAGCGGATGGCCTGTTCGTCTCACAGCCCCCGGAGCCACGCAGCGCCGAACAGCACGCTGACGGCGAAGATGCCCCACTGCTCGGCCTTCCAGCTGGCCCAGAACCGACATCGAAGCTAGAAAGTCAGGGCTTATGGCGGCTGTTTTGCTTCAGGCCATCGACTGGCTTTTCTAGCTTGGCGCCTGGGGAGGCTGTTAAGGCCCGGAGCGCATCACGAAGCATAGCCCCCTCACGGGCCTGCTGCTCGATCATCGTCCGCTGAGCGGCAAGCTGTTCGCGCAATGCGTCTTCAACCCGCTTCTGTTGGCCCGCGTTGCCGCCGTCGATTGCATACGCGACCCAGACCTGCCACACGGTAGCTAGCGCTGTGACAATGACCGATACGTAAACGGCCCGCCGAGTCCATCGTAGGCCCTGAGCGGCCTGCTCAAACGCGGTCTTGCCGGCGTCCTGATCCGCAGCGAACTTCGCGGTCCAAGCTGGGAGAATTTCGGACACCACCGTCTGATTTAGACCCGCAACAACTTGAACAAGCGCATCGATTTTTTCGCTTGATTGCTTCGAATACTCCGCACTAGCAAGCGTAGCCCTACCAAGCTTGGATTCTTCGGGCCGAGGAATGTGGATCCTTGGCACCTCATTAATCTGTGGCATAGCCAATCTCATCGGATCAGCCTGCAGGACACTCTTCAAGGCAGTAATACCTGAATCTTTAGACGCCCATTTTTGAGTCTCTGCGACGCTGCGGCCCAGAACGCCAAGTTTGCTCAGATCGGCCATCTGCTTTTGCAACTTACCGAGCACAGTTTGGTCGAGAAATTGATACTTCGACTTAATTGACGCATGGAGATCGGCGTTCATCTTTGCGACGCCTGCTCGATCCGAATCAAGCCCTATTTTTGCAGCACTACCAAGCTCAACTAAGCCGGCGCCTGCAGGGAGCCCTTTCCAATTGTTCCGGTCTGCAATTGCCGGTGCCAGCACACCAAAATCCTCGCCAGTCAGCGCGATGAGATCCTCTTCTGCCAGGAAAGACTTGTCACGCTTGTCCTCAGCGCGACTGCAAAGCAGACGTACTAGCGTCTTGCCCAATGCCTGCTGGTCCACCTCTAGGGCTTCGAGGTCCGACACATTCACATGCCTGACGAACAGCATGCCGATGCTTGTCTCGACAGCCTTCTTATCCGGCAAGAGATGGGCCAAACTGCGTTTCTTGATTTCAGGCGAAGGTCCGTTGGCGTCACTCATTCCTGATTCTGCCATCGTCGATCTATACAGAATTTTCTATTGCTCCTCTCACCCTTTTAGGTGATTGCGCATCCGCCGAAGCCATCTCTATCCTGCACGTCAACTACAAGGACATGCATGGCCGCAATCGGTGATACGTTCAAACCAGGCGATACGGTTCCGCATTCAGGGATTTACAAGGTGATCCATGACAACGTTCACACCGCCGACCACGAGGTCACCTGCGTATATGGAAAGAAATTTCCACCCTGTAGCCATTGCGGAGCTCATCCGCGATTCGTGCTGCTGCGGGCAGCTCACCACGTCGAGACGAGTCCCCATCTGAAGTAACGCCTCTCAGATCGCGAAATTTTGACGTTTTTTAGCAAGGATGCTGATGGGCAGACAGCGTCGTGCGGCAGCTCAAACACGGGTCCCTCCCAAGGCTTTGACTAAACGTGGGCACTGCGCACGCGCGTTGTTTTCCCAGCGCCAAGTTTTGAAATTTGGTTAACACATGACCGTTTGCTCACTCACTGATTACGCGAAGCGCCATGGTGTTTCCAAGCCAGCAGTGACGAAATGGAAAACGCGCGGCTGGATCGTTTTCATTGGAGAGGACGTCGATGTCGAGGCATCGGATTCGATGCTGGAGCGGTATCGCAAGCAGCCTCCGAACACCGAGAAAAAGGCTGTTAACCAAACTGTTAATCAACCGCTGGTTAACACGGCGGTTAACGAATTTGGTTAACTGCCATGGAGCCGCTACCGCTTCCGAAATTCGCCACTCGGCCGGCCCAGCGTCGTCAGCTGCTTCTGCACGAAGACCGCCAGCACCTCATGCACACGGGCGCTCTCCTGGATGCCAAGGTCCTTCGCAATGGAGGCTCCAAACCGCTCAGGCCAGGCCAACCACTCATCCCGCTGGGCGTCGAACTCACTGAACAGCACCTCGCGAGCGACGGAGGCCTCGATCACCTTTTCGGCCTCCTGCCGGTAGTGCAGCTCCTTCAGGCGGCCGGCGAAGTCCTCCTTGTGCAGCACCGCCCGCTGTAGTGCACTCCCCGCAGGGTTCGCAGTTGAGCCGTGCGCCCCCTGGCCGGCAGGTGGGGACATTTGGGTGGGGACATCAGTGCGGACATTCGAAATGTCCCCACCCATGTCCGCACTGATGTCCGCAGTGTCCGCACGATGTTGCGCCGGCGCTTCATGGCTGTCGACGCGCAGCCGGCGCCAACCCGTCCCAACCTGTGCCGGATTGGCCAGCGACAATTATCTTGAGCGCTCGACGACAACTATCGTGAGCGGTTGACGCACGCAGTCCGGGGTGCGTTTGCGGTCGGGTTCTACAGTGGATTGCCTCTTCAGGAGGCAGCCACAGTGCCCGGCAATCGCATATCGGATCTTCAAGTGACCAAGTACAAGCAATTGCGCGGCAAGCACACCCAGGAGGTTGCAGCAGCCAAGACCGGCATCAGCGTGGCCAGCGCGCGGAGGATCGAATCCGCGGTGCTGTTGCCATCCCAGAGGCCACCGCGCAGTTGGCGCACACGTGCTGACCCGCTGCAGGATGTATGGCAGTCGGAGGTGGTGCCGATGCTCGAGTCGGCACCTGGCCTGATGGCCGTCACGGTGCTGGAGGAATTGCAGCTTCGTTACCCGCAGCGCTTCGATGGTGCGGTGCTGCGCACGCTGCAGCGACGGGTGCGCCAATGGCGTGCCGAACACGGTGGAGATCGTGAGATCTTCTTCGCCCAAGTACACCCGCCAGGCCGACTTGGCCTGTCAGACTTCACGGTATGCGATAGCCTGGGCGTCACCATTGCCGGAGTTGTCTTGCCGCATCGGCTGTACCAGTTCGCCTTCGCCCACAGTGGCTGGCGCCACGCCCGCATCGTGCTCGGCGGCGAGAGCTTCCAGGCGCTGTCCAGCGGTCTGCAGGAGGCGTTGTGGATGGCTGGCGGCGGACCTGAAGAGCATCGCACCGACAGCTTGTCGGCGGCCTTCAACAATCTGGCCGAGCAGCAGGAACTCACGGCTCGCTACCGCGAGCTGTGCGAGCACTATGGGCTGCGCGGAAGCCGCAACAACCCCGGCGAGAGCCATGAGAACGGCGCCATCGAATCGCGTCAGGGCAGCCTGAAGGTCGCGCTCGAGCAGGCCTTGCTTCTGCGTGGCACGAGGGAGTTCGCTGACATGGAGGCGTACGGTCAGTTCGTCGCCGAGACGGTGCGCAGGTTGAACGCACGCTGTGCACGAGCTTGGGAAGTCGAGCGCGCGAGCCTACGACCGTTGCCGGTGCGACGCACCGTCGACTTCGAGGAGGTCGACGCACGCGTCAGCAAGTACGGGGTCTTCACCGCCAAGGGCGTGACCTACAGCGCCCCGTCACGCCTAATCGGCCACCGACTGAAGGTTCGGCTGCACAGCGCACACATCGAAGCGTGGCTGGGCGGCGTGAAGGTGTTCGAGTGCGAGCGACTTCGCGGCAGCGTCCAGGACCGGCATCCCAAGCGGATCGACTGGCGACACATGATGCCCTCGCTTCGACGCAAGCCGGGCGCCTTCGCACGGTGGGTGATGCGAGACGCCATGTTCCCACGCAGCGAATATGCCCAGGCCTGGCAACGCATCAGCCAACGGTTGAGCGAGCGCGAAGCCTGCCGGTTGATGGTGAACCTGCTGGATCTGGCCGACCGGGCCAACGTCGTGGTCGAGCTCGCCCGCGTGCTCGCGGCATTGGTCGAGCGCGATGAACTGCCCGACATCGACGTATTGCGGGCACAGTTCGCGCCGCGCCCAACGTTGATGCCGGTGGTCGAGGTGATGCTGCCGCCAGCAGCGGTGTATGACGAACTGCTGGAAGCCGCATGAATACGACGGCCACCACGCGCACCGCGGCCGATGCCGCGCGGCTGCCTCTGATGCTGGGGGAGTTGAGGCTTCCCACGATGAAACGGCTGTGGGCCGATCTGGCCGAGCAGTCCAACCGTGAAGGGTGGACGGCCGAGCGCTTCCTCGGCACCCTGCTCGAGCAGGAGGTGAACGAGCGCGAGACGCGCCGGCTTGCACGAGCCCGGGTCGACAGCCATCTGCCGCCAGACAAGAGCCTGGCGAGCTTCGACTTCGACGCCGTCGCGACGATCTCCAAGGCGCACATCACCGCGTTGGCCGAGGCCGACGGGTGGATCGCACAGGGGCACAACCTGCTCGCCTTCGGGCCGCCAGGCGTAGGCAAGACGCACCTGATTGCCGGCATCGGCCACGCGCTGATCGATCAAGGCTACAAGGTGCTCTTCGTGCGCACGAGCGAGCTCGTGCAGCGGCTGCAAGCTGCGCGCCGCGATCTGCGTCTACCGGCCGAGTTGGCCAAGCTCGACCGCTTCGACCTGCTCGTGTTGGACGACCTCAGCTATGCCAGGAAAGACCAGGCCGAGACCTCGGTGTTGTTCGAGCTGATTGCCGAGCGCTACGAGCGCAAGAGCATCGCCATCACGGCCAACGCACCGTTCTCGGCGTGGGACGAGGTGTTCCCGGACAAGGCCATGACGGTGGCGGCCGTGGATCGGCTGGTGCACCATTCGACGATCCTGGAGATGAACGTGGACAGCTACCGCCGCCGCGCTGCGTTGCCGGCCCGCCGCCACCGCAGCGCAACGACAACTACTCAATGACCACACTCGACCGCACCGATCAAGATAGTTGACGCTGACCGCTCAGAATAGTTGACGCCGGGCAG